>JADBYA010000049.1 GCA_020403245.1 Flavobacterium sp. | reverse complement strand
CGTCGGGATGTTGCATGGTTAAAAATAAGAAAAATATATTTTTCTTACAAGTATTTTTTTATATTTGTTTGTGGATTGTGGAAGTTTTTTCACAGTCTGACGTTGTGGGCAAGGCTACCGCCGGTTCAATAATCTAACGCAATTTTAAAAAAGACATTTTATGAAATATACTAACGTAATAGCCATTATATTCTTATTTATATTCTCTAGCTGTTCAAAACAACCAAGTTGTGATGATGAAGAATCTATAGAATTGGCAAAACAATTAATTGTTAAAGAAATGAATGGAGAAATTGGTACACAATATAAAATGATTGGTATAGATGTAAAAGAAGTTTTAGAAAAATTTATAAATGAAAACATAGAAATTATTAATGCTAGAACAACTGCAAAAGATGAAAGTTTAAAGAAATGTGATTGCTCTTCTCAAATTTCTATTAAATACTCGGATGATTTTATTCAAAAAATAGAAGAACAAGAAAATAAAACTTTTTTAAATGGTGTATTAACATCGTATATGTCTAAACAACTTAATTATAATTACACTCTCCAAATAATAAATAAAAATGACGAATTATTTATTGAAGGTAATTTGCCAATTAAAGAATTAAGTGAAGCATTTTCTTTTTATCTTATGGCATCAATTGAGTTCAAAAAAAAAACTGCAAATCAGGAGCAAAGTTTGAATTTTGAAAAAAATGATAAAAATCTCCAAGATTCTTTAACAACTAATAATATAATCAATAGTGATATATACAATGATAGTGCTGACAAGGACACTGTGAAAAGTTATGTAACATATCAAGCAAATGTTGATAAAGCAATCGAAATGTTAAAGCGAGGGAAAAGCGTTAGCGTAATTGCTGATTCAACGGTATTGCTAAAAGAAGATATCCGAAAATTAAAACGTAAATTACAAAATGACGAATAAAGCCCAGCCCATAACAGCGGTAGCCGTTGCACAACCTCTCTTAAAAACTATCCCGAAGTTTCGGGATCAAAATAAACATAAAAAGCAACCTCATTTAAGGTGATTTAAGCGAGGTTATTTTCTAGATTAAAGTTGTAGTTTGTAAAAAATAATGCGCTTAAAAACCCGAAGCGTCGGGATGTTGCATGGTTAAAAATAAGAAAAATATGTTTTTCTTGCAAGTATTTTTTTATATTTGTTTGTGGATTGTGGAGGTTTTTTCACAGTCTGACGTTAGCGTTCATGCTCAGAAGACAGACTAAACATAAAAAAACATTGACTTTGAAAATTGAAAAAAATACCAATACTTTCTTTAAGAACCTAATCCCTATTTATCTTTTAGTGGGGTTTATTGCTTTTAGTATTCGGTTTTATTTCAACTTTTATCAAGAATTGATACCTGGAGTTAATGGTGGTTATTATCCTTTACAGGTAAGGTCTATTTTGACAAATGGACATTTAGGGTTCTCTGATATGCCCTTGCTATTTTATTTTGACGCATTTTTAATTAAGTTCCTTTCGATTTTTGGTTTTTCCATAACTGACACCTTGATATTAAGTGTAGTGAAAATAGTTGATAGTATTTCTATTCCACTTTTACTTTTACCTCTTTATAAAATCATTCAATTGAGCAATCCTTTACCCTTAAAAACATTTAAATCCAGTATTCTCGCTTTTTCGGTTCTCTCATTTTCACCGCTAGTCCTCACTTCTGACCTGCAAAAGAATGCCTTTGCAATTGTTTTTCTGTTATGTTTTCTTGCATACTATTTAACATTTCAATTCAATAAAAATAAAATTAACATCTTTCTATCAGTTACTTTTTTAATTTTTACAGGACTGACCCATTTCGGAACATTTGTTTTTGCATTGTTTTTTCTGTTTTTAATGGTCTTTTATACCTACAAGAAAAAAGCTATAATTCCTATGACAATTCTTATTTCTATTAGCTTGGGTATAGTCTTCCTAATTGACATTTCTCGTTTCAACAGGTTGGTTTCATTTTGGAATTTGATATTTGAAAAACCAGCCATACTAAACGGAATGTTGTCACCACCCGACTTTTTAATAATACTAATTTCAATAGCACTTGCAATAATTGGCATTATTACCCTAAAAACAAATAGTAATAATTTAAAACCATTTCAAAAAACGATTTTGTTTGCTTCTACTGTTTGCTTAATTGCATTCTCTTTTCCACTTCTTGATGGAGAATATTTTAAACGACTCAGCTTATTTTTATTCATTCCTCAAACACTATTAATAGTTGGAATATCTTCGGTAATTAGCGTTAAAAAGCATATAGCAATAAGTATCTTTCTTTCAATATTTACTCTAATATCAATGCTTGCAGTAATAGGTCATCCTAAAGATGCTGTAATTGATGATAACGCATACAAAGAATTAAAAGAACTTAATTCAGTAATTAGAATTGATAATGAAACTATAGTAATAGCAAGACATGGCCTTGAATGGTGGGCCGCTTGGGCATTGCATTCTAAGGTTGGACAAGACAAAGCAATAGATAGTGTGTTATATAATAAATACAGAAAAGTAATTTTTATTAATCAAATAAGTGGTTTTAGCGAAGACATTAAAAATACTCCATTTCATGAACCAATAATACCCAGAAACTCAGAGATGATATTCTCATCAGAATATTTCAAAGTTTTCAAATTTACTAAAAACCAATGAAAAAAAAGCACGAAACGCTAACAGCTGCTAAAATCCATCGGGGCTTAGGGTTTGATAGGTTTTAATTAGTATATTGGCAATTATTTTTACGTGGGACAACGACGCTGCTTAGAACTCCCCAACGCATTTTAGCAGCAGGCGTTAGCTGCAACCTTGAGAAAGATACCATATGACTAATAAGATTAATCTAGTTGACCTTGAAAAAAATATTCTTGAGCATCATTACAATGACAAGGTTGTTTCAGTAAATGACCATTGTTTAAGAATAGCAATTAATAAAAACAATACTTTCCCTTGGCATAGACACAATAGGACAGATGAGCTATTCATAGTTCTTGAAGGAAATCTGAGAATTGAATTTGAAAACGGAGAATTTGTAGACCTTTTTCCAAACGAAACATATTGCGTAAAATCGGGCATAATTCATCGTACAATTGCTATTGGTCGAACAGTAAATTTATGTTTTGAAAGTGACGAAGAAGACACTGAATATATAGATTTTAATGAATAAGCTAACACTGAAAAACAAAGAATTTTATAGACAAGATAATATGACAGAACACATTTTTTTCTATTTGGGACTATCATTTTTGACAATGCACGAAATGGACGCAATAAGGTGTCGTGAGTGGCGAATTTTCCCTGGACTTTCATTGCTCAGTGACAAGTTAGGACACATAGTATTTGTATTTATACACATTCCTTTATTCTTCTTTATATTTTGGCAGCTGACACACAGCCAAAACATAGAAGCGTTTATAAAGGGGTTTAATATTTTTATGATTGTGCATTTAGGACTTCATATTTTGTTTCTTAAACACAAAAACAATGAATTTAAAGACTGGATTTCTTGGACAATTATAATTGGTGCGGGCTTATTTGGACTGCTTGACTTAATAGTTTAGGATGACAATTGAAAATCCATATGCCACAGCCATAGCAGCTTAATAATCAGACAATAATAATGAAAGGACATAACTCAAAGAATCAATGGATAGAATGGGCAGCAGCCAACACGGGTAGCCGTTGCACAACCGCTCCAAAAAACTATCCCGAAGTTTCGGGATCAAAATAAGTATAAAAACCAACCTCGTTTAAGATGATTTAAGCGAGGTTATTTTCTAGATTAAAGTTGTAGTTTGTAAAAAATAATGCGCTTAAAAACCCGAAGCGTCGGGATGTTGCATGGTTAAAAATAAGAAAAATATATTTTTCTTACAAGTATTTTTTTATATTTGTTTGTGGATTGTGGAAGTTTTTTCACAGTCTGACGTTGTAGCACATTTTGAAAAAACAGAAATGAAAAAAAAATTATTAATGGTTGTAATGTTAATTGTTACAACAAATTTATTTAGTCAAGTTGATACAACAAAAGTTGCTTTTGTATCTTATTGGTCAATTGGTGATAGCTATAATTTCAAAGTGTCAAAAATTAATCAACAGTGGAAAGAAGGATCATTAACTAAAGACCAAAAACAAGAATATGTTGCAAATTTCACTGTAATTGATTCTACACAAACTTCATACACAATTAAATGGAGTTATGAAAATGATTTAGGAAACACGTACAAAATTCCAGAAAAACTTCTTAATAGGTTCTCAAAGTATAAAATAACCGAAATAGAGTATAAAACTTCAGAAGTTGGAGATTTAATAGAAATCTTAAATTGGAAAGAGGTTGGAGAAACTATGAATAGTATGTTTGACGATATCGTTGAGGTTTTAGGTGAAGAAGACGAAAAGAAAAAAGAGACTTTAAAAACTGCAATGCAACCATTTAAACAAATTTATAGCTCTAAACAAGGTGTTGAACAACTCGTATTGAAAGAGTTACAATATTTTCATTTCCCTATGGGTGTTGAATTTGACATTACTAAACCTATGTTTTATGATGAAGAACTACCTAATATGTTTGGAGGAAATCCTATAAAAGCTAAAGCTAAATTATATTTTGAAGATGTAGATTTTGACGAAAGCTTTTGTACGTTTAAGCAAGAAATGAGTTTGAATCCAGACGATACAAGAGAAATATTAAAGCAAATATTTAAAAAAATGAATCTTGATGATAAGGGGATGGAAAAAGCTTTTAAAACCGCTGTTTTTGAGATTAATGACAGAAATACTTATGAATATTACTATAACCCAGGAGTTCCATATAAAATAGAGGCAATTCGTGAAACTACTATAGATATTGATAAAGAAAAAGGAAAAAGAATTGATAAAACTATTATTGAATTAATTTATAACGAATAAAAAACGTTCTACAACCACCGATTGCAAAATTGCGAATCTTTTTCAAGCCAGACGATTATCTTCCGCAAGAAATTTTATCTTAGTGGAAAATAAACGTTTACTAAGTTCGCCACTTCGTGTAGCCACGAAACCGTTATATGAAAACCGTACACGCACCGTTTTCAAAAGAATAACCAATGAAAAATGATAAAAATTCATTTCTAGTTCTTATATTAGTCCGCACAAATTGAGAATACTTAAGATAGATGAAGTATAAAAACATTAGAGAAGAAGAACTAAAAAACAAAGTTGGTGCAGACTGGTTTAAACAATTTGATACAACAGAGATAATTGGAAATATTGACTTTACAGTTTTTCCAAAACAAGATAATTTATTTGGAAGAACTCCACTTCTTTGGGCTGAAGCCAAAACAGGAAATTTTGACATTCCGTCAATGTTTGTTCAACTTATACTGACTATTGGAAAAGCAAGAACATTTGACAAAACTTTACCGCCTGCTTTTTTGGGTACTTTTGACTTTAAAAAAATTGCTTTTGTACCCTATATAAATGTTCAAGACATATTTTATTTAAACGACTTTAATTGGAATGTAACACCAAGTAATCACGAGACTAAAGAGTTTAAACTCATCAAAGAAAGGATTGAAACTATACTCAAACAAAATACTGATGTATATGACTTCGTAAATGATGAAAAAGACCTTGTAGCTTTCATTAAAAACAATATTGCTAAAGCCACAACAGTAAGCAAACTAAAAATTGACAAAAATAATTTCATTCCTATTTACTTGCGTTGGCTCGAAATAGTAAAACCAATAATTGACGTAAACTGGGACGACTTAAAAAAAGCAAATATATTCGACAACGACTTTTATCTGGCCGACCTATTTGTTGACGACAAAGACACTCAAAATATTGATGATGACCTTTCCATACGAGATAGTTTATTTGTAGTATATCAAAATCAAGGTTATACAATAGCAAAAGAGAACATTAAGCAAATGTTTGATGCCACGATTAACCTAAAAAATAAAGAAACGTATCTGCAATTTTGGAAACGATACAAACGACCACCATTAAAAGAATTTCAAGACTACATAATCGAAAGGAGAGATTTGCTAGTTCCGCAAGATATTCGAGAACGAAAAGGTGCCTTTTTCACACCTCGTATTTGGGTGGAACTTTCACAAAAATACCTAACAGAATACTTGGGTGAAAACTGGCAAGATGAATATTTTATTTGGGATTGTGCCGCTGGCACTGGTAATCTTCTTGCAGGTTTAACCAACAAATACAATATTTATGCAAGTACACTTGACCAAGCCGATGTTAATGTTATGCACGAGCGAATTGACCACGGAGCTAACCTTTTAGAAAACCACGTATTTCAGTTTGATTTCCTTAATGATGATTTCACTAAACTGCCACAAAGTTTGCAAGACATTATCAATAATGAAGAAAAGCGAAAAAAATTAGTGATTTATATTAATCCACCTTATGCGGAAGCAACTTCTACAAAAACCGTAACAGGTACTGGCGAAAATAAAGGTGGTGTTACGACACAATTTAAAATAAAGGAGTACTTAAATCCAAAAATAGGAAATGCTACAAACGAAATCTTTGCCTTGTTTATGGCAAATATCTATGAAAAAATTCCTAATTGTATCTTAGGACAGTTTTCTACATTAAAATTTGTAAACGGCTCAAATTTCAAAAAATTCAAAGAATATTTTTTAGCAGATTATGTAAGTGGTTTTATAGTTCCTGCTGACACTTTTGACAATGTAAAAGGGAATTTTCCTATTGGCTTTACCATTTGGAACACTACAAACAAGACTAAAATTAATACAATTGCTACAGATATTTATGACAAAAAAGTAGATTATGTTGGTGTTAAAAACTTTTATGGCGTATTACCTTATAGTATTAATAAGTGGATTGTTAAATTCCAATCATCAAAAGAAAATTCTATAGGTACATTGTTCTATAGAGGAAATGACTTTCAAAACCAAAATTTTATTTATATTGATTTAGGTAGTACAAAAGCTCATGACTCCGAATTATATTTGAATAGCAATAATTTAATTATATCTAGCATTTACATTTCCATTCGACATGTAATTGAAGCAACTTGGCTAAATGACAGAGACCAATTTTTATATCCAAATGCAGGTTGGCAAAATGATGTAGAATTTCAAAATGATTGTTTAGCTTTTACTTTATTTGATGGGCAAATTAAAATTTCATCAAATGATGGTACAAATCATTGGATTCCATTTACTGAACAAGAAGTAAACGCAAAAGAAAAGTTTCATAGTAACTTTATGACTGACTTTATTAATGGTAAATTAAAAGTAGAACAAACAGGAGGTTCATTGTTTGACGACAATACAAAAATTGGTACTTACGAGAACAAACCACTTGAATTTTCAGAAGAAGCAATTGCCGTTTTCGATGCTGGTAGAGAACTTTGGAAATATTACCATTCTCAAAAAGACATAAACGTAAACGCAAGTTTTTATGACATTAGAGAATATTTTCAAGGCAGAAACGAAAAAACAGGCAGAATGAATAACAAAAGTTCAGACGAAAAATACACAGAACTAATCGCAGACTTACGACAAAAGCAAAACATACTTGCAGACAAAATAAAGCCGAAAATATACGAATACGAATTTTTGAAAGAATAAAAAAAAACAAACCCACCGCTGAAGCGCGAAAACTTTCGCGTGGTAAATGTTATAAAGTACGAACGTGACGCTTGCACCAACTTTTAGGAGTTATTACTATCATTCGGTTCTTTCATTTATTTTAAAAAATCTCCATCAATAATAAGAAGCTTGACACCATTTTTGGAAACAGAACGATGTGAACTAAGTTCATCTGATACAATATAAGTTTCCCCTTTGGCTAAATTAATTTTTTCGCCTGTACTTAATTCGCTTACAAATGCTCCTTCTAAGCAATGTACAATGTGCCCATTTTTGCACCAGTGGTCTGCTAAATATCCATTTGAATATTCAACAATTCTTACTCTAAGCCCATTAAATTGGATTGTTTGCCAAATTGCAATTCCTGTTTCGCCTTTGTATTCGATTTTCTCAACGGAATTCCAATCTATTGTCTGAAAGGGAATAGTACTCATCTTTTTACAGTTAATTTATGTGTCGCGTTTTTAATTTCAGTTTGATTTACCTTTGGGTTGTAAAGCTCCATAAAAAATTCTGATTTTACAAGGAGCAGTCGTTTCCGTTCTCCGTAAAGCTACATGTTAGAAAGTCTAACGAGATTAAATAATGCAAAATACCAGTCACTGTGCTTGTTTGCAGTTATGAGTCGGTTTTGTTATCTCTTATCAAACCTATCGCTAATGTTAAAAGTCCCAATGTTAAAATCGCCATACCTATATATAAAATTACAATGAGTGCTGTTGGTTCATTAATTTGCTTTCCTATGGCTGCTGCAAAAAATCCTAAACTTATGGCAATGGCCGCAATGGGAAATGACAGTCGCGTAATCCATTTCCAGCTTCCTGATAATGATGAATAGTCTGTGAAAATTTGCGCTACCAGTGCAAGAATTACCAAAACTCCAGCATGGGCATGTCCGGCACGGAACATCGATTTTTGAAAATGGGTTAACGCTAAATATTCTTGCTGACCACTTAAAATGGTAAGCAAAAAATAGCCCCCATAAATAATTGAAGGCACAGTGATAAGGATAAAGCCGCTTGTCTTTTTTGTTTCTCTTGTCATAAAATTCTATTTTTTGTTGTTTACTAATAAACCGTTTTTTTACTAACTTTTATTGGTCTTTTCGGCCCATTACCTTAGCCGCTATGTTAAGCCGTAATTTGCTAGAAGGCATAATACTTGAGAAAAATGCAAGTAGTTTATTTTTGAAGCCAGGTATTACATGCAGACTTCCTCTCATCATTCCATCGAAACCAACTTGGGCCACTTTTTTGGCTGACATTACGCCACTCTCATAAAGCTTTGCGTCAGACATATCGGCTCTTTCCATAAATTTAGTTTTTGTTGCACCTGGCGACAGTACTGTGGCGGTAACTCCGGTGTTTTCAAATTCTTTGTGAATTGCCTCTGTTAAGCTAATAACATATGCTTTTGAAGCGCCATATACAGCAAAATAAGGATCAGGTTGAAAGCCAGCAGTGGAGGCTACATTCAAAATTCTGCCTTTACCATTTTTGATCATTTGCTTAGCATAATAATAGGTTAGCTCCGTCAAGCTAATGATGTTAAGCCCTAACATTTCTGAGTATTTTTCCATACTGCGTTCAGTAAAAAAGCCATAGTCGCCAAAACCGGCATTGTTTACTAAATAGTTTACCGAAAGATTATTGGTATATACACAGTGGTTAATGTCAACAATTCCCTCGCTGGTAGCTAAATCGGTTGCTACACAAAAAACGGTAATGTTGTACTGTTGCTCGATAGCACTTTTGATGTTTTGTAATTTTTTCTCGTTTCTCGCCACAATCACTATATCAATTTTTTGTTGGGCAAATAACAGGGCTATTTCGTAACCAATTCCGCCCGATGCGCCAGTTATTATTGCTACTTCTTTCATAATTAGTCAATGAGTTTAATGGTTATTGAATTACTTTGTAGCATAAACAAACACTTGCAGTTTGAAAAACTGGACGCCGGCATTGGATGCTACGTTCAAAATTTTACCCTTACCATTTTTAATCATTTGCTTAGCATAATAATAGGTTAGCTCCGTCAAGCTAGTGATTTTCAGCCCTAACATTTCTGAGTATTTTTCCATACTGCGTTCAGTAAAAAAGCCATAGTCGCCAAAACCGGCATTGTTTACTAAATAGTTTACCGTGAGATTATTGGAAATTACAAAGTTGTTAATGTCGACAAATCCTTCGCTGGTAGCTACATCGGTTGCTACGCAAAAAACGGTAATGTTGTATTGTTGCTCGATAGCACTTTTAATTTTTTCTAATTTTCGCTTACTTTTAGCCACTATCAAAATATCGATTTTTTTTTGGGCAAATAATAGGGCTATTTCGTAACCAATTCCACCCGATGCACCGGCAATTATTGCTACCTCTTGCATGATTAGTCAATGAGTTTAATCATTATTGAATTACTTTGTTGCGTATACGAAAACTTGCAATCTGAAAAATTCGGACTTGAAAGTTTAGGTTTGTAATTATTAGAAAAACCAAATGGCTCTTTCGGATATCCAAAAAGGTTTTTGTCGAGTTTCCCATTTCCATTTAAGTCATGTGAAACAGCCACGGCATAATCTCCGTAAGGAACATCAAATTCAATAGTCATTTCATTGCTTGTTGTCGTTGCTTTCGAGTTTTTCCAGTGCTTGTTAAATTCTGGAAAATCGTCTCCTGCGCGATAAATTCCAACATAAAGTATTTTTCCCTTACTTTGGATCTTTGAAATTTTAATTGAAAGTTTTTTGGTGTTCGCAGCTTGCTGCCCATGAACTCCAAGGGCTATGATAAGCCCAAATGCGAGTGTTGCTAATTTCATGATTTGCATCTTTTGTTAATTTAAAATTATGATACAAAGATGAAAAACGGTAAAATGCTATGCATTCACATTTGTGAAGAAATAAATAATTAGGATTTAACAATCTCATTTCGCAACCTGCTAAGACTTTGAGGAGCAATACCTAAATAAGAGGCAATAAGATAATGCTTAAACTTATTTAATAAATAGGGTTCTTCTTTTAAAAGTTGCAAGTATCTTTCTTTAGCAGTTAGTGTTAATAGTGAGAACGCTCTATTATGAACATTTTGATATGCGATTTCTGACATTCTGTTATTCAATGTTGCAATTTTTAAAGAGGTTGCCATAAAGTTTTGAAGGTTTTCGTAACTAAGCATAATGACTTCAATGTCTTCAATGACTTCGATTGTAAGATGTGTTGGTGACTTGGAAAGAAAGCTGTTGTAATCGAGTAAAAAGTAATTCTCAAATTTGGAATCTTTGTCATTAAAATGAAGACTCCATGTAAATTCTTGCCCTTCGTGATTGATGAAATAAGAACGCGCCTTACCGTAAACCAAGAACGTAATATGTTTACAAATGGATTTTTCCTTAAGAACAATTTCCCCAGCTTTGAAAGACTTCTTTTCCAAGGTATT
Source organism: Flavobacterium sp. (assembly GCA_020403245.1). GTDB lineage: Bacteria > Bacteroidota > Bacteroidia > Flavobacteriales > Flavobacteriaceae > Flavobacterium. Next base: position 24,065 of record JADBYA010000049.1, on the reverse strand, counting down.
CTCAATTGATTGTATTTCCATTGAGGTCAGGTCAATGTAATGTTTTAAGAAAGTAACAAACGGATTCATTTTTCTGTTTTTTTTATAATATTACACCGGAATTTTCAAATTTTACCATTTCGCTGTTGTAGTTAATTTGCCACTTCAGGTGCCTTAGCACGTTACCACTGATGGCTCTATTGATTATCGTGCTGGTTTCCTCCCTTTTTTCATGATGAAGTTGTCAATAAAGCATCCTGTATTTCCAATTATGATATTTGATCTAACAAGTGCTTTATTATTGATAATTGACTTTTAAATAAGTTGTTTAAAATAACTTATAAATTCAGACTGTGAAAAATCTTCACATCCTTTCAAACAAATATATTAAAATAGTCGTTAGAAAACTTATTTTTTGTAAGTATAACTAGATAACACTTCCGACGCTTCGGGAAAGGAATTTGCCGCGACTACCCTTTTGCGCGGATTTACACCCGAGCGCAGCGAACTGACGAAGTAATCCGTGCCCATAAAGTTGAGCAGGCAAAGAAAAGGCATTTCAAAAACAGAAAGATGTAATTTATATTGTATTTGATGGTTGTTGTAGGGACGGATTGCACCCTAGCGCAGCGAACTGAAGAAGTAAATCCGCTAACGGGATGTAGGTCTTATTTTTACTGCCTTCAATCTTAAACGAATTTTTAATCTCATAGACCAAAACACGCTCAAACAGAACCTCAAAGTATTGGCTTTGTTTTTTGGGCTTGTAAAAGACGTTTTTAATCCTTGTTACGACCTTTTTCCTTTTCAAAATAATCAGCTGCCTTTATATAAAAAAGGTTTTTATTGTCCCGTAAAACCAATATATTTACTTCATATTTAATTAAAATCAGTTCGGATGGAGGTTTTTAGACGAACTGACGTTGGCAGTAATTGTAAAGACGACACAACATTATGACAAATCAACCCAACTTTGATATAAAATCTACGGGACGAATTTCAAAAGAATTTGTCGACAGAAACATTTTGACTTTCAATCAAGCAACTTTATTCGTAAAAGAACTTGCCTACGGACGTAATGCAGACAATAACAATTTAGCATCTGTGTTTGCTGACAATTGTGGAACTTGTAGCACAAAACACGCTTTAATCAAAAGACTTGCTGACGAAAATAATTTTGAAACAGTAAAACTAATAGTTGGACTTTTTAGAATGAACAAAATAAATACACCAGAAATTTCTGCAACACTATTACAAAATAATTTAGAATTTATTCCTGAAGCCCATTGTTATTTGAAAATTGAAAACCTAATTCTCGACCTAACAAAAATAAATTCCAAACCTACAGATTTTTTGGACGACCTAATTGAAGAAATCGAAATTTCGCCTGAGCAAATCACAGAATACAAAGTAAACTATCACAAAAATTATCTTGTAACTTGGCTCGACAACAACAAGCAAATAAATTTATCACTTAACGACATTTGGAAAATTAGAGAACAATGTATTCAAGACTTAGCGAACAATTGAGAAAAACAACTACTGGTAACAGCCCTTGGCAATAGGCGGGGTTTCGTCTCCGGTTGACAGTTTTGTGGTTAATCAAACATTCGTTCTCCGTATCAATCCCGATAGGTATCGGGATGGTGAAAATCGCCACCTTCGCCAAGCCCGAAACGTTATTGGCAAGCATAACAAGAAAGACGACAACAATGAAAATAGTATTTTTAATAATTGTATTACTGCATGGACTAATTCACTTGCTTGGATTTATAAAAAGCTTTGGTTTTAAGGAAATAAAAGAGTTGACACTTCCTATATCAAAACCAATGGGACTATTTTGGCTGACAGCAACTGCACTTTTTGTGATTTATGGAATTTTGCACTTTACAAACACCAAATATGCATGGCTTGTTGGACTTACTGCTATGGTGATTTCGCAAATTCTTGTCGTAATGTTTTGGAAAGATGCTAAGTTTGGCACAATCCCCAACCTTATTATTTTATTGGTTTCATTGGTAAGTTTAGGTTCTTATTTATTGAAAAGTGAGTTTGCCAATCAAGTGAAAAATGATTTTTCAGTAAATAACACGCTTTCCACTGAGATTTTGACCGAAAACGACATTGCTCATTTGCCTGTGGTTGTGCAAAAGTATCTTCATTTTACCAAATCACTTGGCCAACCAAAGATAAAGAATTTCAGGGCAGAGTTTGTAGGCAGTATGCGTGGTAAAACCGAAGATGCATATATGAAATTTCAATCGGTTCAATATAACTTCTACCCAAAACCGTCACGCTACTTTTTTATGGAAGCAAGTAAAATGGGCTTACCAGCAACGGGACTGCATCTATACCAAAACGAAACTGCAACTTTTGAAGTAAAAATGTTGAATTGGCTGAAAGTGTTAGATGCCAAAGGCGACAAGTTGAACCAGGCTGAAACGGTAACACTTTTTAACGATATGTGTTTTATTGCCCCTGCGACCTTAATTGACAGAAGAATAACTTGGAAAATTATAAACGACACCTCTGTAAACGGCATTTTTAAAAATGGGAATATCAGCATAAGTGCGGTGCTTTACTTCAACGAAAAAGGTGAATTGGTAAACTTCATAAGCAATGACCGCTATGATACCGATGGAAAACAATACAACAGTTATCCTTGGGCAACACCTGTTGAAAATTACCGAATGATAAATGGATACTATTTGCCAAGCAAAGCAAAATTGATTTATCAGAAACCTGAAGGAGATTTTACTTATGGCGAAATGGTATATAAAAGTGTAAAGTATAACCTTACAAATATTGAAGATTAAAATGAAGACACAACCATTAAGACAATTTTAATCCGAAGAGAATTCACAATAGTCCGGATTTACACCCGAGCGCAGCGAACTGTCAAAGCAATCCGTGCCCATAAAGTTGAGCAGGCAAAGAAAAGGCATTACAAAAATAGAAAGATGTAATTAATCGGTTTTCCTGTTGCACCAATATTAAATGTGGAACTATTAATTAATTTGATATTATGTCTACTTACAAATTCGGAATCTATACTTCCACCAGTAGCTCCTGTATCAAATAAAAAACGAACAGTATTTTTTTAAATATTGTTTACAATTTCCCTTAGTATGCTATAATTACCTTGTAGTTCAGAAGGTACAACTTAATCTTTTGTGAACAAATTACCAGCACTACCATTGATATGGAAAATTAAAAAAAGACAAGTTAGTGATATGGAATATTTCATCCGTTTTATGTTTTAATATATAATAATGTCAAAATAAAAGGGGGAAACCTATCGTCAGGAATTCCCCCTTTTCTTAAAAAGATTTATCGCCCACGGGTGATTACTTAATAAACTCTATATAATCTACTTCAAGAGAAAATGGGCCTTCCTTTTTTTCATAAGTCATTATTCCCATTCTAACTATATTTTTTAAACTTTTCGATTTCATCATATTTCCTGTAGGTTCGCCTATTACAACTTCTTGAAAATCTTTAAAATAAATAATCACCTCTTCCCAAGTATCCTCCTTCTTTGAAGAAAATTCACGTTTATAATTTGGCTGTGTCCAGTTTTGATTGTCTTCCAATGTAAAAGCAAACTTTTGATTGGTTGATTTAAACTTAATTTTAATACCAATGTATTTAGATAAGTCAACACTTTTGTATTTGGTTTTTATGGATGAAAACCCGCCATAATTATCTAAAGAAATATTTCCAGTTAACAAAACAGAATTATTGGTGTACTCAATTTTAGATTTTGTAACACCCCCCATTATGTTATCCGAAAGTAACTTCCATTCTTGATTTTTTTCGGCCGAATTGCCAAAATCAATAATTGATGATTGACCGAATGATTGTAGTGCCGAAATGCACAATACTAATAAAATTAATTTTTTCATGTGTTCCTTTTTAATAGTTAAAATATGGTTTGTTTATCATGAATATTCAAGTCGACTTGTTACCTATTCACATTGCAAATTTAGAGTATAACTTTGCTCCAAAAGGTTATCGAAAGCTAGTTAATGTTATCGAATGTTAACGGTTAATTTTCTTTTGTTGCTATGAAATAATTAATTTATAGCCCACTCCTCTAATGTTCTTTATCGCAATTGATTGGTCTTCACTAAAATATTTGCGAATTTTTGTTATGAACACATCGAGACTTCTGCCGTTATAATAGCTATCATCTCCCCATAAATCTATCAAAATTTCTGTGCGACTAACAATTTCATTCGCCTTGAGATAAAGACGTTTAATTATTTCATTTTCTCGGTGGGTCAAGCTTATTTTTTGATCTTGGAGCGTAATTTCCATTCTAACATAATTAAAAGTATACTTTCCAATTAGGTAAGTATTTAATGGGTTAGAAATTTTGTTTCTTTTAAGCAGTTCTTTTATCCTAATTATTAACTCTTCTATACTAAATGGCTTTTTCATGTAATCGTTTCCACCAATTTCAAATCCTTTTATTACATCTTCTGTTAATACTCGAGCTGTTAAAAATAATATTGGTAGCAAATTGTTTGTCTTTCTTATTTCAATAACTAGGTTAAAGCCGTCAAGCTTTGGCATCATTATATCTATAACCGCTATATCGATTTTACTTTTTAAAATTATTTCGAGTGCCTCCTTGCCATCCTTTGCCCAAATTACATTAAAACCATTTTTTTTAAGTGTGTCATTTGTGATTTTTCCTAAAGAAAGTTCGTCTTCAACATATAAAATTGTTATGCTTTCCATTGCAGCGGTAATTTAATTAAGAAACACGTTCCTTGGTTTACTTCTTCAATAAGTTCAATACTGCCCTTATGAAGTGTTATAATATCTTTTACGTAGCTAAGCCCCAATCCAAATCCTTTTTGTATATAGAGATCATCATCGTGAACTCTGAAATAGGCCTCAAAAATTCTATCTTTATATTTTGGAGAAACCCCAATGCCATTATCTGTAAAATTTATGTACAGCATATTTTGTATAACAGTACAATTTATAGTGATTATAGGTTGCTTGTCAGCGTATTTTAAAGCATTATCAATTAAATTCATAAAAACATTACTTAAATGATACGAATCACCTTCAAACTCAATTTGATTACACTCTATTTTGATTACTCCATTCGAATTGTCTAATTTGGGCTTCATTAAATCAATGCATTTTGCAAACAATTGATTGGCATTGATAGTTTCAATTTTTAATACAATTTCACTTTCATTTAACTTAGAATGCACTAGTATAGAATTTACCATTTCTATTAAACGATTTGTCTCTAATTTCATTATACCCAAATATTCCTTAGTCAATTCTTTATCTTCAATACCATTATATTTTTCTAGCGACTCTATTGCTACTGCTATTGTAGATAATGGTGTTTTTAATTCATGAGTCATGCTATTTGTAAAATTCTTCTTAAGTTCAAGAATTGTTTTGTTTTTATTAATTGCCGCACTTAGAAACGCAATTGTTGTTAAAACTAATAGCAAAAAGATAATTATTAGAATAATAGAATATTTCATTTTCAATAGCGTTTGCCATGTAACGCCACTTAGTAAGAGACCAATTTTCTTATTCGTTTTAAACCAGGAATATTTTGGGGAAATGGTATCTGAATAAATTGTTTTATCAAAGTTATTTTTTTGTGACTCAGTAAAAATTTTAAACTTTAAATCAATGCCGATTTTATTTAGATTATTCTTCAATTCTTTTTCCAAACCATTATAAAAAGTAGTGTCAGATACATTCATTGTTTGAATGTTTTGGCCTTTAAAAGTGGAATTAGTTGGAATGGTATCGACTTGAATTTGTATTTCAAATTTTGGTGACTTTGCATTTAATCCTGTTTCAGGTAGAGTGGAAGAATAATTAGTACCTAACGAAAAATTACCAAGTTGCGAACTGAGTATTTTCATGTTTTCCGACATGATGGAAGCATTAAAGGCCGCTTCAACTTCTGTGAGAATCTGAAATTTTTTTGCATTATACTCATTAAAAAACCAATAGATTTGAAATAAAAATATAATACAACCAATTATCAAACTTACTTTTTTAGCGTTATTTGATATTAATTTATTAAGTATTATTTTCTTTATCATACGTGAATTTCGTAAGTTTTTCAATTGTAACAAAGATAATATGTTTCAAGAATTTTTTTATCCAAAATTAGTTGTACCTATCGTTAGACACTATTCAACCACTTGTTTTCTATGGTTTTAACTGTCAAACCAAATATTGCAATTGCTAATTTCTTCATTATCTTTCTTAAAATTATATTTCCATTTCGTTGTGTGTCGTAATAATACAAACGCCAACCTCAAACCGAGATAAAACGTTACATCCTTCCAAACAAATATATTAAAATAGTAGTAAGAAAAACTAATATTTGGAAATGTAACCCACCGCTTCTGAATCCATACGAGGGCAAGTAATGGAAAGTGAAAAAATATTAAATGTTATATACAGTTATCTTATTTCATTTTTTGAGCCATTTATTACAGTTTTTAGGTTATTCGTTTTAACGCATTATTTTAATTGCCATTAGTTATTGAATTTTGTTTAGATAAACTAAATAGTATGCAATTTATGCAAATTACATTATTGAAAAAAAGTGACATTATAGCTTTATTATTTATATCATTATCCCTTATTTATTGTTCAAAATTATGCGCTCAAAATAAAGTTGAGGGCTTGTTGAAAGACGCAAAAGAAAATGGCATCGGTTTTACACCAGTAGTATTTGTGTCAACAAATGACACATTAAATTTTGATTATACCATTACCGATAGCATTGGGAAGTTTAATTTTAAGGTAACTAAATCAGGTGTTTATTTTGTAAAAGTCAAAGCTCTTGGTTTTAAAGAATTTAAGAGTAGCCCAATTGACATTGATGCATCAAAGGCATCTACTTTAAAACTAAATTTTATTTTAGAAGAGGATGCTACATCTTTACAAGAAGTAGTTGTTGTTAGCAAAAAACCGCTGTTTACCCAAAAAACAGATCGATTGGTTTTTAATGTCGAAAACTCTTTAGCGTCACAGGGTGGCGATGCTATTGATGCCTTGAAAAATACGCCCCTTTTGAAAGTAGATGAAACCAGTGTTTCGATGATAGGCAAAAGTGGTTTGAATGTGCTTATCAATGGCAGACCTATTTCCTTAAAAGGAGAAGCATTAATTGCTTACTTGAGTACCATATCCAATGCTTCTATTTCTAAAATTGAAATTATCACAACACCACCTGCCAAATATACGGCCGAAGGAAATGCGGGTCTTATCAATATCATTTTGAAGAAAAACCCGAATTTAGGTTGGAATGGCTCGTTGAATTCATCCTTTACGCAAAAAACCTACTTTTATACAAGAAATAGTGGTGTGCTGAATTATCAAACCAATAAGTTTAGTATGACTACAAATCTATTATATAACTATTCCAAAATTGCTGCGTACGAGAAAGATCAAAATGTATTTATTGATGGCTTTTCTTCTATTAATAGACAAGATAAAGTTTTTAAAAACAATGAGTTTACACCTTCTATAAATTTAAACTATAAATTTAATTCAAGCACTGATGTTTCACTTATTTATGAGTATAGCAATTCTAAATATGTTTCGGTTGATACTTCAAGAAGTTTATTTTTTAATAATTCTGTTTTATCCAATGAATTGCTAAATATAGGTTACGGCAAAGTACATGGAGATTTTAATAGGGTTCATAGTTTTGTTACCAAACAATTAGACAGCATTGGCAAATCGGTTGAAATTGGATTTCAATTGTTAAACAATAAAGTTAAAAATGAAAGAGAAAATAGTATTGATGAAAATTCCGTTCTTTCTGCCACAGAAAATTTTTCGGTAAACAATTATCGATTGGGTATAGCCAATATGGATTTTACATTACCATTCAAAAAAATAAAGACATCAGCGGGGGCTCAATACACTTTTCTTGACAACAAGAGTGATGTTCGTTTTTTTGATATCGTAAATGCTGTACCCGAATTAAATCCTAATCTAACCAATACCTTTAATTACAATGAATATATATGGGCTATATATGCTTCTGCCGAAATTAATCTGAACCCAAAATGGTCTTTACAAGGCGGGATGCGATATGAAAACACAAAGTATGAGGGAAAATCGGAAGACAATACAAACAATATTGAACGAAAATATGACAACTTTTTTCCAACATTCTATCTCAGTTATCAGTTTTCTGAAAATGCCAATTATTCATTTAAATATTCCAAAAGAGTAAACAGACCCATTTTAGAACAACTAAACCCTTTTCAATGGTATATAAATCCTTTTCAATATGTAGAAGGAAATCCACAGCTTCAGCCTTCATTTACGGATAATTTCGAATTTACTTTTTCCAACAATTCTAATTTAAGTGCTAGCTTATACTATTCTCTAACAAAACAACAAGTGAGTTATTTTGCCGAATTTTTAGAAGACGGAAAAATACAACGTTACAGTTATTTCAACTTGTTAGACGCTTATCAGTATGGAATTTATGCCAATTATGCTTTTACAAAAATAAATAACTTACAAACTCAATTTAGCGGTAGTTATTATTGGCAAGAAACTAAGTCAAGAGACACACAGTTATTGCCTTCGAGTAAAGGATATGGGGCTGCTATTTCAATAGATAATTCGTATAAAATTGGAAAAAATAATTTAGTCCAACTTAATTATTCACATAATTTCCCCACTTTCGATGGTACTGCTAATATTAATTATTTTGGGTTTTTAACAGTAGGGTATCGCACAAGTTTTTGGGATAAAAAACTGAGTGTAGGAATAACTGCTTCTACAATAGTTAGTAAAAGAAATGAGATATCCTATAGTCAAATAAGAAACAACGCCTCTCTCAACGGACAAAATGAATATGATTACCAAAGTATTCGATTAAATCTAACCTACAATTTTGGAAATGCTAAAGTAAAAGGGAGCAAAGAGAAAAGTGAAGCTGAAGAAGCCAATCGAATTAAATAAAAAAAAGGTAAATTTGTTTTTGGCAAATAATCAACACTAAGATTTTTAAAGAATAATGGTTATGAAAAAAATATTATCGGTGTTACTGATCCTGTTTTTGCTTATTTTATTTAATGGTTTTCAAGTGCTAAACTATTATTTTACTAGGATTTGGGGCGATATTGATTTTAACAATATTTCAACGCATATTATAACTTTTTTCGTTTCAATAAGCTCATTAGTTTCTACATTAATTTCTTGGAAATGGTTAAGCAAAATGAAGGTAAAACGATTGAAGTTTATTTATGCATTTATACTAACGCTTCCAATGTTTATGCTTTTTACCACAGTAATACATATTCTTGCTAGAGCTAGTTATGGCTTAAGTACATCTTTGGAAATGCTTTGGTTAAATTTAATTTTTACATTATCCTTTGCTCATTTTTATGTATCGGGTTTAACGATAGCCTATCTTTTTTTTAATGAAACTAATATTTTAGAAAAAGAATTAACCAAAGCAAAACACGAAATGGAAAGTATGCAGTTGCAAATGCTTAAAAAAAATATGGAACCTCATTTTTTATTTAATAATTTAAGTATCCTATCTTCATTAGCCAGAAAAGACCTTAACCAAGTGGATGGTTTTATTGAAGAATTGGCCGATGTTTATCGATATTTTTTGGTGCATAATGCTTTTGATACCGTTCCACTAAAAGAAGAATTGACTTTTTTGAGAAAATATATTTCTTTAACTAATCGCCGATTTGACAAGGCTTATTCTATTTTACTTGATATTGATAACGAAGATGGGTTTATTATTCCTTTTGCGTTGCAAATTTGTTTAGAAAATGCCATTAAACATAACGAAGGCAGTTCTACCAATCCGCTGAGTATTGAAATAAAAAGAGATGGCGATATCATCCGTATTACTAATCCAATACGCCTTGTTGAAAATACTTTTAATACTGGTCTTGGACTATCAAATATTACCAAACGACATCAATTCCTATTTGATAGGGAATTATTTTTTGGCGTTGTCAATGATAACTTTGTTGTAGAAGTGCCTATAATTCATATCCAATAAATTCAAGAATGACTATTGTAATAATAGAAGACGAAAATTTAAATGCTGAGCAGTTGCTTTTTTATATACATAAATACGACCCTACTATTACAGTTGCAGGCCTATTAAAAAGTAATAAAGAAGTTATAGATTGGTTTTCAAAAAACCCAATGCCATCGTTAGTCTTTAGTGATATTAAGTTGTTAGACGGCTCCGTATTTAATTCTTTGCAACAGGAAATAGTCACTTGCCCTATTATTTTTACCACTGCTTTTAATGACTTTTATCAAAATGCTTTTGATAATAATGGAATTGCCTATCTTTTAAAACCAATTAGTTATAAAAGTTTTGAAAAGGCAATGGATAAATTTAATCGATTGACCCACAAACATAATACTATTAATTGGTTAGATTTTTCTGAAGTTATAAAGAAAATGAATGTAACCTATAAAGAACGAATTTTAATTAAAAACGTTAACAATTCACTGCTTCTTGAAGTTAAAAATGTCATGTATTTTTCAACCAATTTAGGAGTTTGTGAAGCATTTGATAATCAAGGTAGGTCCTATGAATTTAGACAAAAATTTTCAGATTTAGTGTCAGATTTAAATCCAGATATCTTTTTTCAAATCAATAGAGGAGAAGCTATCAACATTCAATATATAGAACTCATAGAACCCTATTTTAATGATCGATTGTCAATTAAAGTTAAAAATCGTGCCAAAAGATTGATAACTTCAAGTGCAGTTACAGCGGAATTTAGAAAATGGTTAGAACGATAATATTTTAACTATCCTGGCGAAAATTCCTCGTGGAAAGTTTTTTGATTTTCGGGAATTTTGGATTAAGGGGTAATGTACTGAAAAATAGTTGGTGAATTTTAATATAATTATTTGTAGTATTCCGTTGTTTTTCAAAAGCTACAAAACGCAAACCTACTAAAAACTTAGTAAAGAAATGTGAACTTTCAAAATTAGATTAAAACAGCAGTAAGTATAAAGATGCTTATAGCGGTTCGTGCTTTATTTTGCAATTCCAAACCTTTTTGTTTTAAAGTCAATACAAATTGTGTTGTTAAAGAAAAATGCATTTCCAATAATTCCGTCACATTTTAATTGCTTAAACATTTTGTCAAAATTATTATCTTTTGCATAATAAACAACGAAATCAGCCAGTGTTTTCCTTCCAATATTAATTTCTTTTGAAGCGTTTGAACCAAACATTATTACAGGATTTCCGAAATTTGTGACACTCAAAGTGTCATTTATTTTTTGATTTGTTATTTCTTTCCAGTAATTAAAAGAAGTCATCATTGGAAATAAACTTGCGCCTGTATCATACATAAAGAAGCGTGTTTTTCCTTTTAAATTATCGTAACCATAATTCTTTTATTTTCTATTTTGCATTTTTCAAAAGAAAAATAGTTTTCCAAAGCACTGTTGGTAGTATCCAAAACACTAATTGTTTGATTAGGGAAGTTTATAACCACAATTTTATTTTGAAAAATATCTGCCCCAATTGTTCCGATACTATTTTCTGAAACTGGTGCATTCTTTTTTCTTATGATGGGTTCACCATAATTGTAAAAACCTAGCACATTCCGTTTTCCGAAATTGATTTTTCCGATATTCAAATCCACATCTTTAATCATAAACAAAGGTCTTTCTGGATTTGAATCAGATAAAGAGTCAAATTTTAAATAGTTATAGTCAGTAATGCTTTTAAAATTATTTTGATATAAAATAGTCCAGTCAGAACCAAGGTCGAACTGGGAGTAATGTATTTCAGTTACCGTGTCTAAACTAATGGGAAGGTACATGGCGGCCTTGTCAAAGTGTCTACCGCTAATTTCGGCTGGGCTCCAATAAAATTTCTCTGTTAGATTAACAGGAATAAAATTTTCGCTACTTTTTTTGCTTGATTTGCAACTAGAGAAAAATACTGTCAAACCAAATATTGCAATTGCTAATTTCTTCATTATCATTATTAAAAATATATTTCAATTTCGTAGTGTGTCGTAATAATATAAACGCCAACCACAAACCGAGATAAAACGTCACATCCTTCCAAACAAATATATTAAAATAGTAGTAAGAAAAACGTATTAATAGTAAATCTACCCTAGTGTTACCAAATCCATTTGTGAAGAAGTGGAGGAAACACAACTAACCTAGTTGCAATTGTTCCAAAAAAAAGAGGATGCTAAATCCCCTTTAATTTTTCTGTAATAACTCCGCTTAAGTCAGGTTTCGTTGATTGACATAGGGCCAAAACGAGATCTTAGCTGTTATCAGTAGGTAATATCATTAGTGGTTATTTATAAAATTATTAAATTCAGTTTTTGCTGTTTGGCTTTCAAAAATTGCTCCATGTCCAGCTCCAGTTATTTCAACAAATTGTCGGTCCATGCAATTTGAACAATTTAATACATCTTGCTTAAATGTTGGCCAAGAATACATTTGAATTGCCATATCATTTAATCCTTGTACAAATAATATATCTGATTTAAAGCCATTTGTAAAGTTCAATAATGACCTTTGGTAATATGCATTAGAATTTACAGCTGTAGTTCCATATACATTTCTAAGATTATCGCAAACATAACTTGCAGGAGTTTGTCCATTTTCTTCTAATTGACATCTATAAACCAAATTCAAAGGCCCAGGTGCATTTGCAATTACTCCGTTGGTTTCATGCATAGTATTAAGACGAGTAACTAAATAACCCCCTTGTGAATGCCCTGCTAGAAATATTTTTTTAACCGTAATTCCTAATTCTTGATTTGCTGAGTGCTTTACCCATAACAAAGCGGCTTCTGCTTGATTGATATTATCACCAAAAAGAATATTACGTTGCGGATGTGCTACACTAACAATCATCATATCTTGTCGGTATAAAATATTTTTAAATTGATTGAGGGTATTTTCGGCAGCAGGTAATATATTACTATCACTTTGCACAGTACCATGATAGGTAATTAATACATCTACTTCATTGTTAACAGGTTTATCAATAATAATATCAACATTAACGTTGTTATACATAATGGACTTTGTAATTCTGTACGCCGAATTTGTATGCTGTTCTGTCTTATTGTCCTTGTCACACGAGAGAAAAAACAATGATAATAATAACCATAATCTCATAAAACTAATTTTTTTTTAAATGCATGTAAATGGACTGTTCTCATCGAAAAAGGTTTAATCTTCTCCCTGACAAACTTGCCACTAACCTCATATTGTGAAAAAAGCTTCACATACTACAAACAAATATAGCAAAATAGTTGTAAGAAAAACTTATTTTCTGTAAATATAACAAGGCAACTCTCACCACTTGAGCACGATTACTTTTGTATTATATTTATCAAAATGAACGAAAACATTATTTTTTTATTATTTTTGGAATGAATGAAAAAAAATGGTTGGACAATAATGCCGAGATATTACTATTACATGCAAAACAATTTGGTCATAATTTTATGAAAGAAATCAGAAACGAAATTAATCTTCTCCTGGAAAAATCCTATGCAATAAGGATTAATAACCTTAATGAAAGTATTAATTTGACCAATAAAGCGCTTGGTTTATGTAATGAAAATAAGATTGATGATTTAAAAGCTCGTTCGTTAACACAGCTATCGCTGTACTACATGATTACAGGCAAGAATGATATTGCCTATAATTTGTCTCTAAAAAGCATTAAGCTATTTGAAAAGCTGGGAGACGAAAAAGGAATAGCCGACGCCAAATACAATATTGCTGGGTTTTATTATAAAACAAATAACTTTCAAATGGGTGTGGTATATCTTATAGATGCACTCATTGTCTATAAAAATCTTAATGATTATCACAATATTTCAAAATGCGAAAAGTCATTAGCTACTGTTTATGACTTTACAGGCGATATACAAAAAGCTATTCAATCGTTAAAAAATGCTGTAAATGCAGCCAAAAAGGTAAAAGAATTAAATCTTGAATCGAATGCTTATAATAATTTATCGGGCATTTACATCAAAAAAAATAAAATTCAAGAAGCTACAAACTATATCTTAAAATCTATTGAAATCAAACAAAAGACTAAAGATGTAAGAGGTCTTGGTTTTGCCATTTATGGCAGAGGAAAGGTATATTTTGCCCAAAAAAAATATACCGAAGCCATAGCCGATTTTAATGAAGCCATAGCCATTCATTCAGAAATGGGGGAGAAACTAGGATTGGTAATGGCTTATACCAAATTGGCTAAACTATATTTTGATATTAACGACATTGAAATGAGCAAAAAAAATGCTAGATATGGATTAGAAATTACTAATACATTCAACATTTCGATGATTAAAATCAAATTGCTTCACTTATTTTATACCATCTATAAAACTGAAGATAATATAGATAAAACCCTAGAATACCTTGAATATTATGTTAAAGAAAAAGAAAGTGTCCTGAATGCTCAGAATATTAAGACCATAGAAAACTATGACTTCATAGTAAAGATGAGGGCTATGCAGAAAGAAGCACAATTTCAACAAGAAAAAGCCATCATACTAGCCAAAAGTAATAAAGCAGAGGAAGCTGCTAGAATAAGACAAGAATTTTTGTCAACCATGAGTCATGAAATACGAACACCTTTAAATGCTATTACCACTATAGCTACTATCTTAAACGAAAACACTAAACCTGAAGATAGCATACTATTGGATTCATTAAAATTTTCGTCTAATCATTTGATGCAAATTGTTAACAATATTTTAGATTATACCAAGCTCGATTTGGGCAAAATGAGTTTGGATTTGAAATTATCTAATTTGAAATCACTGTTAGAAAATTTTTGGAACGCCAATAATTTTCAAGCAAAGGAAAAAGGAATTAAATTCAAATTAAAAATTGACAAAGAACTTCATGATTACTATTATTATGATGAAACAAAAATGTCTCAAATTTTAGGAAACTTAGTCAACAATTCGCTCAAATTTACCGATGTAGGTTCGATAAAGTTAGAAGTAAAGGTTGTGAATCAATCGTATAACTATGACACCCTGTTATTCAAAGTCTCAGATACTGGCATTGGAATTGAAAAAGAGAATATAGATAAAGTTTTTGAAAGCTTTTCCCAAGTCAAAACAGGCATCACACGAAAAAAAGACGGAACAGGTTTGGGTTTGTCTATTACCAAGAAACTCATTGAACTTTATGGAAGCACAATTAATATTCAAAGTAAAGTCGAAAGTGGATCACTATTTTTCTTTGAATTGAAATTGAAGAAATCTAAGAATGCAGAAGAAAATAAACAAGTAAATTTTGAAAATAATATAATTGGCGTCAAAGTACTGCTTGTAGAGGACAATGCTATCAATGCCATGATTGCTTTAAAGCTTCTCTCAAAATGGGGCATTATTACAGATCATGCCAAAGATGGTCTTGAAGCTACCAATAAATCACAACATACTAAATATGATTATATCCTAATGGACATACATATGCCTGTTCTTGATGGATACCAAGCTGCCAAAAACATTAGAACATTACCTAATCCAAACCAAGAAACACCTTTATTTGGTCTGACGGCTGATATTGCTGCAAAAGAAAATGAAGAATATAATTTATACTTTAATGATTTTTTGATGAAACCCTTGGAAATTGAAAAATTAAAAATTGCATTAAGTACTCTTTAATATTCTAGTCAAGCATTTTGTTTACTAATTAAACTCTAATTTGCCCGAGTTACACAAATCCTCCCAACATATAAGCCATAAAAAAGTAAAGAAGTCTTTGAGTATCATTAAGAATCATGCTATTTTACTTATCCAAAACTTCCAAAAGCACTTCGCTTTCCGTAGCATTAGGCATGGTGATTTTTAGTTTCTGTGCCAGTGTTGGTGCTATTTGTGTGATTACTTTTTTATCGTGGGTTTCGCCTTTTTTGATATTCCAACCATAAAAAATAAGCGGCACATGGGTATCATAACTATAGGTAGTTCCGTGCGATGTTCCTGTTTCGCCATATTCAATAAAACCAGGTTTGTCTAGAATAACCAAATCGCCATTTTGGGTAACATCATACCCTTTGGCAATAAAATTCAAATAGTAATCGTTGCCTGAATTGGCTAGAATTTCTTCTTCGGTGTAGACTCTTTTCACATAGTTTTGCGTCATTAAAAAATCTTTGAACGACTGCTTTACTTTGGTTAATTCCAATCCTTTTTTCTTACTATTTTCTTTGTTGAAATACAAGTTAAAACTACTATAATTGAGTATTAAATCTTCGCCAAACGTCTCGGTAGAGAATTTCTTTAGGGCAGCTCTAATTTCCTTGGGTTCAATATTAGTTACTTCATATTTATTATCTTTTAAATATTTGACATTCTCTGCACCGGCATGATCGGCAGTTAGGAAAACCAAATAATTGCCTTTGCCCACGGTTTTGTCCAAATAGTTTAGAAAATCAGCAATGGTATTATCCAAACGCAAATAGGTGTCTTGTAGCTCCATAGAACGTGGACCAAGGATATGGCCAACATAATCAGGAGAAGAAAAACTAATCGCTAAAAAGTCGGTAATATTGTCTTTTCCTAGTTGTTCTTTTTCGATGGCTAGTTTGGCAAAATCGTTTACATAATCATTGCCAAAAGGGGTTACTCGCAAAACTCCCGCATCGTTTTTATTATACATAGCTTTTAAGTCATAGGGAAAAACAGGTTTATCTACTTTGTATAACTTTCCTTCATAGGGATTGTCATCGGGCATACTTTCGTTGTAGGTGCTAGCTGGTTTTAATAAATTCCAACTTTGGTTGATGTATTTCATATAGCCCTTTTGTGCATTAAATTCAGTTACCCAAGTTGGTAATGACTCACCATAAAACGTACTCGAAATAAAACTACCTGTTTTGCTATACCAAAAAGCCCAATTCGCAAAATGCCCTGCAGGAAGTATAGCTCCTCTGTCTTTGATACTAATACCGATAACTTTTCCTTTGAAATTGGTTGACAATCGCAACTCATCGGTGATGGTAGTCGTTTGTAAATTTTTGGGAGACATTTCGCCTTCGTCTTTTTTGCCATCGCCAAGGGTATGTACTGTGGCATCATCAGTGCAATAGACTTCTTTTCCAGCGGTTCGGCTAAACCATTCGTTGCTCACAATGCCGTGCATGGATGGTGTTGTTCCTGTGTAAATGGAAGCATGTCCGGGTGCGGTATAAGTAGGCATAAAATTATAATGCATGTTGTGAAATGTATAACCATCATTCATCAAACGCTTAAAACCATTTTCGGAAAAATCATCGTGAAAACGGTATAAGTATTCCATTTTCATTTGGTCTACCACAATGCCAACAACAAGTTTTGGGCGTTGCTGGGCTACTAAGGATAAGGTAAAGAATAAGAAAAATAAAGGAAGAGACTTTTTCATGACAAATTATTTTAGGCAATTGGTTGATTGTTGTTTTTTATTTTTTAAACACATAGAAACATAGTTTTTATGAAATAGAATCAAGGCGTTTTACTTTACTACAGCTAATCATAGCTATGTGAACCATGCATGGTCTATTCAATTTTTCTTTTCTATGTTTCTATGTGGTTTTATTTTTTAATAGTACCTAATAGTTATTGAGACAAAAATACTATTTCAAAATGAAATGTTCCTAAAAAAAACAAATGCATACCAACTACTGTATGCATTTGAAAAAAAACAACTATCTAACAACACTCCAAAAAAAACTATTTCAAAATCATAAACGTACATCTACGGTTTGTGGCATGCTCTTCCTCGGTACAATCATTTTTAGGACAAATTATCAATGGTTTTGTTTCGCCATATCCAACTGAGGTTAATCGTTTTCTAGGAATTCCATTTTGTACTAAATATTCTAGGGCAGAAGCAGCTCTTCTATTGGACAATCTCAAATTATACATTTCAGAAGCACGAGTATCGGTGTGTGAGCCAATTTGAATTTCCATATATGGGTATTTTTTTAAAAGCCCAACCAATACGTTTAATACTTGCTCCGCTTGTGGTTTGATATTCCACTTATCCAAATCGAAATAAATATTTTCTAATTCAATAAGTACAGTACCGTCCTCTTTCATATTAATGATATCTTCAGCATCATAATAGGACTCTACTTTCATTTGCAAGTCAAGATATACTTTTCCTTTTTGGCTGGTATCAAACTCGGCTTCAGCTGGTATGTAAAAATCTTTGAAAGCCATTATTTTGTATTTCTTGTCGGGCTCAGTATTGAATGTAAAATCACCATCTTTACCCACTAAAATTTCCTCTAGTAAATTTCCTTTATCGTCAAATAGTTTTACTGTTGCGCCAGGTAAAAGTTCTAACGATTTCATATCTCTTACTTCCCCTTCTACTAAGTATTGTACTTTGTTATCTTCTCTAATAAAAGTGTATAAGTTATCATCACCCGTTCTGTTGGAAGCAAAATATCCTTTGTCATTGGCTTCATCCAAAATGAAGTTAAAGTCATCCATTTCGCTGTTGATGGAGGAACCTAAATTCAAAGGTTTGTCAAATTCGGTTTCATTCAATTGTAAAGCCATGAAAACATCTAAATTTCCATTCCCTTGGTGTCCGTCAGAAGCAAAATAAAGTGTTCCATTTTCTGAAATAAAAGGAAATTGTTCGCGGTGAATGGTATTAATAGTTTCTCCTAAATTTCTGGGTTGACTGTAGGTTCCGTCCTCTAAAACATCGACAACAAAAATATCCATAGAACCAATTGTCCCTTTCATATCGCTGGCAAAATAAAGTTTCTTTCCATCTTTGGTTAAAAAGGGATGCTCAACAGAATATTCATCACTAGAAAAAGGAACCATAGTGATATTTGTCCATTTGCCTTCTTTAAATTCAGCTTTAAATATCTTAACTGTAGCTATTCTTTCCTCTCCTATTTTCACTTGTTTATCACCTGTTCTATTGAAATACATCGTTTTACCATCGGCACTAAAGGTGGCCGAACTTTCGTGATTTTTGGTATTGATGATTTCTGGAAAAGGTTCCACTTTTACTAATTGCCCTTTACTATCCACTGAAGCAGAAAACAAGTCGAGATAAGGCCTGTTATTCCAACCATAGGATTTACTTTCTGCGTTTCTAACTGATGCAAATACTACTTTATCGCCAAAGAAAGAGATACCAAAATCTCCATTAGTTTTATTCTTGGACATCATTTCTAATTTGAAACTGTCTGGAATATTTCGGGTAACATTTTTCATGAATTTTGGAGTGTTCTGTTCAAAACCAAGATATTCAGACATGATGGCATCTCCTTTTTCAAAATCTTTAATTCCTTTCAATGCACTAGCATATCTAAAAAAAACTTCTTTATCAAGACTGTCTTTGTAGGTAAAAAACAATTGTCCGTAGGCACGAACCGCATTAGTCATTTGAAAGTTGAAATAATAGCAATCACCAAGATTTTGCAAAACTTCTTTCGATTGACCCAATTGCTCATAACCTACAGCAGCTTTGATATAGGATTTTTTTGCAAACAAATTATTGGCTTGCTTTAATGATACCTTTTTTTGAGCAAAAAGAGTAGTGATACTACAAAAAATAAAAAGTATGTATAGCAATTTTTTCATCTTTTCCATTTTAAAAGAATCGTGGTGATTTATCATACCCTTTTCCAGAAAGTCGACTTAAGTCTAAGTTGAACAAAATAAACAACTCATGCGAACCCGTATTAAAATTTCTCAGGTTGGTGAGAGTGTAATCATAAGCATACCCTATTCTTAATGATGGCGTTACATATAAACAAGCAAGTCCACTCACTGAGTCCCCTACTCTGTATCCTAATCCGGCTTCGAATTTATTATTGATTAAAACATTGGTTGTCAAATCTAGAGCTACTGGTGCACCAGAAACTCCTTTGGCCATAAAAGCAGGTTTTACTTTAAAATTATCATTTCCATTAAAGGTAAAAACATAACCACTTGTCAAGAAAAAGTGAATTGCTTCTACACCTGTTGTAGTTATACCATTTGTATTTTCAAGGTGTTTTGTAGTTAATAAGTTGGGGGCAGAGAAACCAACATAGTAATTTGAACCGAATAAATAAGTTCCAGCTCCAATATTAGGAAAAACTTGACTTACATTATTTTGAAATGCCGGATCGGGTAAGGGATTAGTATATTGAAACCCATTAAAATTTGTATCAAAAAGGGTAACACCCCCTTTTACTCCAAATGATAATCGAGTCTCTCCTGATAGTTGTAACACATAGGCGAAATCAACAAAAATGTTATTTTCATTGACCACATCTCCTATTTCATCATGTACAAATGAAATACCCATTTCCACTTTTTTAGATATGGGTTTATGCACAAAAAAGGATTGAGTTGTTGGTGCTCCTGTTATCCCAACCCATTGTGCTCTGTACATACCTCCCATGTTAATTATATCTGGAGTTTCAGTAGCATATGCTGGGTTAATTACACTCATATTGTACATGTAGTGTGTGAATTGCGGATCTTGTTGTGCATGCAACAAGAAGGAGCAGAATACAAGAAGTGTTGCTGAAAAATATTTTATTTTATGTGTCATAAATGTACCCATTTCTGCTTTATCTATTTAGATAAACTCTACCTTGAATGTCTTTTCTTGTTCCATCATTGAAATACAGTATATAGAAATAAACTCCTGTAGGCAACAAATTATTACCTAAAGCAACTCCACTATCGGTAGCTGTTCCATCCCAATTTGGTTTGTTTTTATTTCCAGTATAAATTAAACTTCCATAACGGTTATAAATTTCTAATTTGAAATTTGGGTATAATAATTCCAAGTTTGGTATCTCGAATGTGTCATTAATTTGATCATTGTTAGGAGAAAATCCATCTGGAATGATAACATCACAAATCGTTAAATCAACAGTAACCGGAAGACGTTGGCTTTCACAACCATTTGCGGAAACAACAGCCCCAAAGTATGTTGTTCCATTTATTAATACCTCAGATGGACTGTATGCTGTTCCTCCTGTCAAAGCATTATACCAAATAACATTCGGAGTTCCAACAATATTTGCTGATAAGTCGGCAATGGTTGGTGCAGGAACATTGGTTCCGCAGAAAAGTTCTCCTCTATCATTCAACACCGGCGCTGGGTCTGATACGACATTGAAATTACCTGTAAGTGCACCTGCTCCGGTTATTCCACAAGTATTGCTTGGAGAAGTTAGGGCAGTGATTTGAATTGTTGTTTGTCCGTTATTAACTATGCTAACGCCAGGAATAGTAAATGTTGCTCCGCCGTTTGTAAACGTTACTGGTATAGTTGCGGTTCCCGAATTTGCTCCTGATAACAAGTATGTCAATGAATAAGTCCCATCAGGTAAATTACTAATTCCGGCTATGGTAACATTACTGTCTGAATTTGGACATGTATCCTGAGCTGAAACTGTGGCTCCTGTGGTACTTGGAATTGGATTAATAGTGAAAGTAACAGTTGCATTTTCATTGGAATTGGCACATCCTGTTACTGCTATTATTCCATTAACTGTTAACGTATAATTTCCTGCAAGTGTAAACACTGAAGAAGGTATTGAAAACTGTCCAACACCTGCTGTTATGGTAACATCTCCTGAATTTCCTGTTGTAGGTGTTGCTCCAGGAATAGAGTAATTAAATTGATACACTCCATCTGGTAGATTGGTAGCATTAGTTATATTGACAAGCACATTATTTCCAAAACAAACGGCTGGAACAATTAAATTAGTAGTATCAATATCAGCAAGTGGTCTAACGATTATTTGTGCAGTAACATTAACAAATGTATTGGAACAATTAGTTAGTGTATTTAGAATAGTTGTAAATGAAATTACCGTTGTACCTGCATTTGGTATTGAGGCACTTGGAACCGTAAAACTTCCAATTCCTGAAGCAATAGTAACTGTTACGGATTGACCGGATAATGTATTACTTCCCGTTAAATCATAATTCAAAGTATACACACCATCAACCATTCCATTAAAATTAATAATTGCTGCTGAGCCAATACAAATTGGAGATGTTGATACATTTATTGAAGTTAATTGTGGATTAGGTAAAATTGTAAACTGCACTTCTTCTGTATCAGGGCCACAAGCATTATTAACTGTGTAAGTATAACTATAAGTTCCAGCAGGGAAACTGATAATTGTTATTGGAGATATCACAACTACAGCTGAACTATCCGTCCATTCTCCGCCAGTGTTTTCACCTGTTAAAAGTGTTGCTAAATCAATTATTCCTGTTGATGGACAAACAGAAGTTAAACCAGTAAATGTTCCGGCAGTTAAGGGTGCAACTACTTCAAAATTAGTATTTGCATCTTCATTTGTATTTGAACAACCTGTAGTGGTAGTGATGCTACTAATAGTAATCGAATAATTCCCAACTGTTGCAAAAACAGAAGCAGGAACAGTGAACTGACCAATTCCACCAGTAATAGTAACATCCCCAGAGTTTCCAGTAGTTGGAGTTCCTGTTGGAATACTATAATTAAATTGATAAACTCCGTCAGGTAGATTAGTAGCATTTGAAATAACAACGGTTGCTACACTCCCGATACAAATTGTAGAAACCGCAATATTGGTATTTTCAATTTGAACTATCGGGTTGATAACAATTGTTCCGATAACATTGTTCAAACCAACCTGACAGCTAGTTGTGGTATTTTGAATAGTGTTAAATGTAATTGTGGTTGTACCAATATTTGGAACGTTAGCTGTTGGAATAGTAAAACTTCCATTTCCGCCCGAAATTAAAACTATTGCATTTTGATTAGCAAGTGTATTGCTTCCGCTTAAATCAAAATTTAAATTATAAGTTCCATCTACCATTCCTGATAAATTAACTGTCACATCTAAACCTATACAAACTGGAGAAATGGTAATATTTGAAGTAGCTACTGTTGGACTTGGCAGCACTGTAAATGATACACTTTGACTATCTTGTCCGCATGAATTTGTTACCGAATAAGTATAGGTATAAGTTCCTGCTGTAAAGGCACTTATATCTACTGGTGTTATTGTCGACCATGTACCGCCTGTATCTTGCCCTGTTAATAAAGCATTCAAATCTATGGTTCCAACTGATGTACAAACTGGAGCAATAGTTACTGCATTACCGGCATTTGGTAAAGGATCTACAATAACTGTAACAACAGCCACATCATCAACACAGGGTGCAATTCCTAAAACCGTGTAGGTATAAACTCCGCCAACAGCCGTAGCTGGATTCAAAATATTTGTAACTATTGCATTTGATGGATCTCTCCAAACTCCACCTGTTTGTGCATTAGCTCCGAGCAAAGGAAACATATCTACTGGATCCTGATTTGAACAGATTGGTAAGTTCGCATCATTTCCTGCATTTGGAGATTGTGTTACTGTAATAGTTACTGTTGCAGAATCAGGAGTACACCCAAAACCACCAAAAACAGTATATGTAAATACATCAGAAACACCGACAGCTGGATTAAATATATTTGATACTGTAACGTTAGAAGAATTCGTCCAAACGCCACCAGATTGTGGTGTTCCACTTAACAATGTAAATAAATTAACTGGAGCATCATTAGAACAAATTATTGGAGGTGTTGTACTTGTTCCTGCATCTGGAACAGGAGATAATGAAACAGTAATTACAGCTTGATCATTTGAACATGGTAAAGTTCCCGTTAAAGTGTATGTATAATTTCCGATTGGGTCAACTGCCGGATTGAAAATGCCTGAGACTACTACATTTGATGGATTAGTCCAAACTCCACCTGATTGGGCAGAAGCTCCCAATTGTTGAAATAAATCATAAGGTGCTACATTTCCACATATTGAAAACGGGCCAGAAACTCCAGCTTCTGGACCCAACGTTATTGAAACTGTAATTTGAGCCACATCATCAACACAGGGTGCAATTCCTAAAACCGTGTAGGTATATACTCCGCCAACAGCCGTAGCTGGATTCAAAATATTTGTAACTATTGCATTTGATGGATCTCTCCAAACTCCACCTGTTTGTGCATTAGCTCCGAGCAAAGGAAACATATCTACTGGATCCTGATTT
>JADBYA010000048.1 GCA_020403245.1 Flavobacterium sp. | reverse complement strand
TCCTTTTACTGTTATTATCTCCGCTTCTCCTCATTTTAATCCTGCTCTTTTATTTTTATAATGAGGGGTCCGTATTTTTCTTTCAGCAACGTCCGGGGTATAAATCAATACCATTTATCATTATTAAGTTTAAAACAATGCGGGATGTTTTTGATAAAAATGGCAATCCACTTCCGGACGAAATGCGCTTAACAAAGGTTGGAAAGATTGTAAGATCTACTTCTATTGATGAATTATTGCAATTGATTAATGTATTAAAAGGGGATATGAGTTTGATAGGGCCTCGTCCTTTATTGATGAAGTATCTCAAGTTTTATTCTCCATTACAAGCTCGAAGGCATGAAGTGAAACCGGGTATTACAGGTTGGGCACAGGTAAATGGGCGCAACGCCATTTCTTGGGAAGAAAAGTTTAGATTAGATTTAGAGTATGTTGATAATCAATCATTTTGGTTGGACTTTAGAATACTTTGGATGACTTTTTTAAATGTAATTAGGCGACGGGATGTAAGCGCAAATGACCATGCAACGATGGAAGAGTTTAGGGGAAGTTGAGTATAGCAAAGATGATAAAATTAAAATATTTACTTTTTCTTTCATTAATATTGGCTTTTTTATGGAAATCCTTTGTTCCACTAAGTCTAAAAGAAGGAAGTAGACTCCCATTTATTTTTATTGAATACTATCTTAACAAAGTTGATTTTGATAGTTTTTCTAAACCTAAATGTGAGTTGGACATTAGTTTAAAAAATATTTTTCTTTCAGCGAATCCTGCAGATGATAATGCAATTCAAAAAGCTATTGATAATATTAATTCAGGAAAAATTTTCCTTCTTGATTCTGTCTACTATATTTCTTCACCTATTTTACTGAAATCAAATGTATATTTAATTGGACGTAATCAAGGAACAAAAATCATCAACAGATTAAATGCAGTATCAACTTTAGTTCAAAAAGTTGAAAATATTAGTGACTCGATTTATATTTTCATTATTGAGAAAAAAGCAGATATTATTGGCCAGAATGTATTTATAAGTTTTCATAATACTGGTGGATGGAATCGGGCAATTTTTAAAATTATTGAAAGCAAATATCAATCACATAAAGCTAAACTCATTTTGAATAAATCTGATTTAAATGTTCAAAATAGCACTCAAATTAATTCTCAAAATTCTTTTGTGTTTATGAATAATATAAAAAATTCTGGTCTGAAGAATATTGAGTTTACTGTTTATACAAATCAGTATATGCCTGATTGGCATAGAAAAGATTTTTTAAATAGCGGCATAGTAATTATAAATTCGGAAAGAATATTATTACATTCTGTCAAAGTTAATAACTATTTTGGCGAAGGAGTTAGCGTACAAGGAGGTAGTAGAAATTGCTTTACAAATTTGGAATGTAGAAACAATTATTCACATGGGTTTCATTTAGGTAGCCTTGTGAGAGAAAGCGTAATTACTAACTCAAATTTTTCTAATAATTATGGAGATGGCATATATTTTTGCTATCAAGTGCGCAATGGTAAAGTTGCGAATAACACAATTGTGGGAAATTTAGAAAACGGCATTGGAGGTTTTGGGGGAGCTGGGGACAGAGGGAATTTTATTACCTTAAATTTATTTTCAAATAATGTAAAAAGTGCAATACATATATATGAGACTGGTAATAAAATATGTGATAACGTTTTTATAAATAACAAAATATTTAAATCAAATTCTGAATATGGAAATCTTATATCAAATAATCATTATAAATAAGATAAATATTTGATTCTTTTATTAGATTTATTCTTATTTAGGCTAAATAGTTAAAGTTTGTTTGCGAGTATCTAAATTCATGATAAACTATATTATTTTTTATAATGGACATTGTTAATCGTCTTTATCTCTTATACACGACATTTAGATCATACTTATTATCCTTAGCTCCCTTTTGTAGCACTTTTATTTTTAACCTTGCGCTGCCCGATAATCTCCCATCTAAAATTCCTCCTCCTTTAATTCCTATAAGTATATCCCATTCTATAATTATTATGAGGTTGATACACCGGAATCCTAAATTGCCTGCACAATTGGATTTATTGTAATTTCGAACTGAAAAAAAATCTCTTTGCGGCTTTATTTCATACTCTCAATTTTCTTTTTTCCCATCTCCACCTTCTCCCAAGGCGGCAATTTCTCTACCCCCGGCGGTGCTCATGGCTTATCTGATTTCTATCGGCGGCAGGAACTGCTTACCGGACAAACTTCTCCTACCTCCCTGCTGCAACAGCAATTTACCCACCAGCTTTCACTGCTTGATTCGCTATTTCCTTTTCCGGATAGTCTGCGTCTCTTCAAACAACCTGCATCTGTAAGAAAAGTTAGCTTGCAGTTACTCCCTGCATCTGTTACCATTGCCTATAACTCCCACCACCCCTTCGGTTGGAATGACGCAGCCATGATACCTGCGAATGGACTCCAAACAATGGCTAGTGGAGGCTTCCTGTTGAAATCCGGTAAATGGTCACTTCAATTGATGCCTCAGCTAATCTATGCAGGTAATCCATCCTTCGAAACCTTCCCCACTGAACACGCCGATACCTACTGGAATACCTACTATCGCCTGCTCAATACCATTGATATGCCGGAACGATTCGGTAATAAAAGCTATCAACGCATACTTCCCGGACAATCTGCCCTCCGCTACACCACCGGCGCTGTTTCTTTGGGTGTTTCCACTGAAAATTATTGGTGGGGTCCGGGTCGATTCAATGCCCTGGTTATGAGCAACAATGCTCCCGGTTTCCTACACTTCACCGCCAATACTACCCGTCCCATAGCCACCCCCATCGGTACCTTCGAAGCTCAATTGGTCGCCGGTCAGTTGCTTTCCTCGGGCATATTCCCCGCCGACACCAACCGCTACTTCAATGGGAACCGGTTGTATAAAGCTAAAAACGAAGAGGAGCGTTACATGACCGGTCTCACCATAAGCTGGCAACCCAAATGGGTGAAAGGACTAATCCTGGGCGTGGCACAGGCTACCTATCAATACCTGTCTGATGTAAAGGGAATAGCCGATATACTCCCCCTGGCTGGTGTGGTGATCTCCAACAGTCAAAAAGCAGGAAAAAAAGCAGCCCTGGGCTCCTTATTTGCCCGGTACCTGCTGCCCAAAGATCATGCAGAGGTTTACCTCGAATATGGCAGGAACGACCGGGTTCCCACCCCCACCAATATTTTGGCTGATGTGAATTATCCACGTGCCTTTGTAGGTGGATTCCGCAAATTATTCCCCCTGAAAAAACCGGGCACCTGGCTGGATCTCTCCGTTGAACTGACTCAAATGGGTTTACCCACTCCGGAACTGGTATTGGAGGGTATTAGTTTTTATACCCACCCCTTTGTTCGCCAAGGCTATACCCACCGTGGTCAGGTGATCGGAGCGGGGATTGGTCCGGGCAGCAACAGCCAAACGATTGACCTGAGTTGGGTCAAAGGATACAACAAAGTGGGACTCCGCATCGAGCGACTCGCCCGCAACATGGATTTTAATTATACTGCCTTTATTGGCACCCGCGATTATACCCGACACTGGATCGATCTATCTACCGAATTACATGCCGACTGGCAATATCAAAATATTCTCTTCTCCGCCCGAACCATGCTTACCCGTTCCCTCAATTATCAGTGGTACGTATTCCCCTCCCTGGGATATTTCGACAATGGATATGACTGGCTGAATTTTAATGCCACCTTCTCAGTAGCGTACCGATTTTAATTTCCCACTATTTTAAGTGAAAATTCAAAGACTCAATAGCTTAGATTGCATAAGAGGTATTGCTGCAATCAGTGTTTTTTTATCCCATTTTGGGAATTCGAAACTTCCTCTCCTGCATGAATTATATGGTGATTTTCAATCTAAATTTTTATGGTGTAATGGAGGACTGCACTGGGGGGTAGTTGTTTTTGTTGTTCTATCGGGGTTTTCTATACATATGCAATATGTAAATGCAGAATTCTTTGATATAAATCTTTTTTTTAAAAGGCGATTATTAAGGATATATCCTGTATTAATTTTTGCTATATTACTTGGATTTATAGTAGATAATCATTTCTATCATCGACATATACTTGAATACGTAAAAAACTTTTTAGCAAACGGGCTATTATTAACTGCATTTTTTCCCATACAGCCAATATTAGTTAATGGTATAATGCATACAGCAATTGTTGAAGTAGTTATCTATATATTATATCCAACAATGTTTAGATTTTTTAAAAAAAATCCCATAGCTTTTTATTTTGTGTTACTTGTTATGCATTTTTTGAATTTTGGATTAAATTATTTTCAGATAGATGGAACTTGGATTGGCAGAAATGTTTTTTCCTTACTACTTTATTGGTGGATAGGGGCTTTTTTCGCTGAATTCACATTTACTTCAAAAAAACATTTCACATTCAATAAACAAATTTATAAAGGTTGGTTTGCATGCATATTAGGATACGGGCTCTATTTATCTATTTCTCATTTAATAAATTTTCAAGGTGCTCATATTTTCAAATCGATTTTATTAGCCATATTAAGTGGTATGTTTATTTCTAGTTTAGTAGACTTTGAGATAAAAAATAACTATAAGAGATTTTTTGGTCTTCAATATTTAGGATTGGTATCTTATTCATTGTATGCAATACATATTCCGATTGTATTTTTTATTAATAGTTCAATTACTCTGCAAAATTTGTATAAAAATAATTTGTACTACATTATTTGGGTTTCTGTAATTGGAATGACTTTTTTAACCTATATGTTTATTGAGAAGCCGTTTCATAAAATGGCTAGAAGTTAGTTTTTTTATAAATTAATATTTATCTCCAATATTCCTTCAATTATCAGTGGTACGTATTCTCCTCCCTGGGGTATTTCGACAATGGCTATGACTGGCTGAATTTTAATGCCACCCTCTCAGTAGCGTACCGCTTCTGATTTCCCCCAACTATTTAGATTTTTATTCGCTTCGCCAATTATTTGGAATTGAATCCAATGTTATTGCCATCATGATGGAATCAATTCTGTCTACTTACAATTTTCATGAATATTGTAAATAGTACTTACAAAAAACATGATAATTGTAAGTAGAGGTCGAGAAATGTATTGACTACAACTATGTTTTTTATATGCTTGTAAAAGTTATTTTGGGATGGTAAAAACTTACCCGCTCCCTCAATTATCAATGTTACATATTCACCTCTTCGGAGTATTTTGACAATGGCTATTGTATTGACCCCTAAAAGACTAGCTGAATTTTAATGCTACTGTATCTATAGTCTATCGTTTCTGAATTCATTTATCTAACTCAGGGTTGTATTGAGATGATCTTACTCAATTTTTTTCCTTCCTCCCACCACCATCATCAACCCCACCATCGCCGCTAACGCAATCACTCCCCCCAGCAGCAATCCCTGCCACCATTTCCACTCATTCTTCTTCAATGGCATCTCAGGCCTGTCAACTACCTGTACCGTTGGTGTCTCTTGTAGTAGCGCCGTCTTGCTGATCTCGAAATTCTTCACAATCTCCGCAAATACAGTACTCTGTAAATACTTATTGCGGGTGCTGATCTCGGCAT
>JADBYA010000047.1 GCA_020403245.1 Flavobacterium sp. | reverse complement strand
ATCATAATAAGTACCAAATTTTACTACATGCCGAATGGCTTCTAGGAGCGTCACTAGGGAAGCATTTTTTAATAAATACCCCGATGCACCAGCTTCCATCATTTGGTCAACGGCTTCCACTTGGTCAAACATACTAAAGCAGATCACTTTGGTCTCAGGAAAAAGCCCTCGCTGCAAAGTCAGGAGACATTTGCCTTTTCAGTAAAACATTTTGTTTAAATGGAACACTTTGCGTAGCTGGTTGCTACGAAGTCGGGAGACTTCGGAGAGCGGGTTATAATATTCTTGTTATCTACAAAAGCTTTACAAGCATTTAAACCTTTAGGTTTATAAATTGTTTCAAAATCTTCTTCTAGTCCTTTTTTAAAGTCATCAATTATTCCCTGAGCTGTTGGTTTTATAACGGCTTCGTTTAATAATGCAAATGCAAGACTTACTTCCATTTTGAATATTTTAACACACTATCTTTAATAACTCCATTAAACTCAAAATAATCGTCTGAAACAGTATCACGAAAAACAATCGCTATTGAATCGTTTTCTATTTCTTTTAAAATGTTTTGAAAATATTTACTTTCTCTGAACTTTATTTGTTCTTGAGGAATTTTTGTAATGTTTCTGTGATAGTCACCAAAAGTTATTAAATCATCTTCTTCATTTACAATAGAAATAGGAAAATCTCTTCTTGAAACTGTTTTGGTACAATAAATAATTATTTCACGAGACGTACTTTTATTAATCAATTCAGTAAATCTTTTTAGCGAATCACATGATAACATATACTCCGTTTGTACTAAATATTCGGGTCTTTTTCTAATCCAATCAAATTTTATACCTCTATTAGTTTTATTTTCAATTTGATAAGAGACCATCCAATTAATAGATATTGAATCGTTATTATTATCAAGGGATGAAATTAACATTCTATAGTTTCTCTCATTCTTGCTTACTGTATAGTTTTTTTGAAAATTGGGGCTACAACTTATCATCAAAAAAAACGCAATCACAACTGAAATACTCTTCATAACTATTATTTTAAAATTTGATCATTTATAAAAATGCAGTTGATAAAAATATCATCGTTTAAGCCATACTTATTTTTTTCAGGTTTATAAAAAACTGTATGTAATTTGCTCTGTTTAGCTGATTTGATTGTTCCTGATTCACGAATTTTTTCATTATAATCTTTCATCTCATTATAACTCAAAAACTCATTTTTCAACAGTTTTTGTAATGTCTGAGTGTATATATCTAAATATTTAATTGGTGAATTTATATTTCTATTATCTGCAAAAGCCTTACATGCTTTTAAACCTTTGGGTTTATGAATAATTTCAAAATCTTCTTCTAATCCTTTATTCCAATCGTCTTTTATACCTTGTATTGAGGATTTTATAACGGCTTCGTTTAATAATGCAAACGCAAAACTAACTGGGGTTGCTAAATAACCTGTAGGAATTCCATCTGTAAAATCATCATTAAAGAATACTTTTGCTAAATCAAATATATCCCAAATTTGGGTAAGTTCTTTCCCTGCTTTTAAAATGTTGTTTTTTAAACCTATGTTAGTAAAATAATCTATTTGGCTAATTCCTTTAGTGGTTACTAATTTGCCATTATTTACATATTTATTTTTAAATCCAAAGTTAGATGCTTGCATTAATTTCACTTCTTTGCCATTATTGGTATGAAAGTCATAGGTATAAATGGCTTTTTTTTGAGTGTAAACTTCTCCAATATTAGTTGCCACTTTACCACTTTTTAAAATTCGTGTTCCAAGAAAATAGCGATAGTTATCAAGGGTTTCACCAACTGCTTCTACTAATTGTTTTTTTAGTTCTTCATTTGCAAAATCTCCGATAGAGAATATAATCGTTTCTCCTTTTTCGGTTAACATTTCTGGTAAACCATAACTAAGATAGGCTGGTTTTAAAAATAAATGTTTTTTAGAATGACTTACGTCAAGTGAACTATTTAATCTTTCCCCTAGAAAAAAGTGTTTTTTTTCATAAGCTTGCCAATATAGTTCAATTTCAGATCCAAAATCATCTTCTATCATGGAAGCCCATGATTCTTCTAATTTTAATTCTATAGTAGCTTTACCACTATTATCAAGATTGGTTGACTTAATAATTTCTAAATCATTAATTGATTTTTTATGACTTGATTTGTTTTGTATAACTGTTGGGAATTTTTCATCATCTTTTGAAGAACCACCATCATCCTCATAAAGTTTTAATTTAATATTAGCATTTTTCTCAATACCACTTGTTTTTATATTTAAATAAATGACTGTACCAAGACTAGCTTTAGTTACTATTCTTTTTCCATCTTTGTCTGATGACCAGTAACCAGATATTAAATAATTTTTATTATCCTCCTCTTCTTTCCTCTTATCCCCAATCTTTGCCAATCTATCAAACTTTGGGTCGAGGAGCATACCTTTGGCTCTAAATTCTGCTAATTTTTCGCTGGTCATAATTTTTATGTTTTAGAAAAGTGTATGAACTGGTTTTCAGTTCATACACTTTTACTATTATTAAATTGTTGGTTTAACACCTAATTTTGCTCCGTTTTTTACTAATGGTAAGTCTTTTTGTGCCTCGCAAGTATCTAATGTTGGCAATCCTTCTGCATAAACGGCTACACCACTTTTTTGTAAGGCAATTAAATTAGTTGGTAGTGTCGTTGTCCACGTTTCTTCTATAGCGTATTCTTGTTCTTTTAGCTCATCTACAATAGAAAGGTATAAAGGATTTCCGAGAACTGGCATTTGTCCGCCGTTCCAAATTTGCCCAAATGCCATATAATGCATTACGGCATCTTCAAAGCCCGGTTTTACGGTTACAATTACACGAGCCATACCAGATTGCATAAAGCTTCGGAAAATAGCATCGTTGCTTTCAAACTAGTATAAATCTTTCCACTCGTCTTTGTTTGCCCAATAATAAGGATAGAAATTGTAACTCATTAAATTCCACTCAAACGCTTGTTCCATAAATTTTGCAAAGCTTCCGTAATCGTCCATTTTCTTATCCAAATTTACTTGGAAATTGGTAAATGTAGCATTGGTATCATACATTGGTAAACCAAATTGTTTGTAATTATTAGGATTTGTAGAATGGTCTAACAAATAAGAAATACAATTTTGACGCAAAACATTTTGTTCAATTTGACGGTAGAATAAAGGATTACTGTCAATAATTTGAATACCTGAAGCTTTGGCTTCGGCAATGGATTGGTTGTATTCTGCTAATTGATTGTAATATCCTTTTAAAATTGCTTCAAAAGTTTTCTTTTGCCATTCCTCTTTTGCACCATCAGTAAGTTTACATTTTATTATTAAATTGAAGTTATAAGTTGCAATGTCCCAAGTAGTCATGGTTATTTTTACTTCATTTTTAATTTCAGTATCAAAATTTGAAGCAAAAATCGGCATTTCATTCGTTTTATTGGGTATTCCTATTCTTTTTGTACCAATGTAAATCACTCCGCCCATATTGTTCCAAGTAGCAGATGTCCTAAGTCAACTTATTAACTAACCAAATTCTATTAATTTGATAGGTCAAAGTACTTGAATAGAATCCAAAAAAAAATCCCCATCAATGGGGATTTTTATGTGTTTTATTGGGTTGTATTCTT
>JADBYA010000046.1 GCA_020403245.1 Flavobacterium sp. | reverse complement strand
GGTAATGTACTGAAAAATAGTTGGTGGATTTTAAAATAATTATTTGTAATATTCCGTCGTTAATCAGAAGAGGAATTATGCTCTGGTGGAGACCAACATACTAGCAATATGATTAATGCGATAAGGTAAATTGGCAGTTCAAATTTGGACTGCCTTTTTTATTTACCTGTTTGCTTTATGGCTAAAGAAAACTCATTTTTGATTAGAGAAAAAGACATACCATTTAATAAAGTTTATCCTGTTTTTTGTTGTTAATCCTCGATGAATATCAAGATGATTTTTCAAATGACTAAAGAACCCTTCAATGCCATTTGTTGTTCTTGGAATATTTGTATTTTTCAAGTAATGAAACATATTTGGTAATGCGCTTTTAATTGTAGAATAAGATCTTCTTAGAAGTTTATGCGTATACCAATACCTATCTGTTTCTTGGTTAACTGTTTTCTCATTGATGTATGTTTTGTG
Organism: Flavobacterium sp.; assembly: GCA_020403245.1. GTDB lineage: Bacteria > Bacteroidota > Bacteroidia > Flavobacteriales > Flavobacteriaceae > Flavobacterium. Next base: position 45,134 of record JADBYA010000046.1, on the reverse strand, counting down.
GTTTTCATACCATTGATTAAACTCTTGTATCCAATACATTTTATCGTTTTCAGTTTGTATTTTTAAGAGCTTCAAAACAATACTTCTTAATTCTTGTCCAGCAATATGTTTTGGGTATCGAGTCAGCCAAAGTAAGCACATACGCTGAATATGAACTAAGCAACGTTGCACTTTTGCTTTCGGAACTGCTTTCTTAATTGCTTTTAAAATACTCTTATGACCGTCGGTTGTTATACTTTCTATTTGAATGCCTAACTTGATTAGATTTTCTAAATCTTCTTTCATCTCTTGATAATTTTCATTATCAGCAAATCGAATTAGTTGTGTGTAACCATCAAAATCATCTTGATAGCAGATCATACAAAACTTCTCAAAATAAGTAGCATCCATTCTTAAATTGACATGCTCTCTTTTTATAATTTTTATTTTGGGGGCTTGCTCTAAAATAGCATAAAAAGTGCGTTGCAAAGTATCTTTTGAATAACCACTATCACGAATAAGTGTTTTATAAGTTTGCCGTTCAATAACCCATTTTTTAAACCAAACAAATCTATTTTTTAATCGTTGTTCAGGTCTATTATCTGTAAATAATAAACCACAATTTTTACATTTAAACCTCTGTTTATTACTTTGTTTTCCCCAGCGAATAACATCGAGACTTTTACAACCCCAACATCGCTTTTTTTTGGTTGTTTTTCCATATTAAAAAAGTTTGATGAAACGAATTTCATCAAACTTTCTCTAAAACCAATGATAACAAACCTTAAAAGGGTTTTTACCAACTATTTTTCAGTATTATGCCTTCAATTTTGTTTTTTATAAATGTTTTCTAATTTATAATATCCACTAGTTTCGTAGTAGAACCCTATTTTTGATTTCTATTTAACTAAACCGCCACCACTTTTTACTTTTTCAACCTCAATATCGGTGTTTTCTTTTTGTAGTTTTAGGTTTCCAAAATTATACGTCAACGATATTCTAAAAACCCTACTGTCCTGTTTTTGATAGAAGTTAGTGTTCAAGTTATTCCCGCCAACTAAAGCATTTATTTCGTTTGAATTGAAAACATCAAAACAATGCAATCCAACTTTGAGTTTATTATTCATAAATTCTTTGTTCAATGAAATGTCAAACTGTTGAATTGGTTTGGTGATTTTATAGATTTCCCAATTTCCACGCTCAAGTATAAAATAACTAATGGTGCTTTTGATATCCCAAGGCAAAATAAACTGTGCTTGTGTTGAATAGCTCCATATGGCTTCGTTTGAATAAGGAAAGTCAAATCCACGAATTTCGTTTTTTACATAATTGATGTTTACAAAAATGTAATTCATCTTGTCTATATAATTCATTCGTTTTTGGAATTCTTCCTTTCCTTTGAAAAAATAATCTAAAGGAATTGGGAAACTAAAGTAAGCACTAAAAGTATCAAATCGATCAAATTGTTGGAATGTTTGATTGCTTATAGGTTCGGTTGCATCGGCATCGGCACTAAAAATAAATAAATTATTGTCTTTGGTTCGAGTAAAATTGGCACCAAGTTGTATGAATTGCAATGCGGTAATTTTAACCTCATAATTGTCAAAAAAAGTTGGGTCTAAAAATATATTTCCTTGCGAAGTATTGTATTGATCAAAACTAGAACTGTTGTTGGGATCTAGAGTGAAATAATTGGGTTGATTGATTTTTTTTGAATAATTTGCCGTTACATTTATATCATCATTGACTTCATAAATTGCGCTAATGTTAGGAAACAAATTCGTATTTCTAAATTTAATTTTTCCGTCAACAGTGCTCGAAATTCGCTCTACATTAAAATCCTCAAAACGAAGCCCTAAAGTAAAATTGAATTTTTTGATTTTTTTTCTTGCTTCCGCATAAAAAGCTAAGTTGTTCTCGCTGTAATCGAAAACTATTCTGTTTGCAGTTGGGCTATTGATAAAATAATCGCCAATATTATCAACTTTCAAAATATTGTATTTTCCACCTGTGGTAATTGAAAACTTATATTTTTCAAATGGAATTATAAAGTCATATTTCAAATAATAATTTTTCAAATCAAAATCAGAATTTCCATCGTTAAAGAAACTTTCATTCGAAATTAAATCTGTTGCATCCGAAGTTGAAATTGGATTTCTATGAAACAAGTTTCCAAAACCTGTGACATCCAACGTTCTTCCAATAGTGTCTAGCTTTGTTTTGTATTGAATACTCAGTTCGTGATTTTGGTTTTTAGTTTTAGTTACCCCATTATTTAGATAATCAATGTCATCTGATTGGGTAGTGGCATCAAAAACGTTTCTATCATTGCCCAAATTCATATTATAATTTAAGAGAATATTACTTTTTTTAGAAAGCTTATAATTTGTTCCAGTTCGCCAGTACAGATTTCGTTGTGTTGTTACCGAAAAATTTTCTTGCCGCATTACTATATCAGGCGAAAAAGCCGTAAAGGTTTGATCGCTAATTGTTCTGTTTTCGCTGTCAATATAATTATAGCCAAGCATAGTCTGCCAACTCAAGTCTTTTTCTTTGCCGTTCAAAAGAATTTGTGGGCTTGGTTTTTGGTATTTATTAAAATTATAATTGAGATTAAAACTGGCATTTATTCCTTTCAACTTTTTGGAACTTGTAATAATATTGATGATAGAACCGCTGGCATTGGCATCAAAAGCTGCACCTGGATTGTAAATCAGTTCCACTTTTTCGATGGCATTTGCTGGTAACGAGGAAAGATAATTTTGCAAATCTTGACCAGTCAAAGTGCTAGGAGCGTTGTCAATATAGATGGCAACACCTTTTCCATTTAAAGTCAATCCACCATTAGGAGAGGTAATTACACCCGGAAGTTTTTTTACTGCTTCCAAAGCATTTCCGGTGCTGAGCATTGGATTTTCTTTAATGCTGATGGTAGTTTTGTCCGATTCAACTTTAATGTATTGTCGTTTGTTGCCATAAATGGTAACACCTTCCAATTCGTTGATGTTATTGTTTTTAATAGTGTCGTTTACACTAGTGTTTTCTTTGTTTTTCTCGGTTTCTTGAGCAAAAAAGTTGGCAGATACTAGAACGAGAACAGCGGTACATAATGATTTCATTTTGATTATTGATTTTTTTGATTGATGATTACTTAAAAGACGTTTAAAAAAGAAAATTGTTACAAAATATTTTTTAAGTAGCTATAATTTTACCTTAATTCCATAAAAAATTTATAGTCAATTTTTATATTCTTATGACAAAAAATGGAGTGAATGAGTACAAAAGAATTAAACCCAAATTTCACCAATGCACACAAATTATGGCAAAGCTTGTGCTACGGACAATAATCGCAAGCGTACTAGTGAAGCAATTAGTTTTGAATAAGACACGAGCAATAGCTAACTGGGGAAGCAATTGAGAAAAAAACAGGTATATTGGGCTATATTATATGGGAAATTGGTATCACTTCAATTTTAAATTCAAATTGTCAAAACTAGTCACATCAATTACTTGTTCGTTATCAATATCAAAAGAAACTTTGACACTATCACCCACAACAGTAACTGGAATTTCGTTAGAAACTTGTGACGAACCCACAAAAATGTTGGGGTAATCTTTTATGGTAAAATAATAGAAACTATTACCGTTTTTTACATCGCTTTGAATTCTTTTAATTACGGAAGAAATTGACTTTTTAGCGGCAACATTTGATGGATTAATTTTGTTTCCAGCCATATTGTAGACACTTTTAAAAGAAGTCAACGTTTCGCGCATCGAATTTCCAACACCAACAATGGTATAGTCGTTTATTGCTACCATTGCATACATTTTTACCAAACCGCCATCGTCTTTCAAAGTCATTACATAGGTTGGGATTCCATTGATATTATAGGGAATTGGTAACGATGCTTTATATCCTTTTTCTTGAACTTTGCCCTCTGCTGAACTTTGAGCTGCAAATTCGGTTGCGCCACTTTGTTTGTAAAAGGTAGTTTCTTTGGTTCGTGTATCAACCAATACAAAACCAACGGCACTTTCATCACTTCCTACCGAGGTTAATCCTGTGTACCAATAGGATTTATCATTTTGTCCATACACTAAAGTCAAACCTTCGGTGATTTGTAATTTATTGGTGTTTGAAAAATTCCAATATCCGTTGACATATTCTCCCCAATCGTTCAATTGATCTTCGATAAATTCTGCTGGCTGAATTCTATCCACCCAACTTGGAGAGTTTTGAATAGAATAATTTTGAATTGCGCCAGTTTGAGCATCAACTACAACAATTCCAGTAGTATTTTTTCCCGAAAATCCAATCTCTTTAATATAAGTTGTAATTACCCAAAAAGGATTTCCTTTTTCATCTATCTCAAAAGTAAAATCGGCTAGACCAACAGATGCAAATCCATTAAAATAAACATGTCGGTGAATATCACTTTGAAAATAAGCATTCGGTTGGAATTTTATTCTCAATGGTTTTCCGTCTATTTCTTGCACTAACTTAACATCGCGTTCGTTTGTTGCCGATACCATTACATATCCGGGAGTTCCTTTTTTATTATTGAGCCATTTAAAAAATCCTGAGTGCAATAATGGTGCAATCCAATAGAGTTCATTATTAACTTTTTGAATAGAAAACTTCCCTAATTCAATTTGACTTCCCAATGCAGGTTGTGAACCAATGATTTTTTCACCCAATAAATATGCCAAATCTTGATCTACAACACGAATTTTATCTAATGAAATTGGAGCAATATGTTTTGATAATTTTTGACCATTTTCAACCTTTCCAATCATTTTCTGATAACTACCCGTGTGAAAAATTGTTGCTGTAGAAAATAATGGAATTACGGTTAGATATACCAAAATCAAACCCATCAAGATTAGCAAGTATTTATTAGGTCTTGAACCTATTATAAATTTCTTTCCAGAATTGTCAACTTTAATTCCAAGAGAAAAGAAAAAATAAATAAACAATAACAAGAACGTTATGAATCCTATTCCGTAGAAACCATATTGCAAAACAGGCAAGTTTAAATAAAATAACAAGAACCCAATAACTAAAAGAAATAAAATAAGTACTACTTTTTTCATGATTGATATTTTTATGCTTATACGTCGCTTACTAGTTAAAAAGTTACAATTAATCATAAATATAGCACTGCTATTGATTGTATGTTTTAAATTAGTAATTTTGTTTACTTTTAAACAGCAAATAACCTTTCAGTATCGAAGAGATGCTGAAATAAATTCAGTATTAATGAAAGCATACGTTTTCCCTGGACAAGGAGCGCAATATACCGGAATGGGTAAAGACTTATATGAGAATTCGGCTTTAGCCAAAAAACTATTCGAAAAAGCCAACGCCATTTTAGGTTTCCGAATTACCGATATTATGTTTGAAGGCACTGCCGAAGAATTGAGAGAAACCAAAGTTACCCAACCAGCAGTTTTTTTACATTCCGTTATTTTGGCAAAAACAATGGATAATTTCCTCCCCGATATGGTTGCAGGACATTCGCTTGGCGAATTTTCTGCCTTGGTAGCTAATGGCGCTTTGTCTTTTGAAGACGGATTAAAATTAGTCTCACAACGTGCTTTGGCCATGCAAAAAGCGTGTGAAATTGCTCCATCAACTATGGCAGCCGTTTTAGGATTGGACGACAAAATTGTAGAAGAGGTTTGTGCTTCTATTGATGGTGTTGTCGTAGCTGCCAATTATAATTGCCCGGGGCAACTAGTGATTTCGGGCGAATTTTCGGCCGTAGAAAAAGCTTGTGAAGCGATGAAAGCAGCTGGTGCCAAACGCGCTTTGTTATTACCAGTTGGGGGTGCCTTTCACTCACCCATGATGGAACCCGCGCGCTCAGCATTAGCTACAGCCATTGAAGCAACAACGTTCTCCACTCCTATTTGTCCGGTATATCAAAATGTGACTGCTACTGCTGTCACGTCTGCCGAGGAAATCAAGAAAAATTTAATTATTCAATTGACCGCTCCAGTTAAATGGACGCAATCAGTACAACAAATGATTAAAGATGGTGCCACCAGTTTTACGGAAGTTGGCCCAGGGAAAGTGTTGGTTGGATTGGTCAATAAAATTGATAAAGAAATAGAAACGATTTCGGCTTACTACATTTAAAAAATACAATTTTGAAATCGCCATAAACAAGAAGTTTGCGTAAGCAAACACCAATGAAGATTGAGTGATTCCATATGACCTTAAAAAAACAAATAGTATCTACATATGAAAAAAATAATCTTATCACTAGCGTTTGTAGCTCTATTAGCCAGCTGCCAAGACAAAACCAAAGAAAAATTAGACGAAGCCAAAGAAGCTATAACTAAAGAGTTGACAACCTCTATTGACTCAGCTAAAATAAAAGCTGAAGCTAAACTAGATACTTTGAAAGACAAAGCCAACTCAAAAGTAGACAGCATAAAACTAAGAAGTGCTGAAAAAATAGAAGAGGCTGCAAAAAAATTAAAAGAATCTGTAAACAAGTAAAATAACGTCCCGGTTTGGACAAGGAAGTTTTTTAAACCATCTATTAGGAGATTTAACTTCTAATTTTTTGTTCCCATTTCCATGCGGAAGCTAAACTTTCTTCCAAATTAGAATGGGCTTTCCAACCAAGAACAGCATTTGCTTTATCGGTATTGGCATAGGCAGCAATTACATCGCCTTCTCTTCTGTCTACTATTTTATAAGGTAATTTTTTACCCGATACTTTTTCAAAAGCTTGAATAACTTCCAAAACAGAACTTCCTGTACCGGTTCCTAAATTAAAAGTTTCTACTTTTTCTACATTTTGTTTATTCAACAATCGTTGCAATGCGATAACATGGGCTTTGGCCAAATCGACAACATGAATATAATCACGAATACAGGTACCATCAGGAGTGGGATAGTCATTGCCATAAACCGAAAGTTCTTCTCGTAAACCAATTCCCGTTTGGGTAATAAATGGAACTAAATTTTGTGGAATACCAATGGGCAGTTCCCCAATTTCGGCACTTGGATGAGCTCCAATGGGGTTAAAATAACGTAATAAAATGGAGTTCACATTGGTTACTTTGGCAACATCTTGAATGATTTCTTCCCCAATTTGCTTCGTATTTCCATAAGGCGAAATGGCTGGTTGAATAGAAGCATCTTCAGTAATGGGCATTTTTTCGGCTTGTCCATAAACCGTACATGAAGAACTGAAAATAAAATTGGCTCGAGGTAATTTTGTTAGTTCTTGTAAAACATAGACCAATGTATTGATATTATTTTCATAATAAAGCAAAGGATTTTCAACACTTTCTCCCACAGCTTTTGAAGCCGCAAAATGAATTAAGCCAAGAGTGTCATGATGTTTTTTAAAGAAATTCTGAACCGATGATTTCTCTCGTAAATCAATATTCTCAAATATGGGTTTCTTACCTGTTATTCTCTCGATTCCGTCCAAAACTTCAATAGAAGAATTGTAAAGATTATCAATGGCTACCACTTCAAAACCTTGATTTTGCAATTCAACAACCGTATGCGAACCAATAAATCCTAAACCTCCTGTGACTACTATTTTCATTTTTTTTGAGATAATAGAATAAAGAATATAGAATATAGATTTTAACACTCAGGTCTTTTCTCTATTTTCTATTCTCTATTTTCTTAATTTATATATTCTAAAACGCTGTCCGTAATAAATTTAATCTGCTCGTCGTCTAATTCGGTGTGCATTGGCAAAGAAATCACTTCTTTAATCAATTGATTGGTAACTGGAAAATCTTCTTCTTTATATCGAGTATCAGCATATGCTTTTTGGGAATGCAACGGAATTGGGTAATAAATAGCACACGGAATTCCCTTTGCCAATAAATGTTCCATCAAACCGTTTCTATCGCCATCGATAATTCGCAACGTATATTGATGAAAAACATGACAATCACAAATATCACAAATACTTGGTGCAATAATGTTTTTGTGCCCTTCAAAAGCTGTCGAATACTTGCGAGCGGTGTCTTGACGTGCCTTTCCGTACGCATCTAAGAAAGGTAATTTGGCATTCAAAACGGCTGCTTGTATACTATCCAAACGTGAATTTACCCCAACCACATCGTGATGGTACCGCACATACATTCCGTGATTTACAATGCCACGAATTTTGTGCGCCAATGCATCATCATTGGTAAAAATGGCGCCACCATCACCATAACATCCTAAATTTTTACTTGGGAAAAAAGAAGTAGAAGAAACGTGACCAATCGTTCCTGCTTTCTTTTTGGTGCCATCCGAAAACTTACAATTGGCTCCAATGGCTTGGGCATTATCTTCGATTACATATAAATTATGTTCATTAGCAATTCTCATAATCGCCTCCATATTGGCCGCTCTTCCGAATAAGTGCACAGGAACAATAGCTTTGGTTTTTGGCGTAATCGCTTTCTTAATAGCATCAATAGAAATATTCATGTTAACGATATCCACATCTACTAAAACTGGAGTTAGTTGCAACAAAGCTATCACTTCAACCGTTGCCGCAAAGGTAAAATCGGCAGTGATTACCTCATCACCAGGTTTTAAATCCAATCCCATCATGGCAATTTGCAAAGCATCAGTACCGTTTGCACAGGGAATTACATGTTTTACATCAAGATATTCTTCTAGATTTTTCTGAAATTTATGAACTTCTGGTCCATTGATATATGTTGTGGTGTCTAAAACTTCTTGTATCGAAGCATTTACGGAATCTTTTATTTTATCATATTGACTTTTGAGGTCAACCATTTGAATTTTTCTCATATGTAGATATTTATTGTTTTTTATCGGTCATATGTAATTCGCATATCTTAATTGGTGTTTGCGACCAATTTTAGGTCATGCTCATTTCATACCCTAAACTTATAATTGGCAAAAATAAGGATTATATTTTAGAAACATATTTATTATATTTGTATAAAATAATTGACACTATGGAAACGGTACTTTTTAAATCCAATTCAAAAAAAGACATGAACTTATTGATTAGTCTTGCCAAAAAAATTGGTATTGAAGTAGAAAAAATAACTTCTAAAAATGACTTTATTGATGAAAATTCGCCAGAATATGAGTTGAAAGTAGAAAGAAATTTAGGGATGATGATGGACGAATGTAAAAATTCACCCAGTGTAACATATAAAGACGTTCAAAAAGTATTGAATAAATGGAAGTAGATTTCACTAGAAATTTTCTCAAGAATTTAGAAAATTTGAAAAATGAAGATTTGCTTCAAAAAATTCAAGATACAATTGATGATGTTATTCGAGCCAACTCAATTGTTGAAATTTCCAACATAAAAAAACTATCTGGATACAAAGTTTATTACAGGATAAAAATAGGTGACTACAGAATTGGAATAGAAAAGATAGATAAGCAAATGAAATTTTTAACGGTTGAACATCGTAAAGACATCTACAAAAAATTTCCTTAATGCTTTTTCTATATAATATCTTCGTCCATTTATCGGAATTTATTCTCAAAATTATTGCGCTTTTCAGTCCCAAAATAAAGTTATTTGTCAATGGCAGAAAAGACGTTTTCAAAATACTAGCAAGAGCAATAAATCCCAAACACCAAACCATTTGGTTCCACGCCGCCTCTCTTGGCGAATACGAACAAGGATTGCCAGTCATGGAAAAGATAAAATTGCAATTTCCTAATCACAAAATTATCCTCACTTTCTTTTCGCCATCAGGGTATGAAGTTCGAAAGAACAATACTGTAGCTGATGTCACTGTTTATTTGCCTATTGATACCAAAGTAAATGCAAAAGAATTTCTTAGACTCGTTCATCCCGAATTAGTGTTTTTCATCAAATATGAATTTTGGCCAAATTATTTAAATGAGTTGAACAACCTGGGTATCAAAACCTATTTGATTTCTGGAATTTTTAGAGAAAATCAAGCATTTTTCAGTTGGTATGGTGGATTTTATAGAAATGCATTAAAAACGTTCGATTACTTTTTTGTGCAAAATGAAAGCTCTAAGAAATTGCTTCAAAGTATTGGCTACAATAACGTAAAAGTTTCTGGCGATACCCGTTTTGACAGAGTAGTTTCGATTTTGGAACGGGATAATTCTTTGGATTTCATTGAGCAATTTAAAGACAATACAACTACAATTGTTATTGGAAGTTCTTGGCCAAAAGATGAAAGTTTTTTGGTAAATTTTATCAATCAAACGAATGCGGATATAAAATTTATTATTGCACCACACAATATTAAATCAGAACAAATTCAGGAATTGAAAAATTCCATCACAAAAAAAACTATTTTATTTTCAGAAAAAGAAAGTCAAAATTTGAAAGATTTTCAAGTATTTATCATCGACACCATTGGCATTCTAACCAAGATATACAGTTATGCAGATATCGCTTATGTTGGTGGTGGTTTTGGAAATCCCGGCGTTCATAACATTTTGGAACCAGCCACATTTGGAATTCCTATTGTGGTTGGCCCGAATTATTCTCATTTTGCCGAAGCCATAGCATTAGTTCATCAAGAAGGATGTATTTCCATAAATACTCAGACCGAATTGAATGAAACTTTAAATAATTTAATTTCCAATGAAGACATTCGCCATGAAAAAGGACATATTTGTGAAACTTTTGTTCAGATGAATATTGGCGCAACGGATGTTATTTTGAGACATATTCTTAACGAAAACTTAAATTGATTTACAAAAAAGACAAAACAATTAACTTGCACAATTAACAAATATTTTACCTATGAAATTTTTAAAATCACTTCTACTATTATTTGTAATTCAAACACAAGCTCAACAAGGCGGCATGTGGATTCCTTCCTTATTAAAAGGAATGAACGAAAGCGAAATGAAAAGTCTTGGGATGAAAATCTCCGAGGAAGATATTTATTCGGCAAACAAATCAAGCTTGAAAGATGCTGTGCCACAATTTGATGGTGGTTGTACTGCCGAAGTGATTTCGGACAAAGGGTTGATTTTAACCAATCATCACTGTGGTTTTGATAATATTCAAAGCCATTCTACAATTGAACATGATTATTTAACCGATGGTTTTTGGGCTTATAAAATGGAAGAGGAATTGCCCAACAAAGATTTGTATGTTACTTTCATTATCCGAATTGAAGATGTTACTTCAAAAGTGTTAGAAGGAACAACTACTTTGACTTCTGAAGCTGAAAAACAGAAAAAAATTCAAGAAAACATCAGTATTTTAAATAAAACATTACCCAAAGAAACTTGGCAAGAGAACAGCATACGTACATTTTTTGATGGAAACCAATACCTACTTTTTGTTATCGAAAATTATGAAGATGTGCGACTTGTTGGTGCTCCACCAAGTTCTATAGGTAAATTTGGTTCAGATACTGATAATTGGGTTTGGCCACGACATACGGGCGATTTTTCATTGTTTAGAATATATGCTGACAAAAACAATCGACCGGCTAAATATTCAAAAGACAATGTTCCTTATAAGCCAAAACACTTCTTCCCAATATCAATAAAAGGAATTAAGGAAAATGACTTCACGATGGTGATGGGTTTTCCTGGAAGAACTCAAGAGTATTTACCGGCAATTGCTGTTGAACAAATAGTAAATACCTTAAATCCTGCAAAAATTGAAGTGCGCGATGCTGCTTTAAAAGTGCAAGATGGATTTATGAGAAAAGATCAAGCCATCAAAATTCAATATGCTTCCAAATACGCAAGTGTAGCTAACTATTGGAAAAAATGGATGGGAGAATCCAAAGGGCTGAAAAAAGCGAATGCGATAGAAGTAAAACAAAAATTTGAAAGTGATTTTCAACAAAAAGTTATCAAAGCAGGAAAGGAAGCAGAATACGGTAATTTATTGAGCGATTTTGAAAAAAATTACACTGAAATAAAAGACTATGCTTTGGCAAGAGATTTATATACAGAAGTGGCTTTGCGCAATTCAGAATTACTTCAAAATGGGTATCGTTTATACCAATTAGAACAAGTATTAAAAACAAAAGGGGAACAAGCTTTTACTGATAGAAAAAATAATTTATCCAATGGAATTGTAGATTTTTATAAAGATTATAATGTAAATGTTGATAAAAATGTATTTGAACAACTAATAGCTATTTATGCTAAAAGATTGCCTACCCAATTTTTACCAAATGAATTGAAAAATCTTAATGCTTCTCAATTAACTACTGATGTTTATAACAACACTAAATTAACAAAGCTAGAAGATTTTAGAAGTTTATTAGATGGAGACTCAAAAACTGTCATCGAAAAAATTAATGCTGATAAAGGATATCAAATTTTAAAAGTAATGGCAGATGCTCACACTAAAAATGTTGTACCAAAATATGATGAACTGAACTTTAAAAATAGTGCAACACAGCGTACATACATGAAAGCTATTTTGGAATTAAGTCCAAAATCAGCTCGCATTTTCCCTGATGCCAATAGCACACTTAGGGTAACATACGGAAAAGTAAAAGGATACAGTCCAAATGATGCTGTAAATTATGAACCAATAACGTTTCTTGAAGGTGTTATGGAAAAGTATGTTCCTGGTGATTATGAATTTGATGTTCCAAAAAAACTAATTGATTTGTACCATACAAAAAATTATGGAAGATATGGTGCTAAAGGAAGAATGCCTGTTTGTTTTATAGGAACAAATCACACTACAGGAGGAAATTCTGGAAGTCCTGCTATTGATGCAAATGGAAACTTGATTGGTTTGAATTTTGATAGAGTTTGGGAAGGAACTATGAGTGATATATACTATTCTCCTGAAATTTGTAGAAATATAATGGTTGATATTAGATATGTATTATTCATAATCGACAAATATGCTGGCGCAGAAAACCTAATTAAAGAGATGAAAATCACTCCAAATTAAAATAAAAGATTAGTTTTTAACATTATTTTTAGTTTTGGCACGGTTGTTGATAAATAAACTGCGAAGCAAAACATAGGTTTTTGAAAAAAAGTTGAAAAAATATTTTAACCTATTAAAAAATTTATATCTTTGCCTCGAATTAATAATTAACCTTTTATTTTAAGTAAGATGAAAAAAGTATTTTTAAGTTTAGCTATCGTTGCTGCATTAACTGTAGTATCTTGTAAACAAGCTGATTCTGCTCCTGCTGATGCAGTTGACACAACTGCTGTTGAGGTTGTTGACACAACTGCTGTTCCTGCTGCTGACACAACTGCTGCTGCTGCAGATACAACTGCTGCTAAAACAGAAGCTGCTCCAGCTGAAGCTGCTCCAGCTAAAAAATAATTAGTAAACACTAATTGTTTTAAAAGATTTAAAGCCATCCGCTTGTGCGTGATGGCTTTTTTTTTGCAATAAACTTATGCTGTTTTATCGTTCCGTAGGAATCTCACTTTTTGTTTTTCAAAACTGGAATGAATTGACTATGCTTTTGATGGGATTCCTCCGAAATGAAAATAGAATTATTGCGATTTTTTATAAAGAAGCTACAAAAAAACCTCAAACTTTCGTTAGAGGTTTTTGTACTCAAGGCGGGACTTGAACCCGCACGAACATTGCTGTTCACTGGATTTTAAGTCCAGCGTGTCTACCAATTTCACCACTCGAGCTGAATGATTTTTTGATGGTTTAATTTTTAAAAAAAATTAATTAAATACACTCACCATCGGATATTTATACTTTATGAAGATTTCATTTTATAAAACGAATCCATCATAACGTTATTTTGAGCGAAAAACGGGGCTCGAACCCGCGACCTCGACCTTGGCAAGGTCGCGCTCTACCAACTGAGCTATTTTCGCATTCACAATATTTGTTAGAACCGCAATACTTGTAGCATATTGCGGATGCAAATGTAATACTAAAATTGAATTATACAAACCTTTTTTTGAAAAAAACAACTAGAAAATTTAATCTGTTGATTTACAAAAACTCCAGCATTATATTACTTTTTTAACAAAATCTTTTTCAACTCATTTAGCTTCATCAATGCTTCAACCGGAGTCAAAGTATTTATGTCTAAACTCAAAATATCTTCTCTGATTTCTTCTAATAAAGGATCGTCTAAATTAAAAATATTGAGTTGCATATCCTCTTTAGAAGATTTAATCGTATTAAGTGCATCACTGGAGTGATTTTTTTCTAATTTCTTTAACAGCTTTTGTGCCTTTTGAATAACCGTTTGCGGCATTCCAGCCATTTTTGCCACATGAATACCAAAACTATGAGCACTTCCACCTTTTACTAACTTTCTTATAAAAAGTACGGTTTCTTTTAATTCTTTTACCGAAACATTATAATTCTGTATTCTCGGCAACAATTCACTCATTTCATTCAACTCGTGATAGTGAGTCGCAAATAATGTTTTTGGTCTAGCGGGATTTTCATGAAGAAATTCAGCTATTGCCCATGCAATTGAAATTCCGTCATAAGTACTGGTTCCGCGACCTATTTCATCTAATAATACCAAACTTCTCTCAGAAATGTTATTTAATATTGATGCGGTTTCATTCATTTCTACCATAAAAGTAGATTCGCCCATCGAGATATTATCACTGGCTCCAACACGGGTAAAAATTTTATCGACAACACCCATTCTCACTTTTTCGGCAGGAACAAAACTTCCCATTTGTGCCAATAAAACAATCAAGGCAGTTTGTCTTAAAATAGCGGATTTTCCAGACATATTGGGTCCAGTAATCATAATGACTTGTTGTGTTTCTCTATCCAGAAAAACATCATTGGGGACATAGGGGACACCAACAGGTAGCTGCTTTTCAATTACAGGATGACGACCATTTGTAATTTCCAATTCAAAGGATTCGTCTAGAATTGGACAAACATAATTACACTCAATTGCCAATTGTGTAAAAGAAGTTAGGCAGTCTAATTGCGCAACTAAATTAGCATTAAGTTGAACTGGCTTGATGTATGTGGCAATCCAACTCACTAATTGTTCAAATAATTGACTTTCGATTTGATGAATTTTTTCTTCGGCACCAAGAATTTTTGTTTCGTATTCTTTTAATTCTTCTGTTATGTATCTTTCCGCATTTACAAGAGTTTGCTTTCTTATCCATTCACTAGGGACTTTATCCTTATGGGTATTTCTAACTTCAATATAATAACCAAAAACATTATTAAAGGAAATTTTTAAAGATGAAATACCTGTCAATTCGGATTCTCTTCTTTCAATTCCTTCTAAATATTCTTTCCCTGAAAAAGAGATGTTTCTTAGTTCATCTAGCTCAGCATGAATCCCAACAGCAATAGCATTTCCTTTGGCAATAGCAACTGGAGAATCTTCATTGAGTGTTGTTCTTATTTTTTCGCGAAGTAAATCACAGGCATGTAAACTATCCCCAATTACACGAACAGCTTCTTGTTTACTTTCCAATGCTAAACTCTTAATTGGAATTATGGCATCTAAAGATTCTTTAAGATAAATCACTTCACGAGGTGAAATTTTACCTGTAGCCACTTTGGAAATTAAACGTTCCAAATCGGAAATTTGCTTTATTTGAAATTGAATTTTTTGAAGAATTTCTTGATTTTCTTTTAAATAAGAAACCACTTCATGACGGCTTCTTATTTTATGAATGTCTTTTAAGGGCAAAGCCAACCAGCGTTTTAAAAGCCGAGAACCCATTGGCGAAAGCGTTCTATCTATTATATCCAACAGTGTCACTGCATTTTGAGAATGACTGTGGTATAATTCTAAGTTTCGAATAGTAAATCGGTCCATCCAAATATAAGCATCCTCTGCTATACGCTGAATACTGCTAATATGCTGCACTTTATTATGTTGTGTTTCGGATAAATAAAATAAAACTGCCCCTGAAGCTATAATTCCATCTTGCAATTCTTCAATTCCAAAACCTTTTAAAGAATTAGTTTGAAAATGATTGGTCAAAGTTTCAAGCGCATAATCCTCTTTATAAACCCAATCCTCGAGATAAAAGACATTAAATTTATCTCCAAAAACTTCTTTGAAATGTAATTTATTATTCTTTTGAATTAAAATTTCACTTGGACTAAAATTTTGCAACAACTTATCAATATACTCATCATTGCCTTGTGCTGTTAGAAATTCACCCGTGGAAACATCCAAAAAAGCTACACCCAATTGTTTTTTTCCAAAATAAATAGAAGCCAAAAAATTATTTGATTTTGATTGCAAAACCTCATCGTTCATTGAAACGCCAGGTGTGATCAATTCGGTTACACCTCGTTTTACGATGGTTTTAGTCATTTTTGGATCTTCCAATTGGTCACAAATAGCAACTCGAAGTCCAGCTTTTACTAATTTTGGCAAATACGTATTCAAAGAATGGTGCGGAAATCCGGCTAAGGCAGTTTCGGTTTCACTACCAGCTCCCCGTTTGGTCAAAACAATTCCGAGTATCTTTGAAGCTCTAATGGCATCTTCACCAAAAGTTTCATAAAAATCGCCCACTCTAAATAATAAACATGCATCGGGATATTTTCTTTTTATCTCGTTGTATTGTTTCATTAATGGCGTTTCCTTTATTGGAGTTTCTTTGGCTGACAATAGATTTGAATTATATTTTTGTGAAAGCGAATTTAAATATTTTAGAATGAATAGACATCTTAAAAAAAATTAATTTAATATTAAGATAAAAAAAATGATACCACTTTCTTTTTTAAATAAATTTGTATCAGAAAAATAAAAATTTTTAAAAATGAAAAAAATAATACTATTAGCTGCAATTACTGTTTTCGGTACTGCAACAACAAGTGCCCAAACTGCAAAAAAAGTTGTAAAAAAAGAAACTACTGCTACTAAAGTAGAAACTCCAAAAGTAGATGGTGCTGGAATGGTTTTCGAAAATGAAACCATCGATTATGGAACAATTCCTCACAATGCTGATGGAAGCAGAGAATTTGTTTTTGTTAACAACGGTACAAAACCATTAACCATTGAAAGCACTCAGGGTTCATGTGGATGTACTGTTCCATCAAAGCCAGAAGGTGCAATTGCTCCTGGTGCTAAAGGAACTATTGGCGTAAAATATGATACAGCAAGACCTGGTCCATTTACAAAAACCGTTACAGTAAAATCCAATGCTATTGGACAAGAAACTAAAGTTCTTACCATTAAAGGAACAGTTTTACCTGCTCCAGCTACAGAAGGAGCAGCTCCAGTTAAGAGTTAATTTTAGTTAATTATTATTCAAGAAAAACTCGTCTCGTTTTAAAAATGAGACGAGTTTTTTTTTGAATATCTTTGCCCTACAAGACTAAAAATCGTTTTGAAAAATAAAATTATATGCGCAAGCTTGAAAATATAGAATTAGAAAGAAAATCGGTTACAGCTTTTAAAGAAGCTACAAAAACACCCATAATAATTATTCTTGATGACATAAGAAGTCTTCATAATATTGGTTCTGTTTTTAGAACTGCCGATGCTTTTTTAATTGAAAAAATTTATCTCTGCGGCATTACAGCCATTCCGCCCAATAAAGAAATTCACAAAACCGCTCTTGGCGCTACAGAAACCGTTACTTGGGAATATCATAAAGAGGTAACGGAAGTAATTAAAAATTTAAAGAAAGATAACTTTTCAATTTTTGCCATTGAACAAGTAGAAAATGCGATTTTCCTTCAAAATTTTCAAGTTGAAAAAGACATAAAATATGCACTGGTTTTTGGCAATGAAGTTTATGGTGTTTCTCAAAAAGCGATTGAACTTTGTGATGGTTCCATTGAAATACCGCAACTAGGGACAAAACATTCTTTGAATATTTCTGTCAGTGCAGGGATTGTGGTTTGGGATTTGTTTCAAAAGATGGCACGATTCTGAAAGACGAAAAGCGAACTAGTACTGCCCTGAAATTTTATTCTGAATTTCATTTAAAATATATACATAATCCTCCTGATTACTTTGAAAATCTCTATTGGTCACATCAATGATTAACACGTTTAATCCTGTTTGAGATTTTATATAATCTAAATAACCATTATTGATTTTATCTAAATAGGTTGCCGGAATTTCTTGTTCATAACTTCTACCTCTTTCTTTAATATTATGTAATAATCGTTCCGTGCTTTGATACAAATAAATATACAAATCAGGTTTTAGCATTTCTTTATAAATGATATCAAACATCGTTTTATATAACCGGAATTCATCTTCAGCAAGTGTAACTTTTGCAAAAATCAACGATTTAAAAATATGATAATCGGCAACAATAAAATCTTTAAACAAATCAAATTGAGCTAAATCATCCGAAATTTGTTGGTATCTATCGGCTAAAAATGACATTTCCAAAGGAAAAGCATATCGATTTTGGTCTTCATAGAATTTTGGTAAAAAAGGATTATCCGCAAAACGTTCTAACACAGTTTTGGCATTGAAATCTTCGGCTAATTTATTGGTCAATGTTGTTTTTCCAGCTCCAATGTTACCTTCTATAGCAATGTAATTGAAATGGTTGAGTTTAATTTTGTCAATAGGAATCTCAAGATTTTTAACCACTATGCAATTGCTTTTGTCTTCCGAAAGCACCAATAATTCATGAAGGTATTTCTGCAAAATAGGATGACGCCAATCCAAGTTCAAATCCTGCATTGGCAATAAGACAAAGAGCCGGTTTTGCATTTCGGGATGTGGCACTGTCAGTTTTTCGGAAGCAATAATTTCTTCATCAAAAGTAATGACATCAATATCTATAATTCGAGCTTCATAACTTGTTGCATATTGACGAATTCTTCCCAAAGATTCTTCAAGCAACAAACATTCTTCTAATAATTGATGAGCCGTTTTATGAGTATGCATCACAACAGCACAATTGTAAAAATTTTCACTTTCAAAACCCCAGGAAGGTGACTCATAAAGCTTAGAAACCCTAATTATAGTGCCAATTTCATTATGTAAACTATCAATGCAAGACACAATGTTTTCGAGGCGATTGCCTTGATTACTGCCCAACGATAAAATGACTTGATGTTGCATATTCATAGAAGCACAAATTAACTAAAACTATTTTAGAATAAGAGTAAAATCCAACAATCTGTTAATAACAATTTCTCAACAACACCTTTTTGATAAAATCATAAAACTTCTTTAAATAACAACCGCCCTAAGTGTAAAAGGAGTTATTTTTGTTTAATCCTATAGAAATTGTAACGCTCCCATCATGGCAAAGAAAATCTTAAAAATAGTTGGAATTACTTTATTGTTATTAGTACTTTCGGCCCTAGCTGTTCCATATTTCTTTAAAGATCAAATTAAAGCTAAAATCCAATCAGTTATCAATGAAAAAGTCGATGCCAAAGTAGCTTTCGACGATGCCGATTTGAGTTTGTTCCGAAACTTTCCTAATGCTAGTGTTTCGATAAAAAAATTATCCATCATCAATAAAGCGCCATTTGAAGGTGATACTTTAGTTTCTTTTAAAGAATTAAATCTGAAAATGTCCATTAAAGAATTATTCAATGGTGACAACGAACCTATGGATATTGATGGAATATCCTCTAAAAATGGTCTGATTAATATCATTTTCAATAAAGATGGTATTGGTAATTATGACATCGCCATCAAGGATGATAAAAAAACAGATGATGGAAAAAGCAAACCACTTTCGTTAAAAATAAAAGAGTATTCCGTTGCCAATATAAAATTCAAATATTATGATGAAAAATCAAAAATAAGAATGGTTTTAGACAGTATTAATCACTTGGGAACTGGAGATTTTGCTTTGTCGAATTTGGATTTGGTTACAAAAACTACTGCCAAAGTTTCACTAGACATAGACAAAGTGAACTACATGAATAATATACTAGTTTCTTTAGATGCTGTGCTCGGAATTGATTTAAACCAAAGCAAATATAGTTTCAAAGAAAACAAAGCGAAAATCAATGAATTGCCTTTAGAATTTGATGGTTTTATACAATTGGTAGAAGCCGGACAAGACTATGATTTAAAATTTAAAACACCCACTTCTTCCTTTAAAAACTTTTTAGGATTACTTCCAGCAAAATATTCAAGCAATTTGAAAGAGGTACAAACCAGCGGCGATTTTTCTGTAGTTGGTTTTGCCAAAGGATTGTATTCCGAAACTTCGATTCCAAAATTCAATATCGAAATTGCTTCTAACAATGCTGCTTTTCAATATCCAAATTTACCAAAATCGGTTCGCAACATCATTATTGATACTAAAATTATCAATGAAACTGGCTTAATGAAAGATACTTATGTGAGTTTGGCTAAATTGTCGTTCCAAATTGACCAAGATGTTTTTAATGCAAAAGCAAATATTAAAAATATCTCGGAAAATGCTCAAGTAAATGCAGCCCTAAAAGGAACAATCAATTTGAGTAACCTGACAAAAGCGTATCCTATAAAATTAGAAAAACCGTTAACCGGAATCTTAAAAGCTGATGTAACCACTGTGTTTGACATGCAAGCTGTAGAAAAAAGTGATTATACCAATATTAAAAATGCTGGAACTATTGATTTAACTGGATTTAATTACACGGATGAAAATGGTAAAACCATGAAAATCAGTCGTGCTTTGATGGAATTCAATCCTAGTCGTGTCAATTTGAAACAATTTAATGCTACAACCGGAAATAGCGATATGGCGATTACCGGTGTTTTGGAAAATTTTTACGGCTTTATATTCAAAAATCAAGAACTGAAAGGAAATTTTAATTTAAATTCCAATCAATTGGCTGTGAACGATTTTATGACGACAGAAACTGTTTCAAAAAAAGAAACAAAACCAAGCGAAGCTATGAAAATTCCAGCTTTCTTAAATTGTACTTTGACAGCAAAAGCCAACACGGTTGTATATGATAATTTAATCCTGAAAGATGTTTCGGGAAAACTAATCATCAGAGACCAAAAAGCAACTTTAGAAAATGGCAAAACCAATATTTTTGGTGGATCAATTGCCTTTAATGGTGCTGTTTCCACTAAAGAAAAAACACCAATATTCAATATGGATTTAGGCATGAATAATGTTGATATCATGCAGACATTCACACAATTGGACATGATGAAAAAAATAGCACCTATTGCTGGTGTGATAAATGGAAAATTAAATTCTAAAATTAATGTCTCAGGAAATTTAAAAGAAAAAGAAATGACACCTGATTTGAATACTTTAACTGGAGATTTGACTGGTCAATTACTTTCTACTACGGTAAATTCAAGTAATTCGGCAATACTGACGGCTTTGGATGACAAATTAGGATTTGTGGATTTGAAAAAATTAAACCTTAATGATTTAAAAGTATCATTAACTTTCAAAGATGGAAAAGTGACTGTAAAACCATTTGACATAAAATACCAAGATATCAAAACAACTATTGGTGGTACTCATGGTTTTGACCAAGTGATGAATTATACTATAAAATTAAACGTTCCTGTAAAATATTTGGGTACAGAAATTAATAGTTTACTTGCAAAATTATCGCCAGCAGATGTTAAAAAATTTGAAACTATTCCTGTAAATGCCATACTTACAGGTAATTTCCAAAATCCAAAAATAACGACCGATGTCAAACAGGCCACTACAATTTTAGTCAACAATTTAGTCAAACAGCAAAAAGATAAACTGATTAATCAAGGAACAAATGCTTTGAATTCTATTATTTCAAATGCTACCAAACCCAAAAGTGACACCACCAAAACTGATGTGAAGACTGATATAAAAACAAAGGCAAACGATCTACTAAACGGATTGTTTAAAAAACCTAAAAAAAATGAAACTAAATCAGAAACAACTTCCAAATAGAAAGTTGCCACTAATTCACAGATTTCAAAAATTAATTTTAATCAGTGAATTAGTGGCTCAATAATATAAACTACAAAGAAATCTTCACCACATAGCCCTCAAAAGTGCGAACATTAAAAACGGTTCCGTCTTCAAAAAGCAAATATTGTCCTTTAATTCCGGTAAGTTTTCCAGAAAAATTTGGCGATTTATCCAAATTCAAACTCGATACTTTATTTGGATATTCCAAAACAGGAAAATGCAATTCATACAAATTGTTGGCATTCAAATCATAATATTCCTGTGCTTCTTTTGGAATAAGATATTTTAAACTAGCTTTCTCTTTGATTAAATCAACAAGTGGTCCCGAGGTTTCGGGATTCATTTTTAGCATTTTTTGCCAATTGGTTTTGTCAGCATACTGACTTTTTAACGCTACTTCGGTAATTCCGGCTAAATAACGATTGGGAACTTCGACTATAGGAATGGCTTGGATTGCTCCTTGGTCGATCCATCGCGTTGGCACTTGTGTCTTTCTAGTTACACCTACTTTTACTTCGCTTGACAAAGCTAAATATACAATATGTGGTTGCAATTGCACTCTTTTTTCATAGTCCAAATCGCGATCTTCAATATCCAAATGTGCTGTGCTTAGCTCAGGTTTCATTATCCAATCTCCAGCAGCTGCTGAACTCATAAAACAATCATAGCAAAATCCTTGACGGAAAATCTTTTTCTTTTTGCCACAATTCAAGCATTGATATCCTTGAAAAGTAATTTCTAACGATTTGTCTAACAATTGATTTACATTCAAAAAACTGTTTTCAAACACCAAATAATACTGAATGGGATTTGAAAATTCGGTTTGCATTTTGGTGAGAACCCCTTCGTATACCATAATTAAAAAATAAAATTTTTTCTAAAGATAGAAACTCCTATATATTTGTAGAAATTAAATCAAAATTTTCTAAGTAAATGAAGCTTTTTTTAATCTTATCTTTTTTTTATCTTTTAAACACTAGTTTTGCTTATACGCAACAATATAAACCAATAGATACCGCAGACTCAACATTGCGCAAAGAAAATGTTTTGCGATTTGACCTTAAAACAAAAGAGTATATAGCTTTTGTAAAAGAAAAATACACTGCTAAATATAGCACAAAAATTGCTGATGATTTCAAAGGTTTCTCCAAAGATTTTGTGAAAGAAATTAATGATGGTAGTTTTGTTTTTGATAAAAAAATCAACGATTACGTTCAAGATGTTTTAACAAAGCTTCGCAAAAACTACAAAAACATTCCCGATAATATTGACATTCTTATCGCGAAGACCAATTCGCTCAATGCATATTGTTTACCAAATAATACTTTTGTTTTAAACATGGGATTATTTTACTGGCTTGATAACGAGGAGCAATTTGCCGCTGTTCTTTCTCACGAACTAGCACATAAAATTTTAGAACACACTACTGAGAGCAAGAAAAAGAGAATTGAAGAATTAAGTTCGAAGAAAACAGCAAATGAGCTAAAAACTGTTGAAAAGATAAAATACGGAAAATCAGATTATGCCTTTGAACTGTATAAACAAAAACTCTACACGACACAAGAGGAAGCTCGTAAACATGAATTTGAAGCAGACTCTTTAGGCTTTGAAATTTTTAAAAAATCAAGCTATTCTCAATCTGAGTTTCTAAACGCGCTCAATTTGATGGTTCGCTACGATACTATCAAACCTAAAGGTCTTAAAATTGAGATTTATAGAAAAATGTTTGACTTACCTAATCAAAAATTTGACGAAAAATGGATGCTAAAAGAAGATTTTAGCAGTTATAATTACAATTTATTTAAAGAGAAAATCGACAAAGATTCCATTAGTTCACATCCTGAAACTGTTGATAGAATTTCAAGGATAAAAAAATTATTTCCCGAAACCGAAATTAAAACAGAAAATATTAAAAGTGAAAAATTCGATGAAATTTCAACTATAGCAGAATTAGAAATCGTTCCAAATTTATACAATACCGAAAACTATGGGGGTGCTATTTACACGTGTTTGCTTTTTTTACAAACAGAAACCAAGTACGAAGAATATTATAAAAAATGGCTAGGTTCATGTTTTTCAAAAATTTATGAAGGTCGAAAAAATTATAAACTCAACCGTTATTTAGATCGAATAGACCCAAAAGAGCAATCAGAAAGTTACCAACAATATCTGAGTTTTGTTTGGAATTTACGATTAAACGAAATCAAGGAAATTGCTGATTTTTATTCCAAATAGTTAGTAATTTAATCGTTCTAATCGCACTTCGTTGTGCTTATAATCTTTGTTGTACTCACGCAAAAGCACATATCCTTCCTTTGCTAAAGATGGAATAATAAAGAAATCTTTTTTAGATGAAATCACAATTTTTTCTTGATTGAAAACGCCATTTTTTATGGTGTTAATATAAAGATTCCAATTCTTTTTTGATGCGCCGTCATCTTTCTCATAGTCACGATAAAAAAATACTAAATCCTTGTCGTTGTTTAAATATTGCGAAAAAAGATAGTCGCTTGTTTCATTAACCGATTTTGCTTTTTCGAAAATCTTAACTTCGTTTATAACAAAATTGATGTCTGTTTTAAATAAAATTAGGTCGGTTGCTACACTTCTACCGTTATTTCCATATTTAATTTTTTCAAACATTATGTTAACCGTACCATCAGCAAGAATATAAACATCGCGAATTGCGAGAAAGAAAGAACCACTCAAGCCACCATTTTTTTCAATTTTAATATCTGTTTTAGTGAGAGCATCTGTATATTTTAAAATTTCAAACGTTCCGGTATTTGTTTTCTTGTCAAAAAGAAAACGGTAAAAACCTATTGCTCCGTTGCTGCGATTTTTTTCATAACTTCTTCCCAAAAAAACCAATTTATCATCAAAAACTTTTTTGTTCCCAACAGAATAGCCATTAGAATCTTTTAGATTGTATATATTATTCAAATCAAATGCATCAAAATTGGTAATTGGAATTTCTACTATAACATTTCCTGTTTTAATGTCCAAACGCAAAAACTTCATGCTAGTTGTTTTTGATTTTTCATAAAAAGTCTGCACCATGTATAGGTTTTCCTGATCAAAATTTAATACCGATGTGTTTTCATATTGTTTCTTTTTTAAATCTTTATTAAATTCATAGCGCCAAATTTCCTTATTATCTTTATCAAACTTGATGTAACTATTATCGCTAATTTTATCACCATCAATATAATATTCATAAACCAAATAAGTTCCATCTTCCATAATCACCACATCCGATTTGTATTTTAAATCCTTTTTACGCTCCTCTTTTGCCTCTTTTTGCATATCTCTATAAGTCAAATCTTTAGGGCAGTCTGAAAATTTTTTGTCCTTAAAACAAATATCATCATCCAGAGAAATTTCATTTTTTTCTAAATTAATTTTGCGTGTTTGTGGCATTTTTTGGTCTTTATAATTCCAAATGCTCGTTGCAGAATAATCAATATTAGGGCGAAGTTTTATCTCTCGCTTATGATTAATACGGGTAACATTATAGTTAGAAACATATTTCTCTGTTTCAAAAACATTATTTGCTACTTTATTGAGGTTTTTATCTAAGATAACATACTCCATTTTCTTGGTAAACTTATCTACTAAACCATAGTCATAATATATAATGTATCCAAAAAGTGCATCACTCTTTTCATAAATTCCGGTTGAGCCAGCATAAGTTCCTGTTGACAATGATGCTAAATCGCTAGATTGTGAAAACGAACTTAAGGAAAAAAACAAAAATAGAATTAAGATAGATTTTTTCATTTGAATATAAATTATTTAAGATTTTACAATTATACGAATTTCTGAACAAAAATTAAGAATAGTTTACTAAGTTAGAGTTTTTTGACATTTTTTCATACAACACATCTTTATCTATTTCATAATGTTGGAAAAACACATACTTTTTTTGCTATATTAGCGTTATCTATTAAGTATTTAATCAAATTTTATAATTATGAAGAACCTATTTAATGTTGGCATACTCGTTATTACTTTTGCAACTTTATCCTTTGTTTCTTCAAAAAAAGAAACTATTACAATTGTAATTGATGCCAGTCATGGTGGACATGATTTAGGTTCTTTCCACAATGAATTTTTTGAAAAAGATATAGCCAATAGTATTTCAAAAAAAATCAACGAAATAAATGACAATAAAAACATTAAAATCCTTTTTACACGAGATGATGACCAATTTTTAGAATTATCCGAAAGAACAAAATACATCAACAATATCAAACCTGATTTGGTACTTTCTTTACATATAAATCAAAATACAAATGTTACAACTAACGGTTTTGAAGCATTTGTTTACGATAAATCCATTGCTTATGAAAGGTCAAATGAACTGGCACAAAAACTGGTTTTAGACTTTGAGAAAAAGATTCCATTAAAAAATCGTGGCGTAAAAACAGCTCCTTTTTGGATTTTGAAAAAATCGGAAGTTCCGGCCATTATCATAGAAATGGGGTTTTTATCTAATGAAAATGATAGAAAATACATTACAAGTTCAGAAGGTCAAACTCAAATTGCACAAACTATTTTAGATTTTGTTACAAACCTGAAATAAAACCTTCGTATTTATAATCTCGTAATTCCTAAATCAAAATGCCAATACCATTAATAAATTCTATCGCTACTTGGGTTTTGAAACAACGCATTCATCAGATTGAGTTGTTTCTTAAATATCCAAATGAAGTTCAGGAAGAACTAATGATGAACTTAATTCGTTCTTCGGAAGAAACAGTTATAGGTCAAAAATATGATTTTGGAAGCATCAAATCCTATCAAACTTTTGCCGAAAGAATTCCAGTTTCTACTTATGAAGATTTGGAACCCATGATTGAACTTACAAGAAAAGGTGCGCAAAATGTTTTTTGGAACACGCCTATAAAATGGTTTGCCAAATCGAGTGGCACTACTAATGCCAAAAGCAAATTCATTCCTGTGAGCAACGAAGCATTAGAAGATTGTCACTACAAAGGAAGCAAGGATTTGTTGTGTATGTATTTGAACAATAATGAAAACTCCGATATGTTTTTGGGCAAAAGTTTGCGTCTTGGCGGAAGTTCTAAAATTTATGAAAACAACAATACCTATTTTGGCGATTTGTCGGCAATATTAATTGAAAACATGCCTATTTGGGCAGAATTTAGTAGCACGCCAAGTAATAAAATATCTTTAATGAGCGAATGGGAAACTAAACTCACCGCTATTATTAATGAAACCAAAGCCGAAAATGTAACTAGTTTTGCTGGTGTTCCATCGTGGATGTTGGTTTTACTCAACAGAATTTTGACTGAAACTGGGAAAGAAAATCTTTTTGATTTGTGGCCAAATCTGGAAGTGTATTTTCATGGCGGTGTGAATTTCGAACCATACAGAGAACAATATCAAAAGATTTTACCTCAAAATAATTTTAAGTATTACGAAATTTACAATGCCAGCGAAGGTTTCTTTGCTATTCAGGATTTGAATTATTCGAATGATTTATTGTTGATGCTGGATTATGGAATTTTTTATGAATTTATTCCGATGGATACTTTTGGGACAACAAATCAAAAAATTATACGATTGGCTGATGTGGAATTGTTTAAAAACTATGCTTTAGTAATAACAACCAATTCTGGACTTTGGCGGTACATGATTGGAGACACTATTCGGTTTACCTCTTTAGAACCTTATAGAATTAGAGTTTCAGGAAGAACCAAACATCACATTAATGTTTTTGGTGAGGAATTGATGGTTGAAAATACGGATAGAGCTATTGCTAAAACATGTCAGATTACAAAATCAGAAGTTATTGACTACACTGTTGCTCCTATCTTTATGAAAGTAAAAGAAAAAGGAGCTCATGAATGGATGATTGAATTTAAAAAACATCCCGAAGATATTGAGGCATTTACGAAGATATTGGATGAGACTTTGCAATCTTTAAATTCTGATTATGAAGCCAAACGCTATAATAACATGACTTTAAACCCGCTGAAAGTGAATGTTGCCCGAGACAATTTGTTTTATGATTGGCTTGCTGCTAATAACAAACTAGGTGGTCAACATAAAATTCCTCGATTGTCTAACGAGCGTGGTTATTTGGAACAGTTGATGGATATGCAGATTGAAGTAAAAAAATAAAAGGATGAAAAAAATAATTTTACTGCTAATACTATTAAGCCTCCTTTCCTCTTGTGGTCCTCATAGAATGAAATGTGGTCCAGGAAGGTGTAGTTTGGAAAAGAAGAATTCTAAAAAAAATCCCTCAATTGAGGGATTTTTTATGAAGCTATTTCCAAACGCTTTAATAAATTTTTGGTTAAGGCATCATGTGTGTACTCTTTATCAATATGAAGTGCCTTTTCATCTGAACTTGGTAATTCATACATCGCATCGGTTAAAATAGCTTCACAAAGTGAACGTAAACCTCTTGCCCCAAGTTTATATTCCAAAGCTTTATCCACAATATAATCCAAAGCTTCATTTGAAATGCTGAATTTTACATCATCCATTGCAAATAACTTTTCGTATTGTTTAATCAAAGCGTTTTTTGGCTCTGTTAAAATTGCTCTTAAAGTAATTGCATCTAATGGATCCATATGAGTTAGTACTGGAAGTCGACCAATAATTTCGGGTATTAATCCAAAATCTTTGATGTCTTTTGGAATGATATATTGCAATAAATTATCTTTATCAATATTATCAGTATTCTTAGAAGTACTATAACCCACTGCTGTTCTATTCAATCTTTTTGAAATTATTCTTTCAATACCATCAAAAGCGCCACCAGCAATAAATAATATATTTTGTGTATTTACTTCAATAAATTTTTGGTCTGGATGTTTTCTTCCTCCTTTTGGTGGTACATTTACAACAGTTCCCTCTAATAGTTTCAACAAAGCTTGCTGCACACCTTCACCTGAAACATCACGAGTTATGGATGGATTGTCACTCTTACGAGCAATTTTGTCAATTTCGTCAATAAAAACAATACCTCTTTCTGCTTTTTCCACTTCATAATCTGCCGCTTGCAATAAACGTGTCAAAATACTTTCTACATCTTCACCTACATATCCAGCTTCCGTTAAAACAGTGGCATCAACAATAGCCAAAGGAACGTCAAGCATACGTGCAATAGTTTTGGCAACCAAGGTTTTTCCTGTTCCTGTTTGACCTACCATGATGATGTTGCTTTTTTCAATTTCAACCTCTTCTTCGTGTTGTAACTGCATCAATCTTTTGTAATGATTGTAAACCGCAACTGACATTACTTTCTTGGTTTGTTCTTGCCCAATGACATATTGATCAAGGAAAGCTCTAATTTCTTTAGGCTTTTTTAACACTAAATCGTTGGATGATTTTTTTAAAGCTGTCGATCCTTTTAATTCTTCTAAAACAATCCCATGAGCTTGCTCAATACATCTATCACAAACGTGCGCATTAATACCAGCAATCAATAAGTTGGTTTCTGGTTTTTTTCTTCCACAAAAGGAACATTCTAATACTTGTTTTGTCATCTTTTTTGTTTAGTGTTCAGCGCTCAGTTTTTAGTGTTCAGTTAATCCCTGATTACTAAAATCTGAACACTGAATACTTTTTTTAATTTATCTTCTTAATACTTCATCTATCATTCCATATTCTTTAGCTTCATCAGCAATCATCCAATAATCGCGTTCCGAATCTTTGTGTACTTTATCAAAAGTTTGCCCTGAATGATGGGAAATGATTTGGTATAACTCATCTTTCAGTTTCAACATTTCTTTCAGGTTGATTTCCATATCGGTTGCAACACCTGATGCTCCACCAGAGGGTTGGTGTATCATTACTCTTGAATGCGGCAACGCTGAACGCTTTCCTGCCGCACCCGCACACAACAATACAGCACCCATAGAAGCTGCCATTCCTGTGCAAATCGTTGATACATCTGGTTTGATGTATTGCATAGTGTCATAAATTCCCAAACCTGCATAAACGCTTCCGCCCGGGGAATTGATATAGATTTGGATGTCTTTTGAAGCATCTGCTGACTCTAAGAACAACAACTGTGCCTGAACAACATTTGCAATATAATCGTCAACACCTGTCCCGAGAAATATAATCCTATCCATCATTAAACGGGAGAATACATCCATTTGGGTAATATTTAATTGACGCTCTTCTATGACAGCTGGCGTCATATTCATTGGAGTCATTGCTCCAATAATTTTATCGTAATACAAGCTGTTTACACCATGTTTTTGGGTAGCAAATTTTTTAAATTGCTTTGCCATTTCGAGCGTAGCTCTGGGGTCTTTTCCGTAGTTCATTTAAATTTTAGTTTAAAAGTTTATGTGTTTAAAAGTTCAAAGTGATAGCCGTAAACTTAATAATTTTCTATTTATAATATGTCAAAGTTCATGCCTTGTTTTTTAGGGTGACATTGTGACAAAAAATAAAAAGCGCCAAAACCCAATTGATTTTGACGCTCAAATATAGTAATTTTTCTAATTAAATCTCACCATACATTGCTTTGATGAAATCGTCATAAGAAACTTCTTTTGTTTTTACTTTCACCTTTTCTTTATACAAGTTAAGCATCTTTTGGCTCATTACTTGTTCTGACAAACGTTTTACTTCGTCTTGATTTGACATAACACGTGCCACAATGCCTTGAACATCATCATCAGTTGGATTCATTTGTCCGAATTGAGCCATCTGTTTCTTAATAACATCTGAAGTGAATGTTTTTAAGTCTTCAAAAGTGATTTGTAAATTATTTTCAGCTATAATTTTTCCTTCTATTAATTGGTAACGCAACCCTTTTTCTGATTTGTTGTATTCTTCTTCTGCTTGCTCGGCTGTTAATGGGTTTTCACCTGTTGTTTGTATCCATTTTTTAAGGAATTCAGAAGGTAAACCAAATTTGGTGTTTGCAATTAAAAACTCAGTCACATCATTTAAGAATTTTTGATCAGCTTGTTGTTCAAATTGTTTTTCGGCGTCTTCTTTGATTTTAGCTTTCAACTCATCCACAGAGGTAACTGCTTTTGGCCCAAATAATTTATCGAATAATTCTTGGTCTAAAACAGCTGGTTCGTGAGTGGTAACTTCGTCTATGGTAAAAGTTACTTCAATATCCAATCCGTGAACATCATCGTGACCAACCGCCAAAAAATCCATTAGTTTGTGATCGTCGTCAAATAAACCTTTTGTTTTTAATGTTACCACATCACCTATTTTTTTACCAATAAATTCTTTTGCTGTTTTCTTATCTGCAAAAACATCTAAAGAAAGTGTCGTTCTGTTATTGATTGCTTTTTCTTCGTTAGCAAAAATCCCTGAAACATCATTTCCTTCTTCAACAGTGTCTTTAGCAATTAATTTCCCATATTGTTTTTGAATACGCGCTACTTGGTCGTTTAACATTTTATCGTTAGCTACAATTTTGTATAGAACCAAATCATTTTTTGCTGATAAATCAATATTAAATTCTGGAGCTAACCCTAATTCAAACTCGAATTTATAATCTTCTAAATCCCAATTGAAATCTTCGGTTACTCTTGGTAATGGATTACCAAGGATATCTAATTTTTCTTGTGCTAAGTATTTATTCAAATTATCTTGCAACAATTTATTTACTTCATCTAAAAGAATTGCTTTTCCATATTGTTTATTGATTAAACTCATTGGCACAGCACCTTTTCTAAAGCCAGGAATGGTGGCGTTTTTTTTATAATCTGCTAATTTCTTTTCAACTTTTGCTTTGTAATCTGATTTTGATATTTCTACAGTAACTATAGCATTTAATGCGTCAATGTTATTTTTTGTGATGTTCATTTTTTGTGTTTTTTACCTACTAAAATTGGGTTGCAAAATTATAACATTTCTGCAACCCAACCAAGTTTTTATTTTATTGATTTTAAGTGGTTTATTTTGTTTCGCCAGTGATTTGATAAACCAATGATTGTGAGATTGATAAGATAATACTAAATAGCATTGCTGTCCAAAAAGAATGAACATTAAATCCATCAACGAAATGATCACAAACCAGTATCATTACAGCATTGATAACCAATAAAAATAAACCTAATGTAAAAATAGTTACCGGAATTGTTAGCAATACTATTATAGGTTTGACAAAAAAGTTCAACAATCCCAAAACAATTGCTACGGTTAATGCTGTGGTGAATTCGTCAACAACTACGCCGTTCATTATATAGGCAATTGCCATTACTAAAAGTGCTGTTATTACTATTCTAAAAAGTAATTTCATGTCTTTGATTATAAAATTTACAATTTCTTGCTAAAATATTAAAATATTTTTATATTTGCTACTTACTAATCAATATAAAAATTAATTATGAAAAAATTATTACTTTCTTTCTTATTGGTGGGCTGTTTAAGTACAAACGCTCAAACAACAATATTTGAAGACAACTTTGACTCTTACACTAACTTTGCCAAAGCAAGTGTTGGATCGTGGACATTAACTGATGTAGATGGAAGACCTACATATGGTTTTGGTGGTGGAACAACGTTTTTAAATACAGGTACTGCTATGGCATACATTGTTTTTAATTCAACAGCTGTTACTCCAGCTTTGACTCCTAGTGCTACTAGCAATTGGGCTGCTCGTTCTGGTCAAAAAGCTATGGCTTGTATTGCAGCCGTTCCAAACGCAACAATTACTGCAAATGACGATTGGTTAATCTCTCCTCAAATTACATTAGGTTCATCTGGTAATACATTGTCTTTTTGGGCAAAATCTTGTGACAGTGAATATCCAGACGAAGTTTTTCAAGTGTATGTTTCTACAACAAATACCGCTGTTGCTAGTTTTTCTCCAATAGCAGCACCAGAAACTACAGCATTTGGTCCTTATGTAGAGTATACTTATGAATTGAATGGATTTAATAGTCAACCGGTTTATATTGCAGTTCGTTGTACATCTCCTGATATGTTTGGATTTATGCTTGATGATTTCAAGGTAACTACAACTGGATTGGGAGTTAATGAAGCATTTGCTAGAAAATTTAGCACTTATCCAAATCCAGCAAATAATGTAATCAGTATTTCTAATAACGACAGCATACTTTTAAACAAAGTGAGCATTAATGATGTTAATGGAAGAACTGTTAAAACGATAGAAGTTAGTAATATTTCTGAAGTAGAAATGAATATTTCAGAATTAACTTCTGGTGTTTATTTCATGAATATTGATACTGACTCAGGAAGAGCTGTTAAAAAGTTTATCAAAAACTAATTAAACTAAATTAGTTAAATCTAAAATCCCTTTTCAATTTGAAGGGATTTTTTATTTTAAAAAAGTAATTGTTTCATCAAAAAACAACTTTGGATTTTCGGCATGCAACCAATGTCCAACATTTGGAATTGTTGCAAATTTAAAGTTTGGAAATTGCTTTTTGATTTCGGGTAAATCAGTATCTAAAATATAACTGGAATTGCCTCCTCGGATGAAAAGTGTTGGTTTGTCAAAATAATTCCCTTCAGGTAAAGCTTCGCCAATAGTTTCAATTTTTTCATTAAAAACTGATAAATTAAATCGGAATGCTAGTTGTCCTGGTTCAATCCAATAGAGATTTTTCATCAAAAATTGTCTTGTACCAAAATCGGGAATAAAAGGATATAAAGTTTCTTCAACTGCCGCTCTATCGGGTTTTGTAGAAAAATCTACGGCATTCAACCCAGCCAAAATATCTTGATGATGAGGTGCATAATATTTTGGACCAATATCGGCAACAATTAATTTTTCAACTAATTCTGGATAAGTTGTTGCAAAAAGCATAGCTACTTTTCCGCCCATAGAATGTCCAATAATGGAAATATCTTTTAGATTATACATTTGGCAGTACTCAAATACATCTATTGACATGATTTCATAGCTGAAATCATTAGAATGAAAACTTCTCCCATGATTGCGCAAATCTATCATGTGCACCTGATACCCTTCGGCTGCATACAAAGATGCTAATGATTTCCAGTTATCACTCATCCCGAGGAAACCGTGAATGATAATTAGTGGATGGCCTTCGCCTTCAATTCTTGAGTTGAGCATTTTTTTCAGTTTATAAGAGAAAAAGAAATTACTTCATGTGTTCGCTCTTCGGGGTTGATTCACAGAGTTTTATTTTAATTTATTTAAATACATATTCACTACATTGTCTAAACCAAGATACAAAGCTTCACAAATCAAAGCATGGCCAATAGAAACTTCCAATAAATTAGGAATATTGTCTTTGAAAAACTTTATGTTATCCAAGCTTAAATCATGTCCAGCATTTATTCCTAATTCTAATTCATTTGCAAAAACAGCCGCTTTTACATAAGGTTCAATTCCAGTTTTATTTCCTAAACTAAATTGATGAGCGAATTCTTCGGTATATAATTCAATTCTATCCGTTCCTGTTTTTTTTGCAGCTTCAATCATTTCTAATTTAGGGTCAACAAAGATGGAAGTTCTTATTCCGTTTCTTTTGAATTCAGCAATAACATCTGTTAAATAATCTTGATTATTCTTGGTATCCCAACCCGCAGAAGAAGTTATGGCACCAATTGCATCAGGAACAAGTGTTACTTGTGTTGGTTTACACTCGAGAACCAAATCCATAAAATTATGTTGAGGATTGCCTTCGATATTGAATTCAGTATACACGATAGGTTTCAAATCTCGTGCATCCTGATACCGAATGTGCCTCTCATCTGGTCTTGGATGGATGGTTATTCCCTGTGCTCCAAATTTTTGAATGTCTTTGGCCACTTCCAACAAATCAGGTGAATTTCCACCACGAGCGTTCCGTAAAGTAGCTATTTTATTGATATTAACACTTAATTTTGTCATCATTTTAATTTTTAGCCACAGATTTACAGATTTTCTTTTTACTGATTATTATAAAACAATCATTGAATCTGTGGCTATTAATATATCCCAACAAAAATACAAAGTTAAACTAAGCCATCATGTCCCAAAATTTGATTATTTTGCAGTCGTTAAAAGGAAAGCTTATATGAGACAACTTTCAGAATATATCAATAATGATTTTAAACCATTTTCGAGTATTGAAACAGTAGCAGAAATTCAAGATTTTTTTGCCGATTGTACTTTCTCCCATTTTCCAGTTCTAAATGATGGAATTTATATGGGTTGTATCTCTTCAGTTGATGCTGAAACTTTTGAAATTCAAAAAAAATTAGCCGATTATGGTTATGCCTTAGAGGGTTTTTTTGTAAGAGATTCTATGATTTGGTTGGATGTTTTAGAAGTTTTTGCTCGCAACAATGCCAATCTGGTTCCTATTCTTGATGAAAGGAACAACTACATTGGATATTATGAAATTGCTGATGTCATCAAATTTTTAAACGAAACTCCTTTTCTTAAAGAAACTGGAGGAATTATTGTGGTTGAAAAACCGATTGTAGATTATTCCATGAGCCAAATAACACAAATTGTGGAAAGCAACAATGGAAAATTACTAGGTGTTTTTGTTTCTGAAGCTACAAATGATAAAGTGCAAGTGACTATAAAAATGACACTTGGTGCTGTGAACGATATTATACAATCTTTTCGACGGTATAACTATGACATCGTTTCTGAACATTATGAAGACGACTATTTGAATAACTTGAAAGAGCGTTCAGAATATTTGGACAAATACTTAAATATTTAATTCAAATTACGATGTTGAAAATACGAGGTACAAAGTAAAATCTAAACCCTATGAAATCGCCACTAACAACAAGTTTGTTGCAAACAAACACCAATGATTAAAAAGGCGATACATATGTTACCACTAAAAAATAAAATTTAAACATATGAAAGTTGCCATCTTCGGACAATATTATCAAAACGACACTCGACCAATCATTAAGGATATTTTTGTTTTTTTTAATAGAAACAATGTTGAATTAGTCATTGAAGAAAAGTTTTTAAAAATACTTTACGAAGAAAAAATTGTTGAAAAACAATATAATACTTTTGCTTCACATACTGATTTAGATAAAAGTATTGATATTTTAATTAGCATTGGCGGCGATGGTACCATTCTCAGAGCAGCAACATTTGTAGGAGACTCTGGAATTCCAATTTTGGGGGTAAATGCTGGAAGACTTGGTTTTTTGGCCAAAGTTCAAAAAGAAAATATAGCATTATTTCTTCAAATCGTTTTAGAAAAAAAATATACTATTTCTAAAAGAACACTTTTGACAATAGATTGTTATCCAAAAGGGGCTGACATTGGAATTAATTTTGCAATGAATGAAATTTCTGTTAGCAGAAAAGACACCACATCGATGATAACAATTGAAACCTATTTGAATGATGAATATTTAAATTCATATTGGGCTGACGGTTTAATTATATCTACACCAACAGGTTCAACAGGATATTCTTTAAGTTGTGGCGGACCAATATTAACCCCAGAAGTAAAAGGATTAGTTATTACACCTATCGCTCCGCACAATCTTAATGCAAGGCCACTTGTTATTCCTGATGATTTAGAAATAAAATTAAAAATTTCTGGAAGAGAGGAACAATACTTGGTTTCGTTAGACTCTAGAATAACTTCTGTAAACAATAATTCTGAATTGAAAATTAAAAAAACATCATTTCAAATTCATATGGTTGAAATCCCTGATGAAACTTTTCTGAAAACGCTTCGCAACAAACTCCTTTGGGGTGAAGACAAGAGAAATTAGAAAAAATTTACTCGCATTTATACTACAATTCTAAAAAATCCGTTTTTAGAATACAAACTATTACAAATACAAAATTGGCAGCACTTTTTTTTATTTAACAGAAATCCCAATTTCATGCTATATAAGTACTGAGAATTATTATATTTGCACGCTATTTTCAATTTAATGAAAAAGATTTTAGTATTATATATTTTTTTTATTTTCCATACTATAATGAATGCACAAATCAATGAGTTAGGTGTATTCATAGGAGGAAGTAACTTTATTGGGGATGTTGGTAAAACTAATTACATTTCGCCAAATGAACCAGCTATTGGAGTTTTATACAAATGGAATAAAAGTCCAAGACATGCTTACAGGTTTTCCTATATGCAGTCCACCATAACTGGAAATGATTTAGACTCCGGAATTCCGGGAAGAGAACTAAGAGGAGTTAAATTTAAAAATAATATAAAAGAATTTTCGGCAGGATTGGAGTTTAATTTTTTTGATTTTAATTTACATGAGTCATTAATAATGAAAATATCACCTTACGTTTATTCAGGCCTTTCTTATTTTGTATATGACGAATTGTTTGTGGTAAATGGTGAGACAAAAAATGATTTTAAAGCCAGTACCTTTGCCATTCCGATGATTGTAGGAGTTAAAAGTAATATATTAAAAAATTTTGTTCTAGGAATTGAGGTTGGAGCAAGATATACTTTCACTGATAATTTGGATGGAAGTAATCCTAAAAATGAAAATTTAGAGCCATTAAAATTTGGCAATATAAACAGCAATGATTGGTATGTATTTACAGGTTTTACATTAACGTATACTTTTACTGAAAAACCATGCTATTGCGCAGATTAAAAATGAGTTTAATAGACACAATAC
This sequence comes from Flavobacterium sp., assembly GCA_020403245.1. Taxonomy (GTDB): domain Bacteria; phylum Bacteroidota; class Bacteroidia; order Flavobacteriales; family Flavobacteriaceae; genus Flavobacterium. The sequence continues at coordinate 7,807 of JADBYA010000046.1, read as the reverse complement.
ATAAAGACAATTTACCAAAACACCTTGCTATAATCATGGACGGCAATGGTCGTTGGGCTAAACAAAAAGGCCTTTTGAGAGCGTTAGGCCACGAAAAAGGAACTAAATCCGTTAGAATTACTGTTGAAACTTGTGCAAAACTTGGCATAGAAAATTTAACACTTTATGCCTTTTCCACTGAAAATTGGAACAGACCAAAATTGGAAGTAGATACCTTGATGAATCTTTTAATTTCCTCCCTAAAAAAAGAATTCGACACTTTACAAAAAAACAACATTCGTTTAAATTGTATTGGAAATATTGAATTATTACCAAAAAAAGCAAAAAGCGAACTACTAAGTGTTATTGACAGCACCAAAAACAACAAAAGAATGACATTAACCTTAGCCTTGAGCTATGGTTCAAGAGAGGAATTGATAAATGCATTCAAAATTATTAGTGATAAAGTTAAAAATAATATAATTTCAATAGACACTATTGATGAATCGATAATTAATCAGCATCTTTACACGCACGATTTACCCGATGTAGATTTAGTGATAAGAACAAGTGGCGAACGCCGAATAAGTAATTTTTTGTTATGGCAAATAGCCTATGCGGAATTATATTTTACCGAAGTTTTGTGGCCCGATTTTAAAGAAGATGATTTATATGAAGCTATTATTAGCTACCAAAAAAGAGAACGAAGATTTGGAAAAACTAGTGAACAAATTAAATAAATTTTCAGTGTCGATAAAAGAGTTAAAAATATTTCTTTGTTTGCTATTATTAGGTACTTTTTTTCAATTACAAGCCCAAAATAGACTCCCTTTTGATCAAGCTAAAAAATATATTTTAGCTGAAGTAAAAGTAAATGGAAAAATCAGTTATAACCAACAAACTGTTGTTACTTTTTCTAGTTTAGAAAAAGGACAAGAACTAACTGTGCCTGGAGAACAAATTAGCAACGCAATAAAAAAACTTGGAAAACTGGGGCTATTTAGTGATATTGACTTTTATGTGAATAAAGTTGAAGGAGATAGTATCTGGCTTGACTTAGATATTGTTGAACTGCCAAAACTAAAAGAAGTTAAGTTTAATGGCGTGAAAAAATCTAAAGTTGAAGGACTTATCAAAGACAATGCCTTAACAAAAGGAAAAATAGTAAACGAAAATTTAATTACAACAACTAAAAATTATATAGAGAACAAATATAAAAAAGACGGTTACTACAACACAAAAGTTTTTATCACCAATACTCCTGATACCACAGATGGAAATCAAGTTAAAATGCTTGTCAATATAGACAAAGGAAATAAGCTTAAAATAAAAAAAATTACATTTGAAGGTAATGATAAATTCACAGATAAAAATCTGAGAAGCGCCATGAAAAATACCAAACAAATAAACCCGATTCGGGTTTTGAAGGCGTCTAAATTTATCAAAGATAAATATAAAGAAGACTTAAACTCAATTATAGAAAAATATAAGGAAAAAGGTTTTAGAGACGCTCGCATAGTATCAGATTCTGTTTATTTAATGGATAAAAATTCGAAATTAGCTATTAACATTAAAATTGAAGAAGGAAGCAAATATCGTTTTGGAAATATTAAATTTTTAGGAAATTCTGTCTACTCTGATCAGTTGTTAAGCAGAATAATTGGTATCAAAAAAGGAGACACTTACAATGGTGTTTTGCTTGAAAAAAGAATAGCTGATAAATCAAAACCTGATGGAGAGGACATTACCAATTTATATCAAAATACAGGTTACTTGTTCTCCAATATTAATGCTGTAGAAGTAAAAACTGCTAATGACACGATTGATTTTGAAATTAGGATTACAGAAGGTCCAATTGCCTACTTTAATAATATCACCGTCGTTGGTAATGACAAAACAAATGATAGAGTAATTTATCGAGAGCTTAGAACAAAACCAGGACAAAAGTATAGTAAAGAAGATTTAGTAAGAACCATTCGAGAAATTGGTCAATTAGGATTTTTTGACCCAGAAGCGATTGATCCAAAATTCAAGAATGTCGATCCTGCCGCAGGTACAGTTGACATTGAATACAACCTGGTAGAAAGAGGATCGAGTCAAATTGAACTTCAAGGTGGTTATGGTGGTGGCGGATTTATAGGTACCTTAGGTTTGTCTTTCAATAATTTCTCTGCAAGAAATCTATTTAACAAGGAAGCTTACAAACCTTTACCAATGGGTGACGGTCAAAAAGTTTCCTTGCGCTTACAAGCTAGTCAATTCTTTAGAACCTATAGTTTATCTTTCTCAGAACCTTGGTTTGGCGGTAAAAAACCCATTCAATTTTCAACCTCTTTATCATACAGCAAACAATTTTTATTTGCTGGAAATACTGGTGGTGTAGATAAAAGCAAGAGTTTTGACATTACAGCTTTATCTGTAGGTTACGCAAAAAGATTAACGGTGCCTGATGACTTCTTTGTATTTTCCAATTCGATTAGTTTTCAATATTATAATTTAAATAACTATAATACAGGATTATTCACCTTTGGTGATGGTTCTTCTAGAAATTTAGCATTTACTATTGGATTGAGCAGAAATAATAAAGGTGTAAATCCTATTTTCCCAACATCGGGTTCTGAATTTAGCGTTTCAGCAAAATTTACATTACCCTATTCTTTGTTTAATGGAGTGGATTATGGAAATCTTAAAAATGAAGAACCTTATAAACTTAAGTATAAAGAAAATGCTGGTTTTACAATTGTAGCTAACTCATTAGGCGAGTTACCTGCAACTGGGGATTATCTAAAAGAAACTGTAGAAAATTCTAGAATATATGAAAAGGTATATGTTTTTGAAGATGCTTCAACGGATAGAGCAAGAGTAGATCAAGAAAAATTTAAATGGTTAGAATATTATAAAATAAAGTTTAAAGCCGATTGGTATACAAAAGTAGTTGGAAAATTAGTTTTGAGAACATTAGGTGAATTTGGATATTTGGGCGCTTATAATCCATCAAGGGGAACAAGTCTTTCCAATCCTGACAGAGGAGTAGTGCCATTTGAACGGTTTTTCCTTGGCGGCGATGGTTTAGCCAATTTTGCACTTGATGGTAGAGAAGTAATCCAGTTGAGAGGATATCCTAATCAATCATTATCATCAACAGATGGTGATCCAATATATAACAAATTCTCTTTGGAATTACGATATCCTATAACACTGAAAGCTGCTGCCTCGATTTATGCCTTAACTTTTTTAGAAGCAGGTGCCTCTTATAAAAGTTTTGATAGTTATAATCCATTTGTATTACAACGCTCAGCTGGATTTGGTATTAGAATATTTATGCCAGCATTTGGTTTGTTGGGAATTGACTTTGCAAGAGGTTTTGATCCTATTCCAGGATTTAGTCAACCCAATGGATGGGAAACACATTTTATAATTGGTCAACAATTTTAATTATATTTGATAAATTTTTCAAAAATATTAGAATATGAAAAAATATTTTGCAATATCGATATTATTTTTATCCTTCATCGTTAATTTAAACGCTCAGACTACTAGAGGAGTAAAGATTGGATACATTGATATGGAATATATTTTAGAAAATGTACCCGATTATACTGAAGCAAAAAATCAATTGGAACAAAAAGCACAAAAATGGAAACAAGACATTGAAACTAAAAAAGTGGAAATTGCAAAACTAAAAGATGAATTAAAAACTGAAAAAGCCCTACTGACAAGAGAATTGATAGAGGAACGTGAAGAAGAAATTAAGTTTCAAGAAACAGAACTTTTAGATTTCCAACAAAAAAGATTTGGCCCAAATGGTGATTTAATGACACAGAAAGCCGTTCTAGTAAAACCAATACAAGATCAAGTATTTACTGCAGTTCAAGATATAGCAGAAGCAAAAAAATATGATTTTATTTTTGATAAATCATCCGATTTAACCATGGTATTTGGCGCCAAAAGATATGATATAAGCGATCAGGTTGTAAGAACAATTACAAGGGCAGAAAAAAGAGAGCAAAAATCTAAAAAAGAACTTAAAGAGCAAGAAAAGAAAGAATTTCTAGAAGACCTTGAAGATGAAAATCCAGCACTTGCTGCTAGAAAAAAAGCACTAGAAGAGAAAAAAGCAGCCAGAGACAAAATGATAGAAGACAGAAAACTAGCTATGGAAGCTAAGAAAAAAGAGCAAGACGATAAAAGAAAAGCAGCAGCTGAAGCAAGAGAAGCGAAAAAAAATGGCACGATTCCTGCTAACGATAAACCAGAGAATGATAAAACTCCTACTAAAAATGATGATAAATCTAATGAAGGAACTGCTTCAGCTCCTAAAGGATCCGGTAGTGAAACCAAAACATCAGAAATAAGCGAAGTACAAAAAACCAGAGATGAAAAAGCCGCCGCTAAAGCAAAAACACTTGAGGATAGAAAAAAAGCTTTAGAAGACAAAAGAAAAAAAATATTAGAAGATAGACAAGCCGCAAAAAAAGCAAAAGAAGATAAAACAAAAGAACCAAAATCAGAATAAAATAAATAATTAATTAATACTTTTAAAAATGAAACGATTGAAATCATTACTAATAGCTACTGTATTGTTTTTAGGAACAATTCACATGATTAATGCTCAAGCTAAAATTGCACACGTTGATGTAAACGAACTAATTTCTAAAATGCCAGCTATGCTGGATGCTCAAAAACAATTAGAAAAATTGAGCGCTACTTATGATGCAGAATACAAAACAATGGCCGAAGAATATCAAAATAAAATAAAAAAATACGACCAAGAAGCATCAACAGTAGGTGATGCTGTAAATCAAACACGTCAAACAGAAGTTCAAGACCTAGTAAAACGCATTACTGATTATAGAGACAATGCACAAAAAGAATTGCAAAAAAAAGAAGCTGACTTGGTAAAACCATTAATGGACAAGATTAAAGCTTCAATTTCTAAAGTTGGAAAAGCAAAAGGATATCAATACGTTTTAAACGTTGCCGACTTACTTTTAACTGATGGACCAGATTTAACAGCTGATGTTAAAAAAGATTTAGGATTTTAATCTGAGTTGCATTCATATATTTAAATCGATTAAAATATACTTTAATAACTGCTCTATTAATTGAGCAGTTTTTTTTTACTTTTGTTTTTATGAATAATAACAATCCTATAGGACTTTTCGACTCAGGTATTGGAGGCACTTCTATTTGGAGAGAGATTCACGAATTACTACCAAATGAAAATACCATATATTTGGCAGATAGTAAAAATGCTCCTTACGGGCAAAGATCCAAAGAAGAAATTGTTGGATTGAGTATGAAAAATACCGAATTTCTTTTAGAACAAAATTGTAAAATAATTGTTGTGGCATGCAATACTGCTACAACAAATGCAATAAAAGAATTAAGAGCAAAATATTCCGTTCCTTTTATTGGAATTGAACCTGCTATAAAACCTGCAGCTACACTTTCAAAAACACAAACCATTGGAATTCTAGCCACAGCAGGAACGTTGAATAGCGAACTATTCCATCAAACGGCACAACAATTTCAAAATACACGAATAATAGAACAAATAGGACATGGATTAGTACCAATAATTGAAAATGGAGAAATGAAGTCGCCTGAAATGAATAAATTGCTTAAAAAATATTTACAACCCATGATAGAGGCTAATATTGACTATCTCGTCCTTGGTTGTAGTCATTACCCTTATTTGATACCACAAATAAAAAAGATACTTCCAGAAAGTATTAAAATAATAGATTCAGGAGAAGCTGTGGCAAGACAAACAAAAAATATATTAGAGGAAAGAATAGGTTTTAATAATCAGCTTGAAAAAAGCACCCAAGTTTTTTATACTAATTCAAATCCACAAGTTTTGAATAGTATATTAAAAAATAAATACCCTGTTATTTTTAAAGATTTCTAAATTATTCTTCTTTAAACCAGCTAGAATACATTACATAGTTATTGGATATTCGCTCAATTTCTCCAGCAAAATCAGACTCATTAATGTTTTTAATTTTTTTAGCAGGAATTCCAGCATAAATTGTACCTGACTCAACTACTGTGTTTTGAGTAACAACAGCTCCAGCAGCAATTATTGAATTGCTTTCAATAATGCAATTATCCATTACAATAGCTCCCATTCCAATCAAAACATTATCATGAACTATACAGCCATGAACTATTGCATTATGTCCAATAGAAACATTGTTGCCGATTTCTGTTGGATGCTTTTGATAGGTACAATGTATGATAGCACCGTCTTGAATATTTACTTTATCCCCTATTTTAATATAATGAACATCACCACGAATAACGGCATTAAACCATACACTACAAAATTGTCCTAACACAACATCCCCAACAATTGTTGCATTTTCTGCTATAAAACAATCTAGTGGTATTTGTGGACTTTTACCGTTTACTGATTTTATTGCCATAAAAAAATTGTCCCGAATAATCGGGACATATGTTTAAATTAATTAATAGCAGGACAATTACATTCGTATTTATCTGGCTTACAAAATAAATTAATTCCTAGTGTCAATTGATGAAATCCACCTGTATCAAAATTTACATTACCTAACAATTGAGAGTAAGTATAGGATAACATAAAATTTTTAAAATTAACACCTACTATTGGAGTTATATATTGTAACTTTTGGCTAGCAATAGCTGTCCCATCAAGATATTGTGCCCCATCAAGACTCCGTCTATAAGATAACCCACCCCATAACATTCCAAAATCTAAATTTTTATATGCTTTGATATTTAAATCAACAAATGTCTCTTTTGTTTGACTTACTAATTGAAACATAAATGAAGGCTCCCATAAAATTCTTTCAGAATCACCAAAAGTATACCCCGTATTCAAAATAAATCGTCGCAAATTAACGGGTTCTCTATCTTCGGTATATAAATTTCTGTCACTTGCTAATGCGTTTTTAACAGTTGCGTGAACATAAAAATCTAAAAAATTATAAGACGCACCAATATCCATATTAAAATAGGTAGCACTCTGTACAATTCCATAAATTATCGGATCAAATTGAGGATTGTTATTATAAAAACTTGTTTCATCCAAATTACTTTGGATAAAACCAGCACTCATACCAAATGAAAGTTGATTCAAATCAACTCTATCTCGCGAAAACATTAAATGGTGAGCATAGGTAAACTTCATTCCTGTTTGTGAATGATAACCATTTTTATCATTAAAAACAATAACTCCACCACCAGATCTTTCACCCAATGCTCCATTGAAACTTATTGTTTGCAATGCTGGCGCATCTGATTGTCCAAACCATTGTTGCCTACCCGTAATTCTTAATTTCGCACAATTTGCAGCTCCTGCCATTGAAGGATGTAGTAGGTAATAATTATCAGATAAATAATCTGAATAAACAGGTAATGCTTCTTGAGAATTTGAAAGTTGTGCTACCAAAAACAAACCTAATAAATAAATTTTTCTAAAATTCATATTAACTATTTTTTAATGAGAAATGGGGGGTTATATTACATAGCTAAGTTTTGTTAAACATAATCAAAATTATTGATTTAAAATTATAAGATTATTCGTAAATTTATCAATCTTATATAGTTCGTATCATACTAATTTATTTATATATCATCACCCTAGCGTTCAAATATATAAATTTTTGTTTTAAGTTATCCATATACTCAACAAATTTATCTTTTCATTGCAAAATGGGCTTTAAATTGTTTCATCGTGCTTTGTTCGAGATAATCCACCGTAAACCAATAATCATCTGATGGCAATTGTTGGCCGTTGTATGTTCCATCCCACCCTTGTCCTGTGGAACTGAGCTGTTTGATT
>JADBYA010000045.1 GCA_020403245.1 Flavobacterium sp. | reverse complement strand
CAACAAAAACAACAAGCTATACAATTATACTCTCAATATCTTGATAGTGTATTTCCTGATAGTAAAGTAAAGGATATTGTTTATCATGGTGCAGATGAAAAAATAAGTTTTTTTGATTTTACCAAGTTTTCAAAAAATATTTTTTTGGCATGACTATTTCCCTGGTTTGTCCCGAAGCATCGGGTCGGCCAGTCCATTAGCTGCCTGTATTCGTTTTCGATGTCACATAGATCTATGAATCAGTAACCGGCTATCAGTAGAATTCAAAGTAAATTCTATTTCAGAATTATGTTTGTTTAGGTGTATTTTTTCCAATCTGCTATTGTGTTTTTAATATATTAATTCGAATAAATTGCGGCGGGGCGATGCAGCTTGTATTCGTTCACCGAATACTTTATCGAGTCTCGTTTGTTAAACAATGACGAGTGAAGTTGATTACTAATTAATGTACATCTAGTCCGTCAAAATATATTTCAGTTATTGCTGTATCGTTAAATTTATCTCCTTTATAAATTTCAAGTATCTCAAATTTCAAAATCAAATCTGTACCATTTTTATTGCGCCCAAATGTGCCAATATCAAATACCTGATCAGTCCTACTATCTTCTAAATTTAATATTCCATATATTTTTCCGTTGACAAATAATGTAAGCTTTTTTACTCTGTTATTATTCTTCCAAGCTGTTTCTGACTTCATATAGCCATTGGAAATAATAATATTCGTTACTCTTGGACTACTATTTTTTAAATAATATTCCAAATATTCGCCAATTCCTTCGTCATCTTTTCCTTCTACCCAAGCTGTCTTATAACTTAGATCATTTGCGTTTTCAGCTTTATAAATGTTGCCTTTTTCAGGTTGTAAAGATGAAGATGTTTTCACGGAATAATTTCCACCCTCACAATACCAACTGCATCCTCCCTCGATAACATTCCAAATACTTTCTACAACTTCTCCATATTTTTCAAGCAGTGAATCAAGCTCAATTTGTTCTATTTTGGTCAGTTTATCTTTTTTCAATAACTCACTTTGTCTGTTGATAGCTGCCTCCTTTTTAGAACTCAAATCTACTGGTCGAATTTCCTTTGGAAAAAAATTCTTGGGTGTACTTTGACAATACGCATAACTCAAATGTAAGCTACTCAATATGATTAGTAATGTTCTCATAATACGATATACAATTTTCTATCAGTTACACTATTAGAAAAATCTATAATCCATCGGCTGCCTTGACCAATTAATATCCAGATAAGTATAGCCAAATTAGAACAGTTGATCAGCATTATAAAATAAGATAGGTCATTAGTCAACCGTATTGCTCAAATTATTTTTACTTGTACTACTACCTTAAAATAAATTTAACCTGCACTGAAGCTGATACTAATATTTTTTTGAGTTCAATTTTCGGGGGTTCATATGAGTTATTACTAAAAGAATTACTTCCTCGAATTTGAACACCGGGCATTCTACCCATCAGTTGATTTGCTAATGAAATTTCCGAATCTGTTATAAAAATTGCATTACCAAGAATTTGGTTTAAAGACTTTGTATATGAAATAGCTTTGTTTTTTGCGTTTTCAATAGCCCTTGACCTACAAATGTTTTCAATCTGTTCTTTGTTACTGAGCTCTGTTTTTTCTATTGACACATTAGAGATTCCAATATTTTCTAGTGAAACAAACACTTTACTTAGTAAAGCAGCATTAGAAACTTTCAGCGTATATTCTTTTGTTTTAATTATATCTTTTTGTTTCAATAAATAAATTTTATAAGCACTTAGCATATCCGATAAAACCAAATCTTCTTCAATATTAATTGAAAGATTATTAAGTGCAGCGATCATTTTATTCTCTAGCTCTTCGACAGACAGTCTATCTCGAGTATCTTTTTCTGAAAGAATAATTTTTACAAAAATTCGATCTGGTGTGACTAAAGTATCTGCTGCTCCTGCCACCTCTATATATGGTTGGTCAATAAATGATTTTGTTTGGGCAACAGCAAATAAAGATGGAAATGAGAGAAAAAATAAAAAATACTTTTTCATATGGTAGTTTATTTAAATGAAGAATAGTTCATACAAAAGCAAGTGCGGGATTAAATAATTGCTCAAGTGTCTGTAAGGACAAATGTATATCAATATTTTAGATATTTTCCCTGCAACACATATCCGTATTTGATGTAACGATTGTTTTGCAATCTTGCTTTATTAATAGAGTAATTCAAGGAGTTCTTCGTTGAATTCAAAACCAGTAATTTTCCATCCTGTGCTGCTTTTATAAAGTGTAAATTCAAACTTTAAATAAAAGTTCTCAAATTTTTGAATATAAAAGCGTCTTACAATAAAGTCTTTAATCTTTTGTTCAGAGATAAATTCATAAGAAATCATTTTCCCATAATTGGGTAAAACCATATTCATTTTTCTTTCAATTTCAAGTGTGTCGAGTACTGCCGGAGATATAACAGAGTTTTCTTTTAAAAGCTGAATGGCTTCGGAAGTTTTGCCAGCATTAAATTCATCCATGAACTTATTGCATACTGCATCTAAACGCTCTTTGTCCTTATCTGGCATAGATTGTCTGCATGAAAAGAATGACAGTGATACAATAAAAGTCAAAAGAATTAGTCTTATCATAGTATAAATGTTTAATTCGGGGTGTTTCAAAGCAGCTTGACTGCTACTGTTTTGGTTCTTTCATTTGGGCGGATTTCACTGACTGCCGGCAGGCAGGGGGTGTGGTTCACTTTCAACCAAACAGAAACTTTGATAGAAGCAATATACTTTATTTAGCCATGTTAACCCCCATTGTGGCAAACATCTGTTAGTGGCTGGAATTTTTGTCTCTCGTTTTATATGTCGTTATAAAATGTCCAATTTAGTTTGATATTTTCTTTCATTTCGTATTCTATAATTTTTTCTACTATTGTTTTTCGGTGGGCCGCTCCACACATAAAAATTGCTCTCGTGAATGATTTTTTATTGCAGAATGAGTAAATATTACGGAGCATTGAGTTTTCGTACTCATCTATACTCGCTATCACTTTTTTGTGAAATATTTCATTGTCAATAATACAATTTCCCAACTCTCTCATTTCTTCTTGTAGCACAATATTTATTTCACTATTAAGGAATTTAAATCCACCAATTTTTTCTAATGAGTTATATTTTTCTAGTAATCTTTGATAGCCCATATTTTGTGATACAATCGTAATAAATTTCTCAAACTCATCAGACAATCCAACATCAAGCACAGGTACATATTCAAATGAGTGATTTTGACTGTATGTTTGTATTGCTTTTATTTCCAACCGTTCATGATAAACTCCGAATTGAGAAAATTGCATTTGGTTATATATAGAATAATTATTTTCAATTTCTTCTAAAAAAATTACATCCGGATTTATAGACTGAAGAATTTTATTCAATTCCTCAGAGTTACATTTTCCAATTTCTTTGTGAACTTTTGATATAAGAGTAATTTCACTCACTAAAATAAAATCAAATTTCTTTTTAAAGTAAACCCTTTAAACATCGGGTTATTGCCTGTCTAATATCGTCTGCTTCAGTTTCTCCTTGCCCTTCTGCTGTGCATGAACAAATAAGAGTACTTGTTTTTGCAGAAACAAATTGAATGGTCACTTCTATTGTATAGCCACCCCAACCTGTTTTTCTTCTTCCACTTTCGCCATAATTGATAACAATTGTTTCATCAGTAAATTCGGGTTTAATTTCAGGCAGCCTAATTAGTCCATTTTTGCTTAAAATTCCGGTTATCACATCACTCGGGTTAACTGTTTTACTTGAGGAGTAATATTGTCCACTGATGGTTGCCCCCGAACTTGAAGTCAAACTATTAGTTGGAATTATGTAAAAGTATTTGTAACTGTCAATACTACCATTTCTGATATTGGTTACTGGTCGTAAAGATGCACAACTAATTGTTAGTAGACTTAAAATTAAAAGTCCTGTTACCTTTAAAAGGTTACAAAATCTAGTCATATTGGTTGAATTACTAAAGATTGGAATATTGATTTTACACTTGCCGCTATATCGGTTTCCTTTGAAAACCTTTATAGTTCATCTATAGCAATATGGTAAGTAAAGCGTTTAGATGTAGCGCATTACTCAAATTTACAAATTTCTTAATAAGTTCTCGTCTGTTTCCAAGATTTTTAGCTCAGCTCCTACTTAACAGATACTCGCAAGAAAATGAGTATTTCCGGTTACCAGCAAACTCCCTGGCTTTGCTCTGGGTTACAGCTGATGGAGGGTTGGGTATAGCGTAAATTAGTTGCTGATTGGTGAATGTGTTTTCTATTTCTTTTTTGGCTGAAAAATACCTATGCAGCCTGTAATCTATTTACAGGAGGGTAGGGGTTGCTCATTTTTGAATAGTTATTCTTAGTTGGACCCGGAGTATCTCATAATCGACATTGGGGTGGTTTGATTTCCGCATAAGGAGATAAAGTCTGTACTCCACCCCACACATCCATACTCTATCGTACAGGATTGTCCTCTTGCGGAAAGGTCCGTCCTCCGGTGAATCAACTTGTACTAGACCTGAAAAGTAGCTCTATCCCGATAGCTATCGGGACAAAGTATGCAAGGTATGCACAGATATTTTATCAGGGTCATGGCGCCTGACGAAAAACCCTTGTTAGCAGCAGAACTAATTGTCCTTGTTAAGGTTTAAATAATAAAGTTTAGCCGACTGTTCAATTTCATCGTCTAAGTCGGAATCAATTTTAAACGAAAAGAGAGTCCACTTGTCATTTGGTTTATATAATTTGAAAATAAACCTCATTGGTTGTCTGTCATATTTTACCATATAGGAGTATAGAATAAAACTCTCTGAAAATTGTTTCTTGGTAATAAGTTCATAGCCATAATATTTCCCAACATAGTCAACTGTGTATTTTTTTACCTCATTTTTCATTGACTCAATCCCGTCTTTAATTCTTGAGGTCCAAGGATTAGTCGCATAAATGTCTTCAACTGCTTTAGCTGGTGTCTTCGCATATTCTTTGAAAAAATTATTAATTAGGTCGTCAGGTTTTGACTGTCCGAATGTCGTCAATGAAATAAACGTCACAGTTGCAAGAATAATTATTTTTTTCATATTTGTCGATTTATGAATATTGTCTGTTTTGCTACTAATGTTCCCACACTTTGTGTTCGTGCGGGTTTCCCTGCTTGCCAGCAGTTAGGGGAGCATAAAACTGTCAACCAAGATAAAATGTTTTGCGCAAATAAAAGCTTCATTTTTATAATGTCACCGGCAATAGCGCAAGACATGTGTTATACCCAGTTGTTCTTATCATTAGTCCTTAGTAATTATAGCTTTTATGTCTGTCCGTCTGCACCAACAGATAATAACAATTGTCAAAAGTAAAAGTATATGATTGAGTGTCGAGTTGTTGCAATTGTCATTGTAGATTGAACCTGAATAGTTGTGTAAATGCCACGGAAATACCTTTTCAAATGTTGGCAAATTTAGTCCAAGTTGTTGATTGATTATGGCTGGGGAAAGGTCAATCAAGTCGGGAAAGATGGAGCCTAAAAAAGATAGTGCTATAATTATACGATACCTTTTATTTGTCAGCCAAGTTGTGGTTAAGATTATTATCAAGCCAACAATAGCGTCAAGTTTGGAATTAATCGGATAACAGTGCGGAATGTAGTCCAACGCCCCGTGTGAAATAAGTCCAACGGTGAATGCCAAAATACTTGTCCAAATAACGTTGCTTGAAGTGGTTGATTGCTCAATTCTTTTTGTGTCTGTCAACAAAACGGCTACGCTAATTGCTGTTGTCGTATGGAAAATTACGTTCATTTTGGTGTTGTCTTACAATTTGGCATAACGGTCGAGGCTATATGCAGTAAGGGATTGCGGAATACTAACCTGTCCGCCTACATCAAAGTTTATGCGGGGCAGAATGCTTGAATTACCACTGAGACCCTTATTGCATATAGCCTTTGTTAGCATTTCGTGCTTTTTGTCATTGATTATTATTTAATTTATATGCCTTGAAATATTCTGACGAAAATATTATCACAGAATTTTCAGGAACATACGGTTCGTGAAATGGAGTTCTCTCCTTGTCAGTGGTGAATCCATTGACTTGATTAATAAAAATTACTCTTTTATATTTTTTAAAAAATGTTTTGTCTATGGCTTTGTCCTGTCCAACCTTAGTATGCAATGCCCAAGCTATCCACCATTCAAGTCCGTGCCTTGCAATAATTATTGTCTCTTTATCATTTATAATTATCGAACTAAGTTTTTTTAAATCTTCGTTTGCATTTTTATCAATAACAGTTTCTTTAGGATGCCCGGCTACGGCAAGAATTGACAGGAAGGTAAATATAAAAAGAAAAATACTTATCATTTTCTGCTTTTTAATACTAATAGCCGTGGAAATTTGAAGTATTAAAAGTAATTGAGGTATAAACAAAAACAAACCAAGTCTTTTTAAGTATTCTCCGTCAATCAGTGGAAACGAGCAAGCCAATAAACAAATAATACTGGCAAACAAAATGTTTTTTTGAAATGGCTTTAAACTGCTGCTTTTTGACTTTAGAATGATAATGCCAATGATTGCAAGTACAATTGAAAATAGAATTATTAAGAAATCTGGTGGTGATAACATTCCATTTAAAAGGGCTGGCTTTTCAAAAATCACTGTCCAAAACGCAACCACCCTGTTGAAACGAGAACTATCAATCAGAAATACAATTCCCAAACCAACAGCAACAAGAATAATCATAGGAATAATTGCTTTCTTTTTGTAAGTATGAAAAACAATTAAGAGCAGGAAAAATAGCTCAAAAATAAATGTTCCGAAATGTGTCAATCCTGTAAGAATTAAAAAAACAAACGATAAAAAGAATTCAATTCTCTTTTTATTGATTTGAAAGGATAGATAGTAAGCAAGAAAACCAAATACAAAAACAACTGCAAGGGCGTTCTTTTGCAAATCTGAAGTGAGAATTAGAGGTGAAAATGAAAGAACAGAAAATGCAATTATGCTGATTTTTAAAATTTGCAAAGAATTGCTTAAACGAATAATTTTATAAAGAGGCAAAAGTAAAAGTGGAATAGAAATGCTATCAACTATTTTAACGACACTCAGTATCAGGCTGTCTGTAATAGAAAAACCAAAAAGCGATATGAACTTTATTAAAAACGCATCAAAATAAAAAAGCAAGGGCATATCAGAGAATCCTAAATGTCCATTTTTCAAAATAGACCTTACCTGCAAAGGGTAGTAGCCACCGTTAACACCAGGAATTAATTCTTGAGAAAAGTTGAAATAAAACCGAATACTGAAAGCAAGACACCCCACTAAAATATAAATGGGTATTAGGTTTGTAAGTACCCCTTTTAACAGATAGTATTTGAGTTGTGAATTTCGGTAATTTCTAGTTTCCTTTTCCATTCATCCGGTGTTAGATTGTTCAAGGCTTCATGAGGTCTTTGGCAGTTATATTCTTCTATCCATTTTCTTGTCCGGTAGCTAACCTCTTCAAGATCCATGAACACATAGGCATCAAGTATAGCTTCCCGATACAGCCTATTGAAACACGGCTTCCGTCAGGCTACATTTTGGCAATACATTTGTTGTAGGCAGTACCTAGTCATACCAAATAGTAATAAACCATGACTTCCTTTGGTCTATAAATATTAATGAAATAAAATAGTCATATTGTATTGGCTCGTTGAATCTATTTGATTTTTCAAAAGAAAAAAAGTTTTTGTTAAAAACGTAAGTTGTTACATTATCGTTGTCAAAATTTAAATTAAGTATTATCCTTTTGAATACTACTTCAAATTCATTGAATATTTCTTCAAATTCATTTTTGTCTAGATAGGAAAAATCATTAATGATAGTATTTTTTATTTTTGTTAGGAGATTTTGATAACTTTCTTCAACCTTTTCATAGTTTTCTGTTGAAAGATTAGTTTTAGAAAAAGGTCCATAAAATTCTGAATCTCTAGGTGAGTATCCTATTCTGAAACTTCTATAGTCAACAATGTATTTAAGTAATTCAGCAAGCGATATTTTCTTATTATTTAAGGTGTCCTCAATAAATTCACGCATTTCAACTGCTACTGGTGCAGGTCCAACTAAAAAAATTTGAGAAAATTGTATCATTTATGTTACTATTTAAACTAGGGAAGGCATTATACCTTCCCTGAAACTGGTAGGTAATGCGTGTTGTTGTAGTGCATTTCTCAAATTTACAAATTTCTTAATAAGTTGTCTTCTGTTTCTGAGATTTTTGGCTCAGCTCGTACTTAACTGATGCCCGTGTGAAAAACTGAGTTTTTACGGTTGTCACCAAACTCCCTGGCTATGCTCTGGGTTACAGCTGATGTAGGGTTGGGTATAGAGTAAATGAGCTGATGATGCGTGAATGTGTTATCTATTTCTGTTTTTGGCTTCAAAAAACCGATTAGTCTGTAACCAATTTACAGGAGAATACGGGATGGAGATTTTTACGAGATTTTCCTGGCTGAACCCGAAGATTCATGCAATCGGGGTTTGGGCCCGGTTCCCTGATCACCGGAAACAAGGGGCCTATTGCATTGTCAATTCATCAAAAATTGATTGGCACACATCAATTGGTTGATCGACTTCATCCCTGGTATGGCAATTTGGTTTTAGAAGGATACAACCTTATTTTGTTAATGCTTCATAGAGATATTTTCTAAACAAAATGGGATTGTCAATCCATGAATTGTGTCCTGCATTGGGGATTATTTTTAGAACAATATTTTTATATCCTTCAAGCTTGTCTTTGTAATTTTTTAAATTGAAATCTAAAAAATCATATTGTCCTTGTATAATCGTAGCATTTTGTTTGCTTAAAACGCTTCTGTAATCGTAATTCCAGTTTACACTTTGCGTGATTACATAGGCATCCTGGTTGTAATAAATTTGTCCGCCTTTCAATAATTTCCATTTTGATATATTGTAAATATTTGCTTCTGCAAAACTTATTCTCCAATACTCCGTTTTTTCTTTATCAGTTAAATGTTCTTTGTTGTTGACGTAGTATTTTTTCTCATTTTTTACTTCCTGGCGATTCTCTAAATATTCAAGGTTTTTAATCATCTGTTCTGAAAATACAGTAGAAATGCTGTCGGCTTTTGGAAGTATGGCTCCTGCCAGCACCAGTTTTGAAACAAGATTGGGATATAATTTCGCAAATTCCATTCCAACCAATGTGCCCATGGAATGACACAGTAGTTTTACTTTCTTTAATTTTAGTTTTATTACTAATTCATACAAGTCGTTTACATTTTTTGCAAATGTCATTTTTTCAATCGAAGTCGGCGAAAGTAATGAGCCCCTTTGGTCGTAAAGAATGAAATGGAATTTGCCTTCGAGTCCTTTCACTGCGTCAAGCATATAATCGTGATTTGCACCGAAGCCGCCATGTACCACAATTACAGTGTCTTTACTTGGACTTCTCAATTCTTTTACAAAAATTCTTACGCTATCTCCGGTATTCATATACCACTCTTCGTAATTGATGTCTTGAGCTTTTACAAATGCCGAGCTTAGCAATAATGTCAAGATGAAAAAAATCCTTATCATAAATTCTCGAATAATATTAATTGAAGACGGAAATAGTTGTATGTTATATCCTTGCTGATGACTTGTTTATGATCACTACACTATAACGCTTACCTATCGCAATAGGGTAGGGAAGGAGAATAGACGAAGCGGGCAAATCAAATGTACAAATTACTCAATAAGTTCGGTCTGATTATGTGAACTTTCGACTACACCATTTTTGGGTAGGCTTACAGCTTTTATATCATTTATTTGATCATTACGATTTATCTTTCTTATAATCAGTTATTAGCCAGGTTAGGAATACGGCAACTGCAAATGCAATATAGAAATTTCTTGCAATTTGTCCTTCTTTGTTCCCCAAAATGAATGCTATTAAAATTAATACAATAGAAACAATTAATTCAATCAACCCGTGAATTCTAAGAGGTATAACTTTAATTAACCCTAATTCAAACTTTGTTAAGACGGTTAATACGAGATGAATACCTCCCAGCACATACGTAAAAGTACTGGTTGTTTCAGGTAGACTGAATAGGGTTGGTGATGACCATAAAAAAAGGACTACCAGATAATCAATGATTCCGTGAATTTTTGAATTTACTTTCATTTTGAATAATTATTAGTTAATAAGAATTCAAAATTCCACAATTGCAACCGGATTGACCCTTAACTTAAGTTAAGAAATTCACCCTTTTACCAGTCTATTTCGTATCCTGCTTAGTGAAGGAGCTGTAATTCCTATGAAGGAAGCTATTTTCGCTAACGATACTTTTTCTATTATCGTAGGATGAATTTCTAATAATTTTAAGTAGCGTTCTTCGGGAGTGTCTATTAATAAAACCTCATTGCGTTTATAAAGCCTAACAACATTTTGTTTGGATAAATTGAAAAGAAATTGAGTAAAATTTGTATTGCTTTTTAAAAAATCAAATATTGATTCTTGAAATTTTAAAACAGTAGAAGGTTCTAGCGTTTTAAAATAGTATTTCGATACATCCCTGTCGTAAAAACTTGGTTCATCAAAAACAAAGTCATTATCAAAATAAAACAGGAAGTTAATTTCTTCTCCGTCTTTTATTACATATTGTCTAATCGTGCCATTTAAAATAAGATAAATATTCTTACAAACCTCACCTTCACTTAAAATGTGATGCCCATTTTCTAGTTTGATTTCACATATCATATTTTGAGTAATCAAAAGATCAATTTCTTCCTCTGTCAGGAAAGGTAAAATAGATTTTATCCTATTCTTTAAATTGAAGTTCATTTTAATGGCTTACAATTTGAATATACTAGCTACTCTTTTTCGTGAGGCTAACAAAAATGTAGATATGACGAATAGACATGGCATAGTATTCAAATTTACAATTTACTCAATAAGTTTCAGTCTGATTTTGTGAACTATTTAATACACAAATAGTAGGGAAATTGCACCTGCCAAATAAGTGACCAATCTGTCGCATTTTAATTGAAGGGTAGGGGGCTAGCGGTTTACAGTAAATTTTCTTAGCTGCACCCGTTGAATATTACCGTCCGTAATCGGGTTGGGTTACCTTCTTGGAGCTTGGATGGGGTGATAAAGATAACTAGAATGCATCTAGTTCACCCGGCCAGTCTGACTCATGTAAAACCTTATTGTTGGTAGTTATTCTATTATTTTATGTAGAAAATCCTGTATTTCTTTTTTCATTGTCGTCACCCCGGGTTCCTCGTATGGCGCGTGACCACAATTCTCCAGCAGTACTAGTTTTTTATCACCTTTGATTCTGTCAAAAAATGGTTTACTTGTTGAAAGGGAAGTCCAAGTATCCTTTTCAGGTTGTAAAAATAGAACCTTGCAACTATCAAACTGTTCGGGTTCTTGAACGGGTATGTAATTCATAAAAGTTCTCACAAAACGAAGTTTAATTTTACTTCCACCTGCAAGTTTGTCATTAGAAAATACCTTTGAAAAATCTTTATCGTTCGTTATTCTATCCATTTTACTTAGCCATTTAATGGGCACTCTAAAATTATCAGAAATCGGTTTTGTGAAATTTGCAATAGGTAAGCCCACTCGGCTCAACAACTTATTTTTTGACAAGTCATCTCTAACATTTTGTTCTCGTGGGTCTGCCAATGTGGTAACAATAATCCCTTTAACTTTTGCATTCTTACTGGCCACTTGATATGCCAACATTCCACCAATACTTAAACCAAATAAAACAATCGGTTTTTGATCTTTTTTATATTCCTCATCAACAAGGTCAGAAACGCAATTTACCCATTCACTATATTCAATATTTCTGTTATTTGGATTTTTTGTGAGTCCATATCCGATTAAGTCGGGTGCTAAATATTCGTAACCAAGTTCATTGAGGTAATTTCCAAACATGCCAATAACTCTGCCGTTACCACCCGCTCCGTGAAGAATGATAATTTTTACAGTTGAACTTTCGGCAGTCATTTTATCAATGTGAATACCATAATCTTTCCATTTCCAATAAGTTTCTGTAGGGAGTTTCGATGCATTATATTGTAGGTCTTTTGGTAAAAAATCATTGTATTTTTTCCAATATTCGGTTTGCGTGTAAAATTCCGGTCGTTTCATTGTTGAACAAGAATAAAATGATGTTAGTAATAGAAGAAATAGAATTGGTTTTTTCATGCTGTTTATTATAAATGCCACCATCATTTTGCTGTTTGACGCAGTTAATCATTTTTCTACATGCGGTTCAACTTGCGAGCACCTAAATGTCAATCAAGTACAGATGATGATATACGCAATACTCTTGATTTGATCATATCAACCCTTGTTCATTTTAAGACTGGTGTTTTGAGTAGTTCTCTTAACGTTTCCAAAAATTCATTTCCATCACCCATTCTCATTTTCCCATTTTCATATACTATATAAGGTATGCCACTTTCAATTTTTCTCACAATTCCATTTTTATCTAAAAAGATGTTTACCGGAAAGGAAGACATATGCATAGAATCAGTAAAAACTTTAGCGTTAGCAATTTGAATAAAGCTGAATTTACGAGCCTTTAAAAAATTCCTTGCTTTTTCTGTCGGTTCAAATGTAATGGCCACAAAATTTACACTGTCTTTTAGTTTTGTCCTGATTGCATTCAAAACGGGCATTTCTTCAATACAGGGTTTACAAGTGGTGAACCAAAAGTTTATTAGTGTCGGCTTACCCTTCAAACTGTCAATGTTTATTTTTTTCTTATTTAATGTTGTCAAAGTGGGTAATGGAAATTCCTTATCGATATAATCATTCGGTTCAAAAGATTTTTGTTTTTTAGCATTTGGGTCACTTATTTGAATGTCCCACTCATAAGAATAAATTATACTATCCTTTGTTCTTCTTATCTCTTTAAAATTATCTTTGATTGTTACTTTAACTTCCTTTGTTGGAAAAATCTTTTTGAATTTCTCTATTTTTTCGGCTTTCATGTTGGCATAAGTGGAAGTATCCACTATATTACCTTGTGGTGTCTTAATGTACGTGGTTTGTCCGGATACAGCAGTATCTACTGCAACAGATGCTATTAATAAAAACAGAATCTTAATTTTTTTCATATCTGAAATTTTCTATGATGTATAATTATGGTTGCTTTCTTGATTGTACTCGATATAAATTATCATTCTCTTCACCCATAACTTAGCACATAACCTATGATAGAAACGTCTTATTCAAAATTACTCATAATTTATGATATATTAAGTTTTAATGATTATTATATCTGACCTATTTTACAACAAGAAATGTATCCAATACAGGATTATTTAGGGTCATTGTTCCGATAAGAAACAGATCGTAAGCTTGTCAGTAGCAGAGGAAGAAAAAACAGGGGAATTTCTACAGGCATCAATCAGAAAAATATCGGCAGGGAGGTGCAGCGTTTTATTTATTTTACATTTCTTACACATCTAACGTAATTCCTTACATAAACCAAGTCACCTTGGGGACCAAATGATATTGGATATGAAGTATGTTGTTCATATTTGTATTCGCTGCTGACAGCACCGGTACCATGT
>JADBYA010000044.1 GCA_020403245.1 Flavobacterium sp. | reverse complement strand
TTTTATGGGCAGATATTTTAAAACTGTCTCTTGAAGCTAATTATGATGATTATCTTGAAAAAAAATGATAATTAGACAGAAGTTCTCTTGTTCACATAGAGAACTTTATCTTCTTTTGTTTTCAAAATGAGAATTGCTGGTTGATTCTGCCAAAGTTTGTAAGCGTCTAATGATAGCATGGCTGATCATTGAATTAGCAAAAAACTCCTGTTTTCCTCCTTGGGAATAGTCCTTAATTTTATCAATACAGTCTAAAATGTATTCAAGATAAACTTGATCTTCATTCATAACTTAATTGCCTCCTTTAAGATTCGCTGTTTAATTAGATGATGAAGGCTTTTTTCAGTTACTACATCCACTTTACACCCTAAGAGAGCCTCTAAATCAACTAATAATCCACCGGGAAACCAAGGGGACGTTTTAGCTAAATCATAATCAATTAAAAAATCAATATCACTATTTTCGGTTTCCTCACCTCTAGCAACGGAACCAAATACACGCACATTAAAAGCACCATGTTTGGTGGCAATTTTTAGGATATCCTCTCGTTTGTCTTGTATGAGTTGTTTTAAGGTCATAAAATAACATCCATCCCGAAGGTTTTTAATGAACAATTAACAGACTAGACTAGAAAAAACTAAATACTGATAACTCACCCCCCCACTTATTGCCCTAATTGCTGCAAAAATTGCATCACCTTTTCATCAGTTGCTATATTATTCTGTTGGTGGAATAATATAGCTGCTTGTTGTAGGTCAATTTTTGCTTTTTCGGTTTGTTTTAATTTGGCATATAAAAGACCACGACTACGGACTTTATGAACGGTGGCTAAATAAGTAATCATTGATTTCTCATTTCAGGTTCGCATTAGATTATATTCTTCGCGGATTGATGAAGTTAGAGATTCCAATAAGATTAATTTTTCCTCAATTGACAGGTTTTTTCCTTGTTTAATTAATGTTTGTAAAGGCATTTTTTTAAATCAAATTCAGGCACAAGTAGAGCCAATTCTTGTGTTTGTTGATTTTGTAAGTCAGTAATTAATTCTTGTAAAAATAAAGAATCATTACTTAAGTCCGAAATTTCATCTTCATAGTTTTCGAGAGCTTCTATTTGTTGAATACGGTCACTATAATTTTTGAGAAGGGATTCGAGAGCTTCGATAATAAATTGGATGTCTTTAAATGATAGAGTTTTCATAGTTTACCTCAACTTACACGATAAAAAAATTCACCAATTACCCTTAAAGCTTGTTGATAGGTTTCTATTGACATGGGAAATAAGGGTTTCCATAACCAGTGATTACCTCGATCATTAATTAATTCTAGCTCACTGGGAATAGAAATTCCCCGATCTAGTTTCCACCAGTTGTTTCCTATTCCCTGAACGGAAAAGGTCGAAATTCCCCCCGGTGTTTATCCATCAACAAGGGTTTCTTTTACCCATATTTGCCCATTATTTTCATAGATGGCAATATCTTTGTTAGGACGAACATAATCCATTCTGGGAGATGTAGCATTACCTCTACGGTATAAATCAACGGGTGTTTTTATCATTTGTCACCTCCCTAATTCGCGTAAAAGTTGCATCACCTTTTCATAAGTTGCCATATTATTCTGCTGGTAGAATATTATAGCTGCTTGTTCTAGGTCAATTTTGGCTTTTTTGGTTTGTTTTAATTTGGCATCTAAAAGACCACGACTACGGATTATAGTAATCATAGCAATTATCGTCGATTGGGTTGACCCAAGGAAACCCAACAAAAAGATTCAGACAGATTTAGATTTTGGGTGTTGGGTTTCGCTTTTCCTGAGAATTGAGAGGTTTTCTTGAACATATTTATTCGCTCAAACCAAGCTAGGGACTGCACCTAGTTTTTTACACACAATTCCTGATGGTTTAAAATAGCTTCTGATACCTGAATGAGTAGAAAAGCGATCGCATCTTGATGATCCGCGTCGGTTAAAATGGTTTCGAGGGTGCTAGGGGTGGGAATTTCGTCCCCATCTGCCAACATAAAGGAAATATGACCTTTTAAGGCTTCAGTTGCCATTTTTTTCGCTTCTTCGATGGTTTCCCCTGCACTAATACAACCCGGAAAGTCATAAAATTGTACCCCATAATCACTATGTTTATCTTTATGAACGGTGGCTAAATAAGTAATCATTGATTTCTCCTTTATCGTAATTTAATACTGGCTTGTTTTTCGATACTGATTAGGGTTTTAAGGGGAATATCCTTTTTAGGGTGAGGAACAGTCACTTTCCCTTTTTTATGGGGATGTTTAAAATGATGATGACTTCCTGTTGTACCTACTTGATACCATCCCTCATCCTTCAGTTTTTTGATAATTTCTCGACTTTCCATAATTGATGATTTCTATTTCACCCCCCTAATTGTTGTAAAATCTGCATCACTTGTTCATAAGTTGCCATATTATTCTGTTGGCGGAATATTATGGCTGCTTGTTGTAGATCAATTTTTGCTTTTTCGGTTTGTTTTAATCTCTTCGGGTCTAATTCCCCGCCGCTCGCGGCGTATAATAGAAAAATGAGTGAATACATCCATAAGAGCCATAATGTAAGTGTTTTGCTATATCATTTAGTGTTCCCAGCCAAATATCGTAAAGCCGTTTTCG
>JADBYA010000043.1 GCA_020403245.1 Flavobacterium sp. | reverse complement strand
TTCCCACTCCGGGTACTTTAAAAAGTAAACCTCTCAGAAATGGGAGGTTTTTTATTTTAAAAATTTCGTTTATGTATTATGTTTATGCTATTTCAAGTTTGGAGAGAAACTATATTTATGTTGGTTTAACAGATAATATCGAAAGGCGATTATCTGAACATAATACAGGGAAAAATAAAACGACAAAGGCTTATTCTCCTTTCGTACTTATCTATTTTGAAAAATGTGGCAACAGAATTGAAGCTAGAATTAAAGAAAAATACTTTAAAAGCGGAAGTGGAAAGGAAAAATTAAGAATCATCAGAGAAAATCAAGGACAATAGGCGGAACCTGCCTGCCGGCAGGCAGGTACAAAAGCTCTTTTGAAAAAAAGACCTTTTTGTTTTTAATTCTTAGTTTTAATTCTGTAATTTTAAAATATGAAAAACAGACTCTTTATTTACGTCATTCTACTCCTTTTTTTTTGACATCATGTTCAAATGAAAGTTCATCAAATGAAAGTTCACAAGAAGTGTTTATCAAAGGAGCTGACATGTCATTTTTACCTTTAATTGAAAGTGAGGGAACGCAATACTATAATGCTACTAATCAATCGGAAGACGCATTAATTACTTTAAAAAATGCAGGATGTAACACCATTCGAATTCGAATTTGGAATAACTCTCCCGAAAATCTATCTACTTTTAATGAAGTTAAAGCATTAGCACAACGTGTAAGAAGTGCCGGTATGAAAGTCTGGTTATGCGTTCACTACTCCGATACTTGGGCCGATCCGGGATGGCAAGCGATACCAGCAGTATGGGCCAATATATCCTTTAGCGATTTAAAGGTTGCTTTTACTACTTATACATCAATGTTAGTGACCGAAATTAAACCTGATATTATTCAAATTGGGAATGAAATCAACAATGGTTTTATGTGGCCCAAAGCCGATTTAGCAACCCATGAAACTGAATTTTTAGAATTATTAAATGCCGCTAGCACTGTTATTAGAGCTACAGCGCCTAAAACCAAAATTATGCTTCACTATGCAGGTATTGGTGCTGATGCCAGTTGGTTTTACAACAAAATGACTGCTGTAAATTATGATTATATTGGATTGTCGTATTACCCTATTTGGCATGGAAAGGATCTTGAAGAAGTAAAATCATCCATTATTACTTTGGGTCAAACATATAATAAAAAAGTAATTATCGCCGAAACTTCTTATCCTTTCACCTTAGGTTTTAACGATTGGACCAATAATGTTTTGGGGACAACTGATCAAATCATTCCATTATTTAGCGCAACAACTTTAGGGCAAAAGGCCTATCTACATGCCTTAATAGAAAAGATAAAAGAAGCACCACTAGGATTTGGGTTTTGTTATTGGGGAACCGAATGGGTAGCTTTTAGAGGAAACCAATCTACCAATGGTTCGCCTTGGGAGAACCAATCGCTTTGGGATTTTAACAATAGAGCGTTACCGGCTATGGAAGTTTTTTCTGAGTAAAGAAAAACAAGACGTCCTCGCTAGCCCCGACAGAAACAAGCTACCCGCCTGACGACAGGCAGGCATGTAGCGTGGATGGCGGGAGCATAAGTCTAAAAGAAAGAAAATGTGCTGCTCCTATATTAAAACCCAAGTATCCATTTAGCAATTGAAAAATAAATCAAAATACCGCAAATATCGTTACTCGTAGTGATAAACGGACCCGTAGCAAGAGCTGGGTCAATGCCAAATTTATCAAGTAAAAGCGGAATAAATGTGCCAATAAGTGAGGCGATAATAATTACAGAGACTAGAGCAATGGTAACTATCATTCCAATTTTTGGCTCAACACCCAAAAGGAAATGACTCCCAATAAAAAGTATCGCAGCAAGTATCGCCCCATTTAAAAGACTCAATGAAATTTCTTTTAACAATCGGTTGAAAATAGAACCGCTGATGGAGTGATTGGCTAAACCTTGCACAATTATAGCAGAAGATTGAACACCTACATTGCCAGCCATAGCAGCAATTAATGGAGTGAAGAAAAATAATTCTCCATGTTTCAACATGGCACCTTCGAATAATCCCAGCATTTTTACACTAATAAATCCGCCTAATAGTGCCAATACCAACCAAGGTAAACGTGCTTTGGTGAGTTCTAAAATGCTATCATCTGCCTCAACATCTTGAGAGATACCAGCCGCTAATTGGTAATCTTTGTCGGCTTCATCCTTAATTACGTCAACGATATCATCAATAGTCACACGACCAACCAATCTTCCCATTTCATCTACGACTGGAATGGCTTCTAAGTCATACTTTTGCATAATGCGGGCTACTTCTGTGTTGGGCGTATCTACTCTTACGTAATCTACCTTTTTAATATAAACATCACTGATAGGTGTTCTAGTTGAAGTGGTCAACAAATCTTTGAGCGATAATCTTCCTTTTAATCTATTTTCATCATCAACCACGTATATTGAATGTACTCTGGTTACATGTTCTGCTTGAATTCGCATTTCCTTGACACAGGTAAGTACGTTCCAATTTTCATTTACTTTTACCAACTCTTTCCCCATTAGTCCTCCAGCAGTATCTTCGTCGTAACGCAACAATTCAACAATGTCTTTGGCATGCTCAACGTCTTCAAGTTCGGAGATTACTTCTTCTTTTTTGCTTTGAGAAAGCTCAGCGATGATATCGGCAGCGTCATCGGTATCCAACTCGTCTAGCTCTTCTGCAATTTCTTTGGCCGAAAGACCGTGAAGTATTTTTTCACGAACATCTTCTTCTAATTCAGGTAGAATTTCAGCGGTTATTTCACTATCGAGAATTTTAAAAATGTAGGTTGCTTCATCTATGTCTAATTCATCAAAAATCTCAGCAATATCGGCATGGTGCATGTCATTCAGCAACACTTCCAATTCTTGGTCGTTTTTGTCGTGAATGAGTTGCTCAATTTGTGCTAAGAGTTCTTTGCTGATTTTAAACTGCATTGGCTTCTATTTTTTGAGTGAGTTCTATAAATTGTTCTACTGATAGTTGCTCAGGTCTGAGGTCAAAGATAGTATCTTCTTTTAAATTATCCGACAGCCCAAATGATTTTAAACTATTTCGTAACGTCTTACGTCGTTGTTGAAATCCAGTTTTTACTACTGAGAAGAAAAGTTTTTCATTACAAGGTAGCGTAAAATTTTCTTTTCTGCGCAATCGCAAAACGCCCGATTTTATCTTTGGTGGCGGATTAAAAACATGTTCGTCAACGGTAAATAAATATTCAGCAGTGTAAAAAGCTTGCACCAATACGGAAAGTATTCCATATACTTTACTGCCTTTTTTGGAACAAATTCTTTCGGCCACTTCTTTTTGAAACATACCCGAAAACTCTGGAACTTGATGCCGCAATTCCAAACAGCGAAATACGATTTGAGTAGAGATATTGTATGGAAAATTACCGATGATGGCAAACGGCTTTCCTTCAAAAACTTCGTTGATGTTGTATTTCAAAAAATCTTTGGAAATTATTTTTCCATGGAGTTTTGGATAATGAGTGTTCAAATAGTTGACAGATTCAGTGTCGATTTCGATAACATAAGTTTTGGTTGGTTTTTCCAAAAGGTATTTGGTTAAAACGCCCATGCCCGGACCAATTTCTAGGATGTTGTCATAGCCATCAAACGCCAAGGTATCGGCAATGGCTGACGCGATACTTTCGTCAGTTAAAAAATGTTGTCCGAGGTGTTTTTTGGCTTTTACTTTTTCCATTTATGCTGAATTTATTTCAGTATCTAATTTGTTTTTTTTGCCGCAAAGACACTAAGTCACTAAGTTTTTTTTCTTACAAAGTCAAAAAGTCACAAAGCAAATAGTTAGTTTAAATTATATCCAGGGATATTTATTCTTCTTAGTAACGGTTTCAATTGTATGAATACTCCAAACTAATAATCCTGGTTTTCCTATTTTTAATAGTCTTTCATCGGAAACATCATTTTTCTTTGCCCATAGAATCCAATTTCTTACTAAAACCCCCCAAGAAATCCATCCAAAAATAAATGAAATTGTTACATTTCGAAAAAAAGAAAAATCAGTAAATTCTGCAAGTCCAAAAAACACAAAAATCATTAGTACTGTAATTGGTAAATTAACAGTTAATTGTCCTTTTAAAAGAATATCAAAATCTTTAAGATGCTTTTTTTCCATGACTTTAAATCTAATTCGTCTGAAAAAACTCTGAAATCAACTCCAATTCTGTTCTAAAGGCCAGCATTTTATCGCCAAATAATTGCAATCCTTCTTCACGAAGCCGTGGCGCATCTTCATCGTAATATTTTTGCAACGTTTCTTTACTGTCAGTGGTGTATTGAATGGAATAGGTTGTTCCGCCCATTTCTTCTTCTACCAAAACTTTTACCATGCGTGCGGAAGAAAATTTTCCTGTGGCAAGTACATCATGAATGTGTTTGTGTTGCATCCAAATCATCCATTGGTCGTGAATACTTTCGTGGATATTGATGGTTACGTTATAAATTATCATAGGATTTTTGATTGCTGATTAACGATTTTTGATTTTGCTGAGCACTAAAAACTGAACACTAAACACTAAAGATTTGTATCGCCACGAAGTTTTCGGTATTTATTCCTTGAGTCAACATAGTAAATGCTGTCTTCATGTTTAAATATCATTTCTTCATAAAGTGGTTTGGCTTTTTCGGTATCCTTCAATTGTGTATTGTATATTTCAGCCGAAAAATAGAGCGCTTCGTCTATGTAAATGCTTTCTTTATGCTTGGTAATTATTTCGTTGTAATTTTCTAAAGCTTTGGTAAAGTCTCCTTTTTTTTCATTGATTTTCCCAATGCGCAATAAAGTTACGGGTTCAATTTCTTCGCCTTTGTGTTCTTTTAAAATCATTTGGAATTGGGCTAACGCCTCTTCTTTCTTATTTTGATAAAACAGAAAATCAGCACGGGCAAATTTTTTCAAAGCTACTTGAGTGGAATCTTCCACAGTATTGTCGCTTATCAAGAGAAATAAATCCAAAGCATCATTGGCAATCAATTGAGAAGAAGCGGACTTTAATACTTTTAATTGGTGTGATGCCCATTGAAAATCGGTTTTATAATAGCTTGTTTTGGCTGTTCTCAAACTCGCTTCCTGTCCTACAACATCGCCACCCATGTCTTCATCCACTTGTGAATAATAAATCAATGCTTGATTGAATTTTTCTTCATACAACAGAATATCAGCTAAATCCATTTTTACCTCTGCCAATTGGTATCTGTTGAGTGGCATTTCCAAAGCGTTTTTCAAAATCACTTTGGCTTTCTCTGGATTGTTCAAATGAAAGGCATTAAAACTAGCTTGTAATTTTAATAATGATAGCGTGTATGGACTTGCCCCGAATTCTTTAATCAACCCATCCAATTCTTCAGTTATCGCAGGATACTCTTTTTCTAAAGCATGGTCAATTTTCATATCAATCAAATAGGAATGAGATTGGATTAACAATTCTAAATCATTTGTGTTTTCAATCACAAATGTTAAAATTTCTTGAGCAGAATCTTGATCATTGTCTTCTATTGCCATTTGAGCCAAATTGACAATATTGCCAAATGATTCTGGATTACGTTTGTATATTGCTTTTTGTTGAATAAATGCTTTGCCATATTCCTTGAGTTGTACAAAATACCAGCTTAGAAAATCGTTCCAAAAAACATCTTGCGTTTTTTGTGCCTTTACTAATAATGCTTTTTTCAATAGCTCATTAAAATTTGCATCAGCATCTTCAGTCATAAATCGGGACAGTTGGTTTTGAATTATGGGAAGATTTTGTGGGTATTTATACGCTTCAAGAAGATAGGTTTCAATCATCAAATCGGTATTGCCTAGTTGTCCATACAGCATGGCCATTTGAAAATTAAAATTTAAATTGGGGTCAGTTTCTATTGCTGTTTTATAGGATAACAAAGCATAATCAAACAACGATTTTTTTTCAAAAACATACGCAATACCATACGCTTCATTTGCATTTTTTTTGATTTTGTTTATGGCTTGATCATAATATTTATTGGCTTTGTCTTGGTTTTTTTGTAGTTGATAGTTATATCCTAATTCAATCAAAAGATTATTTTGTTTGTATTTGTCTAGCCGATCTTCAATTGCTTTTTGCGCTTTGTCAAATTGCTGCAATTGCTGATAACAATCGATCACTTTTTGAAAATAATTGGAATTTCCAACCTGAGCTTTTAATAATTCCTCATAGCTCACCAACGCTTTTTCAAATTCTCCACGGTCAAAATAATTATTGGCCAATTGCTCGTTTTGAGCAAACGCAGCTAGCGAAAAGAAAAAGAATGCTATGGATAGTAGTTTTTTCATTTAGTGTAAAAAAGCAATGTACCAAAGTAACACTTTTTTTGTGTTGAATTAGTAAATTATTTTAGAAAAAGGCCTGTCTGCCGACAGGATGATTAACTTTTAGTTGATGATATCAAAGCCCGTATAAGGGCGCAATACCTCCGGAATTACAATACCTTCGGGGGTTTGATAATTTTCTAATATTCCAGCTAACACTCTAGGCAAAGCCAATGAACTTCCGTTTAAAGTGTGTGCCAATTGTGTTTTGCCGTCTTTTCCTTTAAAACGCAATTTCAATCGCTGTGCTTGAAAGGTTTCAAAATTGGATACTGAAGATATTTCCAGCCATCTATCTTGTGCGGTTGAAAATACTTCAAAATCATAAGTCAATGCCGAAGCAAAACTCATATCGCCACCACAAAGTCGCAGAATTCTATAAGGTAATTTTAGTTCCTGAAGAATATTTTTCACGTGTTCTACCATGCCATCCAATGCTTCATAAGATTTGTCAGGATGTTCTACTCGAACGATTTCTACTTTGTCAAATTGATGCAAACGGTTTAAACCACGAACATGAGCACCATAAGAACCAGCTTCTCTCCGGAAACAGGGAGTGTAACTTGTACATAAAACAGGCAAATCATTTTCTTGTAAAATCACATCACGAAACAAGTTAGTCACAGGTACTTCGGCGGTTGGAATTAAGTATAAATCATCTAAACCCACATGGTACATTTGCCCTTCTTTATCAGGTAATTGTCCGGTTCCATAGCCCGAAGCTTCATTAACTAAATGTGGTACTTGAAATTCTTCGTAACCTGCTTTGGTATTTTTATCTAAGAAATAAGATATTAAAGCGCGTTGCAATTTGGCTCCTTTTCCTTTGTACACCGGGAATCCAGCACCAGTTATTTTTACACCTAATTCAAAATCGATGATGTCATATTTTTTTACCAATTCCCAATGTGGTTGCGCACCGTCGTGTAAAAGAGGAATAGCACCTTCTTGAAAAACGTTTAAATTTTCCTCAGGAGTTTTCCCTTCAGGAACAATAGCAGCTGGAAGATTAGGCAACAAGTACATTTTAGCCATCAGTTCAGAAGCAAAAGTATCCAGTTTTTCTGAAAGTTCTTTGCTAGATTCTTTGAGCTGACTTGTTTTTAGTTTTAGAATTTCGGCTTTGGCTTTTTCACCATTTTTCATCAAATCACCTATGGCTGATGATAATTTATTGGCTTCCGCCAAAGTATTGTCTAAAGCAACTTGTGTGCTTCTTCTATTTTCATCTAATTGGATTACGTCTTCTATAATGGACTTTGCATCCATATTTTTTTTAGCCAAAGCGGTAATCACTTTATCTTTATTCTCTCTAATGTAACTTATTTGTAACATGACATTTTCTTTATAAGACCGCAAATTTAATGAAATGTTTGGTATAAATTTTCTGTTGATAAAAAACTTGATTTATAAAATGCTATATACCAAATTGGTATCAGTATCTTTTAGGTTTATTTTGATTAATTGGGTTATATTATGAGGTTATTTAAGGATCTGAAGGGACATATCATAAAAAATTCATAAAAAAATAATCAAAAACAAATTTTATTTACAGAGGTAAAGTGAAAACCTTACTTTTGTGCGTTTAAAATAAACTGACAACTACCTATGGAAATCGTAATTAAACTATCTCAATTTTTATTGAGCTTATCAATACTCATCATACTTCATGAATTGGGGCATTTTATACCTGCCAAATTATTTAAAACTAGAGTAGAAAAATTCTACTTGTTTTTTGACATCAAATATTCATTGTTGAAAAAGAAAATAGGTGAAACCGAATATGGTATTGGTTGGTTGCCATTGGGCGGTTATGTCAAAATATCAGGAATGATCGACGAAAGTATGGATAAGGAACAAATGGCATTGCCACCACAACCTTGGGAATTTCGTTCAAAACCTTCTTGGCAACGGTTGATTATTATGCTCGGCGGTGTAACGGTAAATTTCATATTGGCTTTTATCATCTATATTGGAATGACTTATGCTTATGGGGATTTTTACATCAAAAATGAAAATATCAAAGATGGAATATGGGTTACCAATCCTGTAGTTGAAAAAGCAGGGTTACAAACTGGAGACAAACTGGTAGCTATTGATGGCAAAAAAGTGGTGCGTTTTGTACCAGCTTTGAGTGGTGAAGTTTTAACATCTAAAAAAATTACGGTTAATAGAAACGGTCGAGAACAAACAATTACATTACCCGATAATTTTATAGGTAATTTTATTGATGCCGATAAGAAAAGTGTTATTGGGTTGAGAATGCCTTTTGTTGTAGGAGCTTTAGCCGATGACTCTCCAAATAAAGAGCAACTAAAAGCCAAAGACATTTTAGTTTCAATAGAAGGAAAGCCGTTCAGATATATTGATGAGGTAACTGCTTTTTTAGATAAAAATAAAGGGAAGAAATTTGCAGCTGTAGTACTGAGAAAAGAAAAAGAAACTCCAGTTACTATTTCAGTTAATGAAAAAGGAAAGTTAGGCGTGGGCTTGGGAGCTCTCAAAGAAGATAATCTAGAAAGACTAGGGTATTATAAATTCAGTAAAGAGAGTTATGGTTTTTTCGAATCTGTTCCAATTGGAATTCAAAAAGGATTTGACCAGTTGGCTGGATATTGGAAACAACTAAAAGCAATTTTTAATCCAAATACTGGAGCATACAAAGGAGTAGGTGGTTTTGCCGCTATTTATAATGTTTTCCCAGATAGTTGGAGTTGGGAAGTGTTTTGGAGCATTACCGCTTTATTGTCTATCATGCTTGGCGTAATGAATTTATTGCCCATACCAGCTTTAGATGGTGGTCATGTGATGTTCTTACTATATGAAATGATTAGTGGTAGAAAACCTAGCGATAAATTTTTGGAAAAAGCCCAGATGGTGGGCTTTGTGTTGCTTATTTCGTTATTGTTATTTGCCAACGGTAATGATATTTACAAGGCGATTTTTCATAAATAAGATTTTTTACATTTTTCTTTATTTTTTATTTGCAAACAATAAAATTCGTTCTATCTTTGCAACCGCTTAAAAGATAAACTATCTTCCTCCTTAGCTCAGTTGGTTAGAGCATCTGACTGTTAATCAGAGGGTCCTTGGTTCGAGCCCAAGAGGGGGAGCAGACAGAGAAAGACTTCACAGAGATGTGAGGTCTTTTTTGTTTTTCATTTGCATACAATTTGCATATAGATTTTTGTTTTTTAGACAATAATAACATAAAATAAAGTCCTTTTTACCTTAAAAGAACCAAACTTTTTAGCAAATCCTCTTTTTTGTAATACACCCTATTTCCAATACCATAACTCTCAATTTTCCCTTTTTTGGTCCATTGCCAAAGAGTTGTGATGCTAATTTTCAAGAACTCACAAGTTTCCTGTCTTGACATTAAAACATCCGAATCTTTTTCTTGAAGTTGTTTTCTGACTTCCAAAAGTTCTTCTTTAATAACCTCTTTGATTATTTGTTTTAGTTCTTCAGGGGTTATACAGTGTAACATTATTGATTTTTCCATAATTCAATTCTTAGAGATTATAACTTATATATTAAACTTGGTCTATTCTTAAATTCCCAAACAATTCCCAAACAATTCCCAAATATTAATCTAAAATACTGATAACCAATGGTAAATAGTGCCAAATAATTCCCAAACAATTCCCATAAAACAATAAAAACAGGCGGATTAAGCCTGTTTTTGTAAATTAATCATAAAAAAGCATATTCTAAAAATTACCGTACGCAACTACTTCTACAATCGCTTTAATACCGTCTTTTAAATTTGGATTATTTAGACAAATCATCAGATTGTTGTAAACCAAGTTACAAATTCCATTAAACCCTTTTGTGTTTTCATTCTGATAGTCTGTATATCTTGAAAAATTTCTGTCTGCATAAAAATCATCTCTTGCATAATCGTTGATTATGTAAAAATTAACTCCAAGTGAGGTTTGATTGTTTACAAATAATGGATGATTATTAGATAATAACGAATATAAACTTTCGTTAAGATTGTATGAATAGTTCTGTCTGATATCCATTAGAGTTACTCTATAATGCCATTTAACGGTTCCTAATGGCAGTTTTACATATAAGGCAGTTTTAGAACTACCACCTTTCCAAAACGCATTAGAAGTCGAATTTAATGTCACAATTTCATTCATTACTTGTTTGTATTGAATTTTATTTGCGACAGGCTTATCTTTATTTACCAATTTGTTATATAACTCCTCAAGTGTTTGACTATGACTAACAAGTGGAGAAATAAACAATATCAAAAAAAATATTTTTTTCATTTGTTAATCTTTTACTCCCAAGTTAAAAATAATGTTACCGAAACTCCATTAGCAGTTTTTGTTTTTGTCGTTGGATATTTGTCCGCACCTGTTGTGTAATCACTCATAATAAATGGCACAAATCCAATTTCATCATCAGAAGTAGCCCAAAATGTACTATTATCACTATCCATAACTACAACATTGATTGTGTCAGAAAAATTAGGAACCAAATACGGAGAATTTAAAGTTACTGTTATTGGGAGCATTGAAGCCGAAACATTATCAATAATGTTTGATGTCACAATTAAAGTTGAATTACCATTAAAAATACCACTGTAAACATCAGGCGACCCGCTAATACCGTCCCAACCAAGTCCATCATTTGCTACAAATGAGAAACTGTCAATTCTATAACCTGTAATTTTGACTTTGGTTTTTACAACCTCAGCAGGAGAATCATCTTTAGAACATCCAAAGACCAACATTGCAATACTTAGGATTGCCATTTTTTTTAATAAAGTTTTCATTGATTTTATATTTCTCCCGTCCTAAAGAGATTTTAGTTTTTGATTAAAACTAACAGGCGCAGGACTGTTTGCTTTACCTGCATTGAAGGCTCGACCAAGAACCTGTGAACAAAGTAATGCAACGCCTACGCCTTTGGCGGAGACGACATACGATACTTCCTTGTTCACTTTGAATAATTTGGTCGATTTTCAATTACAAGAAATATAGCAGACGCTATTAGTTACGATATTTTACAAAGACAAATATATATAATAATTTTTATTCTAAATGATATAATAATTGTAATTCTTTGACTTACTGTAATCTGTTGTTTAACTTTATAAAATACTGTAAAATATATATTTAGAAAAATTATTCTTTAAACAAATTTTCCTTTGAACTTTTACTGTTTAAGAAATTCTCCACCAAAGATTTGTCAAAAATTTTAATAAAATTGTCGAATTCTTCTTCGCTTGAAAATGCAATAACCATCCCTTTGTTTGTGATGTATTGGTTATCACTTGCAATAAGTTTGTCACTCTCTACAAGCATCAAATACTTTTCGTTTATAATTTTGAATCTTGCAGAAATATTTGCAGAAAAATCAAAATGCCAACCGCCATAGAGAAATCCAACTCCTAATGTTACTTTTTTTGAATCGACGGGTTTGTCCAAATCAGTAACTTTATTATCAATTGCTGTTTGTTTCCATTTTACATAAAGCGATTTTATTTCAGTTAAAAACAAAACCAAACTTTCGACTTCATCATTTCTTACTATTAAATTAACATTTTTACTATTTTGCTCAAAAGACGAACAATCAACATAGTAACTGAATTTTCCTTTGGCATCAGGTTTACTAACAGAAACATCATATTTCTTTGAAAAATAAGAAGAATTATAACTTGTTATAACCTGTCCAAAACCAAATTGTGTCATTAACACAATCAATAAAAATACTTTTTTCATTTTTTTCATTTTTAAAATTTGAAACAAATAACTTTAACTTTTGTGACAACTTAAGTCAATCATTTGCTCCTGTTCCTACATTGACTTAAATTGTCCGAAAATTTGAGAGTATGTTCAATCAACACAAAATTTTAAGAGTTCTTCAACTTATTACACTACTGCAAAACAAACCTGCAAAATCAGTTCGTTTTATGGCTAATTTTTTGGAATGTACCGAAAGAACTGCATATCGTTATATAGATTTACTAAAACAATTGGGCTTTGATATTCAAAAAGACGAGCACAATAAATTTTTTATTATTGCTGAAAATCAAACGGAAACAGAAAGTTTTACAAATGAAGAAGCCCATTTCTTAATCGAGATGGTTAAAACTGTTGGGAAAGAGAATCTTTTAAAAGATGCTGTTCTAAAAAAGATATACCTGAAGTCGGAAATCTCACAACAAGGAAATTTGCTGTTTAAAGCCCATTTAAGCAAATTGGTTGAAAAACTAAACCTCGCTATCGCAAACCATAAAAAAGTGGTTTTAAAGCAGTACCATTCGGTTAATTCTAATAATATTTCAGATAGATTAGTTGAGCCCATTCAATTTACGGAAAGTTATAATGCTATTTGTGCTTTTGAAATTCAAAGCCAACACAATAAATACTTTAATTTAGAGCGAATAATAGATGTTGAGATTTTAGAAACGGAACAAGAATTTGACCATTTACACCTAATTGAAAAAACAGATGTCTTTGGGTTTACAGAACGTAATGGCGAAAAATTTGAGGTTGAACTAACATTATCACTTCGTGCCTATATCCTTTTCAAAGAAGCCAATGCAGGTTTGGAAAAGTATATCACTAAAATAGAAAATACTGCACAATACTTAATGAAAATAACAGTTAACAATCCTAAACCTATCATAAGTTTGATTAAGGGATTTAAAGATGAACTTGAAATAATTGGTTCAAAGTCTTTTATTGCTTATTTAAAAGAGGATAAGTCTTTCAAAATTTAGTTATATTCAATACATTTGAAAACCAAGAAAATCATAAATGACAGCAGAACAACTCAAACAATTAGAAACACGTCTTTGGAAAACCGCAGACGATTTACGAGCCAATAGTAAACTTACTGCTTCAGAATATAGTTTCCCTGTATTGGGGCTTATCTTTCTTCGTCAAGCGTATAACCGATTCATCATTGCCAAAAAACAAATTGAGAAATCACTGCCCGT
>JADBYA010000042.1 GCA_020403245.1 Flavobacterium sp. | reverse complement strand
TCGGTTGTATTTTACTGTATTGACAATCCATTTTAAAAACGAAGTCAACGATTCGCGTTGCAAATGGCCAAGATGTCTCGGAATTGGCGGTGGAATATAACTAAAAAATATAGGTACGATCAATAAACACAACAAATAAATCGCCAAAATATTGATGGTTGTTACAATTCCAAACTCTCTCAACAAATCATTATTAGTAGCAATAAATGTAGCAAATCCAACAGCTGTCGTTATGTTAGTCATTAAAGTAGCTGTTCCTGTCTTCGTGATAACGCGTTGCAACGCTTTTGCTTTATTAGCATGTTTGTAATATTCCTGATGGTATTTGTTGATGAAGAAAATACAATTTGGAATTCCGATAACAATGACCAATGTTGGCACCAAAGCCGTAAGAACGTTAATTTCATAACCCAAACCAGCAATAATTCCAAACGACCACATTACACCAATAATCACGATGATTAACGAAATTAATGTTGCTCTAAACGACCTGAAAAAGTAAAAGAAAATCAACGATGTAATCAACAAAGCGGCACCAATAAACAGCCCAATCTCATCAATTATTGTTTTAGCATTCAATGTTCTGATGTATGGCATTCCAGAAGTATGAAGCTCAATATTGGTTTTTTGGGTAAAGTTTTCAATAGCAGGAATTAGTTTTTCTAAAACATAATCTTTCCTGATTTTGGTATTGACAATTTTTTTGTCTAAATATATAGCCGAACGAATAGCACCTGATTTTTTATTGAACAACAATCCTTCATAAAAAGGCATTTTACTGAATAAATCTTTTTGAATTTGAGTTAAATAGGCTTCGTCTTGAATTTTATTTTTGTCAACCAAAGGTTTTAATTCAAAGGTTTCCAACGAATCGTTTTTAACCAGTTTTTGCAAATTATCCACCGAAACGACCAAGCTAACTTCTTTGCTCGATTGAATGGTTTGCATCAATTCGCTCCAAGCTTGATACACTTTTGGAGTAAAAAGCTTTTTATCTTTAGTAGCAATAACAATTAGGTTTCCTTCTTCGCCAAAACGATCAAGGAATTTTTGATAATCTACATTTACTTTATCGTCTAGTGGAATTAAGTTGGCTTCGGTTTGTGTAAATCGTATTGATTTCCACTGCAAAGCCAGTAAAACGGTGATTAAAACAATACAACCAAGGATAACAATTCGATTTCTGAGAATTACTCTAGCAATCAATTCCCAAAAACCAATACCTAACAACTTTTTCATAAAATTCTAATGGGTTACAAAGGTAATCAAAACGATAAAAGACAACCGTTCTTTTGAAAGAAATTGACCAAATTTTAAACATATTTTAAGGAAAATTAATTTAAAGTTATATCATTCATTTTTTTTAGAAAATAACATTCCTTTTTCTCATATTTGTGAAGCAAATTTAAAAGTATGAGAAACTTAAAAAATACAGTGTTTTATATTCTAGTAACAGGATGTTTTACGGCTTTAATGTATTGGATTGTTGAACAAGGAAAACTACTTGAAGTAGGAAGAAAAATAGTTTCTCCATCTTCAAATGATACACAATGGACACAGTTTTTATCATCTCTTTTTCACAATTTGCAACATCCAGTAGCATTACTTTTAATGCAAATTATTACGATTGTTTTGGTTGCTCGAATTTTCGGATGGATTTTTAGAAAAATTGGTCAACCCACGGTTATTGGAGAAATTATTGCTGGAATTGCACTTGGACCATCACTTTTTGGATTGTATTTCCCCGATTTAAATCAATCGCTTTTTCCTGTTGCATCGTTAGGAAATCTTCAGGTTTTGAGCCAAGTTGGCTTAATACTTTTCATGTATGTTATCGGGATGGAATTGGATTTAAAAGTATTGAAAAACAAAGCCAATGATGCTGTTGTAATTAGTCATGCGAGTATTGTAATTCCGTTTGCGCTTGGAATTGGATTGTCTTATTTTATTTATCATGAATTTGCGCCCGAAGGTATTGAGTTTTTATCCTTTGGATTATTTATGGGAATTGCTATGAGTATTACAGCGTTTCCAGTTTTGGCCAGAATTGTTCAAGAACGAGGTATTCATAAAACCCGATTAGGAACTATTGTAATTACTTGTGCTGCTGCCGATGACATTACGGCTTGGTGTTTGCTTGCAGCGGTAATTGCCATTGTAAAAGCGGGAACATTTGTGAGTTCGCTTTACATTATTGCGTTGGCTGTTGTGTATGTTTTGGCAATGCTTTTTATAGTAAAACCGTTTTTAAAACGCATTGGCGATTTATATGCCGACAAAGGAAACTTGAATAAACCCGTTGTGGCAATTTTCTTTTTAACGGTAATTGTTTCGGCTTATTCCACCGAAGTTATCGGAATTCATGCGCTTTTTGGAGCGTTTATGGCTGGAGCAATTATGCCCGAAAGTGCTAAATTCAGAAATATTTTTATCGAAAAAGTAGAAGATATTGCGGTGATTTTATTACTACCACTTTTCTTTGTCTTTACAGGATTGCGAACCGAAATCGGACTAATTAATGAACCTTACTTATGGAAAATAACAGGTTTTATTATTTTGGTTGCCGTAATTGGAAAATTTATCGGAAGTGCTTTGGCAGCTCGATTTGTTGGACAAAATTGGCGCGATAGTTTAACCATTGGTGCGTTGATGAACACGCGCGGATTGATGGAATTGGTCGTGTTGAACATTGGTTACGAACTCGGAGTGCTTTCGCCAAAAGTCTTCACAATGATGGTTATCATGGCGTTAGTTACTACTTTTATGACTGGTCCAGCGTTGGATATTATCAATTACATATTCAAATCAAAAGACGTTTTTATTCCAGAAGAAATTAAAAACAACTCCGATTATAAAGTGCTGATTTCTTTTGGAAATAATGAAAAAGGGAAATCATTGTTACGATTAGCCAATAGTTTAGTCAAAAAACAAACCGAAACCACTGTAGTTACAGCAATGCACTTTACCTCAAGTGATGAATTACATGCTTATGATTTAGACGAATATGAAACCAAAGCATTTGAACCAATTGTTCGAGAATCAAAAGCATTGAACCAAGAAATTACCACCATTTTTAAAGCAACAAATGATATCGAAACCGATATTGCTGATGTTTCTGCCAAAGGAGAATATGATTTATTGTTGGTTGGTTTGGGAAAATCTATTTTTGAAGGAACGATTTTAGGAAAAGTTTTGGGTTTCACTTCACGATTTATAAATCCTGACCGATTGTTGGATAAATTCACTGGAAAAGAAGGTTTGTTCGAAAATTCTCCTTTTGACGAACGAACCCGATTGATTATTTCCAAAACCAAAACGCCACTTGGAATTTTGATTGACAAAGATTTAAAAAAAGTAGAAAACGTAACCATTCCAATTATGAGTATTGGCGATGCTTTTTTGTTTGATTATGCCGAGCGATTGATTTTTAATAACAATACTAAAGTTACCATTGTTGAAAAT
>JADBYA010000041.1 GCA_020403245.1 Flavobacterium sp. | reverse complement strand
GTCCTGAAATTGCGGTATCTATTGGACCGCTTAAGTACAATGGACTCCCAGGTCTTATTCTAGAGATTACAACTACAGATAAAAAATTAAATATCTATGTAACAAAAATATTTTTGACTAGCATGCAATTGGTCTCAGTCCCTTTACTCAAAGAGAAGTTAGTGTCAAGAAAAGAGTTTAACCTTTGTTTAGATAATGATTCGATTAAAGAGTATTATAAAAACAAGGCGATTATTGCTCAATTACAAAAGGAGTTTCCAGATATTCAGGTTTCAGATAGGCCATTTATACCACGCAGTGAGAATGCAACAGAAGTAGACCAGTAGTTGCTATGCGTATTTTTTTGCTAATATTAGTTTGCTTTTTTTCATTGAATCATTTGCATGGTCAAGAGAATAGAAAAACAAAGCAGTTATCTGGCCGAATTATTGAAATAAATTCTAAACTTCCCATACATCACGCAGTTATTCTTATTCAAAATGAGAGCAACCAGGTACTTGCTTTTACTGAAAGTGATTCATCAGGTAAATTTTCTATTAATTACACATTTACTGGCGATACAATTAGTATCAAAGTAAAGCTGCTAGGCTTTAATACTTTACAAAAAAAAATAAGTACTTCGTTAAATTTCTTTGAAGGCAATTTGGTTAAAGCAGAGTCTATTGAACTAAAAGAGGTGGTAATCCAAAATAGACGAAGCATTGAAGTGATAGGTGATACCGTTGACTATAAAATTGATAGATTTACTAATGGTACTGAGAAAAACATCATTGATGTATTGGCGAAACTTCCCGGGATAGAAGTAGCCGGGGATAAAATAAAATTCCAGGGTAAGGAAATTGAGGCAGTGCTTCTGGATGGTGATAATTTAACCGGTCGAGATTATTCATTAATTCCTAAATCTGTGTCAGCTGATTTTTTAAGTGGAGTACAAGTAATTAAAAAATTTTCATCAAAAAACTTACTGAAAGGAGTTACCAAGGAAAGTGAAGAGGTTGCAATAAATTTAAAATTGCAAAATTCTATACCGGTATTTGGACAGACTGAAATTGGTGTAGGAAAGGGTGAAGAGACAAAGTATGATGCAAAACTTCAGCTTTTAGTCTATGTCAAAAAAATTAAAGCGATAACAACAGCTCATGTGGAAAATTTGGGGAATGATATTGAAGTCGGTGATATTGAAAAGTTTATGCTAAATTCAGATAATTTATCTAATTCAATTCAAAGCAAAGAGTTAATTAGAAGGAGCTCCCTGGGATTTGAATTGTTACCTGATACTTATAATAATTTCCAAAGAGCCCAATCTTTTTCAAATTCAACATTACTAAAGACTAGTCAAAAAATTAAAATAACTTCAAATACTAAATATTTCAAAAATGATTTGAAATATAAATATAGAGAGTCATTCAATTATTTTTTAGCAGCAGACACATCGTTATTTGTTGATCAACAAATTGAGCAATCTCAGCAGCCAATCAATTTTAGTCAGGAAATAAAGCTGAATTATATTCCCTCGGATAATAAAGAAATAACCAGCTCTATTGAGTTTTATCAGAATTCCCTCAGTGGGAATCAATTGAATTCCACAAATTTTAGTAATTCTGTTGAAAGGAATTTCCTTAAAAAAAGTGGCGTTACATTTTCCTATAATGCGATAGTAAAGAAGTCTAACCGTAGGGCATATGAATGGAATTTGGCTTATTCAAATTCAAGAATAGCGGAGAATATTAATATTGATTTTTTAAATGGTTCGTCAAATACAACTTTTTTCCAGCCTAGTTATCAATCAAATCAAGCCGCTTCATTACGGCATAATAATTATTTGGATTTAAAGAATAATTTATATGGTAAAATATCTTTTTGCTTAAACTATTCAAAAAATACATTTTCCTTGAATAGTAAAACTCTACACCCAAACGAGTTTCTGAATTTATTCATTGAAAACGATTTTAGTAAGAAACTAAACAAGTATACCTTTTTTATAAAAGCCACACTAAATAATGCACATCTATCTGTTACAGGAAAAAGCAGTAATCATTTTTTATACCAGGCAATTGGTGGTATAAGTTTTGAAGATAGCCTATTTAAAAATTACCAATTGAAGACAAAAGTATTTTTTGATAAGTCTTTCCAGCTACTTGATAACAATCAATTATATAGTGATACAATTCGAAGCACCTTTCGGCAAAGTGATATCTGGCTTGCCAATTTACAAAAACCAATTGATAGAAAAACTTTGATATGGTTCACACAGATTAATAAATCAGTAAACTTCGATGTATCACTTCAGGCAGGTATCGAAAAGACAAATAACGACTTTATCACACAAAATGTATACGTAGCCGATAATATATTAATCATCAATCGGCAGGAAGGTAGCATTGAAAAAATGTTTTATGCGATAAAAGCAAGTCAGTATTTAACAAAACTTAGATCAAGTTTATTACTAGGGTATAATCATGAAATTACCAGGGCACCTTTCTATATTGAAAGTCAGGGTGATATTTCATCAATTAGTAAAAGAAAAATAGACCTATTAATTTCCACGCCCATTTCAAAAAACATTGATTTAAGTACGGGTATAGACTTCGTAAACATCAGTAACAAATGGCTACAGAGTAAGC
The DNA here is from genome assembly GCA_020403245.1 of Flavobacterium sp. Classification (GTDB taxonomy): domain Bacteria; phylum Bacteroidota; class Bacteroidia; order Flavobacteriales; family Flavobacteriaceae; genus Flavobacterium. Next base: position 570 of record JADBYA010000041.1, on the reverse strand, counting down.
AAGAAATAAATTATTTTAAATACTACTTTAATTTTACTTACCGAACTCCTTCTTTATATTCTTTAAGTGCTAAAATAAATGGTTTTCAATTCATACATCCAAACAAAACCACACCTGTTTTCTTTTCTGATTTATTTATGACTAAAATATTTAAAGACTCAGATTTTTCTATTGAACTGAGGGGTCATAATTTGTTTAATGTAACTACTCTTCTTTTTCAGGCTAATGAGACGGGATTGACAAAATCTACGAATTATTCAATACAGCCAAGATTTATAGCCGTACACTTTATTTTTAAATTAAAGTAGTAGGGTGTTGTTATTGTGAAAGATAGTATAAACTTACTTTTATTGCTCAAGTATTCAAATAGGATAATTAGGGGTTCAATATACGACCAACGAGGGTTTTCTTCTGTTAATGTGATGTGTTTTTTGGTTATGCACGTTCTATCAATTCACGCATCATCAACTTTACTCCGGTTAATATTCCCATTTATGTTGAATATTTTACAATAAGGCATACCAATAATTTTTATCAGCTCCTTTTTGAGCAGAGACTGGGTAGCAGCAG
>JADBYA010000040.1 GCA_020403245.1 Flavobacterium sp. | reverse complement strand
GAAATAACATTATTTGAGTTACAAACTGGTTAAAAGATCCAATTAGCTTGTCATATTTTTCTTAAATTCGATGATACTTTTTATCTATTCAACTTACCTATATAAATTGAAAAAGTAGTAAAAAAAAATATCTATATTAGTTATTGTGCTTATTAAATTTAAAAATATGATAAGTAGCAGAATCATCGCTATTGTTTTATTAACTTTTAACTTATCATCAAATTCTTTTAGCCAAAACAAACCGGAGGACTTTGGTTTTGTTGGCAGGCAAATTAAATTGAAAAATAATACGATTAATTATTACATCTTTGGCAATCAAATAACCTTAGAAGAAAAAAAACCACTGTTTTTGTATTTGCAAGGTTCCGGGGCCAATCCAATTTTTATCATAAATAAAGATGGGAGTAAATCTTCATCCATGATCCTTGGACCACAATGGTTAAATGGAAAATATCATTATGTGATTATTGGTAAACCAGGAATGAAGTTTGCTGATGAAGAATCTGAAACTGCCAACCCGAACTACGATAAGAAAATGAGCTTGGACTATCGAGTAAATATCGCAGATGCAGTTATAAACGATTTAATAAAATCAGAAAACATTGACAAATCAAGGGTTGTAGTTGCAGGCCACTCAGAAGGAGGACAAATTGCACCTAAAATCGCCTATGTCAACAAATATGTAACTCACTTGATTTCTTTGTGTGGCACAAGTATCAACCAAATGTATGACTTCCTTATTCATATCAGGAAAAACGTAGAATCAAATAAATTAACAAAAGATGAGGGTAACAAAGAAATTGACTCCTTACTTACAATCTATAAAGACATAATGCTACATCCGCTATCTACAGAAAAAAAATGGGCAGGACATACGTATTTGCGCTGGTCATCAACTATTAATAACCCTCCGTTACAATATTTATTAAAATTAAACATTCCAATTTACATTTCAGTTGGCACTGCAGACAGAGCAACAACAATAGAAAATATGGATTCTACCCCAATAGAATTTATTAAAGCTGGAAAAAACAATTTAACATATAAGTGGTATTGGAATTACGACCACAGTTTTAATGAAATTATAATCAAAAAAGATGGAACTTATGAAGTAAAAAACCATATACCAGAAGTAATGAAAGATGTTGTAAAATGGATAAGCGAAAATTAACTATCACTTACACCATAAAAAACGGCAAACTCATGACTCCAACGAAAGCATGAAAACAATAGTGGCGAACGGCTGAGAAGTACTAGAATTAATTCAGTTCTCCGAATAACCCTTCTTACTAAAAATACCGCCTATCGACAATCGATCAATCGTTGTGAGCAAACGAAAAAAAAATAACATTGGAAAAAAGACTATTACAATTAAAGCAAATTCTGACCCATTTGGTTGACATCCCAGAAAACGAAATAAATGTTGCGCTAAATTTATTTAAGCCAATTTCATTCCAAAAAGGCGAAAACTTACTTTCTGAAGGAAAAGTTTGTAAGAATCTGTATTTCATTAATTCAGGACTTACCAAATCTTACTTGCTCAATGAAGGGAAGGAATATATTCGGCAATTTGCTGTGGAAAATGACTTTGTGGTAGATCTAGGCAGTTTCTTATCTCAAAAAAAATCTGCCTTTTTCATTCAAACACTTGAAAAAACAGATGCGCTGAAGATAACGTATGAAGAATTAGATAACCTTTTCAACTCTTCACTCATCTTTATGAAATTGGGAAAAGTCATTGCTGACCGCTCTACCATAAATTTGATAAAACGTAGTGTTTCTTTGGTAAAGGATGACGCAAAGCAACGCTATTTAGACTTTATAAAAGAAAGACCTTCATTAACACAACGAGTACCCCAATTCATGATTGCTTCCTACCTAGGTATCACTCCCGAGAGTTTAAGTAGAATAAGAAAAGAAATTTCATCATAATTCCATTTCTTACCATACATCAATTTGTAACACTCCGACTATTTTGAAATTTACAGTGTAAATAGTTAACACTGTAAAATGAATAAAATAATTTTCTCAATAACAGCTTTGTTACCGCTGTTCGGAGTAATAAATATACTTGCAGAAACCAAATCTTTAGAAACTGAATCTACTTGTTCTTTTTCTGATGAAACCAATTTTAAATCCGGATATTCAATACCCATTTGGATATTTCAACTTATTCCATACAAATCAGAATTATCTGATTTCTCTCCTTATAAAAAAGAGTATAAACTAAATAGGACTGATATTGTAATTGACCATAATTACTATCTCAAAGAGAGAAACGGATTGTTCATTGGACCTATTCTTATCTATTTCAAAAAAGAATTAGAGAGCAGCTATAGGGAAAATAGAACCAAAATTGAATTAGTAACGGAGTTTAGAACTGGCAATAGAAATACACCCATTCAAAAGCAACAAAATAGCTTAAACGTTCGTAAATTATCTCCTATCCTTGCTGCATAATACTCTTTCAACAGTGACAATGAATTTGCAGACGAGATTTGACATGAATAAAGGTAATTCCAACTTCGAGTTGGCACTCATCTTGTATCCAAAAGCAAAACTAATTATTACTAGTAACAAAAACAGATTGATAAAAATTATTCGTCCTTTTATACTTCTTACTGCTATGGGATGTTCACTAAGTAAAACATCGTTAACTAAAAATGATGGCACCGGACCTTACTATCCACCTGATCCAACCGGGCTTCCATTTTATGGTTCATTCCCTATCTCAAATCCGGAAAAAGCCACTAATGACCTTACGATACACCCATTGACCGGGCGCAATGCTCAGGGTGAAAGAACCTTGATAAAGGGAATAGTAATAGGGTTAGATGGGATTCCTATTCCGGATGTTGATATTGAACTATGGAACACCAATGTATTTGGCTCCTATCCAACTGAGAAAAATCCTAAAGGCATCGACCCGGATTTTTTCGGATACGGCAAAACAAAATCTAATGAGAAAGGTGTATTTCAATTCATTACAATCCGTCCGATAGCTTATACGCGCTATGGTTTTCTAATTCGCAGGACCGCCCATTTTCACATGAAATTTTCGAGCGAAAAGGTCACCTGTATTGGTATAGAAGCGGACATAATCAATGATAGTAGCCAATATGTGTCAGGGAAGAATCAAATTCTTTTATACAGGCCAATATCAAAGGAATTCCAATGGCAGGGTGAATTACAAATTATCCTTGCAAAAAATAATAATGTGCCGCCATTCAAAAAATCAATAACTCAGATAAACATAAAATGATGAAAAATTTAAACCAGCTCTTCGGATTAAAAACTATAGTTTCCTTTGTCTTTATCAGTCTGTTAGCCAGTTGCAGTTCCGCACCACTATTAACGGGAGTGGGCTCTCAAACTTTACCACTGAAAGTTAATGTACCCACTTTTCATTTAAAAGAGCTCAAGATTACCAGAATGGTACATGCTTCGGTACTTATAGAGTACAATGGCCAGAAGTTACTTACGGATCCATGGTTTACAGAAACAAATAACTATCCTCCAGGTGAAAAATTAGCATCATCTGCACAAGATGTTTCTAATGTCAATCTAATAATATCAACAATGGATCACTACGATCATTTTGACCTTGAAGGTATAAAGAATACAAAGCTGGCTAATGTTCCCATGTTAGTTCCATTTGGAACAAAACAAAGGGATAAAGCAATTCAAGTGGGCTTGTCCGATATAAGAACAGTTGAATCTTCAAAAACCACAATCCTTGGAGAATTTAAAGTCACTGCAATTCCAGCAAGAAAAAACACCAAACCGGAGTCATTTGACTACGAAACAGCATGGTTGGTTGAGGCCGGTGATTGGAAGGTACTTATTGTTGGACATCGCATTGAACCTGATTTACTCGATAGTATTGGGTCAGTGGATATAGCTATTTTGCCAATCAATAAATTAAGAATTAAACCAATGTTTAAGCAATTAAGCTTGTCGCCTAATGAAGCCGCATTAGTAGCAAAAAAAGTAAAAGCGACAATTGCTATACCCTATCATTATATGTATAAATCATCTTGGTTGTGGGAATCATTTATCGTCTCACACAAGGGAACTGCACAGGAATTTGCAGAAGCATTTCGCAATACCGGAGGAACACCTGTTCAATTGAATGCGGGAGGAATACTTCTTTTAAACGGAAATAATAAATAAAATAAAATAAAGTAAACTAAAATAAACTGAATTATATGATAAGAATAGCTTTCATTGGCGCAACAGGTCGATTAGCTCCTGTAGTTATAAACGAAATGATCAACAATGGAATGTATGTAAGAGCGCTTGTACGTAACCGGAATAAAGCGATGAAATTATTACCAAACTCGGTTGAAATCGCTGATGCCAATCTTGAAGATGTTAATGCCCTGGTAAGTGGTTTGAACGGAATAGATTATGTGTACCTGAATCTATCGACCGAATCGCCTGACAGCACATTCCAACCCGAATTGGATGGGGTAAGTAACATAATCAAGGCATGTAAGCAATGTGGCATCAAAAGAATATTCAAGATTTCAGGCTTAGGGGCATTTCGCAAAGACTTTGCTCAAGGCAAAACTATTTTTGTAAATGAAATTCGAATTAAGGGGCAGGAACTAATTAGATCATCCGGAATACCTTATACCTTTTTCCATCCATCCTGGTTTATGGAGACCCTTGAGTTTATGTTTCAAAAGGGAAATAAAATAAAGGGATTTAAACCAATTAAACATCCTATTCATTGGATAGCTGGGAAAGATTATTCAAGAATGGTTATTAATGCAATTAAAAACAAAAGCATAGAAAACAAGGATTACATTATGCAAGGTCCGGAATCTATCACGATGCATGACGCACTAGTAAGATTTAGTATGACTTTTTCACCACCCCTTAAGGTTTCAGAAACCCCAATTCAACTAATTAAGATTATAGGTCTTTTTATTCCAAAATATAAAATTATTGGTATGATGGGAGAATACTTTACAGACTTTAAGGAAGAATTTATTGCCGACCAAACATGGAAAGAAATTGGCAGACCAATTTTAACAATTGAGACATATCGAAAATAAAGTCCGCACCTAACAGTGGCGATGCGTCAGGCGGGGTTGCGTCAACGCTTGACATTTTTGAGGTAGCCGAAAGTTCAGTTATCCGCATCAATCCGCCAGCCGGCGGATGGTGAAAAACGTCAACTTCACCAAGCATCAAAAATTGAGCAACAATTTTTAAAGCACGCTTTGAACAGACGTAAATTCATAAATAATACATTTTGAGGTCTCACAGGTATAGTATAATACTCCCCAAATTTCAGACCAGAGGGTAAGTTAATTTTTTTAATTAATTTAAACCTCAATTATGAAAAAACAAACCCGTCGCAAATTCACTG
>JADBYA010000004.1 GCA_020403245.1 Flavobacterium sp. | reverse complement strand
CAAAAAAAGAGGACTATTAATCCTCTTGTAAATCTTTATAAAATCATAACGAAAAACCCATAGTGGACGGACATGTAATCGGTTCCGTTCAACAGGAGTTTCATTGTTGGCTTTGCAAGCCCAACGAAACTCTAGCTATTATGTGCTGCCCTTCTTTCAGTCGTTGTCATAAGTTAATTCAAGTGTTTTGTATCCAATTTGTTTTCCTTCTTCCTGTCCCCAGAAATATTTTGTCTTGTTACCTAATTTGTCATATTCAAACCCATACCATTCCAAGCATTTACCATTGCTGTCTTTTCTAATGTAGTGAGTTAGATTTTTATTAGTGTCATAAACTCTTTCTTCTGTCTTGACAGTCGAGCCGTTTAGAATAAATTTCCAAATCTCCTTTTGTCCTTGGTATTCATAAATGTGTTTTTCTTTCTGTTTCCCATTTTCGTCTGTTATGAATTTCTCTACGAGTCGGTTTGCTTTGTCAAACTTTTTTAAATGAATTTCATAGAGTTTGTTGTCACTGTTAAACCTTTGCTCAGAGCCGTCAAGCAAGTTTTCAATTGTCTTATGGATAATATTTCCGTTTTCGTCCTTAGCGAGCCAAATTTTTAAACTTTTATTGGGTTCATTTACTATTTCTGTCCAATCCCAAATATTTCCTTCAGCGGTTCTTTCAATTGCTTTTATTTGGTTGTTGTCATTGTCGTAACTGTATTCAAAACTGACTTGTAGTTCATCTGTGTCTGAGTATTCAATAGTCCGAATACAATTTCCATTTGTATCATATTCAAATGTCTTGTAAAAAGTCCGATTTCCATTTTCGTCTTTGTAATCCTGTCTTATGATTTTACCAAGGTCGTTATATGCAAACTCTTGAATCGAAATTGTCTTGCCGTTATTGTCTTTTAATATTTCAGATTTTAATTTCAATTGTGTCGTCTTTTAGGGTTGCACATAACTCATTTATAACCGCAATATACCAAAAAAAAATTTCATTTTACAAAAACCACAAATAACTGTAAATCAATACTAAAAACAACAACAAACGTTTACAAACGAAAGTAAACGACTAACAACCGAATAACGTTTTGAACTTACCACAACTTTGCATCGTCGGAATGAAACAATTTCAATAGCACTTTCAAAAATCAAATGCAATGACTTTGTGAATTTCTACAAAAAAAAATATTTTAACAATAACATTTAAATTTTAAACGCCATGAATGCAATGAAAAACAAAGTACAGTTAATCGGTCACGTAGGACAAGAACCAGAAATCAAAACTTTTGACGGAGGAAAAAAACTAGCCAACATCACTATCGCTACCAATGATTATTACATCAACGACAAAGGTGATAAAGTAGAACAAACCGAATGGCATAGAGTATCCGCTTGGGGAAAAGCAGCTGATATTGTTGAAAAGTATGTAACCAAAGGTAAAGAAATAGCCATTGAAGGGAAATTGACGCATAGAAGTTATGAAGATAAAGACGGTAACAAGCGTTATATCACTGAGGTAATTGCTAATGATATTCTTTTATTAGGTAAATAATTGGTAAAACCTATATGTTTTAAAGCGACAGCGCAATTAGTGTTGTCGCTTTTTTTTGAAATAGTTTTAAATTTATACTATCAGGATTATTTGATTTGTTTTAACTAAATAATGATCTTGCAACTCTAAAGGTATTGGTATGAGCTTCAATAATTGTTTTAATATCTGGTGAATAACCGCCACCCATACTCACATGAACGGGAATTTGGTTTTTATAGCAATGAGAAAGTACTATTTCGTCTCTTTTTTTACATCCTGTTATAGAACAGGAAAGTTTACCTAATTTGTCTGTTTCAAGAATATCTACACCAGCAAGATAAAAGATAAAATCAGGATGCAAAGTTTCTATTAGTTTTGGGATATGGTAATTAATGCAATTCAAATAAGCTTCATCTGAAGTGTTATCTTCTAAAGCAATATCTAAATCAGAAACTTCTTTTTTAAATGGATAATTTGTTTTTCCATGAACCGAAAAGGTATAAACAGAGAAGTTATTTTTAAATATTTCGGCAGTGCCATTTCCTTGATGTACGTCCAAATCTACAATCAATATTTTTTTTAATCGATAGGTATTTAATAAATATTGAGCAGCAATAGCTTGATCGTTTAATAAGCAAAACGCTTCACCTCGATTAGTGTATGCATGATGCGTACCGCCAGCAATATTAAATGAAACCCCGTATTGCAACGCAAATTGAGTTCCAAGAATAGTCCCGTTAGCTATAATAAGTTCGCGTTCAATTAATGCATTTGACAATGGAAATCCTATTTTTCGAGCCGCTTTTGGATCAAGAGTTAATTGTAATAATTCATCAACATATTCCTTATCATGAACTGCAAGTATATGGTCTAAATTGGGAAGAGATGGTTCAAAAAAATCTTCTTTTTGAGCTGTTCCTTCATGAATTAATTGTTGAGGTAAGAGTTCATATTTAAGCATAGGAAACCGATGCCCTTGAGGTAATGGATGTTTATAAAGAGGATGATAAGCAATTCTTAACATAAAAAAACCCTCATTTTAATGAGGGAATTGGTTATTCGTTATATTTTAAAAAGATCAAACATTGGACATCGTGAACATCGTTTGATTTCACTTTTCTTATATTTTTCACAACATTTAGACTTGCAATTTTCGGCAACTTTTATTCTTTTAAGCGCTTCTTTCTTGTCTTTTTTCTTCTTTTTCTTTTTTTCTTTCTTGCTCAAAACATCCGATTTTATCGGATACAAATATAGTTATTTTTAAACAATCTAAATAAAAACATTGGAAAGTTGACGTTTATACCGCTGGTGTACTTGCCACTGCAATTTGCTGGATATCTCTATCAAAAAGGTATAAACCACCTCGGTCTTCTCCAATTAGATTAATTTTGTCTAAAATTGTTTTAGCTTGTGCTTCTTCTTCAATTTGTTCGGCTACATACCATTGTAAGAAATTATGAGTAGAATAGTCTTGCTCACCAAGAGTAATGTGAACTAACTCATTGATAGAATTAGACACAAACAATTCGTGTTTGTATAATTCTTCAAACATTTCTTTGAAAGTAGTGTAACTGGTTTTTGGCGCACTCAAGTCGGTTATTTGAGCATGCCCACCACGTTCGTTTACATATTTTATTAGCTTTAGCATGTGCGCTCTTTCTTCGTCAGATTGCGCAAACATAAATTGAGCCACACCTTCAAGTCCTTGAATTTCTGCCCAACAAGCCATTGATAAGTAGATTTGAGAAGACTCAGCTTCTATTCTAATTTGTTTATTTAACGCTTTTTCAATATTTACTTGTAACATGATTTTTATTTTTTGTTAAAATTACTTATTTTATTGTAAAATCTGGTTGTAAAAGAATGTTAAAACTATAATTTAAATTAAGTCTAAGACTTGATTAATCGAAGAAACTGATTTAAAATTAGTATGTACGATATCAAAATCTATTTTTTCATATTCCCAAGTGGTGTGATAAGGCACGTGAATACCAGTTCCTCCAATATTTAAAACAGGTAACACATCCGATTTTAAAGAGTTTCCAATCATGATAAAATTAGCAGGCTTGATATCTAAACGCGCCAGCATTTTTTCATAATCCAATTCTTTTTTATCGCTCATCACTTCGATGTGATGAAAATAATGTCCTATTTTAGAGACGTGTAATTTTCGGTGTTGGTCTTTCAAGTCGCCTTTTGTCGCAACTACCAATTTATATTTTCCTTTTAATTGCTTTAATACATCTTCCACTTCTGGTAAAAGTTCTACAGGTTTTTGCAATAAATCTCTACCAATATCAATAATTTTTTGAATGCCTTGTCCCGATATTTGATGATTGGTTAATTCCAAAGCAGAATCAATCATAGAAAGTGTAAAAGCTTTAATACCAAAACCATATAAAGGTAAATTTTTTACTTGATGTAATAATATTAGCTGTAAAACTTCTTGATGGCTTGCATAATCTTCAAACAATTCTGAGAATTTTACCTGCGCTTCATCAAAATAAGGTTCGTTGTGCCAAAGTGTATCATCGGCATCGAAAGCTATTATTTTTTTTGATATATTTTTTTGTAACAAAATTATTCTTTAATAAATTTTTTAATTATTTTATTTTTATCATAATCAATGTTCAAGATATAAACTCCATTTTTTAATTGTGAAACATCAATAGAATTATTTACTTTATGATAATCTTTAACAAGTCTTCCTGTAATGTCATGAATTGAAATACTGAAACTATAAGGGTTAACTGAAGACTTAAAATTTAATATTTCTTTTACTGGATTGGGATAAATTTTAATATCTTCATTATAAATAATATCTTCATTAGATAAACTTTGAACCTGAGAAAGGGCATTGAAAGCATTCACTCTTCCTGCTCCATAATACTGGTCCCAACCAAAGGTGTCTTCTATGGGGTTTCCTATTTGGTCTTCGGCTGTATTTCTTAGAATAATATTAATTTGGTCAACGGTTAGATTTGGATTTAACGACAACATTAGGCTTACAATGCCTGATACAAGCGGAGTTGCTTGAGATGTACCACCCCAATATGTTTCATATCCCGAATTAGATGTGTGTGATAGTCCATAAATATAATTTCCTGGTGCAACAACATCAATATGGTTTCCATAATTACTTCCACTTGTCGAACTCCAAAAAAAAGGAACTGTTCTATTGTCATTTGGGTTGGTGGATCCAACGGCTATTGTATTATTAAAAGCAGCTGGATAATAAGAAGTATTATTATTAAAATTCATCATACAAGCAATTATTGGTATATTTAGAGAATAAGCTTGATTTACTGCATTTTGATATGCAGTTGAAAATCCAGAACTACCTATGGATATGCTTATTAAATCTACATTTCTATCTATAGAATAATATATAGATGCAATTATATTTGAATTAAAACCTGAATTGTTAAAGTCTAATACTTTTATAGGCAAAAGTTTACAGTTCCAATCTACACCTGCATATCCAATATTATTGTTAGCATTGGCCATAGCAATTCCTGTAACATTAGTACCGTGTCCTTGATCGTCAGTTGGATTATTGTCGTTATTCACAAAATCCCAACCATTTATATCATCAACATAACCATTACCATCATCATCTAATCCATTTATCGTTTCACTAGAATTAGAGAAAAATCTACCGGAAAATTCAGGATGGTTCATTCTTACTCCAGTATCAATCACGGCCATTTTTATATTCGGACTTCCCGTTGTTATATCCCAAGCTTCAATCATATCTACATCTGCATCTACTAAAGATGGGCTAAGTGTAAAAGAACCGTTATTATGTAAGCCCCATTGTCTAAAAAAAAATTGATCATTTGGGATTGTGGTCAAGGTTGGTATAAACCGGATATCATAACTAATGTAACTTTCATCTTTTTTTCCCGAACCGAAACTGATAAAGTCAGGTTCAACATAATCGAATAAATTAGTATCTTTTAATTTCTGTATTATTGTTTCAATATTTATTGGATTATTAAAAATTACAAGTACAGGCCTTCCATTAAGGACATTTGTTCTAGCAATGTCAAGCGGTTTTATTGTGTTAATTGGATAGTCGTTAAATAAAAATTTTAATTTTTTTATTTGATTTAAATTTGTGACGGGTTCATTAATCTCTTTTTTTAAACTTAAAATAATTCTATTGTTTGAAAAAAAATCATTTTGAGCATTTGTTACAATTGAAAATATAATTAAAAATAAAGTTATGATCTTTCTCATGGTGAATGTATTTTTAACTTTAGGATATAAATAATTTTTTAACTAATCAAGGTTCCATTCTTAACTCCATCTGAACCTAGACTGAGCGAAGACGTTGTGTCTGGATTAACGAAAACCAATTTCCCTGCTGCAGTATTGGTCATTAAAATCATCCCTTCACTTTCCACACCTCGCAATGCTCTGGGGGCTAAATTTACCAAAACTGTAACGCGTTTTCCAATCACTTCTTCTGGCGAAAAATGTTCCGCAATTCCCGAAACAATTGTTCGTACATCAATTCCTGTGTCAACTTTTAAAACCAAAAGTTTGTTGGCTTTTGGCATTTTTTCGGCTTCCAAAATCGTTCCCACACGTAAATCTAATTTGGCAAAATCATCAAAGGTTGCTGTTTCTTTTTGTGGTTCTATTATTGCGAGGGACGAAGCAATCTCATCCGAATTCGCTTTTTTAGTAGCTTCCAGTTTATCTATTTGTTTTTGAATTTCCGAATCTTCTATTTGAGCAAATAATACTTCTCCCGAAACGTTAGGACCTCCAATTTGGTGACCAGCTTTGGTTAAATTCCAATTTTCAAATTCCAAATTCCAATCGTTCACTTCAATGTTTAAAATTTTAGTCAGTTTTTTAGAAGTAAACGGTAAAAATGGTTCACATAATGTTGTTAAAACTGAAGCAATTTGCAACGCCACATACATTTGTGTTTTTACTCTTTCGGGATCAGTTTTCACCATTTTCCATGGTTCTTCATCGGCGAGATATTTATTTCCTAATCGCGCCACATTCATTAGTTCACCTTGTGCTTCTCTAAATCGATACCTTTCAATTGAGAAAGAAATCACAGCAGGATATGCTTTTAATTCGGCTAAAGTTTGTTCGTCAACTGCAGTAAATTCATTTGGCGTTGGAACAATTCCATCATAATATTTGTTAGTTAAAACAACCACACGATTGATGAAATTTCCAAAAACAGCCGCTAATTCGTTATTATTTCTCGCCTGAAAATCTTTCCATGTAAAGTCGTTGTCTTTGGTCTCGGGTGCATTCGATGTCAATACATAACGCAAAACATCTTGCTTTTCTGGAAAATCTTGTAAATATTCATGCAACCAAACAGCCCAATTTTTTGAAGTGGAAAGTTTGTTTCCTTCCAAATTCAAAAATTCATTTGCAGGAACATTATCGGGTAAAATAAAAGTTCCTTCGGCTTTTAACATCGCCGGGAAAATAATGCAGTGAAATACAATATTGTCTTTCCCTATAAAATGAACCAATTTGGTATCATCTTTTTTCCAATAATCTTCCCAATTTTTCCCTGATCTTGAGGCCCATTCTTTGGTTGCCGAAATGTATCCAATCGGTGCGTCAAACCATACGTAAAGTTTCTTTCCTTCGGCACCTTCCACTGGAACGTCAATTCCCCAATCTAAATCTCTAGTAACGGCACGAGGTTTTAATCCGTCGTCCAACCAAGATTTTACTTGACCAAGAACATTTACTTTCCAATCTTTCGCATGCTCTACTAAAATCCATTGGTTTAAAAAATCTTGATATCTGTCTAAAGGTAAAAACCAATGTTTTGTTGATTTTAAAATTGGAGTTTCACCAGATATGGTTGACTTTGGGTTGATTAAATCTGTTGCATTTAAAGTCGAACCACATTTTTCACATTGATCGCCATACGCTTCAGGATTGTCGCATTTTGGACACGTTCCAGTCACAAATCGATCAGCAAGAAATTGATCTGCTTTGGCGTCATACAATTGTTCAGTGACTTCTTCAATAAAATCGCCATTGTCGTATAATTTTCTGAAAAATTCCTGCGCTGTATCGTGATGAATTTTAGACGAAGTTCGAGAGTAATTATCAAACGAAATTCCGAAATCAATGAATGATTGTCGAATGATGCCATCATATTTATCAATGACCTGTTGCGGTGTGATGCCTTCTTTTTTGGCTTTCATTGAAATGGCCACACCATGTTCATCACTGCCGCAAATAAACGCTACATCTTTTCCTTGTAATCTTAAATAGCGCGCATAAATATCACTTGGCACATAAACTCCAGCCAAATGGCCTATGTGAATTGGGCCATTTGTATAAGGCAACGCTGCTGTAATGGTATATCGTTTCGGATTTTCTAACATAATCAATTAAATAGATAGCAAAAATAACTTTTTAGCCATGAATACACGAATTAATTTTCGGATTTGTTTACTTTTGAAACAGCCAATTACTGAGTAATGCGAACGATTTTAATTTTAATTTTTTTTCTAACCATTTCTTCTTATTCCCAAAAAAAGATGATTACACCAGCTTATCTAAAAAAAGGCGACACGATTGCCATCGTTTCAACTGCGCGAAAAAACATTGACGACAACTTAAAACCAACAATCGATATGCTCGAAGGGTGGGGTTTAAAAGTCAAATTGGGTAAGACAATTGGCCTTGATTATTTCCAATTAGCTGGAACAGATGAACAACGTGCCGCTGATTTTCAGGCGCAAATGGACAACCCAAATATTAAAGCAATTTGGTGCGTTCGTGGGGGTTATGGCACAGTAAAAATTATTGATAAGTTGGATTTTACCAAATTCAAACAATATCCAAAATGGATTATTGGTTTTAGTGATGTGACCGTTTTACACAGTCATTTAAACCGAATGGGAATAGAATCTATCCATGGCACTATGCCAGTTTCTATAGCAAGAGCAACAGATGAAGCAAAAAATTCTTTGTGTGCGGCCTTGTTTGGAGACACATTACGATATACTTTAGAATGCGACGCCTTAAACCACAAAGGAAAAGCCAAAGGAGAATTGGTTGGCGGGAATCTATCTATTTTATACAGCTTATTAGGTTCTGAGTCGGCCATTGATTGTAGTGAAAAAATACTTTTTATTGAAGATTTGGATGAGTATTTATATCACATTGACAGAATGATGATGAATTTAAAACGCAATGGATGTTTGAGTAGTTTGAAAGGAATCATCGTTGGTGCCATGACCGACATGAAAGACAATGATATTCCTTGGGGAAGAAATGCTTTGGAAATCATTGAAGATACGGTTAAAGGATTGAATATTCCGATAATTTATAACTTCCCAGCGGGGCACATTCGCGATAACCGCACTTTGATTTTTGGACGACAAGTTTCGATGGAAGTCAATGCCAAAGAAAGCAAAGTGATTTTTGAATAATTTTAAACATTAAGGAGTTAAGTAAAATTAAGGATTTCATTAAGTATTACAACTGAATACTGCGTCTGAATACTGAACACTATTTATATGGCAGAACACAACGAATTAGGAAAATTTGGAGAAGCATTAGCTGTAGAATTTCTGCAAAAAAACGGCTTTGATATTCTGGAAACCAATTGGACTTTTCAAAAAGCGGAAATCGATATTATTGCGCAAAAAGGAACTATTCTAGCAGTGGTGGAAGTAAAAACGCGTTCCAGTATCGAATTTGGATTGCCACAAGATTTTGTTAAACCAAAGAAAATACAATTATTAGTAAAAGCCATTCACGAGTATATCATTTTAAATGATTTAGATGTTGAAGCTCGTTTTGATATTATGGCGATACATAAAGAGGAAAATAATTATAAAATAGAGCATATTGAAGATGCTTTCTTTTATTTTTAGTTGAACAAATCTTAAAAATAAGTATTAAATTTACTTTTACATAGATTTTCAATAACTTTACACAAAAGAATATAATTAATCATGATGAAAAAATACATATTATTATCAGTTTTATTTTGTTTGAGCAATTTAGTAGCTCAAAATAAAGTTGCCGAAAAAGTGGCTGAACTTCAGAGTTCAAAAGCAAATTTTAGACCAATTTCTGTATTGTTGCCAACACAAAACACTATTGATTTGGAAGTAAACAAAGTTGTTGATGGCGCAACTCTAGCTGCTCTTAATACCCAACGAGTAAATGAAATTGTTGCAAATCAATACGGAACTATTGAGCTTGAAATTCCGTATCAAAACCAAAACTTAGCTATTCTTTTGTACAAAGTAAATCCATTTGCGGAAGGGTTTCATGTGGACACAGACAAAGGTAAAAACATCAGTTATCAAAAAGGAGTATATTATAGAGGAATTATTAAAGGACAAGCAAACTCTGTTTCTTCATTCAATTTTTTCAACGGTGAATTTAATGGTATACTTTCTAGCTCTGCATTAGGTAAAGTAGTTGTAGGAAAGATAGATAAAGTGGATAATCAAACGGATTATATTGTTTATTCTGATGCCAAAATGAAAGTGTTAAATGGCTTTGATTGTCATGTAAATGACAATGGAACATCAACTCAAACCGATGTTGAAGAAAACAGAAATGTAAATAGTGATCGATGTACAACTTTTTATTTTGAAATAGATAATAATTTATATGTTCAAAACGGAAGTAACTCAACGACTACCACCAATTGGATGACTTCTGTTTTTAATAATGTGCAAACCTTATTTGATAATGACGGAATTACAGTAGGATTAAAATCAATTTTTATATGGACTGAACAGGATCCGTATGAAGGAATTGGAAATAGTTCGGGTGCTTATTTAAATGCATTTCGTAGCACAAGAGTAGTTTTTGACGGTGACGTGGGACAATTAGTTGGCATAGATCCCGGTGGGTTGGGAGGCGTTGCTTTTCTAAACACACTTTGTACTCAAAATAATTTTAGTTATTCAGATGTTAATTTTAGTTTTTCAACAGTTCCAACTTATTCTTGGACAGTACAAGTTATAGCGCACGAATTTGGTCATTCTTTAGGCTCGCCGCATACTCATGCTTGTGTATGGAACGGTAATAATACTTCAATAGATGGCTGCGGAACGCAAGCGGGGTTTTCTGAAGGAAGTTGTGGAGTTGGACCGATTCCTTCGATAGATGTAAAAGGAACAATTATGAGTTACTGTCATTTAATATCGGGGGTTGGAATTAGTTTTAGTGAAGGGTTTGGGCCACAACCATCGGCATTAATATTAGCCAATGTAAATAGTAAAACCTGTTTAAGTTTTGATTGTACCACGAGTTGTTCCAATACTATTACTGAAATAATTATTCTAAACGAAACCCCAACTTCTATTTCTTTAACTTGGTCAGACGTTGGAACCACAACTTCTTGGCAAGTGGCAGTTACACCGTTTTCATCTACTAACGCACAATGGAATACAGTAACAACTAACTCCTATACAGCTACCGGACTTGATCCTAATACTTATTATAGGGTAAGAGTTAGACCACTTTGCGCCGGCGGTTTTGAACCCTCAAATAGATCTACCGTAGTTGCAACAAAAGCAACTAATTTTTGTGCAAGCGTACCTTTTACCGATACAGGAGGAACGACAGGAAATTATACAGATAGAGAAAATTGGGTTAGAACAATGACACCCAATAATCCTGGATTAAAACTTAGATGTACCTTTTTAAGTTTTAACCTTGAACTAAACTATGATTTTTTATACATTTATAATGGACCCAATGAGTTTTCACCTTCTTTAACACCAAACGGATTAACTGGACCATCAACTCCCGGAGTTTTTAATTCTACCGCTTTTGATGGGTCACTTACTTTTAAGTTTGTTTCTGATGCGCTCGATACAAGAGCAGGTTGGAATGCAAACATTACCTGTACTGGAACTTTAGGCATTGATGATGCTGATTACCTTGATTTTTCTTATTATCCAAACCCTACAACAGGAAGAGTGGCCATGATAAGTAATACGCAAATCACCGATGTTAAAGTATATAATATAGAGGGGAGATTGCTTTTCCAACAGAAGAAAAACGACATGGAAACAGCAGTAGATATTTCACAGTTTTCCACAGGAACTTATTTTTTTAAAGTGAGTTTCGGTGAATTGGAAAAGAATTTTAAAGTTTTGAAACTATAATTTCTTATAAATATTTACCGCAAATTCGCAAATTTATATAAATCCTTAAAAGGAATAAATAGTTAAGCGAATTTGCGGTATTTTTTTAAATGCTCTAATTAGGGTCTTTTAAAGAATGTAAAAGGTTAGATTTTAAAATCTATTAAAAATTTTCAAACCATCTCCAATCTCTTGCATCTTCTTTAATTTTTTGGATTGCTAGTACAGTGCCATTTAAACCTAATTCTTTATCACTTTTTAAAAGTTCCCCGGAAAACATTTCATAGCGTACTCTTTTTGGAACAATTTTACTAAATATTTTTAATGGAAATAAAAAAAATGCTTCCTTCATCCTGACATTTAAAGTCTTATGTGTCGAATTGTCTTTAACAGATCCTAAAAATTCATAACAAGGATAATTCAAAATATAACGAAATAGCTTTTTTTGACTAGGCATATCTAAGTCATGAAAAGCTATTACACCACCAACTTCCAACATTCTGTTGATATAGAAAAAATCAATCATTACATGATCAAGTGTATGCCAACCATCAATAAATGCAAAATCATATTTTTTGTTTTTTTTAAGTAGCTCTGGTAAAGCAATTTCTGATAATTCTTCGATAAGTTCAAATTTATTCCAATTGTTTCGTTTTAAGTTTAAAATTCCGATATTTTTCCAATCTTTTTGGAAAGGGTCAATAATCGTATGGGAATAATCATCATAATGAGATGTAGCTGCACAAATATAAAGCGAAGAAATCCCATAAGCACATCCAACTTCAATAGTGTTTTTAAATTTATTTTCTGAAATAATTTTTTGTAAAAATTCACCATCTTTTTTTGACACACCTGAGTGTAATGGAAGTTCGTTTAAATTTTCATCTTGAACTATTTTTTTTTCAAACAAATCTTCGACAAATGAGTTATCTAACATAGATTATGATTTAAATTAAAGAATTTCAAAAGTAATAAAAATATAGAGTAATTGTTTTATATAAGTAAATTTTTATCTCTTCATCAATTCCATAAACTCTAATGCTATCGAAATGGATTTTACATTCTCAAAAGTCAAAAGTAAACGTAAACCGTTTTTGGTTTCTTTTTCTTTCATTTTACAGATGTTTCCATGCTGCTGCACAAATTGTAGCACGTGTCTAAATTGCTTCGAATTATAATAGTTCGACTGTTGGTCAGAAACAAAATAACCTACAAGTTTTCCTTGTTTCATAACGAGTCGCTCAATACCCATTTGCGTCGCAATCCATTTTATTCTTATGCTATCAAGCAACGCTTTGGCTTCTGTGGGCAATGGTCCAAAACGATCGATTAATTTTGATTCATAAGAAAGTAAGCTTGCTTCATCTTTAACATTCCCAAGTTCGTTATACAAATTCAACCGTTCCGAAATACTATTGACGTACTCGTCTGGAAATAACAATTCAAAATCAGTATCAATTTGTAAATCTTTTACATATTCTTTAGAATCGTCTTCATTTTCCTCGTGATACAATTCTTTGAATTCGTTTTCTTTCAACTCTTCAATGGCTTCATTCATGATTTTTTGATAGGTTTCAAAACCAATTTCATTGATAAAACCGCTTTGTTCGCCACCTAATAAATCGCCTGCACCACGAATTTCCAAGTCTTTCATGGCAATATTAAAACCACTTCCCAATTCACTGAATTGTTCCAATGCTTGTATTCGTTTCCTTGCATCTTCTGTCATCATGGCATAGGGCGGACAAATAAAATAACAAAATGCTTTTTTGTTGCTTCTTCCCACTCTTCCTCGCATTTGATGCAAATCGGACAAGCCAAAATTATTGGCATTGTTGATGAAAATAGTATTGGCATTGGGGACATCCAAACCACTTTCGATAATGGTCGTGGCTACTAAAACATCAAATTCACCATTCATAAAACCAAGCATCAACTCTTCTAGTTTGTTGCCTTCCATTTGACCGTGACCAATACCAACACGCGCATCGGGAACTAATCGTTGTATCATTCCAGCAATTTCTTTGATGTTTTCAATGCGATTATTGATAAAGAAAACCTGCCCATTTCTTTGAATTTCATACGAAATCGCATCGCGAATCAGTTCTTCGTTAAAACTTACTACTTGCGATTCGATGGGATATCTGTTTGGTGGTGCTGTGGTAATAACCGATAAATCTCTTGCTGCCATCAATGAAAACTGAAGCGTTCTCGGAATTGGTGTTGCGGTTAACGTCAGCGTATCAACATTGGCGGCAATGGTTTTCAATTTGTCTTTTACATTGACACCAAATTTTTGTTCTTCATCCACAATCAGCAAACCTAAATCTTTAAACTGTACGTTTTTGTTCACCAATTGATGCGTGCCAATAATAATATCCAGTTTCCCAGAAGCTAATTCTTCCAATGTGATTTGCTTTTCTTTTGCAGTTCTAAAACGATTTAAGTAGCCCACACGAACTGGCATTTCTTTCAATCGTTCGGTAAAAGTTCTATAATGTTGGTACGCCAAAATAGTTGTCGGTACCAAAACTGCCACTTGTTTGCTATTATCCACCGCTTTGAAAGCGGCGCGAATAGCCACTTCTGTTTTTCCAAAACCTACATCACCACAGACTAATCTGTCCATCGGACGATCTTTTTCCATATCGATTTTTACATCTTGTGTGGCTGTGATTTGGTCGGGTGTGTCTTCATAAATAAAGGAACTTTCCAGTTCTTTTTGCAAATAACTATCGGGCGCGAAGGCAAACCCTTTTTCCAATCTTCGTTTGGCATAAAGTTGGATTAAGTTGAACGCAATATGTTTTACACGTGCTTTTGTTTTCTGTTTTAAAACCTTCCAAGCATTCGAACCGAGTTTGTAAATCTTGGGGGGTGTGCCGTCTTTTCCGTTGTATTTCGAGATTTTATGCAGCGAATGAATACTCACATACACAATATCATTATCGGCATAAGCCAATTTTATAGCTTCTTGGGTTTTGCCTTCGACTTGAATTTTTTGCAAGCCGCCAAATTTCCCAATGCCATGATCGATGTGGGTTACATAATCGCCTACTGACAATGAGTTTAATTCTTTGAGCGTTAGCGTTTGCTTTTTGGAGTAGCCATTTTTAATACTGAATTTATGGTAGCGTTCAAAAATTTGATGGTCAGTATAACAGGCAATTTGATTTTCTTCGTCTATAAATCCTTGATATAACGGTTGTACAACGGTGTGATACTGCTTGCGGATATTCTCGTGATTGGCTTCGTCAATAGACTCAAAAATATCATGAAAACGATTGGCTTGGGCTTCATTGGAACAAAACAAATAATTGGTATAACCATTAAAATGATTATCGCTTAAATTGTTCAACAACAAATCAAATTGCTTGTTGAACGAAGGTTGCGGGTGGATGTGAAACTCAACAGTTTTTGTGGTTTTGAACAATGGTTTGTTCGATAATTCAATGATAGAAAAATCCAATGCTTTGCGCAAAAAACTTTCTTGGTTCAAAAATAAATGTTCCGGAGAAGCGTGTTTTATATCTTTTGAAAGTTTGTCAAACGTTTCATTTGCTTTGGCAAAAAGTTTATCCAATTGCGAAGTCAAAAATTCTGTGTTTTCGATACACAAAATGGTTTTATCGCTGATGTAATTGAGAAAACTATCTCTGTTTTCTTTGATGAATTTGTTTTCCAAATTAGGAATAATCGTAATCTTGGTTTGCTTTTCTATCGATAGTTGTGTTCCTACATCAAAAGTTCTGATGCTATCGACTTCATTACCAAAAAACTCTATGCGATACGGATTGTCATTGGAAAACGAAAATACATCTAATATTCCACCTCGAACAGAAAATTCTCCTGGTTCGGTGATGAAATCTACGCGTTTGAATTCGTATTCAAATAAAACTTCGTTGATAAAATCGATGGAAACATTTTCGCCAACCGCAATTTTTAGCGTGTTTTTGTCGAGTTCTTTTCGGGTCACTACTTTTTCAAAAAGCGCTTCAGGATAAGTCACAATTACGGCTGGTTTTTTGCGCGAATTAATTCTATTCAGCACTTCGGAACGCAACAAAACATTGGCATTGTCGGTTTCTTCTAATTGATACGGACGACGATTCGAACTTGGATAAAACAACACATCGTTCTGTCCAATCAGTTGTTCCAAATCGTTGAGAATATAAGCCGCTTCTTCTTTTTCGTTAAGAATTAATAAGAAAGGTTTCTCACTTTTCTTGAAAATCGCCTGAAATACAAACGATAATGACGAACCCAATAGGCCTTTTACCTGAATTTTAGTCAAAGGTGTTTCAAGTGCGTCAGCTATTTGTTTGACTTTTGTTGCCTGTAAATAACTGTTATATAAAGCGTTTTGGCTCAAAGCTTACTTATAGGGTTTTATGTTTAAATCATTGGATGGGATTGCCCTTGTTGTGTCTAACATTTTGAGCATATCGTTTTCGCCATCTTCCATTTTTATATTGTTTTTGCGATTTATTTCATCGAGTTGAAATTGCATCGCTACTACTTCTGCATTGGTCTCTTGAATTAATTTTGCAATTTTTTCAACAGGAATTTGGTTCAAATGGAGATATAAATTAATGGTATTGATTTTAGTGGTGATGGCTGCAATTCTGCTTTTGACCTCTGGCAAATTATAAGCTATCGGAATGTTATCGTTTAATTGTAATGCTTTTATTGATAAAGTTTTAGCTTTTTTTTGAAAAGCACCAATACTGCTTTTGGGCTTTTGTCCCAGTTCGCTAAGAAATGCTCTCCATTCAGACCATGAACTAAGCAAAGCACTTGCAGTTTGGTTCACAGGTTGTGTATTAAAATTCCAAGCTTTATCGATGTTGTTAAAGATTACTTCCTGTTTTTTTGCTTCTTTTTCTTGTTCCAAAACACGAATTTTTGGGTCTTCTTGGCACGAAGAGAAACAAAATGCTAATAGAATAAGAGTTAAAAAAGGGAATTTCATGGATAGTGTTATAGCATCAACGGTGCAAAGGTAAAACTATATATTCTTTTAAGGAATTTTAGATTATAAAAATTAGCACTACTACACATTTTTTAAATTGACAGATAAGTTGGTGGCCATTTTATATCTCCCTTAAAGCATTATTAGTCAATAATTAATAATAAAAAAACTAAGAGCATTTAATGTTAAAGGCTAATAAAGAGTGAAGATGTCAGCAATTTTGATAAAAAAAACACTCCTACAGCAAAGCCATAGGCAATAGTAGAATAGTAATAGCTGAATTTTATATTTTAATAGCCAATAGAGATATAACAATAGTGGCTTACTGGTAAAAAATAGTTGTCCGTAAACCAATAGTAGTTGTCCGTAAAGTAAAAATACTCGTCCGAAGAGTAAAAATACCTGTTAGTAGAGTAAAAATACCTGTTAGTAGACTAAAAATACTTGTCCGAAGAGTAAAAGTATCCGTCCGAAGAGTAAAAATACTTGTCCGAAGAGTAAAAGTAGCCGTCCGAAGTAAGAAAATATCCCCCTAAATATACATCGGAAGGTTTTTTACACTTTAAATATCAAATAGATAGCGATACAAAAGATAAAACAAAGAAAACAGACGGTTATTTTTTACTAAATAGACGTATTATCTTGCGATAAAACCAGTTAAATAATAAGCCAAGTAGCTGTTTTATTGAGTTTAAAGAAGATTTTAACAACATTGAATTAGTTTTTCGGTGGTCAATTTGTTGATGGATGAATACGATATAGTTTGGATTTTTGATATTTTTTTCAGTAGAAATAGCCATTACTATTTTAGTTATTATTTTCCTTCTCCTAAACCCACACGATTACTGCTTTGGTTTATGATTCTAAAAACAAATATCTTTTATAAATTTCACAAGGGTTAACCAAGAAAATAGTTATAAATTTGAATTATAGACAGAGTTATTATTTAGTGCAGTAGCACTAGTAGCGTTTAGTAGTGTTTCGATGGGGAATACTATTGAATTAAAAGAGAATTTAGATGAATTAAAACGCGCTGAAAGTGTAAAGCGAACCTCTCATGCTGAGTGCGAGAATGTAAGAGTTCTTTATTATAACCATTTATCATCTCAAGGTGTACCTCACAATGAAGCATCTGGTCGTTCGTATAGTATTTATTTTCAATGCATGGGTAGGGCTTTATCTATTCAATAGTACAAACTTAATAAAGGCATAAATTGTTTTTTTTATGCCTTTTTAATTATTCAAAAATGAAATATAAAATTTATTTATTCATTGTTTTTTTCAATTTATATTCATATTCACAAAACGCTAATGTCTTTGTAGAATATAAAGTAACACTTTCTGACGATGGTACTTTTACTAAAAATAAAATGTTTGCCGATGATTTTTTAAATGCCGTTAAAGCTGCCGACCAATTAGTTTTTGGTTTATTAATAAATGATAGAGGTTCAAAATTCTATCAAGTAGATACTGGAATTGAAAACACTTTTGAAATGGATGCAGCAAAAATGTATTCTAAGTATATGGGCATGATTTATTCAGTAAACGAATATGTATTAAAAGAACAACAATTTCTGGGGAATGATATTTTTTAAAGGAGAAAAAGGTGGAAAACTGGATTTTAACTAGTGAAACAAAACAAATTGATAATTATCTATGTTATAAAGCAACTAACACGTACACAGTAGTAAATATAAAAGGCACTTTCAAGTTCCCGGTTACCGCATGGTACTGTCCGAAACTACCATACGGCTTTGGACCTTTAGGTTATGGCAATTTACCGGGATTGATTTTAGAACTGCAAGTACGTAATGTTAATTATCACTCAAAGAGTATTGATTTAAAAACTAAATTAGATTTTAGTACTGACTTTTTAAAAAAAGCAACATTACTCTCAGAAGAACAATTAAATAAAAAAATTGATGAGTTCAACAATTTTGACGGTAAATAAAAAATGAATGCCTAAAATCCTAGTATTATTACTCTTTTCTATTTTCCCTTCTCCCAAACCCACACGATTACTGCTTTGGTTTCTGATTCTATAAACAAATATCTTTTATAAATTTCACAAGGATTAACCAAGAAAATAGTTATAAATTTGAATTTTAGACAGAATTATTATTTAGTGCCTACGCACTAGTGGCGTTTAGTAGTGTTTCGATGGGGAATACTATAGCGGTTGAAGATGCTAAAAGTGAGAAAGAATGTTCTCTTAAAGTAACACCAAGTTGCGATCAAGAACGATTAGAAACTTATAATGATGCTATTGCAAATGGAGCAAGTCATTACCAGGCTTATTTTCAGGCGGCAGGAGTTTATATGGAATGTATACGCTTTAAAGGCTTGTTTGGGGGTTAAATGCTATAACGGACTCTCTTATTGAGAGTCCATTTTTTATGTAAATATGAAATATTTTTTTTTATGGCTTTTGTTTACTTCTATTGGTAATTCACAAATAAAAAGTGGAATAATCGATTATAAAGTCAAGTTAGATACTATCGAAGGATTAAAAAATTCCAAGTATTTTAAAAACAATTTAAATCGAGCTATAGTAGGTGCTGAACATTTAGATTTTACTTTGACTTTTGATAACCAAAATTCTTTTTTTGAAATGAAAGAAATAATGGATACAGAAAATATGGAGATTTATATGGCAAAGATTTTTTCTAATTACCGAGGTAAAACATTTCAGAATAAGGAATACAGTTTTGCGAAGATAGATAATGAATTTGGTAAATATAATGTCAAGAAAGAAGTGTCCAAAAATTGGGCTATCACTAGTGACGTAAAGTATATTGATAAATATAAATGCTATAAAGCCACTACAGAGTATATAGTTGTCAATCCAAAAGGAACTTTTAAGTTTCCAGTGATTGCTTGGTTTTGCCCAGAAATACCCTTGCCTTTTGGGCCAAATGGTTATGGAAATTTACCAGGTTTGATTTTAGAATTGCAGGAAAGAAATGTAGTTTTTGGCGTAAAAAAAATAGCTTTAAATAGTAAAATAAATTTAAATTACAAATCTAGCAAAGACGATGTTTTTTTAACCGAATCGGAATTTAATACAATTATCGATAAATTATCTAAAAACGTTTTAGACGGAAAGTAAATGTAAAAATATTGGATATTTTTTATTTTTTTCTTCCCTTTCCTTCTCCCAAACCCACACGATTACTGGTGTGGTTTCTGACTCTATAAACAATCCTCGTGAAAGTGCTAATATCATTGCCTTGCCCAAAAGTGAAAACGCCCAACTCAAGTTTGATTTTGTGGATAAAATAGAAAAATAGCGGTTGAAATTAGCATTTATTATTTTGTTCAAAGATCAAACCAATCACTATTATTCTCGTTAAATATTTGTTAATTTTGTCATAAAATTATGAAAAATCGTTTTTTTTTTTTTTTCAATTTTACAATGGTTAACCAAAAGAAAAATGTATTAATTTTAAAAATTAGAAAAAATGAAAAAATTATTTTTTAGTGCCGTGGCACTAGTGGCGTTTAGTAGTGTTTCGATGGGGAATACTACAGCGGTTGAACAAAAAGAAAGTGTTGTTAAAGTTGAAAAAGCTAATCCATGTAGAAGCACTTTTGAATACTACTTTAATCAAGCTTTAACGGCAGGTTATGATGCTGACTCAGCTTGGACCTGGGCAAGTTTTAACTATGATTTATGTACTAGAGGATTATCATGGGCAATTGTCGCTCCATAAATTAATTTAATCAAGCCTACTTTTTACGTAAAGTAGGCTCTTTAAAATATGAAGAAAATATCGTTATTTTTACTATTATCTTTTTGGAATATTTATTCTCAAAAAGACTCTTTACAGGTCGAGTATACTGCATATTATGCCATTGATAAAAGTGCTAATTCAAGTTCTGAAATAGATAAATCATTATCGCTTTTATCAGAAACTAAAACAAGTTTAAACTTTATTTTAAATGCAACTGGCAACGAATCATTTTTCTATCACAAAGATTTAGACAAAGATCTAAACATGAATTCAAAATTAGCATTAGCCTTGTCGGGCTACTTTGCACCAGTTTATTTTGAAAAAAGTAGTTTAAAAATTTTAGAAGACCATGACGATATGATTTTGGGAAAATATGTTTTATCGAAAAAATATAAATATCATAATTGGATAATTACAAACGAAAAAAAGCAGATTGCTTCTTTCACTTGCTATAAAGCATATGTAGATATAGTAATTACAAATCCAAAGGGGCAGTTTACTAATCGTATTTTTGTTTGGTTTACTAATGAAATACCATTTTCTTTTGGACCACTAGGATTTTCAGGACTACCAGGATTGATTTTGGAGATGGTTAATAAAAATGTCATTTATGGCGCAAAAATAATACGATTTAAACAATTTGATAATTTTAAAATCAACAAACCTGATGATAAAAATGCTATTACAGAAGACAAAGTAAGAGAATTAAGAGAAGATTTTTTGAATGGCAAAGATTAAAATGAAGCCGCTTCTTATTTTTATATTTTTTACAATTTTCTCCTTCTCCCAAACCCACACTATTACTGGTGTGGTTTCTGATTCTATAAACAATCCTTTAGAAAGTGCTAATATCATTGCGTTGCCCAAAAGCGAAAACGCCCAACTCAAGTTTGCTATTGCAGATAATAAAGGAAGATACAAGTTAGAGTTAGACCAAAACGTAAAATATGAAGTAACGGCTTCTTACATAGGTTATATAGAACAACTTTTAGTCGTTGAGCCCAATTCGACCCTTACTACTCATAATTTTAAACTTAAATCAAGCGGACAACAGCTTAAAGAAATTGTTATTAAACACGAGTACAAACCCATTGTGGTCAAGAAAGACACACTAACTTTTGACGTAAAAGCGTTTGCCAACGGCAACGAAAGGAAGATGAAAGAAGTACTAGAAAAATTGCCAGGTGTAGAAGTGGATAAAAAAGGAAATGTTACTGTTCAGGGCAAAAAAGTAACGAAAATGCTTGTGGAAGGCAAATCGTTTTTTGGTGGCGGAAGTAAACTCGCCGTCGAAAACATTCCTGCTGATGCACTCGATAAAATAGAAGTGATTGACCATTTTAACGAAGTAGGTTTTATGAAGCAAGTCTCCGATAGCGAAGACCTCGCCATGAATGTAAAACTAAAAGAAGATAAAAAGAAATTTCTTTTTGGCGATATTGAAGCAGGTATTGGTAACGATAAATACAGTTTGGCTCACGCAGGATTGTTTTATTATTCGCCCAAAACTAATGTCAGTTTTATTGGTGATGCGAATAATGTTGGACGAAGCACATTTACTTTTGAAGACTTGATGCGCTTTGATGGTGGTGTAAGTAGTTTTCTGTCGGGTAGAAAATCATTGAGTAATTTATATGCATTTGCTAACGATAATAGAGATGTAGTTGCAAACAAGTCGCAGTTTGGCGCACTCAATTTTAGTCTTGATACTTCCGATAAATGGAACGTTTCGGGTTATGGTATTTTTTCAAAAGTGTTTATGGCATCCAGAAATGAAAACACCAACGAATATTTACAAAACAATGCCATTAGTTTTGAAAATCAGTTACAAAACAATGATAACCGTTCGGTTTTAGGCATTGGAAACATCAAGTTTGATTATTCGCCTAACAAAAAAGAAAAATGGTATTATAACGGGCAATTACAATCGAGTACCAACGATATTGTAAGCACGTTAAACTCTATTACTAATCTAAATAGCAATACCTTTGAAACCATCAGCAATGCCGATTACGTTTCTGTAAAACAATATGTTGAGTGGCACAAACAATATAAAAACGCCAATCATACTACTACTTTTGTTGTCAATCATGCTTATGAAAACAACCGTCCACAAAATACTTGGTTTACCGATCAACCTTTCCTAGAGGGTTTAATTCCGTTACAAACCGATACAGCGTATACCATTGAACAAGTCCAAAAAATAAAAAACAACAGTGTCGATGCCTTGCTTAAACATTATTGGATTATTAATAACTTCAACCATTTGTACACCGTTATTGGAAATAATTATGGGTATTCTAATTATCAAACTTCCGAAAAACAATTGTTGACAAATGGCGCGGTCAATAACTTTGCATCGGCTGGTTTTGGAAACACTACTAATTATCAATTAAATGATGCCTATATTGGGTTAGAATATAAGTTCAAAATAGGCAAATGGACGAATAAACCAGGACTATATTTACATCAATATGATTTAAAAACTACCCAAGAAAATTCAAATTTTATAATTTCTAAAACACTTTTACAACCCCAGTGGAATAGCGATTATGAGTTTAATAAATCAGAAACTTTAAACTTCAATTACCGTTTAGTCAATGATTTTCCCGAAGTTTCACAACTCGCCAACCGGTTTATGCTACAAAGCTATAACACGGTTTTTCGAGGCAATGCCCTGTTATCAAACGAACGATATCATGCTGGGAATTTGCGCTATTCTAAAATGAATATGTATCGAGGACTTATGGTAAACGCCATGGCAAGTTTTAACAAAAAAGTAAAAACCACCAGAAACGTAATTATTCTTGACGGAATAAACCAGTTTAATACACCCGTATTGTTAGATAATCCAGAAACTAACTGGCGCTTGAATGGTTTTATCAGCAAAAAGATTTATCGATTTAATTTAAAATTGAGTACAAACATTGGCTGGTTTAATTACATCCAAACACTTAATGATGTAACAACTACAAATAATAGAAATAACCAAGAAGTAGGCATTTCTATAAAAACAGCCCATAAAAAATGGCCCGATTTCAGTATTGGCTACACCAAAGGGTTCAATCAATTTTCGGGATTAACTAATTCCAAATTTCAATCAGATGCCATTGATACTAATTTAGAATTTACTTTTTTAAACTATTGGATTTATAAAATGGAATATCAAAATCTACGAAATACCAATAACAACAATCAGACTAACTTTTTTGAAATGGCAAACACGTCGTTGCGCTATCAAAAGAAAAATAGTCCATTTGGTTTTGAATTGAGTGTCAATAATATGTTTAATCTACAAGCCAAGAACGACTTTTCATTTTCCGATTTTGTGATTAGTCAGCGACAAACTTTTGTGATGCCACGAGTAGTTTTGTTTGCTATTAGTTATAAACTTTAGCCGTCAGTAATCATTCCATTTTACGAAAACCTTATCTTTGTTTATCTAAAACACATTAAATGGACACAAAAATCCTAATCATTGGTGCTTGCGGGCAAATAGGCACAGAGCTTACTAAAAAGCTTCGCAGTATTTATGGAGTTGATCATGTAATAGCATCAGACATTCGAAAGTTAAATATCGATATTGTTAACGAAGGTATTTTTGAAGTAGTTAATGCGTTAGATTACAACCAAATCGAGCATTTAGTAGAGCAATATCAAATAACCGATGTCTATTTGATGGCGGCTTTACTCTCGGCAACGGCAGAAAAGAACCCAGCATTTGCTTGGGATTTAAATATGAATTCGCTGTTTCATGTTTTGAATTTGGCGAAAGCCAAGAAGATTAAAAAGATATTTTGGCCTTCGAGTATTGCGGTTTTTGGACCTACAACACCAAGGATAAACACACCTCAATATACCATCATGGAACCTACTACCGTTTACGGAATCAGTAAACAAACGGGCGAAAGATGGTGTGAATATTACCATAACATCTATGGAGTTGACGTGCGCAGTATTCGGTATCCAGGATTAATTAGTTGGTCAACCGAACCTGGTGGTGGCACAACAGATTATGCTGTCGATATATACCACAAAGCATTAAAAACGGGAAACTATGAATGTTTCCTTTCAGAAGACACAGCTTTGCCGATGATGTATATGGACGATGCCATTCGCGCTACTATCGAAATTATGCAAGCCAAAGACGAAGACGTAAAAATTCGTTCTTCCTATAATTTAGCAGGTGTGAGTTTCACTCCAAAAGAAATTGCACTAGAAATTAAGAAACACATTCCTAATTTTACCGTTTCCTACAAATCCGATTTCCGTCAGAAGATAGCCGATAGTTGGCCCGCGTCTATTGATGATAGTGTGGCACAACAAGATTGGAATTGGAAACATCAATTTGATTTGGCTTCAATGACTGAGGAAATGTTGGAAAACTTGAAAAAATAGTTCTCAGTTTTCAGTCGCAGTTTTCAGTACTATAAATTCTTGAAAACTGCAACTGGAAACTGCAACTGGAAACTGCAACTGAAAATGGTTTACTTTTTTAATTTACCAATCAAAGCATCTTCTATTGGTGCTTTAATTTTTATGACATCATCCACATTGTCATTGGGAATGGTCATGGAAAGGACGTAGTGTTTTATTTTCCAGTTTCCATCAATTAAAACGAGAATACCCGAACCACGGCATATTTTCATCTGAGTGTTTAGCAGCTCATCAAACCAAGCCATTTTTTTATCAGCACTAAAATAAATGTGTCTTTCAAGCATAGTGAAATTCCATGCTTTTCCTTTATCAAAATAGGGTTTTGCAAATGCTTGAAACGCTTTTTTGTCCCAATTTTCGCTAGCATCAGTCCCAATAAAGATGGAATCATCGGTTAGTGCGTCAAAATAGTTTTTGTAATTAGCTTCGGATGCGGCTTTGTGCCAATTATCCAAAGTAGAATTAATTTGTGCTTTATCTTTGTTTTGTGCACTGGCGGCATTAGTAAATAGGGCAAATAGTATAATTAAAAAAACTTTTTTCATAACTAATGTGTTTTTGTTTAATATTGTGTTTTATTACATGATTAAAGTAAAGATACTAATTCCCATTGACATAATATAATGCAAGTTTTTGTATTTTTATTTCAAAATAAAAAGCGATTATATGAAAGATAGACAATTAATTGGAGTTTTACTAGTGGTATTTGTACTTGCGTTTTCTATGACAAGTTGGCATTGTGCTAAAAAAGAGGATAGAAAAACCAATAATAAAGCCGAAGTAAAAAGTAAGTTTACGGCAGAAGATTTTTCGTTGACATTTGATAGTACTTTGGTTGAATCGTTTTATGCAAAGTATCCCAAATTGATTTTGTATAAAAAACAAACCGTTACTTTTTATCAGAAAAACCAATATGCTTTTATTTGGTTTGATAAAAAAGGGAGAAAAGAAATGGCGGATGTCATTTATAATAAAATAAACAATTTATTTGAAGAAGGAGTGCAAACAACTGTCCCTCACAAAGGTGTTTTGGATGCATTATTTCAAAAAGAGGAAACAAAACCCAACATTGAAACAGAGTTATTTTTGACCAATTACTATTTCTATTATACCAATAAAGTACTTCAAGGTATTGATGATGCCAAAAGTGATGAACTAGAATGGTATTTGCCTAGAAAAAAACAAACTTATGTTGACTACTTAGATTCTTTATTAGTTGATCCAAAGTTGATAGATAAAAAAGAACCATTAATAGGACAATACTATAAACTTAAATCTGTTTTAAACAAATATAGGAAAATTGAAAAAGACGGAGGTTGGACAACCATCACAATTCCTGATAATTTTAAAGCGTTGAAACCTGGCGACAGTACTGAAACAGTGGCTCAAATTAGAACTCGATTATT
This sequence comes from Flavobacterium sp., assembly GCA_020403245.1. Classification (GTDB taxonomy): domain Bacteria; phylum Bacteroidota; class Bacteroidia; order Flavobacteriales; family Flavobacteriaceae; genus Flavobacterium. Next base: position 48,132 of record JADBYA010000004.1, on the reverse strand, counting down.
ATTAACTGGAGATATAGATAGTGATTCTAAAAGTGCGGTTTATGATAAGTCACTACAAGAAGCCGTTTTGAAATATAAAAAGCGAAACGGATTTACAACTGACAATGTAATTTTAGCAAAACATATTCAAGAGATGAATGTGCCAATTAGCGACAGAATAAAAACCATTATGGTCAATATGGAACGCTGCCGATGGATTTCAAAAGACATCACCAAATCTAAAGAGTTTATAGTGGTAAATATTCCGTCCTACAGATTGACTTATTTTAAAGCAGGGAAAGCTGAGTTGGTTTCCAATGTAGTGGTAGGAAACGCAATGAATAAAACAGTTATTTTCAGTGGTATGATGAGTTATATCGTTTTTAGTCCCTATTGGAATGTACCACAAAGTATTATTACTAAAGAGATAAAACCCGGAATGGCTAAAAATAAAAACTACCTAGCGCAGCACAATATGGAGTGGAATAACGGAAACATAAGACAGAAACCCGGACCAAAAAATTCATTAGGATTGGTTAAGTTTTTGTTCCCTAATAGCAATAGTATTTATTTGCATGACACTCCTTCCAAAGCATTGTTTAATGAGGAAAAAAGAGCTTTCAGCCATGGTTGTATTCGTGTGGCAAAGCCAAAAGAGTTGGCAAACTTAATATTACAAGATGACCCCAACTGGTCTACTGAAAAAATAGATGCTGCCATGAACGGCGGTAAAGAAAAGTGGTGCACTTTAAAACAAAAAATACCAGTATATATTGGCTATTTTACATCATGGGTTGATGATGATGGAACCATTAATTTCTATAAAGACATATATGAAAGAGACAATCGTTTGGCATCTGTTTTGGTTGAATAAATGTGGTGTTTTTTTTACTCTTCTCTCTGCAAAGTTCTGCGAATGATTTCTAAATTTTAAAAAAATTATGTAGTGTTTATAATTGGGTTGATGAAAAAATGAATAAAAACATTTTATGACTCCTCTTCTAGTTACATTTGAAGGCAAATTTGGAGGTTAGTTGGTCTATACAGTGTTTTTGTCAACATACATTTCGACAACTTATAAAAGTGTGATTATTTATAATAGTCAATAGGATTACTTCCTCATTTGAAGCATAGTTATCTTGTGCTCTATCTTCCCAAAAAACGAAATGCTAGTACAAAGTTATAGGGTATAACCTGGTGAATTTTTGATGGAATAAAAAGCCCAATCTTGTTTTTCAACGAGACTGGGCTTATAGAATTAAAATAGATCAAATTACCAAATTTTCACTCGCTTTTCAGGTGCCAGATAAAGCGAATCGGTTGGACTAATTTTGAATGCTTCATAAAACTCAGGAATGTTGCGTACCACTCCGTTTATTCTGAATTTGGCTGGCGAGTGTGGGTCATTTGCTATTTGATTGCGAAGTGCTTCTTCTCGTTGTTTGTCACACCAACCTTGTGCCCAGCCCATAAAAACACGTTGCATTCCTGTGAAACCGTCTAAAACTGGCGCTTCTTTGCCGTTTAAACTCGCTTTGTACGCTTTAATCGCAATACTTAATCCACCTAAATCGCCAATGTTTTCTCCTAAAGTAAAGGCACCGTTCAAATTTAAATCGGGGAACGCTTTGAAACCATTATACTGTTCTATCAAGGCATTGGTTTTGGCTTTGAAAGCGGCTAAATCTTTTGCTGTCCACCAATTTTTCATTACGCCATCGCCATCAAAAGCACTACCTTGATCATCAAAACCGTGTCCTATTTCGTGTCCAATGACAGCGCCAATGCCACCATAATTCACGGCATCGTCAGCATTTAAATCAAAAAATGGCGGTTGTAATATCGCTGCAGGAAAAACAATCTCGTTTAAGGATGGATTGTAATAGGCATTCACGGTTTGTGGTGTCATTCCCCATTCGGTGCGGTCAACTGGTTTGCCTAGTTTGTCTAAGTTGCGTTGGTATTCAAAAGCGGTGGCTCTTTGTGTATTGCCATAATAGTCATTTTTGGCGACTTTCATGGTGGAATAATCGATCCATTTATCGGGATAGCCAATTTTGATTAGGAACTTATCTACTTTTTTCAGCGCTTCTTTTTTGGTGTCAGCACTCATCCAATCTAGTTTTTTAATACTTTCGGCATAAGCGTTCAATAGATTTTTTACCATTACGGTCATGCGCTCTTTGGCTTCGGGAGAGAAATGTTTTTTAACATATACTTTGCCCACTACTTCACCCAATCCGCCGTTTACCGCATTAACAGCTCTTTTCCAGTCTTCTTCTTGTTTTTCAGTTCCATTGAGTGTCTTGCCATAAAACGCAAAGTTTTGTTGGTCTAAAGCAGTAGTTAGTGCTGAACTGGCGTTGTTTATAACACCCCATTTTAAATAGGTTTTCCAGGTAGCAATAGGTGTATTTTTGATAATATCATTCAATTTTTTGGTGTATTCCACCTGAGTGACCACGATATTTTTTTCTTTTTGAACTCCAGCAGTTGTAAGCATGGCGGTCCAATTAAAATCGGGCATCAATGTTTTTAACTCTTTTACCGCATAGGAATTGTATAATTTTACAATGTCGCGCGTGTCCTCTTTTTTCATGTGATGTGTTGCCAAGGTGGTTTCTAACGCCATTATTTTGGCAGCGCTTTCGGTAGCGTTTGGCATTCCAGCTAATTGGAACATTTTCTCAATATGTGCGACATATTTTTCACGAATGGCAACCATTTTAGCATCAGTAGCGATGTAATATTCTCTTTCGGGCATACCCAAACCATTTTGCCATGTGATTAAAACATACTTTGTTGGGTCTTTAAAATCAGTATTAACCGAAACGTTAAACGGAATGTTGACTCCAGTTCGGTTGGCTTGACCAAAATATTTTGCTAAATCGTCATAGGTTGTTATCACATCAATTGCTTTTAATTCGGGTTGGATAGGAGCAATGCCTTTAGCATCTCTCGTTTTTCTGTCCATAAAAGAAGCATAGTAATCGCCTATTTTTTGTTCGTCTGTACCTGCTGCGTTATTACTTTTTGCGGCTTCTTCAATGATGGTTTTTACATCTTTTTGCGATTGATCATATAAAATATCAAACGCACCATAAGAGGCTTTATCGGCCGGAATTTTGGTATTTTTTATCCAGGTTCCATTGACATAGGATGCAAAATTATCGCCTGGTTTTACAAGCGTATCCATATTTTTTACATTGATACCCGAGCTGAGTTCTTTTTGACTGCAAGCGGATAATAGTACTACTGCAGTTGCCAGTATGATTTTATTATTTCTCATTTTTTTAAAATTAGAATGCTAAGGTAATAAAATTTGAATTAGTTTTTTGTTTTACTAATTCATTACTTTTCCGGAAACTTTTTACACCATTTCTGTATTGCCAAAACCACAAATAAAATTGCTACGAAGAAACCAAAACACGAAGAATTAAATAATAAAACGTTAATAAATCAAGAGGAATTATCTTAGATAATTTGCGACTTTGCGACTTTGTGGCAACAGTTAAGTCATCATTATTGAACCTGAATAGTAACCTATTTCGATAAAATAATTACCTTTACTTTTCAATTGTAATTATGTCAAACCAATACATCAAAATTCTCCACATCGATAGCAATCATCCTTTGTTATGGGAGCAATTGGAACAAGCTGGTTTTCAAAACGAAGCCGATTTTACCTCTTCAAAAGCTGAGATTGAAGCTAAAATTCAAGATTATCATGGCATTGTAATTCGTTCTCGATTCAAAATTGATAAAGCATTTATTGATAAAGCCACTAATTTAAAATTTATTGCTCGTGTTGGAGCCGGTTTGGAAAGCATCGATTGTGATTATGCTATTGCTAATAACATTCAACTTATTGCTGCACCAGAAGGCAATAGAAATGCGGTGGGCGAACATGCTTTGGGAATGTTATTGTCGTTGATGAATAAGTTAAACCGAGCGGACAGATTGGTTCGCGAAGGCAAATGGATTCGCGAAGGCAATCGAGGTTATGAGTTGGAAGGCAAAACGGTTGGGATTATTGGCTATGGCAATATGGGAAAATCTTTTGCTAAAAAACTCAAAGGATTTGATGTTGATGTTTTGTGTTATGATATTCAAGACAATGTAGCCGATGAAAACGCCAAACAAGTTTCACTATCCGAATTACAACAAAAAGCGGATGTGTTGAGCTTGCATATTCCTTGGACACCAGAAACAGATAAATTAGTAAATTCTGAATTTATTAATGGGTTTGCCAAACCGTTTTGGTTTATTAATACATCTCGTGGTAAAAATGTGGTTACCGATGATTTGGTTTTGGCATTGCAATCAGGAAAAATTTTGGGTGCTGGATTGGACGTATTAGAGTATGAAAAGATCTCCTTTGAAAATCTTTTTATTGAAACTGAAAGACCTAAGGCATTTGACTATTTATTACAAGCAGAAAATGTATTATTGACGCCACATATCGCGGGTTGGACTTATGAAAGTCATGAGAAATTGGCACAAGTTATAGTGGATAAAATTATCAAGTTAATTAGGCAATAGCCAATTGAGGAAATAAAATTGAACTTTGGGAACCCATTGATAGTGCTTTCTCATAATTTTTTATATTTTAGTCGAATAAATTAATAACATAACCAATAATAAAACAAACCTATTATGGACGCACAAAAAGTTGACATGTTTATGATGATGAATGCAAAGTATTTCGAAAGCCATCATCTCAATGCTATCAGAGAAAAATTATTAACATTGGATGAATCAAAATGGGGATTAGTTCAAACCATGCAATTCAAAGAACCAACAACCTCATTAATTATTTCGATATTTGCAGGACAATTTGGAATTGACCGATTTATGATTGGTGATACCGGAATGGGTGTTGGAAAACTGTTAACCTGTGGCGGATTAGGTATTTGGACTATCATTGATTGGTTTCTAATCATGGGTGCTACTCGCGAAAAAAACATGGAAACATTCCAAAATACACTTTATTAATCAATGACCCGAAATAAGTTATATTCCTTGTTGCTTATAGCTTGTTTGGCTGGATTTATTTATTTATTTTACACAATTCACAAGTCAGAAAGTGATTCGTTTCCGGTTTGTATCATAAAAAATGCGACAGGATTTCCTTGTCCTTCTTGTGGAACAACTCGTGCGGTTGCATTACTTTTGCAAGGGCAACTTAAAGAATCAATAGTTATAAATCCGTTTGGAATACTTGTTGCTATCATCATGACAATCTTCCCGATATGGGTTTTGATGGATGTAGTTTTAAAAAAAGACACTTTTTTTCATAGTTATAAAAGAACCGAAGTAATTATCAGTACCAAATGGTTGGCCCTGTTTTTAATAATACTAGTCATTCTCAATTGGATTTGGAATATATTTAAACAGTTATGATACAAGAAACAACTTTTGCCTATAAACCAGGCGAACACGAACGCGAAAAAGCATCCAATAGTTATTTGATGTCTTTAGTAGCGCTCATTGCCGGGTTGCCGTTGCCTATAATTAATTTGCTAGCGACTTTCTTTTTCTATTTAGCCAATAGAAAAGGCACTTATTTTGTGCGATGGCATTGCACTCAAGCATTGCTTTCCCAATTGGCACTTTTAGGAATTAACAGCGCCAGTTTCTGGTGGACTATTTCTATTTTATTTACCGATGAAAAAGTCAGCAATCAATACTTTGCTTATATTTTTACAGTAATTATATTTAATTTATTGGAAATTTTCTCCACCATTTATGCCGCTGTGCAAACTCGTAAAGGAAAACATGTTCAGTTTTTATTCTTCGGAAATATTACCAACTTAATTTGCAAACCATGATAAACAAAACAATTTTTCAAGGATTGATTATAATACTTGGGTTTTTCCTGCTATGGTTCGGATTTTCTCAACTCGATTTTATGACTTTTTTCAAAGTAAAAGAACGCACCGAATTTGTTGAAAATAAATTAGGCGATTTGATTTGGGATGAAATTTCCAATACCGAAGATGTTATTACCAATGACAGTGTTGTAAAAACATTGGATAAATTAATAATTCCAATTTGTGAGGCCAATGATATTGAGCGTGACTCACTCAAAATTCATATTGTAAAAAAAGATGAAATTAATGCTTTTGCGTTGCCCAACAATCATTTGGTTGTCTATACCGGATTGATTGAAGATTGCAAAAAACAAGAAGCACTGCAAGGTGTTTTAGGTCACGAGATAGCTCATATCGAGAAAAATCATGTGATGAAAAAATTGTCTAAAGAAATAGGATATTCGGTTTTGTTGAATGCAACCTCAGGTGGAAAAGGAGGGCAGATGGCCAAGGAAGTTTTAAAAATGTTAACGTCTTCTGCCTATGACAGAGCATTGGAAAAAGAAGCCGATATTTCTAGTGTAGAGTATATGCTAAAAGCTAATATCGATCCAAAACCGATGGCCGATTTCATGTATCAAATGGCTCAAGATAGCAAAATACCTGATGGAATGAGTTGGATTGTGGATCATCCAGAATCGGAAGAGCGCGCCAAATATATTTTAGAATATATCAAAGGCAAGAAATTAAAGAGCAACCAAACTATTTCTGAAAAAGAGTGGAAAACGTTTCAAGAACAAGTCGGAAAAGAATAACAAAAAGACATATACACAATAAAGTCGAATGTTTGTTTATTTATAATTCTTTTCTTTTCTTTCCAATTCTGCCTGAAATTCTTCCATTACTGGTTTTACAGTGCTTTCGGGTAAATCAGCAATACGAATATACATTAAACCGTCAACCGCATTATTAAACAAAGGGTCAACGTTAAAAGCCACTACACGTGCATTTTGTTTGATGTATTTTTTGATTAACACCGGAAGGCGCAATACGCCAGGTTCTACTTCATCAATGATTTTGTCAAATTTATTCAAATCGGCTTCGGTTTCATTGAAAACAAAATCCTTATCAGCATCTTTTAGTTTTACTTTGAATTCTTTTTTAGGGTGAATGTATTGCGCCACATAAGGATCATAATAATGAGACTTCATAAATTCAATCATCAACGATTTGGAGAATTCGGTAAATTGATTACTGATACTCACACCGCCAATTAGGTATTTATGATCGGGATAACGCAATGTGATATGCACAATTCCTTTCCAAAGCAGGAACAAAGGCATGGGTTTTTGTTGGTAATCATTAACAATGAATGCCCTACCCATTTCAATGGATTTGGACATCATATCATACAACTCAGGTTCAAATCGGAATAAATCTTGAAGATAAAATCCTTCGATGCCATATTTTGGAAATATTTCTGAACCAAATCCCATGCGATAAGCACCAGCAATTTGCTGCGATTCTTCATCCCACAAAAACATGTGATGGTAATAATTATCATAAGAATCTAAATCAATGGACTCGTTAGTGCCTTCGCCAACAGCTCTAAATGTGATTTCGCGCAAACGTCCAATTTCATGGAGAATATTTGGGATAATATCTGCCTGTGACAAAAAAACAATATAGTTTTTACTTTGTAATAAACGATAATCCCCAGCTTTCAACAACTCTATTTCCTCCAAAATTTTATCGTGATTGGCTGGCTTTACAATTTGTTTTGGGTTTTTCGGAAGTTTTAAATTCAGATTTAAGTTTTGCGAACGTAACAGTTTGGTTTCTTCATTGAAAGAGTTGGCTAACATATAGGTTTTACGACGTAAAAATTCTGAATAGTCTTCAATGGTTTTGTGTTCGTTTTGTTCGGCTACCGAAATAGGTTTTCCTATTCTAACTTTAATCACACGGTCTTTTTGTGTCAACAATTCTGACGGTAGTTTTGCTGTCCTCAATGTTGGATTAATTTTGGATAAAAAGTAAAAAAACCGACTATTTTTCGCATGAAAATAAATGGGAACAACTGGGACTTGGGCTTTTCGAATGACTTTTATAGCGCCTTCTTCCCAAGCTTTATCAACTACTATTTTCCCATCTTTATAGGTGGAAACTTCGCCGGCAGGAAACATTCCCAATGGTTTGCCATCACTCAAATGGCGCAGCGTTTCTTTTATTCCAATTACACTTGATTTGGCATCCTTATGATTTTCAAAAGGATTTACCGGCATGATGTAAGGTTTCATTGGTTCAATGCGGTGCAACAGGAAATTGGCAATTATTTTAAAATTAGGTTCTCTCTCGAGCATTAATTTCAATAATAAAATACCATCAATTCCGCCTAAAGGATGATTGGAAATAGTAATATAAGCACCATCTTTTGGAAGTCGTTTAAAGTCTTCTTCAGGAATTTCAAATTTAATTTGAAACTCATCCAAAATAGCATTTAGAAACTCTATTTCACTTAAATGCTTGTTTCGGTCATAGATTTTGTTTAAGGTCGAAATTTTTAAAGCTTTCATTAGTAACCAGCCACAAAAAGTTCCAAAAACACCGTATCTATCAGTGTTTATCGCTTTTGCAACCTCTTTGGCAGTGACTAAACCCATGTGTGTTTTTTAGTTTTTTAGTGGGAAACAAAGATAGTAATTATAGTGAATAGGAGATTGTAGATTACCGATTTTTGATTTATGAAGTAAATAAATTTGTGCAGTCAAAAATCGTTAATCTGAAATCATAAATTTATATTAGTTTTTAGCTATTTTTGACACGAGACCTTTTGGTCGAACTAAACGAAGTTAAAACTAGCGATTTATTTATGAAAATTATTTCATATAATGTAAATGGCATTCGAGCCGCCATTTTAAAAGGTTTTTTGGATTGGCTGCAACAAGCCAATCCCGATATTATTTGTTTGCAAGAAATAAAAGCTACCGAAGATCAAATTCCGTTACTCGACGTCGAACTCTCTGGTTATCCTTATCATTATTGGTTTCCGGCTCAAAAAAAAGGATATAGTGGTGTTGCCATTTTATCAAAAGTAAAACCTAATAATGTAGTTTTTGGAACTGGAATTGAGTATATGGATTTTGAAGGAAGAAACATTCGTGTTGATTTTGACGATTTCTCGGTGATGAGTTTGTATTTGCCTTCGGGAACAAACATGGATAGATTAGACCACAAGTTTAAATACATGGATGATTTTCAAGATTATATTGATAAATTAAAAATCGATATTCCAAATTTGATTATTTGTGGGGATTACAATATTTGTCACGAAGCCATTGACATTCATGACCCAATTCGAAACAAAACCGTATCTGGATTTCTACCCGAAGAACGCGCTTGGCTAGACGGTTTTATGAAGCGCGGATTTATTGATACATTCCGCTTTTTTAATAAAGAACCACACAATTACAGTTGGTGGAGTTATCGTGCTGGAGCTAGAGCTAATAATAAAGGGTGGCGAATTGATTACTGTTTGGCCAGTGAACCTTTGCGAAAAAGATTAAGAAGAGCCGTTATTTTGCCTGAGGCGAAACACTCAGACCATTGCCCAGTGTTGGTAGAAATTGAGTAAGAATAAAGAGAAAAGAACATAGAAAATAGTCCTTCGACAAGCTCAGGATGACGAAACAGGAATAAATATAAAAAAACAGTATTATGATAAAGAGAATAGTTTTAGGAATTGCCATTTTGACTTTAATGGCCTCTTGTGTATCCAAAAAAATATACACCGATTTGGAGAACAAGTACACCGATTTGAAGAAAGAAAATCGCTTAATAGCTGATGAAAATGAAGAATTGCACAAAGCCAATGAGCAATTTAACGAAGAAAATAAAACGCTTAAAGCCGAATTAGATAAGCTCAAAGCCGAAAAAGATAAACTGCAAACCGATTGTACAGCAACGGCTAATAACTTAAAAACTTTAAAAGATTCCTACGCTGCTTTAGAAAAAAACAGTAATGACGCTTTAGAGTCAAACATGAATAAAAATAGAGAGTTATTGGCACAACTTGGTGCTAAAGAAAAAGCATTGGCAGCAGAACAAGACCGTTTAAATAAATTACGTAACGAGCTAGAGTCAAACACCAAACGCTTAAATGAATTAGAAAGCATGATTGCGGCTAAAGATGCCGCTATGAAAAAACTAAAAGAAACGTTGTCCAAAGCACTAAATGCCTTTGAAGGTAAAGGATTGACTGTGGAACAAAAAAATGGGAAAGTCTATGTTTCTATGGAAAACAAGTTATTGTTCCAAACTGGTAGTTGGGCAGTTGGCAGTGAAGGAAGAAAAGCCGTAGTGGAAGTTGGAAAAGTCTTGGCACAAAATCCAGATATCACCGTGCTAATTGAAGGACATACTGACAATGATAAAATACTAGGAAATATTGGTGGCGGAATTGAAAACAACTGGGATTTATCGACTAAACGTGCTACAGCGATTGTCAATATTTTGGCAGAAAATGCAGGTATTAGAAAACAAAATTTAACCGCTGCAGGTCGAGGCGAATATGCACCATTAATGAGTAATGATAGCAACGAAGGCAAAGCTAAAAACCGAAGAATTGAAATCATTTTAACCCCAAAATTGGATGAAATTTCCAAAATGTTGAATGAGTTTTAGTCCTTATTACTAATCCATTGTTTGTGGGAACAAAAAAGAAAATTTTTTTTAATAAATGGAAGAAAGTAGTATTGGTTTTCTTAGGAATTCCGATACTGCTTTTTGGCATTCTTATTTTGGTTATTAGCTTTAAAAAAGACGCTATTATTCAGGAATTATTAGTTACCGCAAATGCCGATTTTAAAGGAAAAATGGCACTTTATGGCACACAAATTTCGCCATTTGAAAATTTTCCTTATATCTCCATAGACATCAAAGATTTTCAGGTTTTTGAAACAAAAGCGACTAACCAAAAACCAATTATCAATTTAAAAGATGTTTATGTTGGGTTTGATTTATGGACGATAATTAGCGGGAAATATGATGTTAAAACCATTAAACTTGCCAATGGAAAAATAAATATTATCCAGTACAAAGACCATTCGTATAATCTTGTCAAGGCATTTGAAACCAACAAAAAAATTGAGGATGTGGAAGAAGAATTCCATATTGATTTACAAAAAATTAAACTACAAAATATTGTTTTACAGAAAACTAACTTAGTCGACGCCATAACACTGAATGCTTATGTAAGCAAAGCAGAGACGAAATTTAAAAAAGACGAAACCCATATTAAAATGGGTTTAGACACTAAATTTGTTTTCAATGTAATCAAAGGAAAAGACACCACATTTATAAAAAACAAACATTTTGATATTGCTACTGCATTTTCTTTTCATAAAAAATCGCAACTATTACAATTTGAATCCTCGACTGTTACAATTGAAAATGGCGTTTTTGGTTTGGAAGGAAAAGTAGACATTAAAAATAATTTTGATTTAGACTTAGTTTTAACGGGTAAAAAACCCAACTTTGATTTGCTCATTGCTTTTGCACCAGAGGATTTAATCCCAACGCTAAGAAAATATGACAATCAAGGAGATATTTTCTTTAAAACTACAGTAAAAGGCAAGTCTATCAACGGAAATCTTCCTGCTGTTGAAGCCAAATTTGGTTGTAAAAAGGGATTTTTTGACAATACTATTACCAATAAAAAACTAGACGATATGACGTTTAGTGCCTATTTTACTAATGGTTCCAAAAGAAATTTAGAAACTTCAGCTTTTTATCTTACCAATTTCTCAGCAAAGCCCGAAGCAGGACGATTTAAAGGAAATCTGAAAGTGATTAATTTTATTTCGCCCGAAATTGATTTGAAACTCGACTCTGATTTTGATTTGGAATTCCTATCGAAGTTTTTTAATTTAAAAAATTTATCTAATGTCACGGGGAATATTCAACTTAGTATGAATTTTCATGATATTATTGATTTGTCAAATCCTGAAAAAAGTTTGAAGAAGTTTAATCAAGCCTATTATTCAGAGTTGTTAGTCACCAATTTGAATTTTAAATCAGAGCGTTATCATTTGCCAGTAAAAAATTTAAATCTAAAAGCGATAATGGATGGCAATGATATCAAAATGGACTATTGCCGTTTGCAATTGGGGAAATCCAACCTTGAGATGAATGGAATAATCAACAATATTCCAGCCATTATTCATCAAACCAATGGAGAAGTGGTTTCTGAAATTCACGTTAAATCAAAATTATTAGATTTTAAAGAACTCACTGCTTTCGACACCATCAAACAAAAACCGTTTAATGAAAAAGTACGTAACCTAAAGTTAGACCTTGCTTTTAAAGGTGCAGCATCAACTTTTTTACAATCGAAATCATTGCCTGTTGGGAACTATTTCATTCAAAATCTTTATGCCAAATTAGAAAATTACCCTCATGTTTTTCACGATTTTGGTGGGTTGTTTGAAATTACAGAGAACGACATCAACGTCAAGAAATTCAGTGGACAAATCGATACGAGTGATTTTGCTTTTGATGGGAAAATTGCATCCTATAATCTTTGGTTTGCCGATAAAAAAATAGGCGACACACAAATGGAATTTGATTTAACTTCCAATGCGTTGCATTTCAAAGATTTGTTTTCTTACAACGGCAAAAATTATGTGCCAAAAGAATACCGCGATGAAGATGTAAAAGGGCTAAAATTTCACGGTCGTGTTGCACTGCATTTTAAAGATTCGCTGCAATCTACTGATTTTTATGTCGACGAATTTAAAGGAAAATTCAAAGTGCATCCTGTTAAATTTGAACAGTTTAAAGGCAATATTCATGCCGAGAAAGATGTGCTAACCATCAACAATGTTTCAGGAACAATCGGGAAAAGTAATTTTACTTTAAGCGGACGATACCATTTGAAAAACAACAGCTATTATAAGATAAATGGCGACTATTTCAATTTTCAATCCACCTATTTAGATTTTGATGAATTATTTAGTTATAAGGAACAGTCTACAAATGCTAACGTAAAAGTAGATCACGATAGTGGTTTCAACTTATTTGAAATTCCGTTTAAAAACATAAAAATTGATGCTACAATTGGGCATTTAAATTACCACAAATACGTCATAAAAAAGATGACTGCCAAGCTGAGAATAAAAGAGAATCATATGGTTCACTTTGATAATTGTCAGTTCAATGCTGCTGGAGGTATTGTGAATCTAAAAGGTTACTTGAATGGTTCAAACCCTAAAAATATTTATTTGAACCCCGATTTGAAAATTCAAAAAGTAAATCTAGATCAAGTACTGTATAAGTTTGATAATTTTGGTCAAGATAAACTCGTTTCAGAGAATCTTCACGGAATATTTACCGGAAGAATTACAGGAAAAATTTTATTACATACCGATTTAACACCGCGTATAGACGATTCCAATCTTCAAATGGATGTAGTTATCAATAATGGCAGATTAGACAATTTTGGACCGATACAAGCCATGTCCAATTTCTTTAAAGATAAAAATCTTTCGAAAGTATTGTTTGACAAATTAGAAAATAGACTGGTGTTGAAAAACGGAAGACTAATTTTGCCTAATATGGTAGTCAATTCGTCATTGGGTTTCATTCAATTATCAGGAAGTCAGGATAGAAATATGAATATGGAATACTATTTGCGAATCCCGCTACGAATGGTAACAGGAATAGCATTTCAAAAACTTTTTGGCCGAAAACGCGAGGCACTCGACGCTAACCAAGAAGACGAAATAATCTATAAAGATCCAAATAAAAGGGTTCGATACATCAATTTAAAAATATCGGGAACACCAAGTAATTATAAAATTTCGTTAGAAAAAAACAAAGACATTAAAAACGGAAAAGGATTTGTCAAAGACGAATCGTTCCTGTTTGACGATTTAGAAAACGAGTCAACAGAAAACACACAAGATACTTTAAAAAACATTTAATGATTTACACTACATTACCACATTCTGATTTGAAGGTAAGTTCCATTTGTCTTGGCACTATGACTTATGGCAATCAAAACTCCGAAGCCGAGGCACATGAGCAGTTGGATTATGCTGTTGAACACGGAATAAATTTTCTTGATACAGCTGAGATGTATCCAATTGGTGGCAATGCAACAATATTTGGTAATACCGAACGTTTTATTGGGAGTTGGATTGCAAAAATTGGTGCTTCGGAAAGAGAGAAATTGGTTGTTGCAACTAAAATCGCTGGACCCAATCGCGGCATGGAATACATCAGAAAACCACTCGATTTCTCCAAAAAAAGTATTGTTGACGCAGTAGAATTGAGCTTAAAAAATCTACAAACCGATTATATTGACTTGTATCAAATGCATTGGCCAGAGCGTGTCATGAATATGTTTGGACAACGCGGAATAACCAAAATTGATACCAACTGGAAAGAAAATTTCTTCGATATCTTGACTGTTTTCGACGGGTTGATTAAAGAAGGAAAGATAAAATACTTGGGCGTTTCTAATGAAAATCCTTATGGAGTGATGAAATTTCTCAATGAAAGCGAAAAGCATAATTTGCCTAGAATTGTTACGATACAAAATCCGTATTCGCTATTAAATCGACTGTTTGAAGTGGGTTTATCCGAAATTTGCCTCAGAGAATCAGTCGGCCTTTTGGCGTATTCGCCTTTAGCTTTTAGCTTTTTAACAGGCAAACATTTAAATGGGATACAACCTAATTCTCGTTTGGGTTTGTTTCCGCAGTTTACAAGATATTCGAGCGAAAATTGTCGAAAAGCTACCCAACTTTACAATCAATTAGCACTTGACAATGGATTAACGTTAACTCAAATGGCATTGGCATTTGTAAAACAACAAGAGTTTGTTTCTTCTACAATTATTGGCGCCACAAGTATAAAACAACTTCAAGAAAACATTGCTGCTTTTGAAGTTGTTTTATCACCAGAATTACTTGCAGGAATCAATAAAATACAAGCCGTTTATCCCGATCCTGCGCCTTAAATTATTGTTTTAAAATCTTTGAAGTGGCCGATAAACCATTAGGTGTTTGCACCGTAACTAGATACATTCCTTTCGCTAAATTGGCAATATTAATGGCGTTAGAACCTAGGTTTTGAATATCTTGATTTAAAACCACTTTGCCTGTTAAGTCAGTAATAGCTATGGTTTGAAGCGCAACATTATTATTATTTTTAATAAAAAGTTCGTTAGTTGCCGGATTTGGAAAAATTGTCAAAACACTCTCGTCTAGAGAAACAGTGCTTAGTGAAGTGTCAACTACTTTTGAAATAGATGAGCCATTTGTAATATACAATTCGCCGTTAACATCTTCTCCAAAAGAGGTAATTACACCAGGCAAATTTACAGTCCAAGTGATGACTCCAGAGGGGTCAACAAGTCCAATTTCTCCAGTACAATAATCGGCAAAAATATATTTGTTTGCAAAATTTGGATACAAAGAGCCAGTGTAAAAATATCCACCAGTAATAGAACATCTTCCATTGGAACCATAAACATAATCAGTAAAAGGCGCCACTGTATTAGCAAAAGTAGGACAACCGCTAGTATTAAAAACGGAAGTTCCTTCAAAGCATCTCCAGCCATAATTTAAACCTGTATTAGGTAAAGGAAATGTTGTTTTATTGATTTCTTCACGAGCACTTTGACCCACGTCTGCTATCCATAAATCGCCATTTAATCTATTGAATGAATACTTCCACGGATTACGTAAACCAATTGCCCAAATTTCGCGAAGACCAGCAGTGGTTGCATACGGATTAGTTGATGGAATACCATAATTTAATGACCCAAAAGTGGTATCAACATCTATTCGAAGCATTTTACCTAACATTACTCTACTAGGAAAAGAAGGATCTACGGTCATGTTTTGGGAATATCCTTGTGGATCGCCACCGCTTCCGCCATCACCCAATCCGATGTATAAAAAACCATCACGTCCAAACGCCAAACTTCCACCGTTGTGATTAGAAAATGGTTGATCTACTGTCATTAAAATGGTTGCAGTAGTATTGGCTATATCTGAATTGGCAGAAACAGAATATCTAGCAATAACAGTATCGCCAGCAGTGTTGGTGTAATTAATAAAAAATAATCCATTTGTGGCGTAATTGGGATGAAAAGCCATGCCCAACAACCCTTGTTCGCTGCCACTACTTAAACCAGTAACGGTTAAAAATGGTGTGGCATTTACTGTTCCATTAGGATTTACTATTCTAATCGCACCTGTTTTTTGAACCACAAAAAGGCGAGAGTCAGCTGGCGGATGAACTAATGCTACTGCATTGGATAAACCTGTAGCAAAAGTTTGTACAGCTACGGTTTGGGCAAGACTTAGGTTTGCTGTACAAATAAATAAAAGTAGGATAATTTTTTTCATTGCTTTTTTATTAAAGAGAGGGTAAATTTAAAAAAAAATTAGAAACTAATTCAGTAACAGACTATTATTTAAACAAAAACATCCTAAAACCAATTGTCTTAGGATGCTTTCCTCATTTATAAATTATGAATGATTTTACCTGTTGGAATAATGAATTCTCATTTCCTTTGGATATTTTAGTTCGAAAGCAAAGTGTATGATTTCCGTTTTACCGCTTTCTAACTTTCTTTGCCAAAGTATACTACCCGTTTTTTCATCATAGTTTCCATCACCGATGGTTAATGATTTTACGGTAATCTTTTCGTTTTCACTAATTGGCAATTGGTCCAAAACTTCTAAATCTATCGTCTGTTTGGTGTTGTTTCTAATCACTATATCATAGGATTCGGTTTCTTTTTTATTACTATTAAAAAATTTCTTCTCGTCTTTGTCTTCAATTTTTCTCCTTTTTATTACGATTCGTTCGTCTATTCCTAACGAGATAGGAAATTCATCATTCAGATAATTGCTTTGTAAATACGTTTTGCCAATATAATTATCGTCAAAGAACAAACTGGCTTCACCCGAAATGAGATTTAAATTCTGCCAATTTTTCACAATGGCTAATAAGTAAACACTTTGATTAACTTTTGGAACAGCATGATATTTATAGGTTGCCGCCACTTCTTTTTTATCCAAAATTAAAAACTGCTCTTTCTCTTGACTTTTAATCGTCTGCATTTCATTGAGTTCATATAAAATATTCATTTGACTATCCGATACATTGGCAACAGGCAAATCAAAATAGGAAGCTTCTTCATTGGTATTGTTAGCATCACTTCTCATTTGATAGGAATTGGTTGCAGCATTGACCGCTATTTTTTTATACTTATCATTATTCATATGATTGTAGTTCATTCCTGCCACAAATTCATTGACATATAATGGTGATAAAATCGGTCGGTTTTGATTGTTTTGAGGCAAATAAGTAGATACAAAAAGTTTCACATTGGTCCAATCTTGTCCCGTTTTTTGATATATTTTTCCTTTAAAAACTAGCTCTAATGGACTGTTTACATCGGTTGCTCTGATGTCGTATAATGGTATCCAACCTGCGCTTTGGACAACATAAGTAATTGATAAATCAAAATTTGTTTCCGTTTTAGCTTCGATTTCTAACAATAGTTCTTTTTTATTTTTGTTTTTATTGGTCTTTTCTTCTGCTAGTTGATTGACAATATTCGCATTTGCGGCTACTAAGTCATTTTTTTGCTCTTGTAACAAATACAAGCTATTTTCGATTTCTAAAAAGCGTTTGGCATAAAAAGAAGTCAATTTAATTAATTGTTCTTGAGGCGAAATTTTATCGTTGGTATGCACTTGTAAATTAGAATTGATAATACTTTGTTCACCCAATAGTGTTTTGATTTGAAGTGAAAGCAAATCAATTGAACGGGCGTTTTTTTTCTTTTCGGCTTCTAATTTTTGTTCAATTTCTGAAGGTTTATTAGCGTGTAAATAATTGTTTAAAGGAGTGATTGCCATCAAGGTGGTGTTTTTTCCTATTCCAATCTTATAGGTGTTTTCATCAATATCATTGGACAAATTAATGAGTTTAACAAAGTTTCTGCCCTTTTTTAAAACTACTGGAGTGGTTCCCGTAACTTTTGCTCCTTTCAAGTAAATGGTAGCACGTTTAATTTCAATTTCTTTTACTACTTCTTGTCCAAAGAACAACTGAGTAACTAATAACAGCAAGGTTGCATATTTAATTTTCATGGTACTAATTTTTAAATTCAATATAAAACTACTATTTAGAAAAAGACAAATTTGGCAGACTTGGTAAAAGGGTGAGTTGAATGGGTAAAACGGATATAATAAATATGGCTCCAAAAAAAACATCCTAAAATCAATGACTTTAGGATGCTTATACTTTTACAAATTATCTATAGTTTTATCTTTAGGATATCGGACTTTATAACTTATCCTGACTTTCTTGGTTTCGTTTGGATTGAGTTTTAGATTCCACGTGAGAATGCCTGCATAAAATATAGCTAACGCCTTAGCCAAAAAGGAAATTAATAGCAAACCAAATCGGCTAAAAAATCAATTTTAAATAGATAATCATCACACAAAATCGTTATTTTTACAACATAAAATGATTTGTTATGAATTTACAAGCTACAAAAATGGAACTAATTGAAATGCTTATAAGCACTAGAAAAGTTACTGTATTAAACAAAATAAAAGCAATTTTGGAAGAGGAACAAGACACGCTAACCAAAGAAGATTATGAAATAATAGATGCTCGAAGAGAAAGACACTTAAAGGGTGAAAGCGATTCTTTTACTTGGGAACAAGCCAAACAAAAAATCCAACGAATTTAGTTTGATGAAATATGATTTAGTTATAAAAGAAGAAGCGATTGTTGATATGCAACAAGCTTATGACTATTATGAAGAACGCAAAACAGGTTTAGGCGAACGTTTTTTAAACACTTTGGAAGAATATTTGGACAGGGTTCACAAAAATCCACTACACTATCAAATCAAAAGAAAACCTTATAGAGAAGTTTTCATAAAACACTTTCCTTATCTAATCATATATGAAATAGAGACTTCAAATATTATTGTTTATGCTATTTTTAATACGTCCCTAAATCCGAAGAAAAAACCAAAATAACATTTACTATCAAACAAGTATAAAAAAACGCAATCGGTCAGGATTGCGTTTTTGTGTATTACAAATTATCTATAGTTTTATCTTTAGGATATCGGACTTTATAACTTATCCTGACTTTCTTGGTTTTGTTTGGATTGAGTTTTAAAGTCCAAGTAAGAATTCCGGTTTCTTTGTTTGCTGCTACGTTGCTATTTTAGGGATTTTAATTCCAAAAAAAACATCATTTTTCTTTTATTTTTCAACACTAAACCCTTTTGATTTTGCTAAGGAAACGATGGAACTTCCAATAGCATCGCCCAAATCGTCTTGCGTGTTTTTCTTTTTGGCTTCGGCATCAATAAACTCTTGTCGTTTTTTTGCCAATGCTGTAATTTCCTTTTGTAATTGTTCTCTTTGCTGGGTTTTTTGTGCAACAATTGCATTAATTTCTTCTTTCGTTTTATTTTGGTATTCTTTAGGCAATTCTTCTTTTTTAAGTTTGGCTAAAACATCCTTGTCTTGTTTAACTTTATCCACTAAATCCCAATTGGTATTAGTGTATACTTTTTTACTTTTACTGATAGCACGCTCTGTTTTATTGGCATAGGATACGCTTTCGGCATTTTTATCTTGTTCCATTTGGTTCATTTTTTTAGATTCTCCCATTGAACCATAACCAATATAAGTATCATTCATTTTGTCATTGCATATAGAAATTTGGTCATCATAAGGTGTGTTTATGTATTGAACAGCAGCATTAGAATCAATAGTAAAAAATTTCCCTTGACCTTTATCGGCGCCATCTTTCCATAAACCGCTAATACCTTGTGCTTGATTGCCACAAAAAATTGTATTGATAAAAATTTTGTTTTTTAATGCTGTTGCAATTGCCTCTTTATAATTTACTGTTCCTTGAGTGAACGCTTCATTTCCAGCAATGTAAATTAGTTTCATGTTTACTGCACCATCATCCCACTTGAGTTGACTAGTGGCATCTTGAATAACGGCACCGCAGTATTCGTTTCCGCCGTTTGTTTTGAGCGCAAATAGTTTTTCCGAAATCAAATCCAAATCAGTAGTTAAAGGCGTAACTTGTCTAATAAAGTTCGATTGCTCACTTAAATTGTCATTACCATATTCATAAAGAGCAATTTCGATATCGGGTGTTTTGCCTTCATATTTTAATGTGGTCAAGGTGTTTACAATATTCCAAAGTCTTGATTTGGCTTGGTCTATCAATCCGTCCATACTGTTGGAAGTGTCCAAAAGCAAAGCAACTTGAATTTTGGATTCCTTTTCGACAGTAGGTTTTACTGTTGAAGATTCTTCTTCACGTGGTTGAGCGGTTGTATTATTACATCCCAAAAGTACGGTTGCACTTATAAGTAGCAACCCTAAACCTTGCATTTTTGTTTTCATAAAAGCTGTTTTCATAATTGATGTTTTTAAAGATTTCTATACAAACGTATGCATCAAGAGATTGCTTTTTTTAGAAAAAGGGTGAAACACGCCTTTGACTTGGTAAAACGATTTGTACAACCATTTTAAATTGATTTACTTTACACTACTTATTTTCAAGAAAAATGCGCTATCTTTTTTCATGGTTATCCTTTGTTTTTGTGATGCTTTTGGCTACTACTAGTTCAATGGCTCAAGACACTATTAAGAAAAAGAAAACGTCTTTTCAATCGAAGAGTTTAAAAAAAACAGATGAGTTAAAAAAAGCGTATGATAGTGGCGATGAAGAAAGTATTGCTAAAAATTATGAGCAATTAGCCGAGGATTTTTATTCAAAAAATAATGAAATTAAAGCCGAAGAATATTATCAAAAAGCATTAACGGTTTATAGAAAACTGAAAAGAAAAGAGGATATTGCACGTGTACTAAGGAGTTTGGCAAAAATTCAAGAAAGTCAAAATAAGTTTGTTCAAGCTTCAACCAATTATAAAGTAGCCAGCGAAGCAACTTCAGACAAAAAACTTGAAAAAATAAATGCCAATGATTTTAATCGTCTTACTAGCTCAAATGCTGTAAAACAGAAAGAACTGTTGAACTCTAATATTAAGCTTTTGGCAGAGGAAGATAAGGTGGAAGAGTTATCGGATGCTTATCTAAAAAAAGCCGAAACCGATAAACTTGAAAATAAACCTGAAGAGGCTATAAATAATTACAATCAAGCCTTAGTTTATGCTGAGGACAAACCTGATAAAGCGATTTCTATAAAGAATAAAATAGCCGATATTTATGTAGCAAAAAATGAGTTTGGCAAAGCATTAGAAATCAATCAAAGTATTTTAAAAAGTGCCGAAACAAAGAACGATTTTACTACTCAAATTACTCAAAAACAAAAATTAGCTTCGCTATATTTTCAAATAAATAAACCCGAAAAAGCCGTTCAAGAACTCAAAACGGCCTATACTATGGCTTCCAAGAAAGGCAATACTGCCGAAGTAAAAAGGAGCTTACTCGCATTAGTTGATTATTACAAACAAAAAGGAAATGACAAAGAACGATTACTTATTTACAATGATTTTCTACAAAATTTTGACGCCATAATTCAATCGGATACCACGCTTATTGACGCTAAAATTTTTCAAGTAACAGAAGAAAAAATCAAACAACTTGAAAAAGAAAAAGAACTAAAAGACGAACTGATTTCAAAGAAAAATACCTTCAATTATTTACTTATCGCTGCAGTTTTTTTGCTTTTGCTTTTTTTTGGGTTGATTGTCAAAGCATTATTTGCCATCAAGAAAAAGAACAAAGAAATCGCCTTACAATCGCTCCGTCGTGAAATGAACCCGCATTTTATTTTTAATAGTCTAAACAGTGTGAACCAATTTATTTCGCAAAACAAAGAGTTGGAAGCCAATAAATATTTGACATCTTATTCGAAATTAATGCGGAACATTATGGAAAATTCCAATAAAGATTTTGTGACGCTTACTACCGAAGTTAATCAATTAAAAAAATATTTAGACTTAGAACATTTGCGTTTTCAAGATCAATTTGATTATGAAATTATAGTCGATGAACTGTTGGATACCGATGCCGTTTTTATTCCAAACATGATTATTCAACCGCATCTCGAAAACGCTATTTGGCATGGATTGCGCTACTTGGAACACAAAGGGCATTTGTTATTACAATTTAAAATTGAAAAAAATCAGTTAGTCGTTTTGATTGATGACGATGGCATTGGATTAACACGCAGTAAAGAACTCAAAACGGTCAATCAAAAAGTACATAAATCTCGTGGCTTGACCAATACAAAAGAGCGTATTCAGCTTTTGAATGAGTTGTATAAACACTACATCCGTTTTGAAATCAACGAGAAAAATGCTCCGAGTTCAGGAACTATAATACGAATTGAAATGCCATTAATTACTAAAGTTGAATAACGATGAAGATACGAAGTGTAATTATTGAAGACGAAGTTGCCGCTCGTGAAGCACTCAAAAATTATTTGAGTAAATATTGTCCGCAAGTAGAAGTAATTGGTGAGGCACAAAACATCAAAGAAGCGGTTCCATTGTTGCAAGAAACGATGCCGCAATTGGTTTTTTTAGATGTAGAAATGCCGTTTGGCAATGCTTTTGATGTCTTGGAAGCGTGTAAAGATTTGCAATTTGAAACTATTTTTGTCACTGCTTTTTCAGAATATTCATTAAAAGCGCTGAATCAAAGTGCGGCCTATTATTTATTAAAACCCATCAGTATTGAAGAATTGATTGTGGCAGTAAATAAAGTACAGCAACATATTATTAATAATGAATTATTCGACCGAAATAAAATAATTGTAGAGAATTTCCGTGAAACCAAGCCTGAAAAACAACAAGTGATTTTACCAACTTTAGAAGGATTTGAAGTGGTAAAAATGGAAGATATTGTGCGGTTGCGTGGTAATGGAAATTTCACTGATATTTATTTATCCAATGGCAATAAAAAAATGGTTTGTCGTTTTTTAAAACACTTTTCAGAAATTTTGCCTTATCCATTTATGCGAGTTCACAAATCGCATATCATCAACAGTTCATTTGTGAAAAATTATAATAAAGGCGGATTTGTTACCCTGTTTGACCATACAGAAATTGAAATATCATCAACTTATAAAGAAGAGTTTCTTACACGGTTTAAATAAAAAGGGCAAATTTTATTTAAAACTCAAATTCATCAATGCTTGTACTATCATTTTCAATGGTACCAGTTTGTTTTTGTTTCAAGTACAATTGTGCAGGGCCAAGTATTTTTGCAGGAACATTTTGACCAATAGTATCGGTTTCAGAAAGTAACTGTCTACGCAACATCAATCGGGTTAGAAATTCATTTTGTTGTTTCGCAAAAGGTTTAAGTTTTTGTTCGGAATCAAAACGAAACATAAATCCTTTTGGTTTTGGGATAATGGTGGCAAGGAACAAACATTCGTTTAAATTCAAATCGGCTGGCGATTTTTGAAAATAAAATTGCGATGCTTCGCCAATTCCATAAACATTTGGTCCCCATTCTATAATATTAAAATACACTTCGAGCATGCGCTCTTTGGAACTGATTCGGTTGTTTTCTAAAATATAAACCAAAAGAATTTCTTCTAATTTTCTTGATAACGTTTTCTCCCTAGTGAGGAAAGCATTTTTCACCAGTTGCATACTGATGGTACTCGCACCGCGTGAGAATTTTTGGGTTCTAATATTTTTTGCAATCGACTGTTTGAACGCTTCATTAATAAACCCACGATGATTAAAAAACGACGGGTCTTCGCTAGTCAAAACACATTTTTGTAGATAGGGAGAAATAGCGTTAAGGGGTGTGTAATTTGGATTGGATGGACCTAAAATTATGGGGCGTTGTGCAATGCCTTTATCCACAGCACGATAGGTAAATTCCCTATTGATTTTATTCAAATCAGCTTCTCCATATTTAGTAATTTTCAATCCTTCGGGGTCTAATTTACTTTCAAAAATTAGCGCATTGGGTTTGTGATTGTTGTATTCAAAGTTTAGGGAGTAACTAAAATTTCCTTTTGCTTCCATGCCTTCAAAATGGTGGAATAAACCTGTTGGTAATGAAACAATAAAGTCTTGCGCTTTCATTTTTGGAATTTTTAATTGAAGGGCATATACTTTATCGGTTTCGTTGGTATAGGATATATAAGGATGGCATTTGATGTTGTTCAATTGCACGGTTGACGTACTGTCCAACGCCATAAATCGTGAGCCAATTACCCAACGATAATCAAATCGGGCTTTCTTTATAATTACATCCTTGTTGGCAATTTTTGGGTGATTGACGATTAAATTTTCAATCGAAGAATAGCCATCAATATACAATTCGCCACTATTCATCGAGAGATTTTCTAAATTGAAATGAATGGCTTTAAAACCCGATTTCAGGTTGAATTTTTTATCCAAATAGGGAATTCTAATGGTGTCACTTTTTGGATTCGAGAATTGCAAATCGGCTTTTCGATCTCTTGGGTCGGCAAAACCGTTGATGCACCATTGTTGTGAAAAATTATCCGAAGTGACTTGAATAATCGTATGGAGTTTTTTTTCAGCCAAAACCAATTGGTTAAAATCAAAAACCACTTTATTGCCTTTATCGTCTATTTTGAAAGCGAATCCTTTGACATTCATATGCGTTGGCACTAAATCCAAAAGCGTTGAAGTTATTCGGTTGAGTAATTTGGCATAGTTGACCTCTGAATTGTCTGTTTTCTCTTTTTTAGAATGAAGAAACGCATCAAAGTTGCTCCCGTTTTTAGTCTTCACCAATTGGATAAATCCTTTATTTATAACCAATTTTCCCAATTGAATGTCGCCAATCAATAATTTCCAAAAGTTGACACTAGTTTTGAGTTCATCAATGCTAATTAATGTATCGGCTTGTTTTGGAACTAGTGAAATATGTTGAAACTCCAGATTAGTTAATCCATGAAATTCGGCCTTGGCAATGCTGAAATGACATTGATAATCGCGTTCCATTTTGGCATCAATCCGATGTATAACTTTTTCTAAAAGAGTATTTCTAAAAGCAAAAAGCACCACAATTAACAGCAAGAGAATAGCACCAGCTATTTTGAGAACGAGGAAAACTTTTTGTTTTTTAAACTTCATTTTATTTATGGGTTTACCTCTAATCCAATCCCCAACACATTTGGGAGATAG
Source organism: Flavobacterium sp. (assembly GCA_020403245.1). GTDB lineage: Bacteria > Bacteroidota > Bacteroidia > Flavobacteriales > Flavobacteriaceae > Flavobacterium. Next base: position 23,118 of record JADBYA010000004.1, on the reverse strand, counting down.
GTTGCTCCTTTGAAATTATGAGAAATTGTAATTTTATATTTTCCTTTGGTGAGTTTTGTTTTTTCTTTAAATGGATATTTCAAATCACAAATATCACCAGAACATTCAGCAATTTCTTTACCGTTTGTTTCTTTTATTGGCATATTTACAGCTATTAATTCTATTTTACCATCTGGCTTTTCAATCAGAAATTGGATAGGAACTGTAGCAAATTGATAATCATAAACGTGACTAAATTGGAATACCATATTGTAAAATTTGGAATCATCTTTAATTTCAAATTCATAGACTTTTGAATCTGATTTTTCCCAACGGTTATTTTCGGGCATTTTGTCAAATTGATTAAAAGTGCCTGAAGAAGTGCAAGAAATTAAAATAAAAAGTGACGATAAGTATAGAATTTTGGTTTTCATAAATAGTAATCTTTATTTAGATGGTTTTTTTTGCTTTTATAGCATTAAGAGGTCTTACCCAAACAATTGCTCCACTACTTCTTCAATTTTGGAAACCAAAACCACTTTTATTTCGGGGAATTTAGCCGAAATTTTATTGTATTTGGAAACAAAAATGGTTGAGAAACCTAATTTTTCAGCTTCTTGAATGCGTTGCTCTACCCGGTTCACAGGGCGAATTTCGCCCGACAAACCAACTTCGCCAGCAAAACAAACGTCTTTCCCAACGGCAATATCTTCGTTTGAAGATAAAATAGCAGCCACAACAGCTAAATCAATTGCTGGATCATCCACCGAAATGCCGCCAGTAACGTTGAGGAAAACATCTTTAGTCCCCAAACGGAAACCGGCACGTTTTTCTAAAACTGCTAAAATCATATTCAGTCGTTTGGCATTATACCCTGTGGTGCTGCGTTGAGGTGTGCCATAAACAGCTGTAGAAACCAGTGCCTGAATTTCTATCATCAACGGTCGCATTCCTTCGAGAGTAGAGGCAATTGCCGTTCCCGATAGTTCTTCTTCCCGATGCGAAATCAATATTTCGGAGGGATTGGAAACTTCGCGCAAACCAACGGCTTGCATTTCATATATTCCGAGTTCGGCGGTGGAACCAAAACGGTTTTTGAGTGAGCGCAGAATTCGGTACACGTGATTTCTATCGCCTTCAAATTGAAGAACGGTATCGACCATGTGTTCCAAAATTTTTGGCCCAGCAATGTTACCATCTTTAGTAATATGACCAATGAGGATTACAGGAATATTGGTCTCTTTGGCAAATTTGATCAACTCGGCAGTGGTTTCTCTTATTTGAGAAATGCTTCCAGGAGTAGATTCGATGTAATCAGTATGCAGGGTTTGAATTGAATCAATGATGACAATATCGGGTTCAATTTCTACAATGTGTCGAAAGATGTTTTGTGTTTTGGTTTCGGTTAGGATGTAGCAATTATCACTGCTCGGGTTGATGCGTTCTGCTCGCATTTTTATTTGTTTCTGACTCTCTTCTCCCGAAACGTATAAAGTTTTATAAGGTAATTTTAAAGAAATTTGTAAGAGTAATGTGCTTTTTCCAATGCCAGGTTCACCTCCCAATAGAATTAACGAACCAGGCACAATGCCGCCACCAAGCACCCTATTCAATTCGCCATCTTTTGTATCCATTCGCACTTCATGTGCGGAATCGATTTCTTTTATTTTGAGTGGTTTGGAAACCCTTTTAGAATCCGTTTCTGATGATTTCCAACTTGTTTTTTCTTCTTTCTGAATTATTTCTTCTGCAATCGTATTCCATTCTTTGCAGGAATTGCATTGCCCTTGCCATTTTGAATATTGAGCCCCACAATTTTGACAAAAAAAAGTCGTTTTAAGTTTGGACATTTACGCTGGATTTATTTCAGTATTATTCTGGTTTTTTCTCTTCTGTTGGTGTTTCTGTTGGCGGAGTTTCTGCAGGGACATCGGCAGAAGGCGTTTCTTCGATTACTTCTTCTTTACCTTTTTTTCCTTTCTCTGTTTTTGGCAATGATTTTTTTAATTCATCAGCTCTATCAAGCATCATATCTTTGGTTAAGTCTCCAATTTCTTCTTTTTGAAAAGCACTTTGGTAAGTTTTTATAGCTTTTTTTATATCGCCAGTTTTTTCATACAGCTGAGCCATTTCATAATCAGCCAACATAGATTTAGGATAATTTTTTTTGGCTAATTGAGCTAGTTGATCAAATTCGGGATAAGCATTATTTTTGAGGATAGCTGCTTCAATAGCTTTGAAATCATTTAACCTAATGGTTAATTTCATATTGAATGTTTTTTCTAGCAATTCGTATTTTTTTATTAGATAATCAACATAACCTGATGGCAATGTCACAATTTTTTCTTGAAATTCGGTTGTTGAAATAGGTTGGTAAACAGAGAAAATTTGGTACAACGCACTTGGAATAGAGTTTAAAACTAAAGAATAATGTGAAGCGCCTTTAAAATCATCAAATTTATAATTGAGTGTTGGTTTGGTTATTTTTTTAACCAATTCATCCATCGTTTGAATTCTTTTCCTCATTTTTTTTAAATCACCATCCGCCGAAGAATGATAGTAAAAAATGGGTTTTTCGATGGCGGCTAATCTGTCTGGAATTTGATCTTCCATGCCAGTCGCGAGTTCAGGACTCATCGAAATATAGGCATCAAATACAGGGTTGTCTTTATAGAGGTAAAAATTTGAAAACGCTGCTGTAGTATCCAGTCCTGCAATAATTTTAAAAGGGGCTGTTCTGTATTTTTTTTGGATGAAAGGAATCAGCTCCATTCCAATGAATTCAAAAAAGCTTTCTCCTTTTTCAGAGGGTAAACCAGTCGACTCATCCACCATACAATCGGTTTCGCGTTCGTTATTTTTGTTTTGGCTAATCCCTACAATAATGACTTCGGGAATATCATCCCAATAATATGCATAGCTTAAGGCACCTTGAAAAGGATCGAATAGAAAATCGCCATCAAGTAATAATAGTATAGGGTATTTTTGACCTGGATTTTTATCGTAAGACGGAGGGAGACCAATGTAGATTTGTCTGTCTTCATTTAGTTTTTGAGACGAAATGGTGTCGGTTACTTTTTGAGAAAAAAGGGGATTCGTATAAACGAAAAGGAAAAACAAAATAAGTTTTTTCATAATTTTTGGTTTGATTAAAATAGAACAAATGCTAAATTCAGTAGCAAGATAGTAAATTATTTATTTCTATTTAAAACTGGAAGTAAAACATAAGAAATCAAACCAAGAAGAATGGCTAAAATAGTTTGCGAAGTCCAAACTAACCAGCCAAAAGCAATCCCAATATTATTTGAAATGCCATAAAGCGAAAAAATTAAAGCAATTGAAAAAGGATAAGCGCCCAATCCACCGTTTGAAAAACCAACGGCAAGACTACCAAAAATAAATCCCATAATCACGATGTCGAAACTGATTTCTGAAGTTTCAGGTAGCGCAAAAATAGCCACATAAAACATAGTTAAATAGGAAAACCAAATTAAAAAGGAATGAAAAATATACTTCCATTTGTCTTTCATTTTGTATACCGTAGTCATTCCCTCTATCAATCCCGATAGTTTTTTCTTTAGCTTCACTATGATATTCCATTCGGCATAAATCCAAATAAAAATAAAAATTATGAATAAAATTACCGAGACAATTCCTGAGGTTATGATGGTTTTAATCGCAATGTTTTTGCTGAGAAGAAATTGGTATATTTTTTCGAATTGAGAAACAAACCCAATGCAAACAAACAGAAAAAATATAAGTAAATCAACTATTCTTTCGGCAACAATGGTTCCAAATGCTTTATCAAAAGGAACGTTTTCATATTTTTTTAGTAAAGCGGCCCGTGTAATTTCTCCCGAGCGAGGAACCGTTAGATTGACCAAATAGGAGACACAAACGGTAAAGAAATTATTGGAAAATTTTGTTTCATAACCTAAATGATTGAGTGCAAACTTCCATCGATAAGCTCTAGACCAGTAACCAAAACAGGCAATTAATAATGAAAGCAAAATGTAATAATAATTTGCCTTTTGAAAGCTAATTTTTATCTTTCCAATTTCATCGGATGTTAAGGTTGTAAATTGATAGTAAATAATGCCGATTCCTATTAAAAGAGGAATAAGAATGGTCAACCATTTGCCGATTTTTTTTTCCAAGAGATTAGGTTAGGGAATTATCTTTTTCATTGGGAAAAATCATCCAAGGTTTGAAGGTTTTTGCTTTTTCAAAATCCATGATTGCATAGGACATAATGATGATAATATCATCCTTTTGAACCCTTCTTGCTGCAGGCCCATTCAACGTTATTTCTCCCGAATTTCTGACCCCTTTTATAACATAGGTTTCAAAACGTTCTCCATTATTAATGTTAACAATCGAAACTTTCTCTCCTTCAATAAGGTTTGAGGCATCCATTAGAGTTTCATCTATTGTAATACTACCGATGTAATTTAAATCGGCACCAGTTACTTTTACTCTATGAATTTTAGATTTTACTACTTGAATCTGCATGGGGCAAAGGTAAATTAATTTAGTGAAATGGTATCAATCAATCGTATTTTGTTGACAAAAACAGCGATGAAGGCGCGGTATTTTTTTCTTTTACTTTTTTTGATGCAGGGCAACAATGTGTCCTCATCAGCAATTTGAAAATATTCTAGTTGAAAATTTGGTTTTTTTTCAAAAGCTTTTTTTACCCATTCACTCACAACGGTAGCCGATTTTGTTTTAAATAGTTTTTGGGATTGCTTCAGTATTTTGAAAATGATAGCAGCTTCTTTTCTTTCTTCGGATGTTAGTCTTTCGTTGCGCGAACTCATGGCTAAACCATTGGGTTCTCTGTGAATTGGGCAACCAATTATGGTTACAGGAATTTCAAGTTTAGCCACCATTTTTTTTATAATTTGCAATTGCTGGAAATCTTTTTCGCCAAAATAGGCAAAGTTAGGTTTTACAATTTCAAAAAGACGTTTTACAATAGTTCCCACGCCATCAAAATGACCAGGTCTGAATTTGCCTTCCATTTGATTTTCTAATCCATCAAAGTCAAAATGTTTGGATGCTGTTTTTCCTTCATAAATATCATCAACACTTGGTGCATAAACAATTATTTTGTCGGAAATCGATTTTATTTTTTCAATATCTTTTTCAAGAGTTCTAGGATATTTCGCTAAATCTTCGGGGTTATTAAACTGGGTTGGATTTACAAAAATGCTAGTAACTACATTAGAATTTTTTAACAATGCTTCCTTCAAAAGCGATAGATGACCTTGGTGTAGTGCGCCCATAGTAGGAACAAAACCAACAGAAATATCAAGATTTGAAACAGAATTTAAATGGGAAACTAAATCCTTTTGAGTATAAAAAATAAGCATTAGCTTTCTATTAATGAGATGCAAACTTACTATTTTCATAAATAACTGCATAAATTTTTGTACTTTTGCCTGTTTTTTATTGCCAATCAATAAAGTAAAATAGATTATGGAAGATAAGAGGATATTATATGTATCATCTGAAGTGGTGCCCTATTTGGCTGAGAATGAGGTTTCTTTGATGTCTTATGACGTTCCAAAAATGATTAATGATCAAGGGGGACAGATTAGAATTTTCATGCCTAGGTATGGCAATATTAATGAAAGAAGACATCAGTTACATGAAGTTATTCGTTTGTCAGGGATGAATCTAGTTGTCAATGATTTGGATATGCCTTTAATAATTAAAGTAGCTTCGATTCCAAAGGAAAGAATTCAGGTTTATTTTATTGATAATGATGAGTATTTCAAAAGAAAAGCTACTTTCAGTGATGAAGATGGAGTCTTATATCCAGACAATGATGAAAGAGCTATTTTTTTTGCCAAAGGTGTTGTGGAAACTGTAAAAAAATTAAATTGGGTGCCCGATATTATTCATGTTCATGGATGGATGGCGAGTTTATTGCCTATTTACATGAAACATTATTATAAAGATGAAGCGTTGTTTTCAGAAACAAAAATTGTGACATCAGTTTATGGGCAATCGTTTGAAGGGACTTTAAATTCTGAGATGATCAATAAAATTAAATTTGACAATATCCCACATGATTCTATTAAGGAATTAGAATTGCCAAACTATGAAAACCTAATTATTGCTGCAGTAAATCATTCGGATGGTGTTATTGTTGCTTCTCAAAATATAACTCCAAGTTTAACAAAATATATAGAATCTTTAGGAAAACCTTTTTTACCTTTCGTTTCCAAAGATAACTTTAGTGAAGCATACAGAAACTTATATAAAGGGTTGCTTTCATAAAAACAATTGTAATATTTATGAACAAAAAATCATTTTTTCAATTATTTTCATTTGGCTTTTTAGCTTTCATTTCATTTGTTTCTTGTGATAAAGATTATAATGAAATAGGAGCAAACATAGTGGGTGACGACCATTTTGGTTTTCAAAAATACACCGGCGCATTTATTAAATCTTACAATCAAAAACTAGGACCAATTGCTTCCAATAATTTGGCTGTAAATCCGTTAGGATTTTATGACAATCCTGCTTTTGGAACTACACAAGCTAATTTTGTTACCCAAGTAGAAATGTCAGTTAGTAATCCACGATTTAACAATGTTGATCCAGAAAATTATGACGTTCTACCAACGGTCTTAGATAGTGTTGTTTTAGAAATTCCTTACTACAGTACTATAAAACAAGTAGAACAAGTAGAGGTTAATGGAGTACAAGAAAGGCGAACTACTTATGAGTTAGATTCAATATATGGAGTAGAAGGGTCAAAATTTAAATTAAGTGTTTACCAATCCAATTATTATTTAAGAAATTTAGACCCAAATGAGTCACTTGGAGCTACGCAATTATTTTACACCGACAAAGATGCCGAAATCGATAACAATAAAATTCCAGTTTTGTTAAATGATTTACCCACTTCCGACCCCAGAAATGCAGATGGGCGTGAAAATTCTCAATTTTATTTTGATAAAAGAGAGCACAAAACCACAGTTCCAAATGAAACAGCTGGTCAACCTGATGTAGCGACTAGATCAAAACCATCAATGAGATTACATTTAAGAAATGATGTTTTTAATGCAGCAATTATAAATGCACCAAGCGGACAACTGGCAGATAACAACGTTTTTAAAAATTTTTTTAGAGGAATCTATTTCAAAACGGAAAGTCTAGGAAATCCAGGAAATATGGCAACCCTCAATTTTAAAGATGGAAAGATAACGCTTTACTATAACGAAGACAAAAAAACCATACCTACAACTGGCGATCCTACATATGAAAGAGTAAACAAGACCTATGTTTTAAATCTTAATGGCAATACTGTTAGTTTGTTAAAAAATTCCAATGAGAATACAGACTACCTTAATGCTACAGTTATTAATAATTCTCAAGAAGCAGCACAATTATTTTTAAAAGGAGGACAAGGTTCTATTTCGGTTATTGATATTTTTGGGCCAGATGCTAATAATAATGGCATAGCTGATGAAATTGAAGTAATCAAGGCGAATGGCTGGTTAATTAACGAAGCCAATCTGACTTTTTATGTGGATAGATTAGCCATGTCTGACACACGTTCCATTGAGCCGAATCGTATTTTCCTCTATGATTTAAATAACAAAAAAATGCTAATCGATTATATTCTTGATGGCACAACTAACGGCATTAACCCTAAATTTAACAAGTCAACTTTTGGGGGTATTCTCGAAAAAGAAAATGTTGCCGGCGGAAGAGGTGTTAAGTATAAAATTAGAATTACAAATCATGTAAGGAGTTTAATTAATAGAGATTCTACCAACGTTCGGCTAGGACTTTCAATTACAGAAAATATCAACAATGTAGGTTTTTCTAAATTAAAGACCGCAAATACTACAACCAATAGCGCACCAGCCATGTCGGTAATGAGTCCCATTGGCACCATTTTATATGGGTCTAGTCCATCAGTTCCTGATGATAAACGATTAAAACTAGAAATCTATTATACAAAACCTGATTAATATTATAGCATTATGTGTGGAATTGTTGGTTATATTGGCTATCGAGAAGCTTATCCTATTGTAATAAAAGGGCTAAAAAGATTAGAATATAGAGGTTATGATAGTGCCGGAATCATGTTATGTGATGGTAAAGAAATTCAAATTTCTAAAACCAAAGGGAAAGTTTCAGATTTAGAAGAGAAATCTATAAACATAGCTTCGTCCAAAGCCAAAATAGGAATGGGTCACACGCGTTGGGCAACTCATGGTGTACCAAACGATATTAATTCACACCCACATGTGTCCAATTCTGGAAACTTAGTTATTATTCACAACGGAATAATTGAAAACTACGAACCCTTAAAAAAAGAATTATCAAAAAGAGGATATACATTTACATCTGATACTGATACGGAAGTATTGATAAATCTTATTGAAGATGTAAAAAAGAAAGAGAATATCAAACTTGGTAAAGCCGTTCAAATTGCATTAAACCAAGTGGTAGGTGCTTACGCTATTTGTGTATTTGACAAGGAAAATCCAGACGAAATTATAGTGGCTAGACTAGGTAGTCCATTAGCCATTGGTGTTGGCGAGAACGAATTTTTTATTGCTTCTGATGCTTCTCCTTTCATTGAATATACTTCAAATGCCATTTATTTAGAAGACGAGGAAATGGCTATTGTGCGATTGAGCAAACCACTTAAAATCAGAAAGATTAAAGATGATACTTTAGTCGATCCTTATATTCAAGAACTTCAAATGAACTTGGAGCAAATTGAAAAAGGAGGTTATGATCATTTCATGTTGAAAGAAATCTATGAACAACCTAATGTGATTAAAGATACTTACAGAGGTCGGCTACATGCCAATGATGGTATTATTCAAATGGCAGGTGTAGAAGATAATATTGAAAAGTTTCTACATGCACAAAGAATTGTAATCATTGCCTGCGGGACATCATGGCACGCTGGATTAGTTGCCGAATATATTATTGAAGAATTTACGAGAATCCCTGTTGAGGTAGAATATGCCTCTGAGTTTAGGTATCGTAATCCAATAATCAATAAGGACGACGTAGTCATCGCCATTTCACAATCAGGAGAAACGGCTGATACTTTAGCCGCCATTAAATTAGCCAAAGAAAAAGGGGCTTTTGTTTTTGGAGTATGCAATGTAGTTGGTTCTTCTATATCAAGAGAAACAAATGCTGGAGCTTATACACATGCTGGACCAGAAATTGGAGTGGCTTCAACCAAAGCATTTACAACTCAAATTACCGTTTTAACTATGTTGGCATTGCGTTTGGCAAAAGCCAAAGGAACACTTTCCAATTCTGATTTCCACCTTTACTTACAAGAATTAGAGATTATTCCAGAGAAAGTTCGTGAAGCATTAGAAACTAATGAAAAAGCCAAAGAAATCGCCAAAAAGTTCAAAGATGCTAGTAACTGTCTTTATTTGGGTAGAGGCTATAATTTTCCAGTGGCACTTGAAGGCGCATTAAAATTAAAAGAGATATCCTATATTCATGCAGAAGGTTATCCTGCTGCAGAAATGAAACATGGACCAATAGCTTTAATTGATGAGCATATGCCTGTAGTAGTTATTGCGCCTAAACAAGGTCATTATGACAAAGTAGTGAGCAATATTCAAGAAATAAAATCAAGAAGCGGGAAAATAATAGCCGTAGTTACTAAAGGAGACATACAAGTAAAAGAATTAGCAGATTACGTTATTGAAATTCCAGAAACATCAGACGCACTATCCCCGCTTATTACTACAATTCCCTTGCAATTATTATCCTATCATATTGCGGTAATGAGAGGTTGCAATGTTGATCAGCCTAGAAATTTGGCGAAATCGGTTACTGTAGAATAAGTTTTTCAAAAATTATAAAAAAAGCGAGTTATAGTCTCGCTTTTTTTATGCTTAATTTTTTAGGATTAATTTAATAGAAATTCAATTTTTGTATGTAAGCATAGTATTTTATTGATAAAACCCTCAAAACATTAATAATAATTTAAAGAAAGTATAAATATCGGATTGCTAATTATAGCTCTTTATATTAAATTATCGATAAAATTAGACGTTATTTATTGATAATGTAAAAAATATATTTGTAAATTGGCCCCATAAACCAAAAATATTTAACCAAATGAAGATTTATTTATTTATCATTTCATTGTTTTTTTGCGGAATTACCTATTCGCAAACATCAATTACGGGTTCGGTAAAAGACAACAAAGACCAACCAATTCCTGGCGCCAACATTAAAGTAGTTGGTGATAGTGCTGGGTCTGTCACCGACATCGATGGAAATTTTAGCTTAACAACCACCAAAAAACCACCATTTGAGATTGAAGTTTCAAGTATAGGGTTTGGGGTGAAAAAAGTTAACATTACCTCAAACAATCAAAAAGTAGCTGTTGCATTGTCTGACGAGGAAAACAAGTTAGACGAAATTGTTATTTCTGCCTCTAGAACTCCAGAAAGAATTAGAGAGTCACCTGTAACTATAGAGCGTATGACTTTGCGTGACATTAAAAACACCACTTCGCCAACCTTTTATGAAGGTTTGGAAAACTTAAAAGAAGTACATTTTAACACTTCAAGTTTTAATTTTAAATCAATTAATACCCGAGGTTTTGCAACAGTTGCTAACACACGTTTTATGCAATTGGTTGACGGCATGGATAATTCATCTCCTGCTTTGAACTTTAACTTGGGTAATCTCATTGGTTTATCTGATTTAGACGTTCATAGTGTTGAACTTTTGCCTGGCGCCTCTTCAGCTTTATATGGAGCGAATGCTTTTAATGGTATTTTATTCATGAATTCAAAAAATCCTTTCGAATTTCAAGGCATTAGTACCTACATTAAACGTGGAATAACCAATCATGAAGTGGCTGGCACTAATGAATTTCTTGATTTTGGTTTGAGAGCCGCTTGGGCATTTACCCCACATTTTGCTGCTAAGGCTAATTTTACTTACATGAGAGCAACCGAGTGGATAGCTGCTGATGACAGAGATGTTAACGGCGGTTTGGTTGGTCATGCTAATAACAGAAATTATGATGGTTTAAACTTTTTTGGCGATGAAGTTTCAAACTTTATATCAAATGTTGGTACTATAAGTAGAGATGGTTACAGAGAACAAGATTTGAATGATAATGAGATTAATAATGTTAAATTTGATGCTTCTATACATATTAGGCCTTGGGCAACTTCGTCTAATCAATATTGGAAGGATACTGAAATTATTGCTCAGCATAAAGTAGGCTTAGGTAACACTGTATATCAAGGAGGAAGTAGATATGCACTAAGAAACTTTTTTATGAGCCAAACTAGAGCAGAAATTAAACATAAAAATTTCTTTATAAGAGGTTATGTATCAGCTGAAGATGCTGGAGATTCTTACGACATGCGTTTTGCTGCAATCAATATTAATAGAAGAGCTAAATCTGATGTTCAATGGTTTACGGATTACGCTACTGCATACTTACAATCTCAAATAGGTTTGGGATTTAATGGTGGACAAGCTGATGCTTTTGCAAGAGGATTTGCTACAAATAATATTACAACAGTACCTGGTTTTCCTGGCACTAATCCGCTAGGCCTAACACCCTTCTTAATGGTCAAGCACAATTTCAGCCTGGAACTCCAGAATTTGCAAACGCTTTAGCAGATGTTCGATCGAGTGCAGATGTTTCCAACGGGGCTTTGTTTAAAGATCAATCTCGTATCTGGCATAGTGACTGGAATTATAACCTTAGAGATCACATATCATTTGCAGATATACAAGTAGGTGGTTCTTATCGCACTTATGTCTTAGATTCACAAGGTACAATTTTTACTGATTTTGATGGCCCAATTAGATATGATGAATATGGTTTGTACACACAATTTCAAAAGAAATTCATGGAAGACCGTTTAAAATTAACAGCTTCTATTCGTTACGACAAATCTGAATTATTTGATGGTCAGTTTTCTCCTCGTGTATCTTTTGTTTACTCTGCAGGTGAAAGAAAAAATCACAATTTTAGAGCGTCATTCCAAACAGGTTTCCGTAACCCAACTACTCAAGATTTATTTATTGGTTTAAATGTAGGTCCAAGAGCATTAGTAGGTTCTGCGGCTAGTAATTTAACAAGATATTCTGAAACTATAAATGTTAGTAATGCTGGTGTTTCTGAAGGCAATCCCTCTACAGTTACTTTAAACGGAGTTAATGCATATGGTTTGTCTTATACATCTGAATCGGTTCAAAAATTTTTACAAACACAAAACACAAATGATTTAGAAACAGTTCAACAAACACCACTGGTTAAACCAGAACAAGTTAAAGCATTTGAATTAGGTTATAAATCTAGAATAAATGGTTTTGATATTGATATTAATGGTTATTTTAATATTTATAACGATTTTATGAGTGGCGCCCGAGTTGTTGTACCGTTCTATGGTTTAGCTGGAAATGATATTACTAATCAAGCTAATATTAATGCTATTAATGCTATTTCAAGAGGAGATAGAAGAACTTATGATTTATATACTAATACTACAGCTGTTATTAATTCTTATGGAGTAGGCCTAGGATTAGTTAAAAAAGTTTATAAAGATTTCGAATTATCAGCCAGTTACAATTGGGCTTCTTTTGATTATGATGAAACTGTTGACCCAGCCTTCAGACCTATGTTTAATACACCAGAGCACCGAGCTAAATTTGGAATTAACAATGATAATTTATTCAAAAATTTCGGTTTTGGAATCAATGGTCGTTGGTGGTCTGAGTACGAGTGGACTTCAACTTTTGCAGATGGTACGATTCCTTCAACTTTTGTTTTGGATGCGCAAATGTCTTATGCTATTCCAAGTATAAAATCTGTTATTAAATTAACTGGTTCTAATATTGGAAGCAATGATTATTTGCAAGTGATAGGTGCTGGTAGAGTCGGTCAAATTTACACCTTAGGAATTACAATTAACCCTTAATTATTCAATCATGTATAAAAATTTAAAATATTTATTTATTTCTTCTTTGATCTTCGTGGCTTGTAGTGAAGATATAAAAGAAGAGGTTATCGCAGAAGACCCTTTATCTAAAGGTTCAGCAGATTTTACAAAATACGTAGCTTTAGGTAACTCTTTAACAGCTGGATTTTCAGATAATGCATTATTCAAGGCAGGTCAAATTAATGCTTATCCAAATCTAATGGCAGAAAAATTTGCTGAAGTTGGTGGAGGTTCATTTACTACGCCATTAACCAATGATAATGTTGGTGGTTTATTAGCAGGAGGTGTTCAAATTCAAGGACCGAGATTGGTTTTTTTCAATGGTGCTCCTGTACCTTTAAATATTGCTGTTCCAGGTTCAGTTCCTACAACTGAAATTGGGGTACCTTTAACAGGGCCTTTTAATAACATGGGTGTTCCAGGTGCTAAATCGTATCATTTAGTAGCGCCAAATTATGGTAATATTGCGGGCCTTGCAAATGGTACTGCCAATCCATATTTTGTTAGATTTCGTTCGTCAGCATCAACAACTATTTTAAATGATGCTTTAGCTCAAAACCCAACTTTTTTTAGTTTGTGGATAGGCAACAATGATGTATTAGGCTATGCAACTTCTGGAGGCACAGGTGTTAATCAATTAGGTAATACCAACCCTGCAACTTATGCAGGAAATGATATTTCTGACCCAGCTATGTTTAACACTGTTTATAACCAAATTATTGACGCTTTAACATCAGGTGGTCGAAAAGGAGTGGTAGCTAATATACCAAGTGTCACATCTGCTGCTTTTTTTAAAACGGTTCCCTTTAACCCTGTACCATTAAATGCTGCAACCGCTGACGCATTGAATGCTGGTTTAATAGGTCCGTTAGATCAAATTTTAACAGCATTGGGTCAACAAGATCGTCTAAAACCGTTAGTTGCAGCATCTAATAATCCACTTTTAATCGTAGATGAAGGTTTAACAAATTTAGGGCCTCAAATTCAAGCTATTGCAGCGGCTTCTGGTAATCCACAATTAGTTGCTTTAGCACCCTTTTTAGGATCTGCTTATGGTCAAGCTAGACACGCAACTAAAGATGATTTAGTTTTATTAACTACTCGTTCAGTTATTGGACAGCCGGCTGGTTCTCCTGTTCCTACTTTAAATGCTTTTGGTGTTTCTTTTCCATTACAAGATCAACACGTTTTAGTACCAACTGAAATTACAATGATTAATACTGCTACAACTGCATTTAACAATACCATAAAAACCGCTGCAGAATCAAAAGGTTTGGCTTTTGTTGATGTTAATTCAATTATGGGAGAGTTGAGTAGAACTGGTATTAGATTTGATAATTATCACATGTCAGCAACTTTTGGTCAAGGCGGTGTATTTAGTTGGGATGGTATTCACATTACTGCTCGAGCAAACGCGTATATTGCAAATCAATTTTTAGGAGCTATTGAAAGAACTTATGGTGCCAAATTTAATAAATTTAAACCTCAAGATAGGCCAATTACTTATCCATCTTTTTTACCAAACTAAAGAAGAAGTTTAAACGTTTAAACCCCACAATTTGTGGGGTTTTTCATTTCCATTTGAGGGTAAGGCTTCTAATTATTAATCGCTTACCTTTTCGGCTTTTGAGCTTACGAATGAATTAGAATTATAACGAATAATTTTTTTGTTACTTCTAGTATGTTACTGGTAATTCCTTCTCTTTAGACGATGTTCATCCAATTCCAAAAGGATATGCGTTAATTGCAAATAAATTTTTAGAAGCCATCAATGCCAAAAATGGTTCCAATTTTAAAGGAGTCAATTTAGGACAATATGGAATTTTATTTCCTGCAACTCTGTAGAAAATTTTAATTTTATTCTAACAACCATTCTATTTTTATAGGGTGGTTTTTTTGTTTTACAGTATCAATAAAAAAATATGCTTTTTTTATAAAATAATAATTGATAATTCGATTTATAAAAATTATCTTTGCGCTCTGAAAAAACAAGGTTAAATCTGTTAAATTTCTCTTTCTCCTCTCCTCTAGAGGGGTTGGGTGGAGCTAAATACATAAACAATGTCAAAAGCAATAGGAAAAGTTTCCCAAATTATCGGACCAGTAGTTGATGTAGTATTCAACGGTAAAGATGTTGAATTACCTAAAATTTATGATTCATTAGAAATTATCAATAAAAACGGATCAAAGTTAATTCTTGAAGTGCAATCTCACGTTGGAGAAAACACAGTTCGTACTATTTCGATGGACTCAACTGACGGGTTAAGTAGAGGTACCGAAGTGAAAGCTACGGGAGCTCCAATCCAAATGCCAATTGGTGCCGATATCTACGGCCGTTTATTCAATGTAATCGGAGATGCTATTGATGGTTTAGGCGATTTACCAAAAGAAGGTAAAGACGGAATATCTATACACAGAGCTGCTCCAAAATTTGAAGATTTATCAACTTCAACCGAAGTTTTATTCACCGGTATCAAAGTAATCGATTTGATTGAGCCGTATGCAAAAGGGGGTAAAATTGGATTATTCGGTGGCGCTGGTGTAGGTAAAACAGTTTTGATTCAAGAGTTGATTAACAATATCGCCAAAGGCCACGGTGGACTTTCTGTATTCGCAGGAGTAGGTGAAAGAACTCGTGAAGGAAACGA
The DNA here is from genome assembly GCA_020403245.1 of Flavobacterium sp. Classification (GTDB taxonomy): domain Bacteria; phylum Bacteroidota; class Bacteroidia; order Flavobacteriales; family Flavobacteriaceae; genus Flavobacterium. The sequence continues at coordinate 7,505 of JADBYA010000004.1, read as the reverse complement.
TTTGCTTCGTGAGATGTTGGAGTCAGGTATTATAAAATATGGAGAAGATTTCATGCACTCTATGGAAAATGGAGGATGGGATTTATCAAAAGTAGATAAGCCAGGAATGAGAGAGTCAAAAGCTACTTTCGTTTTCGGCCAAATGAATGAACCACCAGGAGCAAGAGCTCGTGTAGCTTTATCAGGATTGTCGATAGCTGAATATTTCCGAGATGGTGCAGGTTCAGACCAAGGGAAAGATGTACTTTTCTTTGTTGATAATATCTTCCGTTTTACACAAGCAGGTTCTGAGGTATCAGCATTATTAGGACGTATGCCATCTGCGGTAGGTTACCAACCAACATTGGCAACAGAAATGGGTGTGATGCAAGAAAGAATTACTTCAACAAACAAAGGTTCGATTACATCAGTACAAGCGGTTTACGTGCCTGCGGATGACTTAACCGATCCGGCACCAGCAACAACGTTTGCTCACTTAGATGCTACAACTGTATTGTCTCGTAAAATTGCCGAGCTAGGGATTTATCCTGCGGTGGATCCTTTGGATTCTACTTCAAGAATTCTTACGGCTCAAATCTTGGGAGACGAGCATTACAACTGTGCCCAAAGAGTAAAGGAAATTCTTCAAAAATACAAACAATTGCAAGACATCATTGCTATCCTTGGGATGGAGGAGTTGTCTGAAGAGGATAAATTATCAGTGTCAAGAGCGCGTCGTGTACAACGTTTCTTGTCACAACCGTTCCACGTTGCTGAGCAATTTACAGGATTAAAAGGAGTTTTAGTTGATATAAAAGATACCATCAAAGGATTTAACATGATCATTGACGGAGAATTAGACCACCTGCCAGAAGCTGCTTTCAACCTAAAAGGAACTATTGAAGACGCTATTGAAGCAGGAGAAAAAATGTTGGCAGAAGCATAATTAAGTTGGAAGTCAGAAGTCAGAAGTTAGAAGTTAAATCTTCTCTTCCCTCTTCCCTCTTCCCTCTTCTAACTCAAAAAGTATGATTTTAGAAATAGTATCACCAGAAGCTACATTATTCAAAGGCGAAGTTACTTCGGTCTCTTTACCTGGAGTTAGCGGTTCGTTTCAAGTATTGAATAACCACGCCCCAATCGTTTCTATTTTAAAACACGGTGTTGTTAAAATTGAAGCCACTAGTTTTAATATTCAAAAAGAAGTAGCTGATAAATTTACCAAAGTAAACGATCAAAACTACCTTTTGGAAATCAATTCAGGAACTATCGAAATGAAAGACAATAAGGTAATTGTTTTAGCTGACTAAGACTTTTAAAATAAAAGTGAAAAGCCCAACATTATTGTTGGGCTTTTTTTATTTTTGGATAATGGAACAAGTTAACGAGTACGAACTAATAGTATCTCAGGGTAAATTACCCTGGTGGAAAATTATTATAGCATCATTATTTTTTTCTTCTATGATTTATTGGTTTTATGTAATTTTCATTACATTCTACAAATATGAAGTAGATGATATAAATCCAAAATACATAGCGTATTTAATCAAATATGCAACTTTGTCTTTAGCTGGTGGAATTTCTTTTTCAATAACAAAAAACATTTTAATTGATATAGACAAAAACAAACTAATATCAGTATATATGGTTGGTCCCTTTTCTAGAAAAGTAACTACTGTGGTTCCAGAATTAGAATATGTTTCCGTTTTTTTTAACAATAAGGAACAATATGAAGTAAATCTGTGGTATAGCAAAAATAAGCATTATAAAATGTATATGTTTGAAGATAGTCAAACTGCATTCGAGTTTGCTGCTCAAGTAATTAAAAAGCTTAACATAGATTTACTCGATGCAACCAAAAAAGGAAATTCTAAATGGATTGATAAATCTCAGTTATGAAAAATTTTCCAAAATCACTAAAACAAAAACTCCAACAACGCGAAGCAAACAATGCCTTGCGGGAATTACCTTTTTCCAATAGTTTAATTGATTTTGCTTCTAATGATTACTTAGGTTTTGCCAAAAGCGAAACTATATTTGAAGAAACACACCAGCTTTTAGTAAGCCAAAACATAAAAGTAAACGGAGCCACAGGTTCACGATTACTGTCAGGAAACCATCAATTATACCAACAAACCGAAGATTTTATTGCCCAATTCCATCAAACCGAAACAGCTTTAATTTTCAATTCGGGGTATGATGCTAATATTGGGTTTTTTAGTGCAGTGCCACAACGTAGTGATATTATTCTTTATGACGAATTGTGTCATGCTTCAATCCGAGACGGTATTCAAATGAGCAACGCCAAGAGTTTTAAATTTCAGCATAATGATATTGATGATTTAAAAAAGTTGCTTCAAAGACACAGCATTCAACTTCCAACTTCCAGCTCCCAGCTCCCAGCTTTTTACATTGTTACCGAATCAGTTTTTTCTATGGATGGTGACACACCAAATCTGGAACAACTTGTCCAACTTTCCGAAAAACACAATTGTTATTTAGTCATTGATGAAGCACACGCTCTAGGCGTTTTTGGCAGTCCCAAAACTTCGGGAGGAGAAGGTGTTGTGCAAAGTTTTGGATTGCAAGACAAAGTTTTTGCCCGCATCATGACTTTCGGAAAAGGATTGGGTTGTCACGGCGCCGCTATTTTAGGTAGTGCCGAATTGAAAAGCTATTTGGTCAACTTTGCCCGAAGTTTTATTTATACCACAGGACTTTCTCCTCATTCAGTGGCCACTATTTGGATTGCCTATCATCATTTGACAAAAGAACAAAATGCCTTGAAGGCACTAAAAAATAATATCACTCACTTCAATCATGAGAAAAACCGATTGGGGCTAAAACCACTGTTCATCTACAGTAAGTCGGCCATTCAATGTGCTATCATTCCAGGGAATCAAAGAGTAAAAAATATTGCTGATCAACTCAAAAAAAGCGGATTTGATGTTCGGCCAATTTTATCACCAACGGTTCCCGAAGGACAAGAACGTTTGCGTTTTTGCCTGCATAGCTATAATTCGGAAACCGAAATCTCAGAAGTTTTGCAGTTGTTGTGTACTTTTGTGTTTTAATTTCACAGAGACACACAGAGAAAAAGGAGATACACTGAGCTATAAATTAACTCCGTGAGTCTTAAAAAATGAAATCTAAAATATCTTGGAATTGTTGTGTGCTTTTGTGTTTTAATTTCACAGAGACACACAGAGAAAAAGGAGATACACTGAGTTATAAATTAACTCCGTGAATCTCAGTGAAACTTAAAAAAGGAAACCTTAGATGTCTTGGAATTGTTGTGTACTTTTGTGTTTTAATTTCACAGAGACACACAGAGAAAAAGGAGATACACTGAGCTATAAATTAACTCCGTGAATCTTAAAAAATGAAATCTAAAATATCTTGGAATTGTTGTGTACTTTTGTGAACTAAATTATGGAACAGGAAAAATTCACTTTACTTCGACGATTTCAATACACCAGCGAAGCCATCATATTTCAAGGTAAATTAGAAAGCCGAGGGATTGAAGTTTTTTTAAGAGACAATAACATTATTGACTCTAACCCGCTATACAGTAATGCAGTAGGCGGTGTAAAATTGTTTGTCAAAACAGAAGATTATAAAAGAGCAGAAGAAGTTCTAGGTGAAGTAAGCTTGTTTGCTGTTGATGATGAAAATCAACCGATTGTATGCCCAAAATGTGGAAATGAACAAATTGATATGGTAACTTCTATCAAAGATTGGAAGTCTTTTATGTCTTTTGCGTTTTTCATTCTTTTTTATATAGCGCCGTTTAGCGTAAAGCATAAATACAAATGTGGCGGTTGTAAATTGGAATTTAATTAATAATAATCTGTTAGAATTATTTAAATCTGTGTCATCTGTGTTCCAAACTTTGCGAACTTTACTGCTAAATAAAAATCATGAAACTATTCATCACAGGAATTGGAACTGACGTAGGCAAAACCGTAGCGTCAGCCATAGTAACCCAAGCTTTAGAAGCCGATTATTGGAAACCCATACAAGCCGGAGATTTAGATAACTCCGATAGTCATAAAGTGAAATCTCAAGTGTCCAACGCTAAGTCGGTTTTTCATCCCAACGCTTATGCATTGAACACACCAGCGAGTCCGCATTATGCAGCAGCAGTTGACGGAATCACTATTGATTTAAAACAAATTATAGAGCCAAAGACTACTAATCATTTGGTTATTGAAGGTGCAGGTGGTGTTTTAGTTCCGATAAATGATACTGATTGTGTCATTGATTTGATTCAAAAAGATTATAAAGTTATTGTCGTTTCTCGTCATTATTTAGGAAGCATCAATCATACGTTGTTGACTTTTGAAGCATTGAAAAGTAGAGGAATTACCATAGCAGGCATTATTTTTTCAGGAGATGAGAATCAAGCTACGGAAAGCATTATCCTAAAAAAAACAGCCGCGAAAATGATTGGAAGAATTGACAACGAGCCTTATTTTGACCAAAATGTGACACAATATTATGCTGATAAATTCAGAGAAAACCTTTTAAGTTTAAGAACATAGAACATAGAATATAGAACATAGATTTAGTATGATATAGATTTATCTATTTTCTATTCTCTATTTTCTTTTATCTAAAAAAAAATGACATTATCCGAAAAAGACCAACTATACAACTGGCATCCTTATACGCAACATAAAACAACGGGTTTATTGCCTGCAATTGTGAAAGGCGAAGGCGCTTTGCTTTGGGATGAAAATGGCAAAGAATATATTGATGCAATTGCTTCCTGGTGGGTGAATCCTTTTGGACATTCGAATAAGGTCATTGCCGATGCTATTTATAAACAATTAACGACACTTGAGCACGTCCTTTTTGGCGGTTTTACCCATAACAAAGCGGTTGAATTGTCCGAAAAACTTCTAACTCTTTTGCCAAGCAATCAAAAAAAAATCTTTTTTTCCGATAATGGTTCTACAGCAGTGGAAGTGGCTTTGAAAACGGCACTACAATTCAATTATAATAAAGGCATAAAAAAAACTAAAATTATTGCTTTTGAAGACGCCTTTCATGGTGACACTTTTGGCGCTATGGCAGCAAGTGGAATAACTTTTTTTACCGAAGCATTCAAAGGTTCATTGTTGGAAGTAGTTCGTATTCCTGTGCCAACTGATGGTAATGAAATCAATAGTTTGAATTCATTGAAAACATTAATCGAAACTGATGAATTTGCTGCTTTTATTTTTGAACCCCTTTGTCAAGGCGCGGCTGGAATGGTGATGTATTCTCCGGAAATATTAGATAAAATGATTGCTCTTTGTAAACGGCGTCGGGTATTTACCATTGCCGATGAGGTGATGACGGGTTTTGGCAAAACAGGAAAGACCTTTGCCTCGGATTATTTGGTCAACAAACCCGATATGATGTGCTTATCAAAAGCGCTAACCGGTGGAACGATACCGATGGCAATAACCACTTTCACTCAAGAAATCTTTGACGGATTTTATAATGACGATGTTAACAAAGCACTTTTCCATGGACATACTTTTACGGCTAATCCAACAGGTTGTGCAGCTGCTTTGGCCAGTATTGCCTTAATGGAAAGTCAAGAAATGCAGGATAATATTAGAAAAATACATTTGAAGCATCTAGCTTTTGAAACTGAGATTAAAGAACATCCTAAAGTAAAAACTACTCGTGTTTTAGGCGTCATCTTTGCGCTAGAAATAAAAACCGAAACCCAGGAAAGTTATTATGGAACTATGCGCAACAAACTTTATAATTTCTTTATTGAAAACGGGGTTATTTTGAGACCTGTAGGAAATATTGTTTATATCCTTCCACCTTATATTATTACCGATGAGCAACTAGAAAAAGTTTATGGAATTGTTGAACAAGCTATAGAAATAATATAGTAATTGTTACAAAGAGTTACACCAAGTTTTCAGAGAGATTCACAGAGAAAAACAATTTTTAAATCTCTGTGTAACTTAATTTTTTCTCCTTCTATCTCTGTGTAATACAATAAAACTTCGCGACCTTTGCGTAAAATCAAGCATAACATTGAAAAACAAAATAGCCATAACTTCTCTCGCTTCTTTTTCTCCCTTAGGAAATACTCCCGAAGGAATTTGGAACAATTATCTTTCTCCGAAAACATTAATTACTATTAATGAGTTTAATGGTAAAGGCCAATTTGTGGCTACTATTCCGGCTGAAATCAGAAAGGAAATTGATGGGTTGCGCAAGGAAGATAGTAAGTACAAAGCTTTAGACGAAACGGTTTTAATGGCTATACTAACTTCTCGAAAAGCAATTGAAAAGGCAGGTTGGCAGAAAGGCGATGATTTTGGAATTAATATTGGATCGTCTCGTGGTGCCACTCAATTGTTCGAAAAATACCATTCCGAATTTATAACAACAGGTAAAACATCGACCCTGACTTCACCTACTACAACTTTAGGAAATATTTCTTCGTGGGTAGCGCACGATTTGAAAAGCAAAGGCCCCGAAATATCTCATTCTATAACGTGTTCCACTGCTTTGCATGCCGTGTTGAATGCTGTGGCTTGGTTGCAATCGGGAATGACGACTAAATTTTTGGTAGGCGGAAGTGAAGCGCCACTCACTGCTTTTACGTTGGCACAAATGCATGCTTTAAAGATTTATGCAACACTTCGACAAACTCAGTATAATACTTCTATAATAGAAAAACCTAATACTATTAACTGTCAGTCAAAGCCAGTCGAAGACCTTTTATCTTATCCTTGCCGAGCTTTTGATTTAAGCAAAACCAAAAATACCATGGTCTTGGGCGAAGGTGCTGCTATGGCTTGTTTAGAGCTGGGCGAAAAGGAAAATGCTTTGGGTTACATTACAGGCATTGGCTATGCTACTGATGAATTGGAGCACAATATTTCAATTTCTGATGACGCTATTTGCTTTCAAAAATCGATGGCGATGGCGTTGCAAAATGTTTCTCTAGATGAAGTTGACGCTATTGTAATGCACGCTCCAGGCACTATAAAAGGAGACACTTCGGAGTATAAAGCGATAGAACAAATGTTTAAAGACAAACTCCCTTTGCTCACTACCAACAAATGGAAAATAGGACACACCTTTGGTGCTTCGGGAATATTGAGTATAGAGTTGGCATTGATGATGATACAATGCAATACTTTTATAGGTATTCCTTTTGTAACCAACCCTGTCAGGGTTTCAAACCCTGACAGGGTTATTAAAAATGTGTTGATTAATGCCGTTGGTTTTGGGGGTAATGCAGTGAGTGTTTTGGTTTCTGCCCGATGATCTAATCAACTGGTCAGGACGAGTTGTTCAATTGACTGCGGTCACTTCACAAAGTGATGTCAGTCTGTCCTGAAGTTTTGGGTGTCATAGACTATTGAGGTTTGCACTTCGACAAGCTCAGTGTGACAAAGTGCTTTTTATTGTATTTGTTGTAAAAAGAGTATTTGTATTATCTAGGATTACAATTAAATACTAAGGTGTCAGTGTGACAAAGTGCTTCTTATTGTATTTGTTGT
>JADBYA010000039.1 GCA_020403245.1 Flavobacterium sp. | reverse complement strand
TCTGCTTTGAGTAATCCCATTACCAATATGTATAACGAACAAATGGATTATGACAAAAACGGCAATATTCAGAGTTTGAAACGCAATGGCGATTTTGATTCTAATATTTATGGCTTTATGGAAATTGATGATTTAGTGTATGGATATGATGGTAACCTAAAAAATCAGTTGGTGAATGTGACTGATAATACAAATGACCCTAAAGGATTTAAAGATATAAACTCAGGTAACTCAGATTATGAGTATGATGCCAATGGTAATATGATAAAAGAGGAGAATAAATATATTAGTAGCATAGTTTACAATCACTTGAACCTGCCCACGCAAATAAATTTTGCAACTGGCGACAAAATTGAATACCTTTATCACGCATTAGGGCAAAAGAAAAGCAAGAAAGTGACCCAAGCTGATACTGAAACAGTGACGGATTATCTAGACGGGTATCAGTATACCAATGAGGTGTTAAACTTCTTTCCACATGCCGAGGGTTATGTGAATATGAGTTATTGTAGGCGCTGTGATGAACAAGGAAGTAAGTTTGAATTTAATTATGTGTATAACTATACCGATCATTTGGGTAATATTCGAGTGAGTTATAGTTTGGATAAAATAGACAGAGTTCTAAAAATATTGGAAGAAAACCACTACTACCCATTTGGGCTCAAGCATACCAATTACAACTCGGGTAATAAAAAGTATTATGAAGAAGATATTGTGCAACCTATTGGAATGGTTGTTGCTGAGGCACCAGCTGTACTAGAAGCGTTTGGTAAAAAGATTATACAAACTTTGCCAAGTGATGGAGTGATGTATAAGTATAAGTACAATGGAAAGGAGTTTCAAGACGAGTTAGGGCTTAATGAATACGATTATGGAGCAAGGAATTATGATCCTGCTTTGGGAAGGTGGATGAATATTGACCCGTTGGCTGAAGAAGGACGTAGATGGTCACCATACAATTATGCAATGGATAATCCTATATATTTTGTTGACCCTGATGGTATGTTATCACAATCATTCATTGATAAATTAATGAGTTCTGAAAGTGGCACGACTTGGACAAATAATAATGATGGAACATTTTCAAGTAATACTGGAGAAACAACTTCGGATGGAGAACAGAAAGAAGAAGGGGAACAACAAGGTGACCCTAAAAAAAGCACTATTAAATCATTAATTCCACCTAAAGGGACAAAAGTCGCAGAAGACATTTCGAAGAAATCATTTTGGTATAAATTATGGAACGGAGGTAGGGAATGGACAGATCCTGAAACAGGATTAACTTTTTTAGTTAATGACGATGGGACATTAGGTTCGCTTAGACCTCTTGGCGGTGCAGGTGCTTTAGGATGGATAGGTGGAGGTGGGGTTTTTAAAGTAGCACAAGTAGGAGGTTTTTATGTTAGAGCTAAAACTTTCATGTCAGGTGGTGTTTATACAAAGACAATACAAAGTCTAGCAAGTTTAGAAGAAGGAACAAGTGTTATTAAACTATTAAAAGCTTTTGAAGTTGAAGCTAAGAGTTCTGGAGCGACTAAAATTGTTATTAAAGGTATTGACATTGTAAACAAAAAATTAATTAATACTGAAGCTGCAAGAAGACTAGGATACACTGTGGAAAAAGTAACTGAAACAACAATAACAATCTCAAAAAAATTCTAAAGTTATGTTTAGTATATCTGCTGTTAAAGGAAAATTTAAAAGAAGTAAACTTGATTTAGAGAAAACATTTCTCTTCGATGAACAATTATCAAGATTAGACAATAATATATTGAAACTATTTAAAATAGATGAAAAGTGTATTATCTACTATGTTGAATCAGACACTTATTCTTGGTATATTACTAATCAAAGATTTTTAATTCCTAGTGAGGATAAAAGTATAATTTTATCTCACTTAAAAAGAATTGATTTTCTTGACCTAAAACAAAATCCATCCAATAAATTGAAAAATAAACAGCTTAATTTATTCACGGATAAACAAGAATTTAGTTTTTATGTGGAAGAAAGAAGTTGGCATTTGATATTTGATATTTTTAAATTTATAATTGGAAAAAATAAAAAAGTAAATGGATAATGTATTATAAAAACTACATAACCTCATAAATATGGACTTAAGATATATAATTAGTTACTACTTAGAACTCTTTGAGGATGGTTTTTAAAACAGAAAAAACTTCAAAATATAATATTAAAATTGAAGAAATTTTTTATGTGCGATAATAAAAAAGTGTCCTTTGTTCAAGAAATAAAAGAAGGAGAATATGAAACAGAATCTATTTGGTGTAAAATAGATGGTGATAATTTTATTATCGACAATATACCATTTATTGCTAAACGAATTTCATTGAGAGATACTATAAAAGCAGAATTCGATGAAGATGAAAACAGATATTATTTTGATGATTTTGTTTCGACTTCAGGTAATACTACTGTAAGAATATTTATTTACAATGATGATTTAATCAAGTCCACCAGAGATTGGTTAAATAATTCAGGTTGTGAATCAGAAGTTCTGCCAGCAAGAAGTATTATTGCAGTCAATATTCCTAAAGATTTAAATTATACTCCAATCAAAGCTTTTCTTGAAGAAGGAGAAGGAAAGGAACAATGGGTTTATGAAGAATCATGTTTAGAACATCAATATTAATCAAAAACCCACTTCATAATTGAAGTGGGTTTTCTAATACTCAAGAAATCATATAACCCCATTTAACCCCAGCTCCGCAAAGTGTTCTTAGAAAAGCTCCGCACCCAAGCAAAGCGAACGGACGAAGTAAATGTCTCCTGACTTTGCGGAATTTTCCCCAGCTCCGCAAAGTGTTCTTAGAAAAGCTCCGCACCCAAGCAAAGCGAACGGACGAAGTAAATGTCTCCTGACTTTGCGGAATTTTTTTAATATATTTGAATAAACTTATGCCAATGAAAGAAGGATATGTAATTAGAGACCAAGCTCTACCTCATTTTTTCACATTGACCGTCGTTGAATGGGTAGACCTGCCTGCCGGCAGGCAGGTGTTTTTTCGAGAAAAAATTATCGTGACGTAGTTATTGATTGTTTAAACCCACTGCTCAGGCTGGTTCAATGTTACAATTCAGATTTGATGAAAGATGGGAACAAAAAGCAGTATCGGCAGGAAGAGCTTATGGAGAGAGACTGTATCAAACAAAAACAACGAAATCAAGAGATTTAATATTAAAACATCGTTTAAGCAATCGTGAATAATATGAGAAAGATTTTATTATTTATATTATTAGGGGTATTACTTTTTTCATGTAGAAAAGATGATTCTACGTATAAAGAAGAATTAAAAAACAATCTCACCAGTTTTGATAATTTGTTAAAATATATAGAGGAACATTATAATGATAAATTTCTAAAACAAAAAAATAATCAAATAATTGTATTTGCAAATTGTGAAGTTGAAAGCAATAATTATTATAATACAATAATTTGTGATTCTAAAGATGTTCAAGAAAAAATGGAAGATTTAGGGATTTCCGAAATTACTTTTGAAAAATATTCAGATAAATGCGATAGTAATTATGGGTTTAATCAAGTTAATTTTAAGTTAGAAAAAGGTAGTTTAGATTCATCTGTTTTTTATCGTTACGAATATTGTGGCACTTCAAAATTATATATTTCAAAAACTGTAAAATATATCCCTGTAAATAAAAACTGGAGTGTATTTATTGATGCAAACTTTCCATAAATATAAGTTTTTAAAATCTTACAAGTATAAGTACAATGGAAAGGAGTTTCAAGACGAGTTAGGGCTGAATATGTACGCCCCAGCTCCGCAAAGTGTTCTTAGAAAAGCTCCGCACCCAAGCAAAGCGAACGGACGAAGTAAATGTCTCCTGACTTTGCGGAATTTTTTTAATATATTTAATTAACCTGCTTTGAGTAATACCATTACCAATATGTATAACGAACAAATGGATTAGGACAAAAACGGCAATATTCAGAGTTTGAAAC
>JADBYA010000038.1 GCA_020403245.1 Flavobacterium sp. | reverse complement strand
GCTGGATATGCAACTCTTGAGGTTAAAGAAGCTGTAAAAGACAATAAAAAAGTATATCATACTATCGGGAAAGGCTATACCGTTGGAATGTCACGCTTTTTTTTCAAAGTAGATGATACTTATGAAAGCTATTTTGACAAAATCACAAATAAACCTTATCAATTTGTTAGAAAAATTGACGAAGGCGGTTATACTAAAAATCAAGAAGGCTTTTTCAATCAAGACAATAACAAAGTCCTAGTAAAAGATCATAAAAAGAAAACAGAAAAAACATTTCCAGTTACAGAAAATGTTCAAGACATATTGTCAACCTTTTATTTTCTTAGAAATCATCCTAATATTGACAAACTAAAAGTTGGAGAATCTGTTATTGTTGATATGTTTTTTGATGATGAAGTTTTTAAGTTTAAGTTAAAATTTATCGGTAGAGAAGATTTAAAAACTAAATTTGGAACCGTTCCAACAATGATTTTTAGACCTTTAGTACAATCTGGTAGAGTTTTTAAAGAAGAAGAAAGTCTAACCGTTTGGATTTCAGATGATGAAAACAAATTACCATTAAGAATAAAAGCTAGCCTAGCGGTAGGTTCAATAAAAGCTGATTTAGATGGTTTTAAAGGATTAAAAAATCCTTTTATGATTAAAGTAAAAAAGAAATGAGCAACCTAACCAACCAAAACGAAACCATATTAGAAGCTTTAGAACAAAAATTTGAAGCCATAAACCAAAAAACCGAAACGCATCTTGAAGGATTACTTTGGTCAAAACCAATAACCTATTGGGATTATATCCAAACGGATGCGTTACTAAATCTTCAAACCCAAAGAACCGTTTTGCCCGACGAAATGGTTTTTATTATGTATCATCAAGTCAACGAATTATTGTTCAAAATGATACTTTGGGAAATCGACCAATTGTGTCATACCGATAAACCTGAAACTGGATATTTTACAGAAAAACTACGAAGAATTAGTCGCTATTTTGATATGTTGACTACTTCATTTGACATCATGGGCGACGGAATGGAAGTGGAACAATACATGAAATTCCGAAATACTTTAACTCCAGCGAGTGGTTTTCAAAGTGCGCAATATAGAATGATTGAATTCTCGTCAACTGATTTAATTAACCTAATCGACTACCGATTTAGATCATCAATTGACAGAAATACACCCTATTCTCACGCCTTTGAACACCTTTATTGGCAAGCTGCAGGAAAAGATTATCACACAGGCAAAAAAAGCACATTATTAGTAAACTTTGAGAAAAAATACCGCCAAGAATTTCTTCGCTACATGGAAGAATACAATAAGATAAACATTTGGCAAAAATTCAAACAACTTCCTTTAGAAGACCAAAAAGATTTAGAATTAGTAAAAGCAATGCGCCATTATGATTATACGGTTAACGTAACTTGGGTTATGGGACATTTGAACGCTGCCAAAAAATACATTGAAAGCGGTCAAGGTTCGGGCGAAGCAACTGGCGGAAGCGATTGGAAAAAATACATGCATCCAAAATACCAACGAAGAATATTCTTCCCTGAACTTTGGAGTGAAGACGAATTAAAAAATTGGGGCGAAGGACTATAAAATCAAAAAATGTCAAAATTTTTTCAAAAAATACTACTGCTTTTACCACTACTCTTTTTTGTAATTTCTTGCGAAAAAACAAAAGAAGAAGAATACGTTATTGAAAATCCAAAAGCTAAAGTCATTGATTTTGGCTTCAACCTCAACGAATTCAATGTAGTTAACGACACCATAGAATCAGGCGATACATTTGGAAGTATTATTGACAAACAAAATCTTAACGGCAATCAGGTTTATGATGTAGTGGCAAAAGTTAAAGATACTTTTGACGTTCGTTCCATCAGAAAAGGAAAACCTTATACCATTCTGAGAACCAAAGACAGAAAACACAAAATTCAGTATTTCATTTATCAACCTGATAAATTAAGTTATTATATTGTTGATTTCAGAGATACAATTCAAGCTCATAAAAAAACCCGACCTGTAACATTCAAAACCAGAACTATTGCAGGAAAACTAAACGGTTCATTATCAGAAACGCTGCAAAACTTAAAAGTTGATCCTTCGTTAGCACCAAGAATTGCCAAAATTTATGCGTGGTCGATTGACTTCTTCAAACTTAAAAAAGGAGATGAATTTGCCCTAAAATTTACCGAAAGATTTATCAATGATACAGTTTACGATGGTGTAGACAGTTTAAAAGCTTCTTTTTTTGAATACAAAGGAAAAAAAATCTATGCTTTTCCGTTCAAACCTGATGAAAATGCTCAAAAACAAGAATACTATGATGAAGAAGGAAAAACACTAAAAAACTTTTTCCTAAAAGCACCATTAAAATTCATCAACATTACATCACGTTACACTAAAAATCGCTTTCATCCAGTGCAAAAAAGATGGAAAGCGCATAACGGAACCGATTATGCTGCGCCAACCGGAACGCCAATTATGTCAACCGCTGCTGGCGTTGTAGAACAAGCTGGTTTTACAACTGGAAACGGAAATTTTGTTAAAGTAAAACACGACAGAACCTACGCAACGCAATACCTTCACATGTCGAAAATATTGGTAAAACGCGGACAAAGAGTTACACAAGGACAAGTAATTGGAAAAGTTGGAAGTACTGGTTTGGCAACTGGACCACACGTTTGTTATCGTTTTTGGAAAAATGG
>JADBYA010000037.1 GCA_020403245.1 Flavobacterium sp. | reverse complement strand
TTCTCTTGAAGGCGAATTTTTTCCTTGATTGCTTGTGATAACAGAATACCGGCCATTTGACTGATGGAACGATTGTCTTTTTCTGCAGCATTTTTAATAAAATCAGTGATTTCCGGTGTTACTGTGCAGCAGATTTGGGTGTTTTTTGGTGTGCTACTTGACATAATTGAATTGATTTTGTGCAAATATAGTAATTACGTTAATTACTTACCAAATTTTCTTTTTCCCTGGCATCAATTACGAAGTGTAGTGAAGGTGTTTTTTCTGCAGCGTACTTTTCTTTGATAGTTTCGTTTAATTCTTCAAAGACTTTTCTTACCTCATTGCTTGTTTCGTAGCTTCTTACTTCCAAAATACGCTTTCCGTTCATTAATGTTATTGTTCCTGGCATTGTGATTTCTTTATTAGGTGCTTAAATTTGACTTCAATTAATTTTCGGGTACCAAAATAAGCATTTCTCAATAAAAACGAAATTCACCACCTAATTTATTTAAACAAGGGCATTCTTACCAATCCAAGCACACCGTATCAACCAAATCTTCCCCAAAATCCAAAAAAAATTCACCAAAATCCAAAAAATTTCACCAAAAATCACCAAAATTCATCGTGAAGACGTTTTTAGGGTGGCCATAGTGATTTTTCCGCTTGCGTTTTTTTGGGGTTTCGTTTTTCTCGCATCGGGGGGGTGCGTTTTTGCAAGGTGTTAACATATTACATTTATTTTTCTTTGTCCGGTGGTGGTCGATGGTTGGTCGGGCTGTTTGTGTGGGGTGCATTGTTTGTGCCTGGTTTGGTTTGGTGGGTTGTTCTTTGTCTTGCTTGTTGTGTGGTGGGGGGGGGTTATGGGGTAGTTGAGTTTATATAGTTTAATTCTTGTATAAGCAGGGTTGTAACATTGTCGCTGTCTCCATGATGCAAGGTTAACACGTCTTTTTTTAGTGTTATTTTGCTGTATATTCCGGCACGTTTGTAAGATATCATTAAGCTTTTGAGATATCTTTTTGCAGCTGCGTAACTTTTGAAATTTTCATATACTTTTTTATTGTTGTGTTCGTTTGTTTCTATTATTTGCGTTCTTTTCATTGTTGGCAGTTTTGGTAGGTTAGGTTAATTAATTTTAGCCTGTTGGCTGCTTCTTTTAACATATTAATTAAAATAGTATTTTTTTACTCTTCTGCTCACTCTTTTTTGGATTGCTTTTCTTATTTCGTTGCCGTCTGCGTTTGGCATATCTTCCCTGTATTGATTCCAAAGTAAGGAAACAAGGATTCGGGATGCTGCGGGGCGATATTCAGTGGGGAAGTATTGACCGGTGCAATATTCAATTTTCCCTTGTTCGTTCATTGTTAGCCTTCCGCTATTGCTTTTGAGATATCTTTCTATCTTTTGGCAAAGGTTTGAAATTTTCCAGTTAGCAAGGGCGAAAAGTTCGGTAAAATCGTGTAAATCTTTTGTAATTTCTCGGGATTCTCTGCGGTAGCTTGTAGGGTCTCCGTAGTTGCAATATTCCAGGCGTGGACGTTGGTGTGCGAATTTATACAATAATTCTGCAGCGTTGGTTCTTGTGGTTTGTGTGGTTGTGTTTTGCATTGTTTTAATTTTAGAGTACAAAGATAGGGGTAAAATTTACTATTTTGTATAAAAATAATATTGTTAACAAAACTTTAACTTTTACATTTTTTTAACATATTAATAAAAATATGTATGGTATTTTTTATTCATTTGTATTTCTTTCTGCTCGTTTAGTCTTTCAAGTTCCTTTGTAAATGGGTTGTATATTCTTTGTGTCGTTCCTCTGGGATAGTTTGCATATATGTAAAATTTATCATTCCCGTATCTCTTAACCGAAAATGAAGACAATTTCTGTTTAAAAAATTTTAATGTTTGCGTACTGAAAAAATAGGGGCTACTTTCTGCGGTTTCTCGCTTTATATCGTGTATTGTGTGCGGTGTTACCTTTGCGTAAATTACCGAACTGCTGGGGGCGTTTTCGGATTGCAATACTTTGTTAACTGCTTCCTCTATGCTGTTTGCCCATACTGATATTTTTATAGTGCCTGTATCGTGTTTTAGTTTAACTATTACTTTTGTCATTGGTTGTGTTTTAGAGGTTTGTATATTCGTTTTTTTGCAGTTCTTCAAGTGCTATTTCATCCCAATTATTCGGTAAATTGTTTTCTACGTTGTATGCGTATTGGGCTGCTTTGTTATCTTCTTCGTTTTCTGCTTCATCATCTTCATAAAATACAATATCCAGGTCTAAATAAGCACCAAAGTCGTGTGGGTTGCTTGTTATTTTATATCTGCATCCTTCCGGTTCTTTCCCAAACATTCTGCGAAGTTGACCAATGAAGGCGTTTATTTCTTTCCTTGCTTCTTCGTGGTAATTGGGGTCTCCTACTTGGCAGGTATTTTCATCAAGTGGTGTGGGGGCAAGGTTTAAAATTTGTTTTGTTTTCATTTTGTAAATTTTAGGGAACAAAGATATGGGTATAATTTACTAATTTGTACGAAAATAAATACATTAACTAAACTTTAACATTAACTATTCTTTAACACTAATCGGGTGTTTGGTAGATTATTTTTGGTTCTTTATTTTCGTTTGTTTCGCAAGTTTTTGCATAAATTAAGGCATCTTGTAGGTTTTTTTCTCTGCTCCAGATTTCTTCTCCGTTTTCTTTATAAGTGAAAATTTTTAGCGTTGTACTTGTTCCGGTGGATGTAATTTCCTCCACAGCAAAATAATTTGAACCAGGATTAAATACTTCCGTTACTGTTACTTTTCTTTTTGTCATTGGTTTTTATTTTTTGGTGTTATATGTTATTGTTTTGGCAAAAGTTATCAAAATAGGCTTCTTCCTGGGCTGAAACTAAATTGTTTGTGTTGGTATCTATTGAATCGTTGTACCTTTTTGCAGCCAGTTGGTCGGTGATGTGGTATGCTTTTTTTGCTTGTCTATCGTAATAAATTTGCTCACCTTTTTTCAAAGGAAGTCCAGTAGAGTTGCATCTGCTGTTGAACTTGGCGGTGATTTTTTCCATTGTGTTTGTTTTTGTTTTGTATAAATTTAGAATACAAATATACATCATTTATTTATTAATTTACACAACGTATAATTCTTTAACTATACTTTAACATTGTTAATGTTTTGCTAATTAGTATTTATTATTTTGGTTATGTTATAATTGTTTAGTAATATTGTAAAAATATTTAACTATGCAATATAGAGTATATTACGAATTAAAAGGTATCGGAATGAATTGGTATTTTGATTCTGCTCACCTTGTAGTTAAAAGGTTAAAATGGTTATTTCACCACAAAATTGATGCTGTTGCTATGTTGGAAAATAAAGTTGTTGGAAGGGTATGGGCTGACAGCTCACAGATTACAGGAATGAACTGGTATTTTAATAACAATAAATAATACACTATGAAAATTAAACGCTACAAAATTGTACCGGAGAAAGAAGTTGCCGGACTTGCAAAAATTAAAATTAATTCATCGGAAGTTGCTGCAAATTATGTTAGGCAATTTTTCTTTGAAGATATTGAAGTGTATGAAAGTTTTTTTATACTTATGCTCAATCGCAATAACTCTACTGTTGGTTGGGCAAAAATTTCACAAGGGGGAATAGATAGCACAGTAATTGATACTATAATGGTTGCTAAATTTTGCATAGACAAATTAGCAAAAGGGGTTATACTTTGCCATAATCATCCCTCTGGAGAACTTCGACCAAGTGATGCGGACATACGAATTACAAAACAAATTTCTAATGCTTTGCAATTGTTGGGAATTAAAGTGCAAGACCATATAATTTTAACTTCCGAAAGCTATTTTTCTTTATTAGACAACGGCCATATGTAATAAATATTTTGTTTTTATTAAAACTATTAAACTATATTTGTGTTATGGAAAAAATGTACTTGGTAAAAAATCAATGTAACGCTACATTATCTGCCCATAATTCGCTTGACGATGCTCAAAGGTATATTTACCTTCATTTACAAGGAAATGCCAAAATTGGGCTTCCAGTAAGCAAATTAAAGATAGTTACACAATACAATGGCATGAAACTAATAGGTGCTAAAGCTACATTTCCCTGCCGTTGTTTTGAAACAAATAAAAAAATATTTAAGGGAGATGCCTACTTTTTTGATGTGTTAAATAAAAGACCTTATCATTCCTCTGCCGATATTGTGCGGATATACTATTCTAATTCTTTAACCAAATAACAAAAACACAATGAAAAAACAATTATCAGTTTTAGCAGCAGTATTGCTTTTTTTCTCTTGCGCCCCTTACCAGAGTATAAAATGTCCTTCTACCGACAAAAAATACTTTACCAAGGGAATAAAGGGCAGCAAACCAATTTATAAAGGGTATGGCGGTAAAAAACATAATTATTCATCTAAAAAAAGGCACAAATGAAAAATTTCAAAAGAACATTAGTATTTAAGTATAATCGTTATTGGAGATTAACTTACCAATGCCGGAAAACTGATTGTACGTCTATTGTATCTAAAACATTCACTAAAAAACAAGAATAATGATACCATACATTCTGCTTTTTGTATTTATTCTTATTATTTCTAATAGAATAGTAGATATTGATAGTGAAGATACAGGGTACAATGATGAAAATTTTTTCTAAACAATAAAACCATAAACAATGTTTACAGCTAAAGTAAAAACCACAACAAGTGCAAAAAAATCAACCCACCAACTTCATTCTATTTCTGGAACTGATTGTTCCGAATACAGCAACTTGAAAACAATTATTGAAAATGCAACGGGCAAGTTGAAAATGATTGAAGGCAAGTTGAAAGAACAGGTTAAATCTATTTTCGTTGAAGAATACATCAAAACAGGCAAATGCCCTGAAAATTTCAAAGTGCAAGATGAATCGGGTAAAAACCTATTGGGTATTGTAATGGATAAGTATATCAGTTGTGATGCACAAAAATACGAATTGCTAAAAGATGTAGAATTAGTTGAAGAAAAAAGAACATTTACTTTCAATACAGAATTGCTTGAAAAGTATCAAAGTGTTATTGAGAACTTGTTGGTTAATTGTTCCGAAATAGATGAAGAAGACAAACCTAATTTGATTGAAGGAATTATCACCTACAATGTAAAAAAAGGTGCTATTGAAGAACTTGCCAACAAAAAGCAAGGTATAGATGAACTATTTGCTTTAATTCAACCTATTGTGCAACTTAAAGTATCTAACTGATATATGAAAAACTACAACGAATTTAAATACATTTATCCACCAAGACCGGAGTATAAAATACTACCGGAAGAATTGGACACAATATCCGATGAATGGATAGGGCAGCCAAAATACAATGGCGATTGTGTAGTTCTTTTTACTAATGGAACTGAATCTCACGTTTATACAAGACACAATGAAAAGTATAGCAAAAAATTCAATTTTGATGTAACTTCTTTGTCTTTCCTTGCTCCCTCCTGGTTCGTATTTGTGGGCGAATATCTTAACCCAAAGAAAAAGATGGGTGAAGATGGCAAATTGCTTACTGATAGATTGGTAATATTTGATTGCCTTGTAGCTGAAGGTAAATACCTTATTGGTTATCAGTTGTGGGAACGAATAAAGATATTGCACTCTTTATTTGAGCCGTATTCACTCACAATTAATGGAGAAGGGAAGCTATCTGGAAGTGAATATATGATGCAGACAGATGTGCCTAATCTTTACATTGCTGCTACTTTTTGTGGCAATTTGCGAAGTATTTACAATGAAATAGTTAAAGTAGATATTTACGAAGGCCTTGTAGTCAAAAATAGTAATGCTCCACTTTTATATTCTTTCACCGAAAAAAATAATGAATTGTGGCAATACAAATGCCGTAAACCTACAAAAGTGTATAATTTTTAAACCAACAAATATGTTAATTTCAGACAGAATCAAGTTAGTCAGTATTGATGAATACTGCGAAAGAATAGACCCTTTGCTCTTCCGGCTAAAGAAAAAATCTCCGTACAAAAAAATTAGTAGGCAAACGGTATATTATAGAATAGCAAACAACAAACCACTTCCAGAGGTTTTAAATGTTATCAAAAATGCAAATGTTTATTTCTTAACAGTAAAAGCAGATTTTTAATATGATATTTAATTTTTTAATTTTTA
>JADBYA010000036.1 GCA_020403245.1 Flavobacterium sp. | reverse complement strand
ATAAAGCCATAAATATTAGAATCAAAATCGCCATTGCGTTTCAAACTCTGAATATTGCCGTTTTTGTCATAATCCATTTGTTCGTTATACATATTGGTAATGGGATTACTCAAAGCAGATAGTATCAAACAAAAAAAGACGAACTATATAGCTCGCCTTTTTACTTTAAATTTTAATTATTTATTGATTTACAATTGGTTAAATTATTGAAAGTTGTTCATCACTAGCTTTGGAACATTACCCATTACTGCATTACTTTATGTTAATTATATGCTTTATTTTAAATTTAATCAATACAATATTTATTTTTGTATTTAAACATATTTATTTTCCAATTATGAATAAAGCTAAAAAGATATTATTGATGATTATATTTATTTCAGTAAAAGTTAATGGACAAAAAATTGATTTTAAAGATTTAAATCTCAAAGTAACTTTATTAGAATTGGGGTATGACTACAATAAAAACAATGAAATAGAAATTTCCGAAATTGACACTGTAAAATCTTTAATAATCTCAAAAAGAAATATTGATAAATTAGATGACTTAATTCATTTTAAAAATCTTAAAGTTCTAAACGCAATGACAAATAATATCACTAATCTTGATGTTTTTTTTAATAACCCTGTAATTGAGGAGTTATATGTTGGAGAAAATAAACTTGGAAAAAAATTAATACTAAAGAATCTAACAAATTTAAGAGGTTTTTTTGCATTTAGAAATGATTTAGAAGATATAATAATAGAAAACACAGACAAAATTGAACAAATGTATTTACAGGGAAATTTATTCCAAAAAATCGAATTAAAATATCTTTCAAAACTAAGAACACTTCAACTGAATGAGAATAGAAATTTAAAAAATATTGATGTTAGTAAGAATACTGAACTTATACAATTATATTTAACAGAAACATTGATAACGAAACTCAATATATCGAACAATCCAATATTAAAGACATTATATATTGAGAAGAATGTAGAGCTTCTAAAATCCAATTCACAAGATAATTTAAAAGCAATGCCATTAATACGTTCCGCAAATTAAAATAATTGGTCAAAAAATGAGAAGGAGAGCAATATCGCTCTCCTTTTTTACAGATTTGATTTAAAATTAAATTAATCAGCATTACTTATTAATATCATTTTTTGAAAATCCCGATTCTAATATTTTTGCTGTATCTGTGATTTGTTTTGTCGGGTCAACAATAATTACATTTGGATAATCAGGAATATATTTAGCCAAATAAAAAGAATTAATTTTAAGATTATCAATATTTTTTTCCTCTTCATCTGAATTGAGAATTGAATAACTTATTCCAGAATTAGCTGTTGTTACCTTTTTCTTATCTATAAAATATGTAAAATAGAAATTTGTAGTTTTTGGTAATTTAGTTTTTGAAGTAAATTTGACTACAATTTCTTTTCCTTTTTCTCTTATTTCATTTTTAGCTAAGATGTCCTTGGTTGAAAAATAAATTATTAAAAAACACACAATGAGCACAATAAAATGACCTGCATTTAAATTTATTCTCTTTTTCATAACTACTTCTTTTCAAGTAAATTTGGTGCTACATTTGAGCCTGTTTCTATAACTCCTTTGAAAAATTCTCCAACTACCTGACCAGATAATCCCTCACCTGCAAGATGACTATCTGTAGCTCTTCCAAAGCCAGAACTTAGTAATCCACCACTAACTTGAGCACCCCATTGGGCAAATGAATTGGGACTTTGAAAACCTTTATTAGCTGAAAAGTTAAGCGTTTCCCCTACAACTACAGCACCGATTGCAGGTACGGAAGAAGCTCCTACTTCAATCATATTTATATCACCTGCATTACCTCCATTAGCAATATATTGAGAAGTTGCATTCACCCCCATACCTGTTACTGCACTACCAACAGTTGTTCCTCCCCATGCAGCCGTAGCATCAGCTGCTAAATAAGAAATTCCTGCGGCTATTGCTCCTTCAACTGCTAAAACTGGTAACGCTACTCCAGCGCAAACAGCTAAAGCCGTTGCAGGGTCGGTCGAAGGACCATAAGCCCCCGAAGGAACTCCATTAAAATATCCATCAAAGTATCCTGATGACTCTGTAGCATTGGTCGAAGAAATCGAACCTTCACTGGTTGCTGTATAACAGTAATCACTTGCGTCATTACCTAAATAGATTTGTCCTGTTGGTCCGTTTCCAATTGTTCCATTAATAGTTGAACCATTTGGAACATATCTACTATATCCCATAGCTTGATAATTGTCTGCTGTCACATCACTACTATAGCCCCAGCTACCATTTTTTTCACCCCAACCATCTGCAAACATACCATCAGGGTCAATGAAGAAAATAGGATTGTTTAAACAATATGCATATGGACTAAATCGTCTACTTTTCTCTGCCAACGGGTCAATATTCATCCATCTACCAATTGCTGGGTCATAATTCCGTGCGCCATAGTCATACATGTTCAGCCCCAGCTCCTCTTGCAGTTCTTTGCCGTTGTACTTATACTTATACATCACTCCATTACTTGGCAAAGTTTGTATAATCTTTTTACCAAACGCTTCTAGTACAGCTGGTGCCTCAGCAACAACAATTCCTATAGGTTGCACAATATCTTCTTCATAATACTTTTTATTACCCGAGTTGTAGTTGGTATGCTTCAACCCAAAAGGGTAGTAATGGTTTTCTTCCAATATTTTAAGAACTCTGTCTATT
>JADBYA010000035.1 GCA_020403245.1 Flavobacterium sp. | reverse complement strand
TGCTCTATTGTTTTACTTGAATATGTATCGTTCTGTTTCTGTTTTGTAGAAGTCTGTCCGTTACAAGATGTAAAAAACTGAGTTACTAATAGAAGAGAAAATATTGGATAATTGAATTTTATCATTTTTGCTTTTTTATATTTCTGTAATTATTGCATAATCCTTTTAATTGTTGCATGCTGTCGTCAATGGTTTCAGCTAACATTTTATAGCTATCCGACTATCGGGGCTTTTACCATCCGCCGGCTGGCGGATTGATGCGGAGTCCGCCATCTGGCGGATGATTAACCACAAAAGTGTCTGCGGAGCACTGATCCTCCACTTTGGACAAACTGTGTTGGTTACAGCATTCATTCTATTTCTAATTTTTGCAAAATATTATTTTCATTGCATTTCAAAATCATATACACTCCTCCAGCCATAATAAATGTAAAAAAGATTGTGGTTGGTATTACTGTACTCCAATCAACACCTATACCTTCTTTTACTGCTGATATTTCTTCTGTAACAGTCTCCAGTTCTCCGGAGCCAAAGCTAAAATTTATTAAAGCATGAATAAAAGCTGGAATAACAATATTTTCGGTTCGAACCAGTAGTCCGCTAAAAAAAACTCCAATAGATAAAGCAAAAAAAACTTGTGAAGTGATACCTATTAAGTTGGATGGCTCACTAAATAAGTTAATGAAATGAACAATTCCGAACAAAGAACTTGATAGTATTGCTCCAAAAAGAATTGGACGTTGCGAGTTTTTAAGTGCCTTTATACACAAAGGGAAAATTGCTCCTCTAAAAATAAATTCTTCTACAACACCAACTGATAATACTGACAGTCCAAATAATAGAAGTGTATGAAATTCAGAATTATAATAATTTTTCCAGTTACTGAATAATCCCATTAAAATTAACATTAGAGGGATAAATAAGGATTGGATGTTTAAAAACTTACCTGGAGTATCCAAGCCAGTAAATTTTTCAAATTTTAGCTTTTTAATTAAATAATAAGCTACAAAAGTTAATATTACTCGAACTACTATGCCTGAACTGTTTTTGGCAGTAGGATCATCAAATTGAAGAGATGATAATAGTAATCTTAGTGGTTTTTCAATCCATAAAAGGGATAGAAATCCAATAAAAATTAAAGTCGCTATTTTGAATTCTTTTTTCATTATTACTTTCACCAACGTACATGGCTTTTCGCGGTTAGGATAATCTATGATCTTTCTGTAGGTTTAGCCATTAAAGACTTGATTTACTTTAGCCAAATTACTGAAGTTGATTAGTAACGCCAAAGATGATTAGCTAAAAGTGGAAGCATAACTTCCCTAAAGTCTTTTGTTGTGCGTTCGTGCTTTTAATCCAGCTTGTATTCGGTTTTTATTAGTTCAATTAACTCTCTGGATTTTTTAGCTGCTTCATTAACACGGTCATTTTGACGAAATTGAGTAGCTATAAAATACTGTGCTCCAGATAAATATCTATTTATGGATATAGGGTCTTCACTAAGTAACTTCAAATTATTATTTGATGGCAATTGACGTGTAATAAAAATTTGCCAAAGTATTTCCGCATCAAATAGATTTCCCATTTCTACTTGATATAAGTTTAACTTATCACGTATTACAATGTTTTGATCAAGTATGCCTTGAATATCTAAGTAATACTTTGAAACTGCAGTTGCTGTATTTTTCTTATGTAGTAATCTCAAATGACCAGAGTTTTTCATTTGTTCATATGTTCGTATGTTTGGAATTAAAATAGCGCTCTGTATAGTAATTTTTCTAGCAAAAAAATATATATCGGAAAAATGCTCCTTTCTATTAGGCATTTTAAACAAAAGGAATAAGCTGTCAATTGCCCTTTTGTTAATTGCAACTTTAGCATTGTAATTTGCGTAACTATTTAAGTCATCGTTTAAATCTTCAAGTAAATTTTTGATATAAATAGCCTCTCTGTCAGTTTCAATTTTGTGTTCTAACTGATATTCAGCTAGAAATCCACAGAATACCGCTAAGAAAAGCATGAAAAATTCCCAGAAATAAGATTTCCAAGTTTTCTTTTCGTGTCCATGATGTGCATGATGATGTACTTCCATATTTTTAGTTTCTTTATTTAGGTTAATAGCTTTTATGTCACTATTAGGATTGATTTCATCGTAATAGTTGTCCGACTGATTGTTTGTTGAACTATCTAAATTTTCTTCTTCAGTATTATCTGCCATTTACTTAAGTTATTTGGATTTTCAATCGCATGACGTACAGCGTTTTCGGGTTTGGCGAAGGTGGCGATTTTCACCATCCGCCGGCTGGCGGATTGATGCGGAGTCCGCCATCTGGCGGATGATTAACCACAAATATGTCTGCGGAGCACAAACCCGCCACTTTTGCCAAACTCTTGTTATATGTGGGTTTTAAAGTCCAATTAGTTTTCAATAAAAATCGGCAAAAAACTTCATTGTCATTTGGATAATTACTCATTATTTTATTCTTACGTTCGAAATGTCAATACAAAGCCTTTCATTTTTTCGAAAATAAAGTTCTGTGAATTGATCATTGCCCCCAAGAAATTAGTTTGTTAAAGCAACCTTTTTGGATAAATAATAGTAGTAAATAATAGCAAGGGATGAACCTATTCCGGATGCAATAATATCAAGATAATCAAATGTTTTTGACGCTGTGAAATACGGAAAAAATTCTTCATAAGTCAAAATGACAAATACCGAAACGGAACATATTATAATAATCCTTCGTCCTTTATGTAAGTTAAGTTTTAATGCTTTGCTTATTGGGAGTAGACTAAACATAAATGCACCAATGAAATTGGGCAAGCTCCCAAGAATAGCAGATAGTAAAAAAATATCTCTATAATTTGGACGTAGATACCTTTTGGTAAGGAAAAATAATATAATCAAAACCAAATTAACTGTTAGGTGTATTCTTGATACTCTTTTTAAATCCATAATTATAATTTTAGTAAAGGTGTTTTTAGGGATTGGCTATTTTCAAAATCGCATATAACGTTTTGCAGATTTGCGCTGGGCGGGCTTTTTACCATCCGCCGACTGGCGGATTGATGCGTAGAACAAAACTTTCGGCTACCAACAAACTGTCTGCGGAGCAGGAAATCCCGCCTATTGCAAATGTGCTGTTATGTGCTGCCTTTTTCAGTGTTAGGTTATTCATTAAAATCTATATATTCAGTGTCTTCTTCGTCACTTTCAAAACATAAATTTACTGTTCGAGCAATAGCAATTGTACGATGAATTGTGCCCGATTTTACACAATATGTTTCGTTTGGAAAAAGGTCTACAAATTCTCCGTTTTCAAATTCAATTCTCAGATTTCCTTCAAGAACTATGA
>JADBYA010000034.1 GCA_020403245.1 Flavobacterium sp. | reverse complement strand
TAAAGCTGAAAGAGATGGAAGAAGTAATACTTTTTATATGGGTGGTGGCGGCACTACCAGTTATGGCAAAGCAGATTTTTTAGGTAAATGGGTAAAGCATAAAGTTGGGACAGAGGTTACCTATGCTAAAGATAATGGAGACTCACTTTTAGAAGAAATTATTTTTAAGAATATTTATGAGTATGAGTTTGTGCAAAATGATGGACCAAGTACTTTTGATTTAATTAATGGAGCTATTGGATCGTATTTGACCTTACTAGATGAATATGCTGGAGCCAATAGTAAATATGTTTACAAATATGGTACGAAAGCTATTTCAGCTGCGGCATTAACGCAAGCAAATGCAGCTAGGATGCTAGGAATAGCTAAGAATGCGCAGATAGTTGGAAATACTTTAGGAATTATTACGGGGGGATATTCATTATATAAGGCTGAACAAAAGAGAAGAACCACAGGTGAAATAGATGTTAAGGGCTATTTGGATGGTACCATAGGATTGGCTGGAGGAATAGCAGGAACTATTGTAACATTTGGTTTAGTCAGTAATCCTGCGGGATGGGCAATATTAGCTACTGGCGCAGCAATCTATGGTATTGGGTCATTTATTTATGATGTTAATAACGCAAATGAATAATTATGTTAAAAGTTTATTATAGAATTTGTATCGATTTTATCGATAAAGCTAAACAAAATAATCGCAATTGGAAGTTTCCATTCCTTATGTACATATCTGCTTTTTTTTCTCTTATAATTTTGTCTATTTATATAATTTTTGTGAAAAGTATTAATTATGTACCTGAAAACAATTATCCAGCCTCAGATAAATTATATGCAATTTTTGTATTTTTTATACCTGCTTTATTGATCAATTATTTTTTAATTATATATAAAAATAAATATAAGATTTTATTAGAAGTTTATAAGCCAAGTGGTGGAAAATTAATTATAAGATTCGTTTTTTTCTGTATTGCATTAATGTTGCTGAGCATTTTTCTCTAAAATTATAAGCTAAACAATAGAGAATAGCAAGACGAGTTGGGACTGAATATGTACGCAATGGATATGCGCCAATATGACCCAGCTCCGCATAGTGTTCTTAGAAAAGCTCCGCACCCAAGCAAAGCGAACGGACGAAGTAAATGTCTCCTGACTTTGCGGAATTTTTTTAATATATTTAAATAAACCTGCTTTGAGTAACCCCACTGGCTCTCGTTTGTCCTCATCTCTGGTGGTTGCCTGCGGCGAGTACCTACTTCAATTAGAAAAAAAAAATCGTAGCATTTGCAATGCGGTTAACGAAAACAAAAGTAACCCAGAGAGTCCTTTCGGGGTGGTCAATGATAAATAACAAAAAAAAAGCAACTTTTGAAAGTTGCTTTTTGTTTTTTATAAATCATCGGGGACATATTTTAATAATTCATCAAGTTCTTTGTCAGTTAAATTTTCTTTATCAGATTTATCGTAAATAGAAAGCAAATAAACCGTTTCTTGAGTAATAACAACATTGGTAATTACTCTTGCTCCACCGCTTTTGCCTTTGCCCTTTGATGAAATGGCAAGTCGTATCTTGTAGCAGTTTCTGCCTAAAGAAGTTCCTTGTATAGGGTTTTCTTCCAAACTCTCAAATAAAACGCTTATATCAGTTTTTAAGGAATCGTATTTTTTAGCCAACTTTTTTAACTCTTTCCTAAAAGTAGGAACAGCAATAATATTATAGCTCATCTAATAACTGTTTTGCAGGTATGCCTTTAAGTTTGCCTTGTCGTATCAAATTGAGTTCTTCAACGGCTTCCTTTATTTCTTCCATCAATAAGGCCTTTTCATCAGAAATCATTTTTGTTTTTACATACGATAACCCTTTAAGTACCTCTAAAAGAGCTTTTGCTTTGTTATCTTTTATGTCTAATAAAACTCTCATAATCTTTTATTTAGCGATTTGAATATTTTGTTCAAAAAAACTCTGAAACTTGTTTTAGTCAGCTTCCCGTCAATAATTCGTTAAAAAACTTGTTTAAAACCTTTGTCCAGTTGCGAAATCAACTGTACTTTTTCATTGACCGTTTTATCTTCTACTTTAATTTCTTTGGGTACTTTAAAATTATTTTGTACCAGTTCATCAATAGATAAATTGAAAAGTTTATCCAATTTGGATACTACTTCAATACTAAATTCTCTTTCTACTTTTTCCCATTTGGGAATAGTTAGAGGGATGAATACTAATGGTAATTGCTATTTCTTTTTGCAATAAACCCTTTTCTTCACCAAGTTTATTAATGTTTTGAACTAGCAATAAACTATTTAAAGTTTGAATACAAATATAGTCAGATTGTCTAGAATTTACAAAATAATAAACCTTTTAGAACTTTAAAGTTGTCAACCTCCCTACTGGAACCCCACTGGCTCTCGTTTGTCCACATCTCTGGTGGTTGCCTGCGGCGAGTACCTACTTCAATTAGAAAAAAAAGCGTAGCATTTGTAATGCGGTTAACGAAACAGAAGTAATCATGAAACTCCCTTTTTATATAACTGTTTTCTCAGAAATACTATTTTTGATAGAATGTTTTAAGACCCGCGTTGCAAACGCTTTATTTGTCAAATAAAGGTACGTAGGTGCTCGTGTGCGACAAGCACCAGTAAAAGTATTGGGATAGATTTGAACCTACTATAGCAATGGATTAATATGATTGTATTGAAAAGGGAAAGTCTTAAGATACATCAATTGATATAAAAAGATTTGCTACTTCTTAACCGCATCTTTATCAAAATGCACAAAAATATTGATGTAAATATTGCGGGCTAATCTAGCGGTTACAGGCATTAGGGCAAATAATGACGCAATAATGGCTATAAAAGATTGCAACAAACTCAGCCCGATGATTACTTTTGAAATGATAAAAGCGGCTATTCCGATGCCAACGGTTAATCCATAACTGACATACATGGCACCATAAAAAAAGGAAGGTTCTATTTGATAATGCAAACCGCAATGGCTACAATTTTCGTGCATTTTGTACACATTGGCAATATGATAGGGATTTTGGTCCTCGTACATACTTTCTTGATGGCATTTTGGACAACTTCCTGTTAAAATGCTATATAATGTGGTTCCTTTTTTTAACATTTGCAAAAATTTTAATTTTGTATCATTTGGTCAAATGATTTTGTGTTGCAAAGGTACTTTATTTAAGTTTTTGAATGTAACAATTGTATCTTATAAATATGTTAAACATACACAATTTATCGGTTTCGTTTGGTGGAACGTATCTTTTTGAAGAGGTAACTTTTCGATTGGGTTCGGGCGATAGAGTAGGACTGGTAGGAAAAAACGGTGCTGGAAAATCAACGATGCTCAAAATTTTAGCGGGCGATTTTAAACCTGATAGCGGACAAATTGCCACGGAGAAAGAAGTGAGAATGGGTTTTCTTCGTCAGGATATTGATTTTGAACAAGGAAGAACGGTGCTTGAAGAAGCTTATGAAGCTTTTGTGGATATCAAAGAAGTAGAAAAAAAACTAGAAAAGATAAACCATCTTTTGGTTACCAGAACCGATTATGAAAGTGATGAATATGCTCAAATTATTGAAGATTTATCCGAGTATACGCATCGTTTTGAATTGCTTGGCGGCTATAACTATGTAGGCGATACCGAGAAAATTCTTTTAGGGTTAGGTTTTAAGAGAGAAGATTTTGAAAACCAAACCGATACTTTTTCGGGGGGATGGCGCATGCGTATTGAGTTGGCCAAATTATTATTGCAGTCCAATGATATTCTATTGCTGGATGAGCCAACGAATCACTTGGATATTGAAAGTATCATTTGGTTGGAAGGTTTCTTGAGAAATTTTCCTGGCGTAGTGGTGATTGTGTCTCACGATAAAATGTTTTTGGATAATGTGACGAATAGAACGATTGAGATTTCTTTGGGGAAAGCATACGATTACAACAAACCGTATTCTCAATATTTAATTTTGCGTGAAGAAATTCGGGAGAAGCAATTGGCTACACAAAAAAATCAAGCCAAGAAAATTGAGGAAACCGAAAAGCTAATCGAAAAATTTCGCGCCAAAGCTTCCAAAGCTTCCATGGCGCAATCGCTTATCAAAAAATTGGATAAAGTAGAACGTATCGAAGTGGATGAAGATGATAATTCGGTGATGAATATTTCGTTTCCAGTTTCAATGACTCCCGGAAGAGTAGTTATAGAAGCCGATCATGTGACAAAATCCTATGGCGATAAAACGATTTTAAAAGATATTTCATTACTAGTAGAACGAGGAAGCAAGATTGCTTTTGTGGGACAAAATGGTCAAGGAAAATCAACGCTTATCAAAGCCATTGTTAACGAGTTTAAATACCAAGGTTCCATAAAATTAGGACACAATGTTCAAGTAGGTTATTTTGCTCAAAACCAAGCCGAATATTTGGATGGGGAAATCACCATATTAGAAACCATGACGAATGCCGCTACTGATAGCAATCGGTCTAAAGTTCGTGATATGCTAGGTTCATTTCTTTTCCGTGGCGATGATGTTGAGAAAAAAGTAAAAGTACTATCGGGAGGTGAAAGAAACCGATTGGCGTTGTGTAAATTGCTATTGCAACCCATCAATGTTTTGCTGATGGATGAGCCAACGAATCACTTGGATATTAAATCGAAAAATGTGTTGAAAGCAGCTTTGCAAAAATATGAAGGAACGTTGCTATTGGTTTCTCACGACAGGGATTTTCTTCAGGGAATGTCGAATATCGTATATGAATTCAAAGACCAAAAAATTAAAGAATATTTGGGTGATATCAACTATTTCCTCGAGCAACGCAATATGCAAAACATGCGCGAAGTAGAGAAAAAAGACACCGATAAATTGTCATCCCGAGCGCAGTCGAGGGAACAAAAGGAAACAACAAAAGTTTCCTACGAAGACCAAAAGAAAAGCAAATCGTTGCAAAACCGTTTGAGTAAAATAGAAAGTCAAATTAAACAATTGGAGATTGATATTCAAAACGACGATAAAGAATTGGCTTCCAATTATGACAAACACATTGAAAACGCCAATTTCTTCATGGCATACAACAAAAAGAAAAAAGAGCTAGATAAGTTACTTGAAGATTGGGAAGAGGTTCAAGGGGAGATAGATACGCTATAAAAATTTATGAGAAATATACATCTTATAATTTCAGTTCTCATTGTTATTCCTGTAGGATGTATTTATGGTATTCAACCTAATCTACTTTTTGATGTTACACAAAATTCCATGGACGAAGTCAATATCTTCAAAGCCATCATGGGATTGTATCTAAGTTTTGCTGTTCTTTGGTCACTCGGAATTTTGAAACCTAGTTTGTGGAAAGTTGCCACAGTTTCTAATATATTTTTTATGTTAGGTATAGCATTTGGGCGAATAATTTCTCTTTTTTGTGATGGTTTTCCTAGTGGTGTTTTTGTAATTGGAACTCTAGGTGAATTGGTTTTGGGATTTTATGCTTTGTATCAATTACAACAACATCGATAAACTTAAATGGTTTTTTTTTAATGAAAACGGCACTTTAAATAAGTCCTATCTTTTTTGAATGAGCAATAGCTTCACTGCTATTTTTGAAATAGCAAACAGCAACTTTCAGTGTTTCTAAATTTTTTAAAATAGTAATTATTTTTTCATTTTTATGGTTTCTTGTTTGTCTGATGTAAACCGCTTTTACTGTAACGGGAAATATTTTACAAATGGCTTCATATAAATAAGCGTCTTTTTGAGAATCATCACCAAGCAAGACATATTGTAAGTTGGGATAAAACTCTAAAATGTGTTTTATTTTTTCAAATTTGTGATTATGATTGCCTCTTCCTGTGAGAACAAAATCAGTAAGCTTGGTTTTGATATCTTTTAATAGCAAAACAGCTTTGGGCAATTGATGGATTTCTGTAAATTTGATAATGAAACGATACAAATTCCACTCGCTGCTAGAAACGTAGAAAAAAGCATTTTGTTCTTCTTTGTTTTGTCTTCCGGCGAAACTCAAAGCTTGATAATGGGCAACTACATCGTCAAAAACTTTTCGTTTATGAATGTCTCGAAACAATAATACAAATAATTTTTTGAAAGGATTTAAAGAGTGAGAAACTAAAAAAGTATCATCAATATCTGAAATAATTCCCAAATCTCCCTTGTGTGGCCGAATATAAGCTTCTTTAGCCTTGATGATTTTTTCTTTATGAACGATATTTACTTGATAGTCTATCCAACCATATTTTTCACATTGATCTATCGGAACACAGAATTTAAAATAGCCGTCATTCAATGTTTTGGTGTGTATTTTCAAGCCATTATGTTCTAAAAAAACATCGGCATTAGCTTGGGTTCTGGCTCTAAAGAGATTAATTATGGAACGGGCATTTTTTATATTTTTTTTTTGAAAATTATAATCTTGGTTTGACGTTGGTTTGAAAACATGTCCCATAACAATCAATTCCTGCTCGTTTGCGTAGCCGCGATATAATTTTAGAATCGGTTTCATTTATTGTTGTAATTTTGAAAGGAGTTCTAAATTACTATTTTTTAAGCAATTATTGAAGTTTAGTTTGAAAAAGAAAATCATTATCGTGGTTAATCCAGTTTCTGGTGCTGTTGACAAATTGGAAATAGTTGCTGCCACTTTGCTTTTTGCCGAAAAGGAAAATCTGAAATCGATACTTTATGAAACTACAGGGACAAAGGATGTTGGAAATATTAAAAACCTTTACAATCTCTATAAACCTGAACGAATTATTGTTATTGGTGGCGACGGAACTATTAGAATGGTTGCGGAAGCAATTCAAAATGAAGATGTTATTCTAGGAATTATTCCTGCTGGTTCAGCAAATGGTTTTGCGGTAGATTTGGATTTACTATTGACCCTTGAAGAAAATTTGAAAATTGCTTTTTTAAATAATTTTATGGAAATTGATATCATTACCATAAATGACAAAATCAGCATACATTTGAGTGATTTAGGGCTTAATGCGGAACTTATAAAAAATTATGAACAAGGAGAAGTTCATGGAAAATTAGGTTATTTTCTGAATACGATAACAACTTTAGTTGATTCTGGGGAACCATTTGTTGCAAAAATTACATTGGAAAATGAAATCATTGAATGTGTTGCCAAAATGATTATTATTGCAAATGCTAAAAAATATGGTACAGGAGTGGTTATCAATCCAAATGGAGAATTGAATGATGGTAAGTTTGAATTGGTAATTTTAAAAAAAATCGATTTATTTATTTTTGGTCAAATTATTTTTGGAAATATACCTTTAGACTCTGATGATGTGGAAATATTTTCAACAGACAAGGCAACAATTGAAACAGATTCTCCCGTAAACTTTCAAATGGATGGCGAATATTGTGGTACT
Organism: Flavobacterium sp.; assembly: GCA_020403245.1. Taxonomy (GTDB): domain Bacteria; phylum Bacteroidota; class Bacteroidia; order Flavobacteriales; family Flavobacteriaceae; genus Flavobacterium. The sequence goes on along the minus strand of JADBYA010000034.1, from coordinate 117,940 downwards.
AAAACAAAACTCAATATTGAAATTTTACAAAAACAAATTAAAGTAGCTGTTCCTTAGTTTTAAACTGAAACTTTTAAAATTTTCATTTAAACGGATGACGTTGTTGCCATACTAAAGTGGGTTCTAATTTTGGAAAGATTTTGGCCATTACTTTATTCACATATTTATTGGTGTGGTAAATAAATCCGGACATTACAATTGGTTCTGCTCCAATAGAACTCTTGATTTCTAGAGCCGTTCTTCCGAAAATTATTTTTTTGAACTGATTTTCAATCCCAAATTTGGTCATGTTATAGAGCATATTCAAGTATAACATTTTTTCTTTTTGAACGTGTTCATCATATCCCAAAAAATAGGTTTCCAGCACTGAGCCGTTTAATAGTAAGGTATGAAAACCAACTAATTTTTCATTAAAGAAATAGCCACACAATACAAATCGTTTGCCACATTGTTTTTTGAACGTTGAAAAGTGATGTTTGTTAAGGAAGAAGGTGTTGAAAGGTGCATTTTTGGCTACGTGATGATACAATTCATAAATTCTTTCTTCGTTGGAGATTATCTCTTCCAATGATAATTCTCTAGTTACTATTCCTTCAATTTTTTTATGTGCACGTTTGTATTGGTCGCGGTATTTTTTTGAAAGTGATAACACATAATCTTCATCCTTTTTCCAATGATTTTGTAATTCTAAAACCATATTGGGTTGTGTATTGAATTCGTAGATTGATTTAAAGCCAAACTCGTTAAACGCTCTAGCACATTCTTGATAAAAATCTTTAAAAGAAACAATGTGTAAGGTGATATTTTGTTTTTTGAAGTAATTCGTGATTTCGGTAGCACATTGAATAAGTAATTCACTGATGGTTTTATAATCAATTGCTTTATTGAACGCATAACAGTTTTGTCCCGTAATCATGTTGTTACCAAGAAACAATACATGGGAAGCGAAATTTTTAAAAATAAAATTTCTAATAAAAGTTTTAATGCATTTATCCCTTTCGCCAAATGATTCTAATTTATTTAAATCAAGATATTGCGCCAATGCTACTCCAATAAGTTCTGATTTTTTAAAAATGCCAATATAAAAGCATTGCATATTAGTAGGCGCGGTATTTTCTAAAACTTTCAAATAGGGAGTTTGTAAAAAAGCATTTTCATGCGCCACTTCATCCCAAGTATTGGGAAGCTGCGCAATAGAAGAGAATATTTTATAGGTAACTGTTTCCAATATGCTAAAAAAAATCGCCCTACAAATGTAGAGCGATTGTAATAAAAGAAAATGTTAAATTATCTCCAACCACAAATGATAGCACCCATAATAGTTAATGAAACTATCCAGTATCCAGCATTTATTAAAATGTATTTCCACGATTTTTGTTCGAATAGTCCATTGATTGCCGTCATAGGCAGGGCAATAAATAACCCAGCAAAAAAGCCATGTAAAGCACCATGTTTGAAAGACCTGAATACGTCTCCATGCGTCTTCATTAATTCGATATAGCCAGGATTATTAGGATTTCCGTCAAACAAACCCATTGCGCCCATTTGATGGTTTACAATGGTTGGCAAGATAAATGCAAGCATAAAAGAATAGATAATTGTCAATCCGAATACTTTTAGCATATTGAATTGTTTGGCTTTTTCTTCTGTAATGCCACACTCTTTCATCCAAATAGTTCCAAATACTTTTGGGCTATACCATAAGAATCCAATAATTAAAGTTACAAATGTAGCAGCTATAACTGCATAGAAATTAAATGGCATTTTCTCCATATTGTATGTGTTTTATATTGGTTTGAGTATCAAATGTAATTATTTATTTTTAATTATAACTTTAGTTTTTGTTAATGATTTAATGCTTTATGTAAGATATATTTTAAATATAATTATATTAAAATGCATTTCATCGATTATTTTTGTTTTTAAACGATTAACTATATAGTTTTGCTCTGTCACAACCCTAAAACTTAATGAAATGAAAATTATTTTTACCTACATCGCTTTGCTTTTTATTTCTGCAACCGTATTCGCAGAAATATCATCAACAGAAAAAAATGCTTTAGTTAAATTAAACAAAGCAACCAAAGGTTCGCAATGGACCAATAAATGGGATTTGAAATCTCCAGTTAGTGGATGGTATGGAGTTGAAATTAAAAATGACAAAGTAGTTTCCATCAATTTGATGAACAATAATCTTGTGGGTGTATTACCAAATGAAATGGGCGATCTTACTTCGTTGGAAACGCTAAATTTATTTAGAAACGATATTTCAGGAGTTTTGCCTGCAAGTATAGGTAATCTAAAAAAGTTAACAAATCTTAATATCGCATTCAATAAAATATCAGGACAATTGCCTGAAAATATTGGGAATGCCTCACAATTGAAATCAATTGAATTGCACATGAACCGATTTTCGGGTGTGTTACCAGTAAGTGTAGGTAATTTGTCAAACTTGGAAACTCTTTCGTTATTCAATAATGAAATTGAAGGAGAAATTCCTGCTTCTTATTATCAATTGAAATCTTTGAAAGTCTTATTACTAAACAGTAATAAACTATCAGGAAAATTAGAAAAAGAAGTAGCTAATCTTTCCTCACTTGAAACGTTAAGTTTATTTGAAAATAGAATGGATGGACAAGTTCCTATTGATTTAGAAAAGTTAGGGAACTTGAAAGAAATGAATATTTCCTATAATATGTTTAATGGGTTAGTTTCAAGAAATTTGGCAAAACTCGACACGCTAAACATGACAATGGTAAACGAGCAAGGTGTTGCTACTACTTTAAAAGTTAGTATTGATAAAAACTCAGCTTACGCTGCAGATGAATAAATTTTTTAAATTTGAGTTAGTAAATATTTTGGTAATGTGAGACTGTCTGAAAAGAAATTTTTAGACAGTTTTTTTTGATTAATAACTCATACTTAAATGCAAGATAAGATTGAAAAAACCCGTTTTAAAAATTTTTAAAACGGGTTTAGATGGTAAAAAGGTTTCTGGCTTTAAAATCGGTAACGAACAGAAAAAGCAACTTCTCCACCAAAATTATCTTTTCTGTAGGCATCTGAGTCTAAATAAAGTTCCGGTCGAAAATCTAAAGATATTTGTATAGGAATGTCAAAGTTATATTCTATCCCAATATCACCAGCTAATAAAAGTATCATTCCGCTGTTACTAAAACCATTTTTGTCATAATTCCAGCTTCCTATTCCAGCGCCAGCGCCAGCATACCAGTTGAACCCTTTGTCAATTTCCCAAACCCATTGATACAACCCTACAACTTTAAAATTATCAACATCATCCTTGTCAGATCTCCATCCTAGGTCTATTTCTAACCTATTGTTTTTGGATAATCCACGTTGGTATGAAATTTCTGTTCCAAAGCCATTGTTGCTCCCTAATCGTAAACCTAAAGCATTTTTAGAAAGTTCTTGAGCTTTTGTATTAAATGTCAAACCTAATAACAGAAATGCTGATAAAAGCAATTTTTTCATTTTATATTATTTTATAATTTTAGCCAAAATATTTTAAAAAGCCATTGTCTCTAAGACATTTACTTTTAAAAAGTATTACGCAATATATAGTTTGTGATAACTTTTTGCAATAATTTTATTTTTTTGAAACTACTTTCACACATCGAAAACCAAGATGATTAGTTCCAGTCAGCACATCACCTTTACCACGTGTTCCCATGATATAGCGAGAACAATACTGGTCAGAACATAAAAATGAACCTCCTTTGTGAACTTTTTTTGGTACTCTAGGTTCAGCAGGATCATAACTTGCTGTTGGCCCTTGTGGATTTTTTGTCACTCCATTTTGAGGCAAAGTAGTGTAATAATCGTTGGTATACCAATCGGAACACCATTCCCAAACATTTCCTGACATATCATATAATCCATAACCATTTTTTGGATATTGTTTTACAGGAGCAATACCTTTATGTCCATCTAAACCAACATCATTGGATGGAAATGTTCCTTGAAATGTATTGGCCATGTATTTTCCATTAGGTATAAATTCATCACCCCAAGCAAATTTTTTTGCACTCAAACCACCTCTTGCTGCAAATTCCCATTCAGCTTCTGTAGGCAATCTTTTGCCAGCCCAATTTGCATAAGCAACAGCATCATCCCAAGCAATATGAGTCACAGGATAATTAGCTTTTCCTTTAATATTGCTTTCTGGTCCAGAAGGATGGCGCCAATTGGCACCTTTTATGTAATCCCACCATTGGTAAAAATTATTCAAACTCTGTACTTGTTTTGGGGGACTGAAGACAACTGAACCAGCCACTAACATATCGGGTAAAGCATCTGGAAATTCCGCTCTAGTTGGTGTTATTTCTGCAATGGTTTTGTAACCAGTGGCTTTTACAAAAATTTCAAACTCGGCATTGGTTACTTCATGTTCATCCATCCAAAAACCATCAACATATACTTGGTGAACTTTACAATCCGAAGTTAATCCAGCAATTTGGCACATTGATTCACATTTTTCATCGGTGCCCATGTAAAAAGTACCACCGGGAATCCAAACCATTTCTTTCTCTTTTTTTGAAGGTGCTTCATTATTATTTGCGATAGTTTGTTGAAACGCTGTATTTGAATTATTAGTAACAAGGGCAACCACTTTTTCTTTAGAATCAATATTTTTTTTACATGAAAATAATACTAGCAGTACTATGAAAAAGCATTGAAAATTTATTCTCATTATCTATGATTTTTATAATTGTATTGTTTTTATAGTTGCTCAAAGTTAAGATTTATTTTAATAAAAAAAAGAGGTCTTTTCTCTCTGACCTCTTTTGTTTTAGTAAAAACTTCTATAAAATTATTCAGTAGCAACTAATTTTGAAGTGCTTCTATAAATATATTCATTGTAAATATGTCTTCTAGCAAAACGACTTGGCGATTCTGAATTCACCATTTTGATATAAATAGGTCTTAAAACACCAAAGTATTCAAAGGCACTTCCATCCAAGAAAGAAACATAGAGTACACCTTTTTCATAATAGAAATCAGCAATGTTAGTGCTTGATGTAATTCTGGTATATTCTTCTTTGTCCTTTTCCAAAGTTTCAGGAGCAATACTCACCAGGAAATGATACGCAGCAATAATCTCAGTACTTTTCTCCTCGGCAACCAAACGTTCTGCATCATCTTGAATAGTATCTGGATGTATATCCTTCATACAATTTCTATAAATTGTTTTTAGCTCTTTCAAAGTAGCTGTCTTAGTAACGCCAAGTAAAGCCCTGTATTCGATAATTTTTTTTGTATTCATAGTTTTAAAATAAAAACCCATCAATTGAGATTGATGGGTTGATGCTAGTAGCGGGAACAGGACTCGAACCTGTGACCTTCGGGTTATGAGCCCGACGAGCTGCCTACTGCTCTATCCCGCGATGTTTCGAGTGCAAATATACAATGAATATCAAGAAATGCAACAAAAAATGCAAAAAATCTTTATTTCCTCTATTGAACTGATATGACTACCTTTGCACCAATTAAATCAGAATACATGTCACACAAAGCAGGCTTTGTCAATATAATCGGTAATCCAAATGTGGGTAAGTCAACTTTAATGAACGCTTTTGTTGGTGAAAGATTATCCATAATTACTTCCAAAGCTCAAACTACACGTCACCGAATTTTAGGAATTGTGAATGGCGAAGACTTCCAGGTAATCCTTTCGGATACACCCGGAATTATAAAACCGGCGTATGAAATGCAAAAATCGATGATGGATTTTGTAAAATCGGCTTTTGAAGATGCTGATGTGTTGATTTATATGGTGGAAATAGGGGAAAAGGAATTAAAAGACGAAGCATTTTTTACTAAAATAATCCATTCTAAAATCCCGGTTTTATTACTTTTAAATAAAATAGACAAATCCAACCAGGCCGAACTAGAAGAGCAAATTGCCTTGTGGAAAGAAAAAGTTCCCAACGCAGAAATTTATCCTATTTCGGCTTTAGAAAATTTTAACGTTAAAGAAGTTTTTGCGCGCACATTAGAATTGCTTCCGGTTTCACCACCTTATTATCCAAAAGATGCTTTGACTGATAAGCCAGAACGTTTTTTTGTAAATGAAACTATTCGTGAAAAAATTCTCTTGAACTACGATAAAGAAATTCCATACGCTGTAGAAATCGAAACAGAAGAATTCCTAGAAGATGAAAATATCATCCGCATTCGTTCTGTGATTATGGTGGAACGTGACACACAAAAAGGAATCATCATTGGTCACAAAGGTGGTGCTTTGAAAAAAGTTGGGATGCAATCTCGTGAAGATTTAGAAAAGTTTTTTGGAAAACAAATCCACATCGAATTGTATGTTAAAGTCAACAAAGATTGGCGAAGCAATGCCTATCAATTAAAACGCTTTGGCTACAACCAATAACTTTTAACTTGCCATAATTTTTTCGAATTCGTTTTCCAAATCTTTCATTTGGTCATTTCCTTTTTCTCGCAATTGTCGAGCAATGACATAGAGTAAAAACCAAACGAAGACCATGACAAACATAATGATTAAATCCATCATAATGGGTTCTTTTAAGGTATAATTGGAGTAGGCAAACATGGCAAAAAGGAGAAAAGTTCCAGCTATAAAAAAATGTAAAAACATAAAAAACGTCCACATGGTTTGCGCTGGTCCAAATAATCCTCTTATATGAGTGGCGTTCTTTTCATTGCCTTCCATTTCTTCCAATACAATGCTTAAATGAGGAGACCAGTATTGTTGTTTCTCTCCCGAAATGGTAAACTGAATGTAATTTTCTCTTATTTTAATATAGAAATCAGTAGAAATTACTTTTCGATAGTCGATAAATTTTTGTCTTACCACATCAATATTTTCTTCTATATCTTTGAAAAAACGAAGACGCAATCTGATTTTATTATCCGTTTCCATAGAAAATCACGTAATGGTTATACTATACTAAAGTAATAAAAAAATGGATATTGCGTTCTTAAATAGTACCTTTGCGCCATATTTAAAATGATTATGAACAATATTGTAGCCATAGTAGGAAGACCAAACGTAGGGAAATCAACATTTTTCAACCGATTAATTCAAAGACGAGAGGCAATTGTAGACTCTGTTAGTGGTGTTACTCGTGATAGAAATTATGGGAAAAGTGAATGGAATGGGAAAGAGTTTTCTGTAATTGATACAGGTGGCTATATCAAAGGTTCCGATGATGTTTTTGAAGCTGAAATTCGTCGCCAAGTTGAATTAGCAATTGATGAAGCCGATGCGATCATTTTTGTAGTAGATGTAGAAGAGGGTATTACGCCTATGGATGCTGAGGTGGCAAAACTTTTAAGAAAAGTAACAAAACCCATTCTTTTGGCAGTCAATAAAGTGGACAACGCTATGCGTGAAAAGGACGCTATCGAATTTTATAATTTGGGCTTAGGCGACTATTTTACCATTGCCAGTATCAGTGGAAGCGGTACAGGCGATTTACTAGATAAATTAGTAGAAGTATTACCCGAATTACCTGAAACATCTGAAGAAGAAGCGTTGCCAAGATTTTGTGTTGTGGGTCGTCCCAATGCCGGAAAATCATCTTTTATCAATGCTTTAATAGGGGAAGACCGATACATCGTAACCGATATTGCAGGAACAACACGAGATGCTATTGATACCAAATACAACCGTTTTGGGTTTGAATTTAACTTGGTAGATACCGCAGGAATCCGCAGAAAAGCAAAAGTAAAAGAAGATTTAGAATTCTATTCTGTAATGCGTTCCGTGCGCGCTATTGAGCATTCGGATGTTATTATTTTATTGATTGATGCCACGCGGGGCTTTGAAGGTCAAGATCAAAGTATTTTTTGGTTAGCCGAAAAAAACAGAAAAGGTATAGTGATTTTGGTAAACAAATGGGATTTGGTTGAAAAAGACACCATGTCAACCCGAGATTATGAAGTAAAAATCCGCGAACAATTACAACCTTTTACCGATGTGCCCATTATTTTTATATCAGCATTGACTAAGCAACGCTTATTAAAAGCATTAGAAGAAACTGTAAAAGTTTTTGAAAACAGAAAACAACGTATTTCAACTTCAAAATTCAACGACTTTATGTTGAAATTAATCGAGGCCTATCCACCGCCAGCTTTAAAAGGAAAATACGTAAAGATTAAATACTGCATGCAGTTGCCAACACCAACACCTCAGTTTGTGTTTTTTGCCAATTTACCACAATATGTAAAAGAGCCCTACAAACGTTTCCTAGAAAATAAAATCCGCGAAAACTGGGATTTTTCAGGTGTTCCAATTGATATTTATATTAGAGAGAAGTAATAAATAAAGCTCGGTCAATTTGACCGAGCTTTTTGTTTGTATAAAGAAATATTTACCAACTTCCACTTGCACCACCGCCACCAAATCCTCCTCCACCGCCAAATCCTCCAAAACCACCACCGGAGCTTCCGCCGCCAAATGAACCTCCGCCAAATCCTCCGTTACCACGTCCTAAACTGCTTAGAATAATTATATCTGCTAAGTCAAAACCACCACCACGACCACTAGAGTTTCCGTTGCCATTACCTTTGTTTTTGGCAATTATGATTATGATTATTATAATGATAATGATAATAGGTAAAATTGGAGTTCCGTTTCCTTTCTTCTTTTTTGATTCCCCTTTAAACTCGCCTTTCATTACCTGCATAATTGCAGTAGTACCTTTATCAATTCCATCAAAATAATTATCCGATTTGAATTCAGGTTTAACAATTGTTTCGATAATTCTTCTTGATAGTGCGTCTGTTAATAAATGTTCAGTACCATAACCAGCCTGAATTGTCATTTTACGATCGTTCTTTGCAATTAGAAAAACAATTCCATTGTCTTTCCCTTTCTGCCCAATTTTCCATTTCTGCCCTAAATCTGTTGCATATCGGGCAATGTCTTCTCCCTGAGTCGTAGGGACAATCATAACAAAAAGTTCAGTTGAAGTACTGTCCGAATAATTTTTAAGTTTATCAAATAGTTCTTTTTTTTGTATTTCAGTTAGTGTTTGTGTACTGTCAATTATAGGAGGAATAAAAGATGGTTTTTCAGGAATTTTTAATTGTGCTATGGATGATTGATAATTTAAAATCACAGTAACAATCAAAAGAATTTTCGTGAATTGTTTTAAATAATTTTTCATTATCCTTTTGATATATCGTTAGTTAATTCATTAGTATCACCATCTTGGTATGGAAAATATTTTTGAAGTTGTTTACCAGCTCTTAAAACGCCATCTATAAGTCCTTGTTTAAAGTTTCCTTCTTTAAAATGATTAACTATGACATCACGAGTACAATCCCAAAAATCATTTTGAACTAAATCGTTAATGCCTTTGTCTCCACAAATCACGAAATGTTTGTCTTTGACAGCCAAGTAAATTAAAACCCCATTTTTGAGTTCGGTTTTATCCATCTTCAATAAATGGAATACTTCCATCGCACGATCATATGCGTCGATGGAAGTAGTTTTTTCTATGTGTACTCTAATTTCACCAGAAGTATTTTTTTCGGCCACGCGAATAGCTTCAACAATTTCTTGCTCTTCTTCTGGAGTTAAAAAATCTTCTACTTTAGACATTTATTTTTTATCTTCTTTGTTGCTGAAATCAAAATTTACTTTTGGTGCTTTCTCAGCTCCTGCATCCGATTTAAATCGTGCGATTTCTCCAAAACCAAATAATTTGGCAAAAATTACACTTGGAAAACTTCTTATTTTTTTATCATAAATATTAGCAGCATCATTGAAACGATCTCTTTCCACATTAATTCTGTTTTCTGTACCTTCAATTTGAGATTGAAGTTCTAAGAAAGCTTGTGTTGTTTTTAATTCTGGATATCTTTCAACAGAAACAAGTAATCTTGACAATGCTCCCATTTCAGCAGTTTTTGCTTGTTGAAATTGAGCTAATTGTTCAGGAGTAACATTGGTTGGGTCAATAGAGATTGATGTCGCTTTTGCTCTGGCGTTAGTAACAGCTTCAAGTGTAGATTTTTCAAAATCAGCTGAACCTTTAACAGTTCTTACTAAATTGTCAATTAAATCATTTCTTCTTTGATAGGCACTTTCTACTTTTGACCACGCAGTCTTAGTGTCTGCTTGAACTCCTACAAGTCCATTGTAAGATGATATAGCAAATAATACTAGTACGACGATAATTCCAACAGGGATTAACCATTTTCTCATAATTTCTAATTTTTAATGTTTATTGTTTGTTTAATTTAAAGTTTAATTTATTTAGTTAGTAATGATTCTTTTTCGTGCTGATAATAGGTAAACAAGTCCTGTAATATGGGAGATAAAAATAAATCCCACAAGCCACATTAACTTTTCCAGTCCAGTTACTTTTTTTGAATTGCTTATTTCCATTAAGCATAAAACAACATAAACCAATGAACATAATAATCCCAGTGTCAATAGTATACTGGCATATGGCCAATGCATTATTTTAAATAGCGCTCCTACTATAGTTATGAAAAGAGAACTGATAAAACTGATCAGAATAATTTTCTTGGTATCCATTTTATAATTGATTTTTAATATTCAATAATTGTGCCTTAATCGTTTCTAGTTTGCTAATAATTTCAAATTTGTCTAGTGTTTTCTTTTGGCCTTCTTTCAAATGCGTTTTAGCACCATCAAGCGTAAAACCTCTTTCTTTAACCAAATGATATATCAATTGCAAGTTTTTAACATCTTCGGGAGTGAACATTCTATTGCCTTTTGCATTTTTCTTCGGTTTCAGAATATCAAATTCGTTATCCCAAAATCGAATGAGCGATGTATTTACATTAAAAGCCTTGGCTACTTCACCAATGCTGTAATATCTCTTGCCCTCTTTTAATTCTATGTGCATATTATATTTTTTATTCATTCAAAAATCAAAACTCTTCAATCTTAAATCGTTAATCAAGCGATTGATTCTCTTGATTTGCCACTTTAGAAATTGCAATATATTCCGCTGCCGAAATATTGCCGTAATAAAAATTTATAGGGTTAACTACTTTGCCGTCTTTATGCACTTCATAGTGCAAATGAGGAGCTTCACTTCGTCCTGTACTTCCCACATAACCAATCACATCACCACGTTTAACTCGTTGTCCTGCTCTACATTTATACTTACTCAAATGTGCATAAACTGTTTCATATCCATATCCATGCTGAATTACTATATGGTTTCCAAAACCCGAAACTGAATTATCAGCGCGTTTTATGATGCCATCGCCAGTAGCAAAAATGGGCGTACCAGTTGGTGCTGTAAAATCCATTCCTTGATGCATTTTTCTCGCTTTTGTAAAAGGATCACTGCGATAACCAAATCCAGAAGCCATACGTTTCATCTGCTCGTTTTTTACTGGCTGAATAGCTGGTATAGCAGCCAGCAATTTGTTTTTTTGTTTCGCTAAAGCCATTATTTCATCCAAAGATTTAGATTGAATTATCAATTGTTTTGATATCACATCAACTCTTTTTGATGTATTTATTACCAAATCTGAATTATTAAACCCTTCAAGTTCTTTGTATCGATTTACACCACCAAAACCTGCCTTGCGTTGTTCTGCAGGAATAGGAGCCGTGTTAAAATAGGCACGGTAAATATTATTGTCTCGGTCTTCAACATCGGCTAAAACCTCTTCAACTTGCTCAATTTTTTTGTTCAAAATAGCATAGCGCAATTTCATGGTTTCTATTTCACGTGCTTGTAACTTATCTTTTGGGGTTTCTAAATACGAACTATTTAACAATGCTACAAAGCACAAAAAACCAAACAAAGCAGATGACAACAAAAACAAACTAATATAACCCAATTTTTTTTTGGTAGAAGGTTTTATTTTGCGGTAAGCCAAACTTTCGGTATCGAAATAATACTTTACTTTTTTCGCCATCTTTTATTTTATTCTATTTTTGTGCAGGTTTTAAAAACAATGGTTATACGAACAAATTTAGCAAATGTTTCAATTAATGCTTAAATTTAATTTGAACTTGTTTTAAATTTTACTGTCAATCCCAACTTGATTGGGATAAGAAGCGAAACGTTTGGGCTTTTTCAGTAAACCACATTCCTGCTGTCCGTTACAATCTCTGCGAGGATTTTCACTACCATCAGGGCTAAAAACCAAACTATTATTCTTGAAACCTCAGTTTTCAAATTGGAACCTGAAACTTTAAACCTGAAAACATTTAATAATGAAATCACAAGACATTCGTAAACAATTTTTACAATTCTTCGAATCCAAAGGACACTTAATTGTTCCTTCTGCGCCAATCGTATTAAAAGACGATCCTACCTTGATGTTCAACAACTCAGGAATGGCCCAATTCAAAGAATACTTCTTAGGCAACGGAACTCCAAAAAGCCCAAGAATAGCCGACACCCAAAAATGTCTTCGTGTATCAGGAAAACACAACGATTTGGAAGACGTTGGTTTTGATACGTATCATCACACTATGTTCGAAATGCTAGGCAATTGGTCGTTTGGTGATCCTGCCAGTCCTGCTGGCGGGTACTTCAAAAAGGAAGCTTTGGATTGGGCTTGGGAATTCCTAACGGAAGTACTGAAATTAGACAAAGACCGTTTATACGTCTCCGTTTTTGAAGGTAATCCTGCTGAAAATGTGCCATTCGATCAAGAATCATTTGATATTTGGAAAAAATATGTTCCCGAAGATAGAATTATTCTAGGCAACAAAAAAGACAACTTTTGGGAAATGGGCGATCAAGGTCCGTGTGGTCCGTGTTCCGAAATCCATATTGATTTGAGAACCGAGGTAGAAAGAGCTACAGTTTCAGGAAGAAGTCTAGTCAATGCCGACCATCCTCAAGTAGTAGAAATTTGGAACAACGTGTTCATGGAATTCAACCGAAAAGCGGATGGCTCTTTAGAAAAATTACCAGCAAAACACGTTGATACCGGAATGGGATTTGAGCGTTTGTGCATGGCAATGCAAGGCGTTACTTCCAATTATGACACCGATGTTTTTACACCGCTTATTGAAAAAGTAGAACAAATCACCGGATTTAAATATGTTCCGAACACTGTCACTCCGAGCGCAGTCGAGGAGAAAACCAACATCGCCATTCGTGTTATTGTCGATCACATTCGTGCCGTTGCTTTTGCTATTGCTGATGGACAATTGCCTTCCAATACCGGTGCAGGTTATGTAATTCGAAGAATTTTGCGTCGCGCTATTCGTTATGGCTTTACATTCCTAAACACCAAAGAACCTTTTATCTATAAACTGGTAGAAGTGTTGGCAGTACAAATGGGTGAATTTTTCCCCGAGATAAAATCACAACAGCAATTGGTGACCAATGTCATCCGTGAGGAAGAAGCTTCATTTTTGAGAACTCTAGAACAAGGACTAATCCTATTAGAAAATATAATCACAAATGCAACCGAAAAAGTTATTTCGGGCAAACGCGCTTTTATTCTTTACGATACTTATGGGTTTCCAATAGATTTAACCAGTTTAATTCTCCGCGAAAGAGGGTTAGAGCTTGATGAAGCCGAGTTTGAAATCGAATTGCAAATACAAAAAGAACGTTCTCGAGCCGCTTCAAAAGTAAAAGCTGGCGATTGGCAAATTTTGATTGATGATCCCGAAGTCGAATTTTTAGGTTATGATTATACCGAAGCCAATGTAAAAATTACACGGTATCGAAAAGTAGAAAGCGCAAAAGAGGGCGAAATCTATCAATTGGTTTTCAATATGACACCATTTTATCCCGAAGGTGGAGGACAAATTGGCGATACTGGAGTGCTTGAAGCAGCAAACGGAGATGTGATTTACATCATCGATACCAAAAAAGAGAATAACTTAATCATTCATTTTACAAAAGAGCTGCCTACAAATTTGACCGAAATTTTCAAAGTAATTGTCGGTCCAGACCGAAGACGAAAATCGGCGGCTAATCACTCGGCAACTCATTTAATGCATTTGGGGTTGCGAACTATTTTAGGAACGCATGTGGAACAAAAAGGATCATTGGTAAACCCAAATTACCTGCGTTTCGACTTTTCTCATTTTGCCAAAGTAACCGATGAAGAAATAAAGAAAGTAGAGCATTTTGTCAATACTCGAATTGAAGCGCAACTGCAATTAGTAGAACACAGAAGTATTCCTATTCAACAGGCAATGGCGCAAGGTGCGATGGCATTGTTTGGGGAAAAATATGGAGAAAACGTTCGAATGATTGAGTTTGGCGAGAGCAAAGAATTGTGTGGTGGTATTCATGTGAAGAATACTGCTGATATTTGGCATTTCAAAATCATTTCAGAAGGCGCAGTAGCTGCTGGAATTCGACGTATCGAAGCCATTACTGGTGATGCTGTAAAAGCATATTTCTCTCAACAAGAAACCGATTTAGAGGCGATAAAAGAAACACTGAAAAATCCACAGGATACTTTAAAAGCTGTTGTTGCATTACAAGATGAAAATGCCAAGCTAAAGAAACAAATGGAGCAATTATTAAAAGAAAAAGCAAAAGGATTAAAAAACGAATTAGCATCCCAATTACAAGACATTAACGGAATTAAATTTTTAGCAACTCAAGTCGATTTGAATCCGGAAGGTGCCAAAGACTTGGCATATGAATTGGGAACATTAGGAACTAATCTTTTCTTAGTTTTGGCTACAGCCAATGAAGATAAGCCCATGTTAAGCTGCTATATTTCTAAAGAATTGGTGGCCGAAAAAAACCTAAATGCCGGAACGGTAGTTCGCGAATTGGGGAAATACATTCAAGGCAGCGGAGGCGGACAACCGTTTTTTGCTACAGCTGGTGGAAAAAATATGGCAGGCATCAAAGAAGCTTTGGAAAAAGCTATTAACTTTGTGAAATAAATATGTTCTAATGAAAAAAGTTATTATATTGGTTTTAATAGTATTATCAGCAGCTTGTACTAGTGATGATGATAACAATGGATTAGCTATTAATTCGCAAAACCTTCTAGGAAAATGGTATATTAAAGGAGGAACTTATGACAATGGTCCTTTTGAAAATTATAATCATGAATGTGCTACAAACAAAAATTTCCAAGAATTTTTCGATAATGGAGAACTTACTTTTAATGGATATAATATTGCTTGTGAAATTTCAGATACACAGACATCTTTATGGGTTTTGAATGGGAATATATTAACAGTTTCCAACACCAATTTTGATCCAATTATATACGAAATTGTATATTCTATTGAAGAATTGACATCGGAAGAACTAATTTTGAAACAAACAGTAATAGAACCAGAAGGAACATTTGTAGTAAAAACAACTTTTACAAGAGACTAAACTAGGAAGCTTAATCCAGAAGTAAAATAGTAAGTCTTAATTTTGGATGCTATTTTGTATTTTTGAAATAGTTTTTAAAATATAAAATGAACTTCACCACTAAAATTCCTATTTCAAAGTCAACTAATCCGATAGATTATAATTCCAATATAATGTCTTTGGGTTCTTGTTTTGCCGAGAATATAGGCGATAAATTCCAATATTTTAAATTCCAAATAACAACAAATCCTTTTGGGATAATTTTTAATCCTGTTGCTATTGAAATGCTCATTTCAAGAGTAGTCAATAATAAAAAGTATACAGAAAACGATATTTTTTTCCACAACGATTTATGGCATTGTTTCGAAGTGCATTCGGAGTTAAGCCATCCGGATAAAGAAACATTTTTAACAAATCTAAATCTGAAAATCCAACAATCCCACAATCTAATAATCCAATCCACACATAGTATCATTACCTACGGAACCTCTTGGGTATACAGAAATAAACAAACTGGTAAGATTGTAGCCAATTGCCATAAAATACCTCAAAATCAATTTGAAAAAGAAATTCTATCCGCAGAAATTATTGAGAAATCTATAAAGAATACTGTTGATTTAATTCAGAAAGTCAACCCGAATTGTCATTTCATTTTCACTATTTCGCCAGTGCGTCACATCAAAGATGGCTTTATAGAAAACAATATAAGTAAATCTCATCTTATTGCTGCTATTCATTCTTCCAACTTCCAACTTCCAGCTTCCAGCTATTTCCCTTCCTACGAAATCATGATGGACGAACTTCGTGATTATCGTTTTTATGCAGAGGATATGCTCCATCCAAGTCAAGTAGCAATAGGTTACATTTGGGAACGCTTTGTTGAAAATTATATTTTTGAAGAAAACCAAACCACAATGGAAGAAGTAAGTAGCATCCAAAAGGGATTAGCACACAGGCCTTTTCATTCACATACAGCCGACCATCAAAAGTTTCTAAATGCCCTTAACACCAAAATTAGAATGCTTCAAAAAAAGTTTCCACACATTAAATTTTAAATCACTATTTGTTAGAATGAAAATTAGCGACCGAAAAACCGAAATCATAAACGTGGCAGCCAAGCTTTTCAAAGAGAAAGGTTACAGCGCCGTAACCATGCGCGATATTGCTCAAGCCATGGATATAAAGGCGGCTAGTTTGTACAATCACATCAAATCCAAACAGGAAATCTTGGTTTTAATCATTATCGAAATTGCCGAAGAATTTACAAACACCATGAACCAAGTCGTCAATTCTAGCGAAACCACCATTAAAAAAATAGAAAAAATCATTCAATTACATATCGATATTACCTTGCGCGATGCCAATGCACTGGCGTGTTTGAACAACGATTGGATGCATTTGGCCGATGCCGAATTGACTTATTTTATCAAAATGCGTGAAGACTATGAAGAGAACTTCCGAACTATCATTAAAAAAGGAATTACCAATTTTGAAATCAAAAATCTAAATTTGGAAGTGATTATTTTCTCCACTCTTTCCACACTACGAACACTATATCTTTGGTACGGAAAGAAAAAAAGCCCCGACCCAGCTGTCCTCAAATCCAATATGATTCAGGTTTTGTTAAACGGAATTGTAATGGAATAATTCATTGATAATCAACAAGTATAAAATTTTCAAACGTTGTAGTTACTTTTTAATATATTTTTCATATATTTGCATAGCAAACTAACAATTGTTAGTTTTATCGTAAATCAGATTTATGGCAAAATTCCACAATATTAAAGTCGCAGATATTTATAAAACAACCAAAGATTGTTCGGTGATTACCTTCGATATTCCTACCGATTTGCAGCAAGAATTCCAATTCATTCAAGGACAACATGTAACGGTAAGAGCAAATATAGATGGCAAAGAAGAAAGACGATCCTATTCGTTATGCTCTAGCCCTATGGAAAAAAAATGGCAGGTTGCTGTAAAAAAAATCAACGAAGGTGTTTTTTCTACTTTCGTAAATGACACATTAAAAAAAGGCGACTCACTCGATGTAATGCCACCACACGGAACTTTCCACACAGCTCTCAATCCCGTACAAGCCAAAAACTATATCGCTTTTGCCGCTGGGAGCGGAATAACGCCAATACTTTCTATCATCAAAACACATTTGGCCACCGAACCCAAAAGCACTTTTAAACTGTTTTATCTCAACCGAACCGTAAAATCAATTATCTTTAAAGAGGAAATTGAACAACTCAAAAATAAATATTTCGGACGTTTTGAAATCTTTCATTTTTTAAGTAAAGAACACCGAAGCATTGCCCTTTTGAACGGAAGATTTACCAAAGAAAAACTTCAAATCTTAACCGATAAAATTATCGATATTCCATCTACAGACGACTGTTTCATCTGCGGACCGGAAGAAATGATATTCTTGTTGCGTGACGAATTAACCGCCGCCGGATTGCCAGCAGCAAAAATACATTTCGAGCTGTTCAACACCGGAATATCAGAAGAAGACAAACAAAGAATAAACAAAATAGTAGAGAAAAAAGTCGAAGGCACAGAAGTTACCCTCATCGACGGCGGAAAAGAATTCCACTTCGTTATGGATGAAGCTTTCGACAATATTCTCGACAGCGCCATAGCCGCGGGAGCCGATTTACCATTCGCCTGCAAAGGTGGCGTTTGTGGCACCTGCCGATGTAAAATCCTAGAAGGTACCGCCGAAATGAAAGTGAATTATGCACTCGATGCCAGCGAAGTGGCAAAAAATTACACGCTAAGCTGCCAAGCCGTACCCACGTCAAAAAAGATTGTAGTCGATTTTGGTGCTTAATAAGGATTTTTGCTGATGAATATCAGTAGCTAATCCCGCTATCCGCTATATCTTTTGTCTCGTTTTGAGAACGAGTCAAAAGGATGCCGCTACTACCTGCCTGCCTGCCTGCCTGCCTGCAGGTCGGGGCTAAAAAAAATAAAAATACAATATAACGCAACACTAAATAGAAGAGTATGTCAGAGAAGAAAATACAAAGTTTAGAAGAACAATTCGATGCCCGCATCGAGCGCGACGAAAAAATTGAGCCCAAAGATTGGATGCCCGAAAAATATCGTCAAACTCACATTCGTCAAATATCGCAACACGCACATTCCGAAATTGTAGGCATGCTGCCCGAAGGAAACTGGATAACTCGCGCTCCTACGTTAAGAAGAAAAGTAGCATTATTAGCCAAAATCCAAGATGAAGCAGGTCACGGTTTGTACTTATACAGCGCTTGCGAAACCTTAGGCATTTCACGCGAGGAATTGTATGAGCAACTGCATTCGGGTAAAGCTAAATATTCTAGCATATTCAATTATCCAACATTAACTTGGGCCGATATGGGCGCGATTGGTTGGTTGGTAGATGGTGCTGCAATTATCAATCAAGTGCCTTTGTGCGCAACCTCTTTCGGACCCTATGCCCGTGCCATGGTGCGTGTATGCAAAGAAGAAAGTTTTCATCAACGTCAAGGGTTTCAAATTATGATGACACTGGCCGAAGGAACTCCAGAACAAAAAGCAATGGCACAAGACGCATTGAATCGTTGGTGGTTTCCTTCCTTAATGATGTTGGGCCCCACAGATGCTGCTTCCGTTCACACCGAACAATCCATGAAATGGAAATTAAAGCGCAAAACTAATGACGAACTCCGTCAGCAATTTGTAGATCAAACCGTACCTCAAGCCGACATGATTGGCTTAACCATTCCAGATCCAACCTTGAAATATAACAATGAAACCAAACATTACGAATTTGGTGATTTAGATTGGGATGAGTTTTGGCAAGTAGTAAATGGACATGGTCCGTGCAATAAAGAACGAATCTCAGCACGCAAAAATGCTTGGGATAAAGGAAAATGGGTGCGTGATGCCGCGATGGCTTACGCCGAAAAACAAACGAATAAGGAAGTTAAGGAAGCAATATAAATTAGGTCACAGTTTCAGTTTTCAGTTTTCAGACTGCCAACTGCGACTGCGACTGAAAACTATTAGAGTATGAAAAATTGGCCACTTTGGGAAGTATTTATTAGAAGTAAAAACGGATTAGAACACCGTCACTGCGGTTCACTACATGCTAGTGATGCCACTATGGCTCTGGAAAATGCCCGCGATGTTTACACTCGTAGAATGGAAGGCGTAAGTATTTGGGTAGTTCCATCGGCGCAAATTACAGCATCAAATCCAGACGACAGCGCTGAACTTTTCGAACCTGCAAAGGACAAAGCCTACCGCCATCCCACGTTCTATGAACTACCGGATGAATTAAAACACATGTAGAATTTGAAATGAGTTTTACTTAAATGACATTAACTGTCTTGTGTGGTTTAAACTTAATTTTTCTTAATTTTAATGGTTTAAAAAACAAAAAATGAACAACAATTTAATTCAATATATATACGGAATTGCAGATAATTCTCTTATTCTAGGACAACGTCTCGGCGAACTTTGCGGTCACGGACCAAGTTTAGAAACCGATATAGCAATGACCAATATTTCTCTCGACTTACTTGGTCAGGTGCGAAGTTATTATCAATATGCAGCCAAATTACTGGGCGGAGATGCAAACGAAGATACTATCGCTTTTTTGCGTTTGGAAAGAGAATACAAAAATGTTTTATTAGTGGAACAACCTAATACCGATTTTGCTTATTCCATCACAAGACAATTTTTGTTTGATATTTTTCACTTGGCGCTATTAGAAGAATTACAAAATAGTAAAGACGAAACATTGTCTGCCATAGCCAAAAAAAGCATCAAAGAAGTTTTGTATCACACCAGATTTTCTTCCGATTGGATTAGAAGATTAGGGGACGGAACCGAAGAAAGTCATAAAAGAATTCAAAACGCTATCAATGATTTATGGATTTTTACCGATGAGTTATTCCATCAAACAGAAGCTGATAAAGCAATAGTAGCTGATGGAATTGGTGTTGATGTAACACTCTTAAAAGCAAATTATTTCAATAAAGTAAACAAAATTTTAGAAGAAGCAACGCTTCAAATGCCAACAATAGAATACTTTCAAAAAGGAGGAAAACAAGGAATTCATAGCGAACATATGGGTTATATTTTAACAGAAATGCAATACATGCAACGTACCTATCCAAATATGAATTGGTAGAAATAAAAAGCTTTGCGCCTTAGCGTCTTAGCGATAAAAAATATTATTACTGCGAACTTAAGGTAAAAATTTTGCGCTTTGCGTTTAAACAAATGACAGAAACAACAGAAAATATCGACCAAAAACTCTTCGAAATACTAGAAACAGTATCCGATCCTGAAATTCCAGTCTTGTCAATTATGGAAATGGGTGTGGTGCGTTCGGCAAAAATAGTAAAGGGTATAGTTGAGATCGAAATTACTCCAACGTACAGCGGTTGCCCCGCGATGGATGTGATTAGTGACGATATAAAATCAGCATTCAAACAAAAAGGATATGAAACCAAAGTAGATTTAATCCTTTCACCGGCTTGGACCACCGATTGGATTACACCCAAAGGAAGAGCAACGCTAGAACAATACGGAATTGCTTCCCCGCTGTCAGCAGAGGCAGATGCAGCAGCATTATTGGGAAATAAAAAAGTAGTAAAGTGTCCACAATGCGGATCAATGAATACAAAATTAGTAAGTCAGTTTGGGTCAACAGCCTGCAAAGCATTGTTTCAATGTGAAGATTGTTTGGAGCCATTTGACTATTTCAAATGTTTAAAATAAATTCCCGTGAAAACGGGAATCTTTTTAATTTAATAAAATTTTAAAGAAATGAAAAATTCCAATTTATGATAGTCTTTGCGACTCTGTGACTCTGCGAGAAATAGAACCTTAATGAAGCTTAATTATAATGGTTAAAAAAAATAAATAAGATATGAGCAACAAATCAATTGAGTTAAAAATTGAAGACAGCGTGGCGTGGATTTATCTAAACCGTCCCGAAGTTTTCAATAGTTTCAATCGAGAAATGGCGTTTCAGTTACAAGAAACTTTAGACAATTGTGCAAACGATTCTAATGTTCGAGCAATAATAATCACCGGTAACGGCAAAGCATTTTGTGCCGGACAGGACTTGAAAGAAGTCACCACACCCGAGTTAAACCCTGGTTTTCAAAAAATTCTGGAAGAACACTACAATCCAATCATACAAAAAATCAGGAACATTGAAAAACCAATTATTGCTGCAGTTAATGGAGTAGCTGCCGGTGCTGGTGCAAATATTGCCTTAGCTTGTGATATAGTTGTAGCTTCTGAAAACGCAACTTTCATTCAAGCCTTTAGTAAAATTGGATTAATTCCAGATAGCGCAGGAACATTCTTTTTACCAAGAATAATTGGTTTCCAAAAAGCATCAGCATTAATGATGTTAGGCGATAAGGTTTCTGCAGTAGAAGCCTTGAATATAGGTATGATTTACAAAATTTTCCCTACTGGATTATTCGAAGAAGAAGTACTGACTTTAGCAATAACTCTGGCCAAAATGCCAACAAAAGCTATAGGTTTAACCAAAAGATTATTAAATCAATCCATGAATAATAATTTGGAACAACAATTGGCTTTAGAAAGCGATTTACAAATTGAAGCAAGTTCATCATTTGATTATAATGAAGGTGTAACAGCATTCGTAGAAAAAAGAAAACCCGAATTCAAAGGGAATTGATTAACGATTAACGAATTTTGATTGTTGACCCGAGAGCTATGCTCAAACTGGCGAAGGATTTTTGAATTAAAAGTAAGTATATGAAACCAATAAATTTAGAAGATAGATTAATTCAGTTTGCAGTTGATGTAATTATAATGTGTAAGAAAATTGACAAATCTTTTGCTTCTGAACATTTAGCAAAACAACTAATTCGTTCTGCAACTTCTTCTGCTTTAAATTATGGAGAAGCTAGAAGTGGAGAATCAACAAATGATTTTCTTCACAAATTGAAAATTTGTTTAAAGGAATTGAGAGAAAGTTTTATCAATATGAAAATTCAAAAAGGAGCTGAATTGGTTACCGATATTGATTCATTAAATATTTTGTTAAAAGAAAATGATGAGTTAATTTCAATTTTTGTTGCAAGTGTAAAAACGGCTTCTTCAAAAAAATAGATGTGTATTTTAAAATGGACGAAAAAAATCAAAAATCAGCAATCGTTAATCAGCAATCGTTAATGAAAATCGCAATAATCGGTTCAGGAACAATGGGAAGTGGCATCGCACAAGTAGCCGCAACAGCAGGTTGTGAAGTAAAAATTTACGACACCAATCTCGATGCGCTTGCCAAAAGCAAATCCAATCTCGAAAATACGCTTTCTAAATTAGTAGAAAAAACTAAAATAGACGAGCACGAAAAATCCAGAATCGAAAATAACATTTCCTATGCACACACATTAGGAGAATTATCTCACTCCGATATAGTAATCGAAGCCATAGTTGAAAATCTGGATATCAAGAGAAATTTATTTTCGGAACTCGAGAATTATATTTCTCCCGAAACCATTTTAGCAACCAATACGTCATCGTTATCAATCGCTTCCATAGCAGCATCTTGTAAAAAACCAGAGCGTGTCATCGGAATTCATTTTTTTAATCCCGCACCCTTAATGCAATTAGTGGAAATTATTCCAGCCGTGCAAACGAGCGAAGCCACTCTGAAAACTACCATCCAAACCATAACCAATTGGAAAAAAATTGTTGCAGTTGTAAAAGACACACCAGGATTTATTGTGAATCGTGTGGCTCGACCATATTACAGCGAAAGCTTACGAATATATGAAGAAGGCGTAGCAGATTTTGCTACGATTGACTGGAGTTTAAAAACCATTGGAGGTTTCCGAATGGGACCATTCGAACTTATGGATTTTATAGGAAACGATGTCAATTATGCGGTTACCGAAAGCGTGTTTACTGCATTTTATTTCGATACGAGATTTAAACCGTCATTCACACAAAAGCGTTTAACAGAAGCGGGTTTCTTTGGTAAAAAAACGGGCAAAGGGTATTATGATTACAATCAACAAGCTGACACCTCAATCGCCTTTGAGAGACCAACTGAAGATTTAGCCTTGGCACAAACCATATTCAATCGTGTAATTGTTATGTTAATCAACGAAGCTGCTGATGCTTTGTTTTTTAATATAGCTTCTGCAAAAGACATCGATAATGCCATGACCAAAGGAGTAAATTATCCCAAAGGATTATTGTCTTGGGCAGACGAATTAGGAATACAATGGTGCGTAGAAAAATTAGATAGTTTATATAGCGAATACCACGAAGACCGTTACCGGTGTAGCGTTCTATTAAGAAGAATGGCAAAAGAAAACAAAACTTTTTTCGACCTATGATACCCAAGGAAATTGTAAATAAAATGTTCCAAAACGACTCCTTCAGCCAATGGCTTGGCATCACCATAGAGTCAATAGAAGAAGGAACATGTACACTCTCTATGACCATTCGAAAAGAAATGCTCAACGGTTTTGCCATTGCACACGGTGGAATTACCTATTCGCTTGCCGATAGCGCTTTGGCTTTTGCTTCTAATTCGCACGGCCGACAATCAGTAAGCATAGACACATCCATTAATCATTTTGAAACCTTGAAAGAAGGTGATAAAATACTGGCTGTTGCCAAACAAGAAGCATTAAAAAATAAATTTGGATTTTACACAATCGAAATAAAAAAAGAAAATACATTGGTTGCTTTATTCAAAGGAACTGTTTTCAGAAGCGATAAAGAATGGAAAGAATAAAAAACAATTGATAAAAAACAATTGATAAATCAGTAATAAAAAAGAATAATCAATTGTAAATTATCCATCATCAATAATAGAAATGGAAGCATACATTATAGACGGAGTCCGCACTCCTATCGGAAGTTACCAAGGCACTTTATCAACGGTTCGCCCCGATGATTTAGGCGCTTTAGTAATCAAAACCATAGTTGAAAAAAACCCAAACATTCCCAAAGAGGCCTACGATGATGTCATCATGGGTTGTGCCAATCAGGCAGGTGAAGATAACCGTAACGTAGCCAGAATGTCATTGCTGCTAGCTGGTTTGCCATACACCGTTCCTGGTGAAACCGTAAACCGTTTATGCAGTTCGGGTTTGTCAGCAATAATTCACGCGAGTCGTGCCATCAAATCGGGAGACGGACATGTATTTATTGCAGGAGGAATCGAAAACATGACCCGTGGACCCTTAGTGGTTTCCAAACCATCTGTTGCTTTCGGTACGGATAGTAAAATGTATGATAGTAGTTTCGGTTGGCGTTTTATCAATCCTGAAATGCATATCATGTATGGAACCGATGCCATGGGAGATACCGCAGAAAACTTAGCAGAAAAATACAATATCTCACGCGAAGATCAAGATGCTTTTGCTTTGAATAGTCAAAAGAAAGCAACTGCAGCACAAACTTCAGGAAGATTAGCCAAAGAAATTGTTTCGGTAGAAATTCCGCAACGAAAAGGCGACCCAATTCAATTTTATAAAGACGAATTCATCAAACCAAATACAACATCGGAAGGATTGTCCAAATTACGCCCGGCTTTCAAAAAAGACGGAAGCGTAACCGCAGGAAATGCATCAGGATTAAATGATGGCGCTGCCGCTACAATAATTGCATCGGAAGAAGCGGTTAAAAAATATAATTTAAAGCCATTAGCACGAATCGTAAGTTCAGCCGTTGTAGGGGTAGAACCCAGAATCATGGGAATAGGTCCAGTAGAAGCAACAAATAAAGCGCTTAAAAAAGCCGGTTTAACTTTAGACCAAATCGATATTATTGAATTAAACGAAGCATTCGCCGCACAAGCTTTGGCTTGTACACGTGCATGGGGAATTGAAGCTAACGACCCAAGATTAAATCCAAATGGTGGCGCAATTGCAATTGGCCATCCATTGGGTGTTACTGGAGCAAGAATTGCCTATTCAGCCGCATTAGAATTGCAACTCACAGGAAAACGTTACGCGTTAATTACGATGTGCATCGGTGTTGGACAAGGATATGCAGCAATAATAGAACGCGTAGTTCAATAGCCGTTGGTTTTAGCCAATGGAAAATAATTTATGAAAATTTGTGCAATTCGTGGTAAAAAAAATCTTCGAATTTGTGACAAAAAAGATACTGAAATAAATTCAGCATATTATGAACAAAACACAACATTACGTACAAGGAAAATGGACATCAGCAACCGGAGAAGGAAAACCTTCTTTTGATGCAGTGACAGGCGAATTCATTGCAGAAACGTCAGTCGAAGGATTGGATATTCCAGCTATTTTGCACTACGGAAGAACTAAAGGCGGTGAACAACTTCGCAAAATGACCTTTCAAGAACGTGGGAATAGAATTAAAAGTTTGGCGATGTATCTAACCAAACGCAAAGAACAATTCTATGAAATTAGTTACCGAACTGGCGCTACACGTGTTGATTCGTGGATTGACATTGAAGGAGGTTTTGGCAATTTATTTGCCAATGCGTCGCTGCGAAAATTATTCCCAAACCAATCCTATCACGTAGAAGGAGACCCGATTGATTTGTCGAAAGGCGGTCGATTTATGGCGCATCATATTTTAGTCCCGAAAAAAGGAGTGGCAATTCATATCAATGCTTTTAATTTTCCAATTTGGGGAATGCTAGAAAAATGTGCTGTCAACTGGATGGCGGGAATGCCGGCTGTTGTGTTGCCAGCGCCAGTAACTGCCTATCTAACAGAAGCGGTAGTAAGAGAAATTATTGCCTCCAATATTTTGCCAGAAGGTGCTTTACAATTGATTTGTGGTACGGCCAAAAACATTTTTGATACGGTCGAAAGTCAGGATGTGATTACGTTTACAGGATCAGCAGCGACAGGAAGATTGTTGAAATCACATCCAAGAATTATTCAGGAATCGGTTCCGTTTACGATGGAGGCGGATAGTTTGAATGCTTCTATATTGGGCGAAGACGCAGTTCCAGGCACACCCGAATTCGATTTATTCATCAATCAAGCTCGTAGCGAAATTACGGTGAAAGCGGGTCAAAAATGTACAGCTATACGTCGAATGATTGTTCCGGAAAAGCTCATGGATGACGTTCAAATGGCATTGGGAAAGTCATTGGATAAAGTTTCGATTGGAGACCCAAGATTGAAAGAAGTACGTATGGGCGCTTTGGTAAGTAAAGACCAAGTGAATGTTTTGAAAGGACGCGTTCAAGAATTATCAAAATCGGCCAAAATAGTATATGGTGATTTAGAAAAAATTACATTGATTGGTGCCGATGATAAAGGGGCGTTTGTGAGTCCTATTTTACTTCGCGAAGACAATCCGTTTGCCAATCTTGCCGTTCACGAAACGGAAGCTTTTGGACCAGTTTCTACAATTATGCCCTACAAAAATTTAGACGAAGCTATCGAGTTGGCACAAATGGGGAAAGGCTCGTTAGTGTCTTCTATTGTAACTAATTCAGACGAAATTGCAAAAGACTATGTCATTAATGCCGCTTCACACCATGGAAGAATTTTGGTTTTGAACAGAGAAAACGCCAAGCAAAGCACCGGTCACGGTTCACCTCTACCCTTATTGGTTCACGGTGGTCCAGGTCGTGCGGGTGGCGGCGAAGAAATGGGTGGCGTTCGCGGAATCAAACATTATATGCAGCGATGCGCTATTCAAGGTTCGCCAACCACACTAACAGAAATCACAGGCATTTATCAGCCGAATTCTAAATACAAAGAAACGACACTGCATCCGTTTCAGTACCACTGGGAAGACATCCAACCAGGCATGTCACTGCGCACACACAATAGAACCGTTACGGATACTGATATCATTAATTTTGCCAATGTAACTTGGGATCATTTCTATGCACATACCGATATTACTTCGCTTGAGGGAAGTATTTTCAAAAAACGAACGGCTCACGGTTACTTCATTTTAGCAGCTGCAGCAGGTTTGTTCGTCTATCCAAATAAAGGTCCGGTGGCAGCCAATTACGGACTGGAAGAATGTCGATTTTTACGTCCAATTTACCACAACGATACGGTTTATGTGCGTTTAACGTGCAAACAAAAAATCGATAGAGATGTCGCATCAACCGAACATCCTAGCGGTATTGTAAAATGGTTTGTAGAAGTTTTTGACACCGAAAACGAATTGGTAGCAGTAGCCACAATTCTAACCATGGTTCAGAAAAAGCAAGAAGTTTTCTTAGAAATGACCGATGAAAAAATAGTCGAATGTCTAAATAAACTAACCGAAAATACCAAACCAAGTTGGGGAATTTTAACCCCACAACATCTCTTGGAACATTTAGAATACAGTTACCGAATCATGTCGGGTGAAATTCAGGATTTCGATTTTGCAACCCCCGAAAAGATTTTGGAAAAAGTGCATAATTCATTGTATAATTACGATAAATTTCCAAAAGGGAGTGCTTTTCCAACCATGAAAAAAGACGAATTGGAAGATTTGCTTCATCCCGATTTTGCAACAGCAAAAGCGAAGTTTTTTGAAGCAAGAGAAGCTTATAAAACCTTTTTCAAAGAAAACCCAGAAGCCATTTTAAAGAATTTGGTTTTCGGAGAATTAAACAAATATGAATCGTATTTATTAGAACGAAAACATTTAAATCATCATTTTGAACAATTTAATATTTTGTAGAATAATAATTGGAATTTATCCTGAATTTATTTCAGGAGCTAATCCTGCTATTCGTTGCAATCTTTTCTTTTTTTAAAGAAAAAAAGAAAAGGATTTCCACTACTATCAGGGCTAGAATTTTAGATTAAATAGAAAATCATCGTAAATCAGTTAAATCTGTGGCAAAAAAACGTAATGAAACTTAATCTTAATGGTTTAAAAAACTTTAAACTTTAAACAAAAATGAATGCATACGTAAATCAAGAAATACTAAACAACATAGCCACCATCGAGTTTTTTCATCCAGAAAAGAATTCTTTGCCTAGCCATATTTTAGCGCAATTGGTAGAAACTATTAACAGTGTAGGAAATAATAAGGAAGTAAAAGTAATAATCCTAAAAAGCGGTGGTGACAAAACCTTTTGTGCTGGGGCTAGTTTTCAAGAACTAATTTCCATCAACGACGCCGCAACCGGAAAAATATTTTTCTCTGGCTTTGCCAACGTAATCAATGCCATGCGAAAATGCCCAAAGTTTATCATCGGACGTATTCAGGGGAAAACCGTTGGTGGTGGAGTAGGAATAGCCGCTGCAACCGATTATTGCATGGCAACACAATTTGCCGCTATAAAATTATCCGAATTAAACGTCGGAATCGGACCATTTGTAGTGTCACCAGCTATCGAAAGAAAAATGGGGGTTTCCGCCATGTCACAAATTGCCATAGACGCCAATACGTTTTATGAAGCAACTTGGGCAAGAGAAAAAGGTTTGTATACAAGTGTATTCGAAAGTATAGAAGAAATGGACGAAGCCGTTCAAAAATTTGCTGAACATTTATGTACCTACAATCCCGAAGCCATGCTCGAAATGAAAAAAGTTTTTTGGCGAGGAACAGAAGATTGGGACAATTTATTAGCCGAAAGAGCCGCAATAAGTGGAAGATTAGTATTGTCTGATTTTACAAAAGAAACGTTGAAGAAATTTAAATAAAAAGAGAAAAGAAAAAAGAGAATAGAATAGAGACAAAATAAAAAGTCTATTTTCTATATTCTTTCATCTATATTCTAAAAAGAAAAAATGATATACGAATTCAAAGGGTTCATCCCAGTCATCCACGAAAGTAGTTTCATCCATCCGCAAGCCGCGGTAACGGGTAACGTGATTATTGGAAAAAATGTTTACGTAGGTCCAGGTGCCGCCATTCGAGGCGATTGGGGCGAAATCATTATTGAAGATGGTTGTAATGTTCAGGAAAATTGCACCATTCACATGTTTCCTGGAAAGTCAATGGTGCTGAAAGCCGGAGCGCATATTGGTCATGGAGCGATAATTCACGGAGCCAATATTGGTGCGAATTGCCTTGTAGGAATGAACGCCGTAATTATGGATGACGTGAATGTGGGTGATGAATGCATCATAGGAGCATTAAGTTTCATTAAAGCCGGAATGCAAATCCCAAATCGAAAAATGGTAGTTGGAAATCCGGCAACAATCATAAAAGACGTTTCCGATGAAATGATCGATTGGAAAACCAAAGGAACAGCTTTATATCAACAATTGCCAAAAGAGTGTTACGACACATTAAAAGCTGTTGAACCTTTGCGAGAAATTCCAAAAGACAGACCAACTCAAGAAGCGTTTTACAAAACATTAGAAGAATTTAAGAAAGAGTGATCGGTATTCAGTGATTAGTTGGCAGTATAATGCTTAACTGAACACTCAATTCTGAACACTGAACACTAAAAAAATGAGTATAATCGAGTTCAAAATGCCCAAAATGGGCGAAAGTATAACCGAAGCGACTATCATTTCCTGGTTGAAATCAGTAGGCGATTACGTAGAAGCAGACGAAACTCTTATTGAAGTCGCTACAGACAAAGTAGACAATGATGTGCCATCACCAGTATCAGGTATCATAACCGAAATTCGTTTTCAGAAAGATGACGTCGTTGAGGTTGGAACTGTTTTGGCCTTGATAGATACAAGTCAGGTTTCAGATGGCAGTCAGCAGATTTTAACGAAAGTAGAAAATAGTCAAGAAATTAGTAAGAAAGCAGAAGTCATTTCAAATACAAAACCCGAAACCCACAACCCGCAACCCGAAACTCGCAACCCGAAAACCGCAACTCACAATTCGGATGCTTTCATTTCGCCTTTAATAATCTCAATTGCCCAAAAAGAAAATCTTTCCATAGAAGAACTGCAATCCATTCCAGGTTCAGGAGCTGAGGGAAGATTACAGAAAAGTGATGTTTTCAATTATTTAAAGAACCGTAAATATCCTTTGAAAAGCAACCCGAAATCCGAAACTCGAAACTCGCAATCTTCTTCGTATCCTAAACCCAAAATCAATTTTGTTGAAGGAAAAGACCATATCGTTGAAATGGACAGAATGCGAAAAATGATTGCAGATCACATGGTATACTCCAAAAAAACGTCGCCACACGTGACGTCCTACATTGAAGTTGATGTCACAAATTTGGTCAATTGGAGAGACGAAAACAAAGATAAATTTCAACAGAAATACAACGAAAAATTAACCTTTACTCCAGTTTTTATTCTGGCTGTAGCCAAAGCCATTCAGGATTTTCCAATGATTAATGTTTCAGTAGATGAAAAAAACATCATTGTTCATAAAGACATTAATATCGGAATGGCAACCGC
Source organism: Flavobacterium sp. (assembly GCA_020403245.1). Taxonomy (GTDB): domain Bacteria; phylum Bacteroidota; class Bacteroidia; order Flavobacteriales; family Flavobacteriaceae; genus Flavobacterium. The sequence continues at coordinate 87,338 of JADBYA010000034.1, read as the reverse complement.
TTTACCAAGTGGGAACTTAATTGTTCCGGTGGTGAAAAATGCCAATGAAAAAGAGTTGGGAGCCATAGCAAAAGAAGTCAATCATTTAGCTGAAGCTTCCCGAAATAATAAATTAAAACCAGAAGAAATTCAAGGAAGTACATTTACGATTTCCAATGTAGGAACCTTTGGAAGCTTGATGGGAACGCCTATTATCAACCAACCCGAAGTAGCAATTTTAGCTTTCGGAATTATTAAAAAACGTCCAGAAGTAATTACAACTTCCAAAGGCGATGAAATTGCTATCCGCAGTATGATGTTTCTTTCTTTATCCTTTGACCATCGTGTGGTTGATGGATTTTTAGGAGGATCTTTTTTGCGAAAAGTAGGCGATTATTTAGAACAATTTAGCTCCTTAACTTCCGAAGGGAAATTTTAACCCAAAACTATTTTTAGTATGCAAGATATTATGTCAACCTCTATTAAAATAACAAAAGTAGCGCAATCAAAAGCAAGTGAAATTGATTTTCACAACATCGTTATGGGAACCCGATTTTCAGACCATATGTTCATTTGTGATTATCAAAATGGCGAATGGCAAAATCCAAGAATTGAACCTTTAGCTTTAATCCCGACACATCCTGCAGCTATGGCATTGCACTATGGTCAGGCAATTTTTGAAGGAATGAAGGCCACCTTGGGAAAAGACGGAACACCCTTATTATTCCGTCCTAATGAGAATGCCAAACGAATGAATTTTAGTGCAAACCGAATGGGAATGCCTTTGTTTCCAGAAGATTTATTCGTGGAAGCGTTAAAACAATTCGCGGCATTAGAAAAAGAATGGATTCCGACACAGGAAGGCAGCGCTTTGTATTTGCGCCCGTTTATGTATGCCGATGAACCATTTATCGGAATGCGTGCGGCAACAAGTTTTAAGTTTATTATTATGGCTTCACCCGCTGGACCTTTCTTTCATAAAAAAATTAAATTATATGCCGAGAAAAAATACGTTCGCGCCGTAAATGGTGGAACAGGAGAAGCAAAAGCTGCCGGAAATTATGCCGGAGCAATTCGCCCAACAGAATATGCAAAAAAAGCAGGATACGACCAAGTGTTGTGGTTAGATGCTCAACATTTTGATTATATACAGGAAGTTGGGACGATGAATATTTTTTTCAAAATAGGAGGTAAGTTCATTACCCCAAGTTTAACGGGTTCTATTTTATCTGGAATAACTCGAATGAGTGTAATTGATTTATTACGAAGCAAAGGGTTTGAAGTAACCGAGAGACCAATCTCTATTACTGAAATAATTGAAGCGTATCAAAACGGAACTTTAGAAGAAGCTTTCGGAACAGGAACAGCTGTTGGAATTGCCATGATTGAGGAAATAGGAAACAATGATTTAGCTATTAAATTTCCATCAGAAAACCCAGCTTCAGTAATGGTCAACGATACCTTGAATGCCATAAAAGTTCAAGATATAAAAGATGAATTCGGTTGGATTGTTGAAGCAAAGTAAATTATTGAATATTCAACCCTGTCAGAGTTTTAAACTCTGACAGGGTTTACTATAATAAATATGTTAGATAAAAAAATACTCGAAATAGCATTTTCAACAATGGCCACTGCCAAGGCGATGACCAATTTGTATGAAGATAATTTTAAAATAGTTTCCAAATATGTTCATGCCACTTCACGCGGACATGAAGCCATTCAGATTGCAATGGCAATGCAGTTGTTACCACAAGATTACGTTTTTCCATACTATCGTGATGATGCGATGCTATTGGGAATAGGGATGCAACCTTATGATTTGATGTTGCAATTGATGGCAAAAAAGGACGACCCATTTTCAGGGGGTCGAACCTACTATTGTCACCCCAGTTTGAAAGATGTTGACAAACCTAAAATTCCACATCAATCTTCTGCCACTGGGATGCAAGCCATTCCGGCAACGGGAGCTGCAATGGGATTTTGGTATAAAGAAAATATAGGAATTCAAGATGTTAATCAAGAGAAACCATTAGTTGTTTGTTCGCTGGGAGATGCTTCGGTGACCGAAGGTGAAGTTGCCGAAGCACTTCAAATGGCGGCTTTAAAACAATTACCAATAGTATATTTAGTTCAGGATAACGGTTGGGATATTTCGGCAAATGCAGCTGAAACCCGAGCGCAAAATGCGTTTGAATACGCAAAAGGATTTCACGGAATCGAAGCGATTTCTATTGACGGAGCTAATTTTACGGAAAGTTATTTAGCGGTTCAAAAAGTAGTGAAAACCATTCGCGAAGAACGTCGCCCGTTTTTGATTCATGCTAAAGTGCCGCTATTAAATCATCATACATCGGGAGTTCGAATGGAATGGTATCGTGATGATTTGGAAGAAGCGCAATCGCGTGATCCGTTTCCGGTTTTAGTAAAACAAATGTTGGAAGTAGGATTTACCAATGAAGAAATTCAAAATATTGAGACTTCTGCTTTCGCAGAAGTGCTAGCTGATTTCGATAAAGCGCAACTAGCCGAAGATCCAAAACCCGAAGATTTATTTACGCACGATTTTGCGCCAACACCAATTACAGAAGAAGTAGGCGAACGCAACCCGGAGCGAGAAGATAAAGTGGTAATGGTGGATTGTGCGCTGTTTGCTGTGGAAGAATTAATGAAAAAACACCCAGAATGTTTGTTATACGGACAAGACGTAGGAGGGAGGTTAGGTGGTGTTTTCAGAGAAGCTGCAACCTTAGCCCAAAAATTCGGAGACGAACGCGTTTTTAACACACCCATTCAAGAAGCGTTTATTGTGGGTTCCACTGTTGGGATGTCAGCCACTGGGTTAAAGCCAATAGTCGAGGTTCAGTTTGCCGATTACATCTGGCCAGCACTGAATCAATTGTTTACCGAAGTAAGCCGCTCGTGTTATTTAACAAATGGAAAATGGCCGGTGAGTATGATTTTGCGTGTGCCGATTGGTGCTTATGGAAGTGGCGGACCCTATCATTCCTCTTCGGTGGAAAGTGTGTTGACGAATATTCGAGGAATAAAAATTGCTTATCCAAGCAACGGAGCCGATTTAAAAGGATTACTAAAAGCAGCGTATTACGACCCGAATCCAGTGGTCATTTTGGAGCATAAAGGATTGTATTGGAGTAAAGTAAAAGGCACTGATGCTGCCAGAGTAAACGAACCAAGTGAAGATTACATCTTGCCTTTTGGAAAAGCGAATATCGTTCAAGAGATTTGGGAACAAGAAACCAATGAAACGATTACCGTGATTACCTACGGAATGGGCGTGCATTGGGCATTGAATGCTTCGGCAGAGATTCTTCGACAAGCTCAGAATCGAGGCAAAGTCGAACAGAGTGGAGCTAATGACAAGCAGCAGATTGAAATTATCGATTTGCGAACCTTGTATCCATTAGACGAAGAAGCTATTTTTAAATCGGTTAAAAAAGCCAAAAAATGTTTGGTAGTCACCGAAGAACCAACGAAAAATTCGTTTGCAAGAAGTTTGGCGGGATTAATTCAAGAAAAATGTTTCAAATACCTCGATGCGCCAGTAATGGTGATTGGTTCGGAGAATATGCCAGCGATTCCGTTGAATAGTACATTGGAGTTTACGATGATTCCAAATGCGGATAAAGTGAGATTGAAGATGGAGGAGTTGTTGGGGTATTAGTTGAACGTTGTCGGTTGTCGGTTGTCAATTTTGAGTCGTCCTGCCGAGCTAGTTTACAATTAGCGTAGTCGAGGCGCAGGCGAGGTCTTCTGACCACCAAAAACTGCCTACTGATTACTTTTTTCAGTAGCTACTCCGGCTGTTCATTACAAGTTTTCACCAAATCGGTTTGTTTTACTAAAGTTCCCGAAAGCGCTTCCTCTGGTCGCGATTCGGCAACAAGAAAAACGAAACCGCTTTTGCAAAAAGCTTTCCATTGCCATCCGGGCTAAAACCACCCCGCCCGCGGCGGCGGGCACCCCTCCAAAGGCGGGGAAACCACAAAACAATAGTACGGTTCATCCTAAAACTTAAAACCTACAACTATCAACCAACAATTACTTCTTCACCGGCGGATATTGCGCCAAAATTTTGGTAACAAACTCTTTAATAAGTGCGTCTTTTTTATTCGTGTCCTTGGTTAAAACACCTATTCCTTCACCTTGCCAAATTAATTCTTTCTTCTTGGCATCGATGATGTCAATGTATAAGGTTCCTTCAACATATCTTGTAACAGAAGTGTTTCCACCCCACATCCAAGGGTTCCAACCCCAGCCCCAGCCATAACCCCAACCCATATTGAATTGGTTCACATCTACTTGCTCACGTTCTTTTGTAAAAAAATTGATTAACAAATCGGGTGTTTCACTTTTAGTCAATCCTTTGGCAGTTAAGACTTCATCAATAGAGTTCAGAATTCTTCTTTTGTCTAAATCCGATATTTCAACTTTGTCAATACCGTTTTTGTAAAAAGCAAAAGTTTTAAATTGTGTAAATTCTACTTTTTTATCATAATCAGAGTTCACACTCAAAGACGAACAGGAACCAAGAATAGCGAGTAGCAGTAACGGAAAAAATTTAAGTGTTTTCATAGTGTATTATTTTTTTTAGTTTCAAGTTTGCTTTGCCAGTTGCCTTTTATGTTCGTGTCAAGTTTCAAGTTTTTTCTAAAACTAACTTGAAATTTTAAACTTGAAACAAATTTTCATCCACAACATTAGGGATGGTAACTTTTAGTAAAGGTTGCGTCTCCATTGCTCTTTTTATAGCAAAAATAGCGCCTTCGTTTCGTGCCCAACTTCTTCTAGTAATTCCGTTGTTCACATCCCAGAAAAGCATTGATTCTAAGTGTTTTGACGCTGCTGTAGAACCATCAAGAACCATACCAAATCCACCATTAATTACTTCGCCCCAACCCACGCCACCGCCATTGTGTATCGAAACCCAAGTGGCACCACGGAAGCTATCACCTATGACATTTTGTATGGCCATATCGGCGGTAAAACGAGAACCGTCATAAATATTTGAGGTTTCTCTGTAGGGCGAATCAGTTCCCGAAACATCGTGATGATCACGACCTAAAATGACGTAGCCAATTTCACCACGAGCAATGGCTTGGTTGAAAGCTTCAGCTATTTTTATTCTACCTTCTGAATCGGCATACAAAATTCGAGCTTGTGAACCAACCACTAATTTATTTTCTTGTGCGCCTTTAATCCATTGAATGTTATCGGCCATTTGTTGCTGGATTTCGGATGGAGAATTTTTCATCATTTCTTCAAGAACTTCGCAGGCGATGGCGTCAGTTTTTGCTAAATCTTCTGGATTTCCAGAGGCACAAACCCAACGGAATGGGCCAAAACCATAGTCAAAACACATCGGTCCCATAATGTCTTGAACATAACTGTTGTATTTAAAATCGATGTGATTTTCTGCAAAAACATCGGCTCCGGCACGAGAAGCTTCTAGTAAAAAGGCATTTCCATAATCGAAGAAATACGTTCCTTTTTCGGTATGTTTGTTGATGGCTGCCGCATGACGACGCAGTGTTTTTTGAACTTCTTCTTTGAATTTCTCTGGATTATTGGCCATTATATCATTTGACTCTTCAAAAGTGTAACCCAAGGGGTAATATCCTCCAGCCCAAGGATTGTGTAATGAAGTTTGATCAGAACCCAAATCGATATGCACATTTTCTTGGTCGAAACGTTCCCATACATCTACTACATTTCCTAAATAAGCTATAGAGACCACTTCATTGTTTTCTAACGCTTTTTTAACTCTTGGAACTAGTTGGTCAATGTTTTCAATTACTTCATTAATCCAACCTTGTGAGTGACGAATATGTGTAATTTTCGGATTAACTTCAGCGCAAACGGTTATACACCCTGCAATATTTCCGGCTTTCGGTTGTGCGCCACTCATTCCGCCTAAGCCAGAAGTAACGAATAAACCGCCTCGTGGAGATTTTTTTATTTTTCTAAATCCGTTGAGTACCGTGATGGTCGTTCCGTGAACGATACCTTGTGGACCAATATACATATAACTTCCGGCGGTCATTTGGCCGTATTGGGAGACACCTAAGGCATTCATTTTTTCCCAATCGTCGGGTTTAGAATAATTGGGGATAACCATTCCATTGGTAACCACTACTCTTGGCGCTGCTGCGTGTGATGGAAATAATCCCATAGGATGACCGGAATACATAGCTAAGGTTTGCTCGTCGGTCATTTCGGCTAAATATTTCATGGTTAATAAGTATTGTGCCCAGTTTTGAAAAACGGCTCCATTACCGCCATAGGTAATTAATTCATGTGGATGTTGCGCCACCGCATAATCCAAGTTATTTTGAATCATGAGCATGATGGCTTTGGCCTGTTCGCACTTTCCAGGATATTCGGAAATGGGTCGGGCATACATCTTATAATCGGGGCGAAAACGATACATATAGATGCGTCCGTATTGTTCTAATTCTTCTTTGAATTCTTTGATAAGAACCGAATGATGTTGCGGTTCGAAATAGCGTAATGCATTTTTTAGAGCTAACTTTTTTTCTTCCTCCGATAGAATTTCTTTTCGTTTTGGAGCATGGTTGATTTCTGCTTCATACGGTTTTGGATTTGGGAGAACAGATGGAATTCCTTGTGCTATTTGTTCTTGAAATGTCATTTTAAGTTTATGGTTTATAGATTGTTGTTGGCTATTTATTACTTACTCGTCACTAATCACTTTTTGATAGTTCCAGTTTTTTTGTCAAATCCATATGGACAATGACGGCAACCACTTTTACAACAATAGCCACGTTTTAAGTGATATTTTTCAGTAAAGCAACGATATCCTTCAGGTGTCAAATAATAATCTTCGCCTTCAATTAATTTATTTTCGTTATTTTGGTCATTCATAGCTACAAATTTAAAGACTTTCTAAGTAATGATACTAGTCGTTTTAAAATATTTAATTCCAAGAGGTTTTAATAGCATTGCCGTTTTTCCCTTTGTTTTTTTAAAATTTAAGGAAAGTAAAAATGATTTGGTGTTGTTAAATCATGAAAAAATACATCTTCGTCAGCAATTAGAATTGCTTATTGTGCCTTTTTTTATTTCTTATGGCTTAGAATTTGTAATTCGCTTTTTTCAATACAGAGATTGGAAAATAGCATATAAAAATATTTCGTTTGAAAGAGAAGCCTATGAAAATGAGAAAGATCTTAACTTTTTAGACAATAGGGTCTTGCTTAATCATCTTAAATTTATAAAAAAATAATTATTTTTTGTTTAAGTTTATTTTTTTACTTTTACAATTGTCAAAATTATTTCAAAATGAGGAAGTTACTGTTTGTTTATATGTTTGTCTTATCGGTTAATTTACAAGCCCAACTTTTTGTTAGCAATAACAGTTATGTGTACAATAAAAATTCTTTTGTTTATGTTACAGGAGCCGTTGAACTGAATGGGCCTAACAGTAATTTTTATTTAAGAAATCAAGGGCAGTTACTTCAGGGTGCCACAGGCACTACTTCAAATAGAGGAACAGGAAAGGTGTCTGTTTTTCAAGAAGGAACAGTAAATAATTTCGCTTATAATTATTGGTGTTCACCAGTTGGGAATGCTTCGGCAACGCTAGGAAACGAACCTTTTGGTATAACAATGTTAAACGTTCCTACTTCAGATATTGCCTCAACACCTGCTATCATTAGTGCTTCATACAATGGCGTTTCAAGTGCTGGTTCATTGGCGATTGCATCTTATTGGATTTGGCGATTTTTGTCATCTACAAACTATTCTCAATGGGTTCATTCACAAGCTAACACAGATATACAAGCTGGAGAAGGATTTACCATGAAAGGGACAAGTGGTTCAGATGCAACGAATGTTGGTGAAACAGTAGTAAATAATCCAGGGAGCGCACAACGGTATGACTTTAGAGGAAAACCTAATGACGGAACCATTACCATAAATGTTGGCTTGAATAGATTTACTTTAACAGGAAATCCTTATCCTTCTGCTATTGATTTAAATTCTTTTCTAACTGATCCTTTAAATAATGCCATTGATGGTACTGCACTTTTTTGGGAACAAGATAAAACTGTAAATTCTCATAATATAGCACAATACAGAGGTGGATATGGGGTTTATAATGGAAGTACTAGTGTATATACTCCAGCTACTTTTTATACATACGATTTAGCTGGAAATCAAGGATCTGTTTTTAGTAATCCAAATAATGTTTATCAAAGGAGATTTTCGCCCATTGGTCAAGGTTTTATGGTAAGAGGTGCAGCTAATGGTTCGGTTCAAATGCGAAATTCATATCGAGTTTATCGTACTGAAAGTGTGGCAAATTTTTCACAATTTGAGCGAAATTTAAATTCAAATCAAAACGAAGATATTAGCTTTTATGATGATATACCTAATGTTGCAGGAATAGATTACACACAAATAAGTAAAAGTCCTACACCTCATTTTATTGTAAATACATCTTTAAACAACCAAGCGGTTAGACAAATTGCAGTTTGTTTTCTTCCAAATGCGATTGATGGCGTCGATTTAGCTGACTCAAAGTTCCCAGCAGCCGAAGCTGATATTATAGCAGACATGTATTTGGTTTTAAACAATGAACTTTATGTTCACTCAACGACTAGTTTTGATGAAAATAAAAGATTTCCAATTGGTTTTAAAAATGCAACTAATGGTATGTTTACTTTTACCATTAAAGTAAATGAATTTGTAAATTTTGACGTTGATAATGTCTATTTATACGATAACAACACAGGTATTTATCATGATATAAAAAATGCTAGTTTTGATATTAATTTGCCAACAGGATTACACAATAACCGTTTTGAGATTACTTTCAAAAATTCAAATTTGAGTACAAATGATGATGTTAAATCCAATCTAATGATCACTCAAAACAACACCAATCAAATGGTTACAGTTCACAATCCTAATTTATTAGAAATTAAATCGGTGACACTTTATGACTTGACTGGTAAACAAATTTTTGACAAACAAAGATTAGGTTCTCAAAACAGCTATCAATTTTCTACAAGTGGTTTAGCAGAATCTGTTTATTTAGTTGAAGTATTTACAGCGGATAACAAAAAAAGGGTTCAAAAAATAATTATTTCTTCCAACTAATTTTCAATTCAAAAAGTGAATTAAATCAATTTTTAGCATATTAAAATGATGCATATCGTACTTTTGCAAAAAGTTTATTTTTGAAAAGTTATAATCAAAAAATTCAACTAGAGCATCCTAATTACTCTCTATTTATTAAGAGAGAGGATGAAATACATCCTTTTATTTCCGGAAATAAATATAGGAAATTAAAATACAATATTCTTCGAGCAAAGGCGGAAAACAAAGAAACTTTGTTGACTTTTGGTGGCGCATTTTCCAATCATATTTTAGCAGTGGCAGCTGTAGGTAAGGAATTTGGATTTAAGACTATTGGTGTTATAAGAGGCGAAGAGTTGTGTGACAAAATTGCGGACAATCCAACACTCCATAAAGCGCAAGATTTCGGAATGATTTTTGAATTTGTTTCAAGAGAAAATTACAACGATAAAATCAAACCAGAATTTATAACTAGATTAGAAGAAAAGTTTGGAAATTTTTATTTGTTGCCCGAAGGCGGCACAAATGAACTAGCCATCCAAGGTTGTGAAGAGATTTTAATTAATGCCGACACGGAATTTGACTTTGTTTGCTGTGCTGTAGGAACTGGAGGCACTATCTCTGGCATAATAAATTGTTCAAAACCTAGTCAACAAGTTTTGGGATTTCCAGCATTAAAAGGTGATTTTCTAACAGAAGATATTCGTAAATTTGCAAAAAATAGTAATTGGAAATTAATAACTGATTACCATTTTGGAGGTTATGCAAAAGTTACTGAGGAATTAATAGTTTTTATAAATGAATTTCATCAGAAATATAAAATACCATTAGACCCAATTTACACTGGAAAAATGGTTTTTGGTGTTATGGATTTAATAGAAAAAAATTGGTTTCCTGATAATTCAAAAATATTATTATTACATACTGGCGGATTGCAAGGAATTGCTGGAATGAACAATTTATTAAAACAAAAAAACCAAATTGAAATTAACATCAATGTTTAAGCATTTTTTATTATTATTTATCCTCATTTTTGTTTCATCATGTGGAACAAATAATGCTGTGGTGCGAACTTCAAAACCTGATCCAAGAAAGTCTGGAACTCCAGTAGTACAAGCGACTAGAAAACCAATTTATAAACCTACAAGTCAAAAGAAACCTGATGTAGAACCCCAAAAACTTCCAGTATCAGTTTCAAATCAGGATAATTCATCTATCGTTTTAGAAGCGACAACCAGAGTAAAAGTTACTACTCAAATGGTGTTAGCTTATATTGAAAAATATAAAGAAGTTGCCAAAGATAACATGGTTAAAACAGGAATTCCTTCAAGCATAACTCTTGGTCAAGCTATATTAGAGTCGGGAGCAGGAACTGGTCCGTTGAGTGTACAAGCCAACAATCATTTTGGTATCAAATGTCATAAAGAATGGACAGGACCAAGCATTAGTTATACTGATGATGCCGAAAATGAGTGCTTCAGAAAGTATAGTGACCCCGTTGATTCTTTTCGTGATCATTCCTATTTTTTAACAAGAAGACCAAGATATTCCGCTCTTTTTCAGTTAGATAAAGATGATTATGCTGCTTGGGCAAATGGTTTAAAACTTGCGGGTTACGCCACTGATACCAAATATCCTGACAAACTGATTTCACTAATAGAACGTTACCAATTAGCCAAGTATGATGCTGAAGTTTTAGGAAAAGAATTTACTCCAATTGTAAAGTCTCAACCGTTAACCTATGAAAATAATACTGAAATATATACCGTTTTAAAAGGCGATACATTGTATTCCATTTCCAAAAAATTCAATATTTCAATTGAAGAATTGAAAATGAAAAATAATTTATCAGACAATACTTTATCTCTTGGTCAAAGTATAATTGTTAAATAAAATAGTATCACTTTAAATAATCCATTAACGAAATGATTTATCAAAGAAGCAGTCAATTATTTATTGAAGCTGAAAAAGTAATTCCCGGAGGAGTCAATTCACCTGTAAGAGCATTTAAAGGTGTAGGCGGAACTCCTATTTTTGCCAAAAGTGCCAAAGGCGCTTATGTTTATGACGAAGATGACAATCGATATATAGATTACATTAATTCTTGGGGACCAATGATTTTAGGACATGCCTATCAACCTGTTGTAGATGCTGTCATTGAAAGAGCTAAAAACGGAACTTCATTTGGAATGCCCACAGAATTGGAAACTAAAATTGCCGCATTGGCTATTTCTATGGTTCCTAATATTGATAAAATTCGATTTGTGAATTCGGGTACAGAAGCATGTATGAGTGCCATTCGATTGGCGCGAGGTTTTACAAAAAGAGATAAAATAATTAAGTTTGCGGGTTGTTATCATGGTCATTCTGATTCGTTCTTAATTCAAGCGGGTAGCGGTGCCAGTACTTTTGGCATTCCAAATTCCCCTGGGGTTACCCAAGGAACTGCAAAGGATACCTTACTTGCCCATTATAATGATTTGGAAAGTGTAAAAGCTTTATTTGAAGCGAATAAGAATGAAATTGCTGCCATTATTATTGAACCCGTTGCAGGAAATATGGGTTGCATTCCACCAAAGGATGGGTTTCTACAATCATTGCGACAACTTTGTGATGAATACAATTCATTATTGATTTTTGACGAAGTCATGACAGGTTTTCGTTTAGCCAAAGGTGGTGTTCAGGAGTTGTATAATGTCAATGCCGATATTGTTTGCTTCGGAAAAGTAATTGGAGGTGGTTTGCCTGTAGGAGCATTTGCAGCTCGCAATGAAATTATGAATTATTTAGCACCAATTGGTCCAGTGTATCAAGCGGGAACATTGTCAGGAAATCCTTTGGCCATGGCAGCCGGATTGGCAATGCTAGAAGCATTGAATACAGATGATGAAGTTTTTGAAAGACTAGACGCTAAAACAGCTTATCTGGAAAATGGAATTCGGGAAGCGTTGCAAAAACACCAAGTTATTTTCACAATAAACAGAGTAGGATCAATGATTTCTGTTCATTTTGATGCAAATCCAGTAGTTGATTTTCAAACGGCAAAAAATGGCGATAATGAAACTTTTAAGAAATTCTTTCACGGATTGTTAAAAGAAGGAGTTTATATTGCGCCATCGGCTTATGAAACCTGGTTTATAACTGATGCTCTTTCCTTTGAAGATTTGGATTATACTATAAACGCTGTAGGTAAAGTTGCCAAATCGCTATAAATAAAAAGTCCCGAAAATTTTCGGGACTTTTTATTTAAAAATCAGAAAGTAATTAGTTAATTAATTTCTTTAGTAATTCTGGATTTTTTTCTAATTTTTCAATTTGATTTCCATCAAGCGAAGCTCTAATTTTAGCATCTATAACTCTTGTCAGTTCTTGTTTTCTTTCTGCTGATAATGTTTTATCTTCAAGAACAGTATGTTTTTGAGTAAAAAGTCTCGCAAAGTCAGCGTTTTGAGTATCGTTTAATCCCAGATACTCCGTTAACATAGCGGCTTCTTTTTTTCCTTTGTCAGTTGAGGTTAACTCACTTTTATCTTGTGCATTTGCATTTATTGAAAATGCTAGTAGTAGGGTTACAACAGCAATTAATCTTTTCATTTTTTTAAGTATTTAGTTTAATAATAATTCCAAAACTAATTTATTTTTGTGTAAACTCAAAATTTATTTTTTATTTCTCGTCAGGAATCGCATTTATTTTTTTGTTTTCTCTTTTTTCTTTCATTTTTTCTTTTATTTTTTCTCTTCTTTCCTCATGAATTTTTTCCCATTTTGTATATTGTTCAGAAGTCAATATTTTTCTCATTTCATTTCTCATTACTGCATACTCTTCATCCATTTTAGCTTTCATTTCAATTCTTTGTTTTGCCTGAAGTGCTTTCATTTCGGTTTTTATTGCATCTCTTTTTTCAATTTCTTTGGTTACTAAAGCTTTAACTTCTTTAACTTGTTTGTCATTTAAACTCAAGTCTTTGGACATTTTTTTCACTTGATATTCAACCTTTTGTTCCGGACTTAACGAGGCAAATTTATCTCCATTAGGTCTTTGCATTTCTTTTTCTTGTGCCATTGCTGTAATTCCAACAATAAATAATAATACTACAACTAATTTTTTCATCTTTAAAAGTTTTTAAGTTTATGATACAATAAGACATGAATAAATTAAAAAGGTTTAACCTTTAACAAAAAATTATTAAAAAAAGGAACTCGATTGAATTCCTTTCTATTTTTAGTTTAAAACTACCGTTTTGTTTTCACCATCAACGATTACTTTGGTTAGTCCATGTTTGGCAAGACCTTTTATGGCAGCATCCCATTTTTTACCGCTTAATTGTGATTTGTCTTTCAATTGAGAAAGCGGCTGATTGTTATCTGCTTTTAATAAACTGATGATTATTTTTTCGTCTTCGGTTAAATCCAATTGCTTTTTCTCAGGACGCATTTGAGGAAAGAAAAGTACTTCTTGAATGGAAGCATTATTGGTTAAAAACATGATTAATCTATCCATACCAATTCCAAGTCCAGATGTTGGAGGCATTCCAAATTCTAAAGCTCTTAAGAAATCATTATCTATCACCTGCGTCGCTTCGTCATCGCCACGTTCTGCTAATTTTAGTTGTGCTTCAAAACGTTCGCGTTGATCAATTGGGTCGTTTAATTCAGAATAGGCATTGGCAATTTCTTTGCCACATACCATTAATTCAAAACGCTCCGTTAATTCAGGATTATCTCTGTGCTCTTTACAAAGTGGCGACATTTCTTTTGGATAATCAGTAATAAAAGTGGGCTGAATAAAATTGCCTTCACATTTGGCACCAAAAATTTCATCAATCAGTTTTCCTTTGCCCATCGTTTCATCCACTTCGACGTTCATTGTTTTGGCTGCTTCAAAAAGCTCAGCTTCTGTTTTTCCAGAAATATCAAAGCCAGTAAATTGTTTTATGGCATCGGTCATGGTAACTCTAGCATAAGGAGTTTTGAAGTTTATTTTGTGTTCACCAAATGTAGCTTCGGTGGTTCCATTCACTTCTGTGGCACAATATTCTAATAAATTTTCGGTAAATTCCATCATCCAATTGTAGTCTTTGTAGGCCACATAAATTTCCATTGCCGTGAATTCAGGATTGTGCGTTCTGTCCATTCCCTCGTTACGGAAATTTTTTGAAAACTCATATACACCATCAAACCCGCCTACAATCAATCGTTTCAAATACAACTCATTGGCAATTCGCAAATACAAAGGAATATCCAAAGCATTATGATGCGTTATAAACGGGCGTGCCGCAGCACCACCAGCAATAGATTGTAATACTGGAGTTTCTACTTCCATATAACCTGCAGCGTTGAAAAAGTTACGCATGGCAGTGAATAATTTTGTTCGTTTGATAAAAACTTCTTTCACTTGCGGATTTACCACTAAATCTACATATCGCATTCGGTAGCGTAATTCGGAATCGTTAAAAGCATCGTGCACATTGCCTTCCTCATCTTTCTTTGGCAAAGGTAACGGACGTAATGTTTTACTCAAAAATGTGAATGTATCAACACGTACCGATTTTTCGCCAACTTTGGTCAAAAACAATTCTCCTTCCACACCAATAAAATCGCCCAAATCAGTCAACTTTCTAAAAACCTGATTGTACAACGATTTGTCTTCACCAGGGCAAAGCACATCACGATTAAAATACAATTGAATTCTGCCTTCGCTATCTTGCAATTCTACAAAGGATGCCTTCCCCATATCGCGGTCGCTCATAATTCTCCCTGCCAAAATCACCTTCTTCCCTTCCTCGAAGTTATCCTTCACTTGTTTTGAAGTGTGGTTCACAGGAAATAAATTCGCGGGATAAGGATTAATGCCTAGTTCACGTAAAGTGGTTAGTTTTTCTCTTCTAATAATTTCTTGTTCCGAAAGTTGCATAGTATGTATTTAAGCCAGCAAAGATAAGTTTTAGTTTAAAAGTTTAAAAGTTTACGAGTTTAAAAGTTTAAGGATTTAAGGTTTATTTTTTTGAAGCGAATGGCTTGGGCATTATCTATTATTGCAATTCCCGCTTTTTGTTTCAAACTGCCGGCCGGCAGATCTTTTTTTTTTGTACCTTAGACAAGCTCAGGGTGACAAAAAGAAAAAGGTCTTCCACTTCAAATGCAAAGCATTAACTGAACACCTATCATTAATATAAACTTTGTGAAGTACTCGGGGCTAAAGGGTAAACTATTTGTATATTTGTCTACTAATTTAATTCAGTGATCGCTCTCCTCTACTTTGGAGAGGGGTTGGGGATGAGGCTTATGAACAAAAAAATCCAACTTCAAGATTTAGGGAATAAAGATTATAAGGATACTTGGGAGTATCAGGAACAATTATTTAAAACTATTGTTGATGTTAAAATTCAAAATAGAAATGCAAACGCCCAAAATGTCACACTGAGCAAAGCGGAAGTGCCAACTCCCAACTTCTTTCTATTTGTAACTCATCCTCATGTGTATACTTTGGGAAAGAGTGGCGATATTTCCAATCTTTTACTTTCCCAAAAACAATTAGAAGCAAAAGGGGCGACGTTTTATAAAATAAATCGTGGTGGTGATATTACGTATCATGGACCAGGACAAATTGTGGGTTACCCTATTTTGGATTTAGAAAATTTTTTCACCGATATACATAAGTATTTGCGTTTGTTAGAAGAAGTGATTATCCTCACCTTAGCAGAATACAATATTATTGGCATAAGAAGTGATGGAGAAACTGGTGTTTGGCTAGATGTTGGAACACCATTTGCCCGAAAGATTTGTGCCATGGGAGTTCGTGCCTCTCGCTGGGTAACGATGCATGGTTTTGCTTTGAATGTGAATGCTGATTTGGGTTACTTTGATAAAATTATTCCCTGTGGAATAAAAGGGAAAGCAGTTACTTCAATGCATGTTGAATTGGGAAGAGCTATTGATGAAAATGAAGTGAAAGAAAAAATAGTAAAACATTTTCAATTACTTTTTGAGGCATTATTTTTTACTTCAGAAATTTAAAGCATTTAATTAACACGAGTTCGATTTAAGCTTTATTTTAATAATTGCTATTAACAATGTAAAATCAAATAGTTTATTTTTTTACTGTTGTAATACATTAAAACTTAATTGCGAAAAAGTTTTTAAACCATTAAGAAATTAAGTTTTGTTAAGCGTTATCATACTTAATTTCCTTAACTATCTTAATGGTTTCAATAAAAAAAATCAATTAATTTTAATTCGAACCCATCATAATCAACAATTACAATTCTAATTGTAGTTGTTCAGGCAATAATCGGAATGACTTTCTGTGGTATTTAGTTACGCCATATTTTCTAATTGCATCTCGGTGTTCTTGAGTTGGGTATCCTTTATTCTTTTTCCAGTTGTACATAGGAAATTCTTCGTGAATTGTGTTCATATAGTCATCGCGATACGTTTTGGCCAAAACTGATGCAGCGGCAATACTCATAAACTTACTATCGCCTTTTATTATTGAAGTGTTTGGTATCGAAAGCAATAACTCAATTTCGGAATCCGTAAAAAGTTTACCTCCTTTATTTTTAATTCCCCCTTTGGGGATTAGGGGGCTATTTCCATCTACTATTATATAATTAGGTAAGGGATTTAATTTCAAAATACTTTCTTGCATCGCTTTGATAGAAGCGTTTAAAATATTTATTTCATCAATCTCTACGTTATATATATGTGTCACCGAAAAAGAAATGGCTTCCTCTATAATAATAGGTCTTATCTTTTCTCTAACTTTTTCTGAAAGTTGTTTGGAGTCATTTAACAAATTTAAATAGAAACTGTCTGAAAGTATAACTGCAGCGGCAGTAACTGGACCAGCAAGACAACCTCTACCTGCTTCATCAGTGCCGCATTCTAGATTAAAATTTGTAAATTTATTTTGTAGCAATGGCTGGTTTTTAAAGCATTAACATTATTTTAAAAAAAATATCAAAACTGACGCAACCTTTTTGAATATTTTGAATCAAATACTTAAGTTGTGCAAATATCATTAAAACATTATGGTTAGGTAAATTTTTTTAAAAAAATTAATTGTTAATATTTGGTTAATTAAGAAATAATTAAGAAGTTTGCAGAATAACTAACTCAAAAAAAATTAATATGAGATCGAAGTTCAAATGGATTTTTACGCTTTTACTAGCGTTATCAATGCAGTTTTCGTTTGCACAAGAGAAAACTGTAACCGGAGTTGTTTCTGATAAAACAGGACCAATACCAGGTGCAAATGTTGTTGTTAAAGGAACAACAAGAAGTACACAAACAGACTTTGATGGTAAATATTCCATTAAAGCCAAAGCAGGAGAGGTTCTTGTGATTTCTTTTGTTGGAATGACAGACAAAGCAGTAACTGTGGGTGCTGCAAATAATTATTCTGTAACTTTAGCTGATGGAGTTGCTCTTGATGAAGTTATTGTTCAGGGGTATAGAAGTATTACTAAAAAGTCAGCGGTAACTTCGGTTGCTAGAGTGGATAGTAAAACAATTGAAAACAGACCTAATGCTAATATTATGAACACGCTACAAGGTCAATTAGCGGGTGTTAATATTACAGCAGGGAATGGACAGCCAGCTGCAAGGTCTGCAGTTATTATTAGAGGTGTTGGGTCTTTTCAAGCAAACAGTGACCCTTTGTATGTGATTGACGGTTTCCCATCTAATAGCGATAACTTTAGATCCATTAACCCGAATGACATTGAGTCGGTTCAGGTACTGAAAGATGCTGCTGCAACCTCTGAATATGGTTCTAGAGGTACCAATGGTGTTATTGTTATTAAAACTAAATCTGGTAGCTTTGGTGAAGCGAAAACTACTTTTAGATACTCTTCGCAATATGGTTTAACAGAGTTACAAACGCCTAGATATGATTTTGTAAATTCAAGACAATTACTTGGTTTAGAAAAATCATTCGGTTCTGGTTTGGGTTCAACATTAACTGATGCGGAAATTGCTGCCTACAGTGTTGACACGGATTGGGTGGACTTCTTTTTCAGAAGAGGTCAGTCTTCTAATCACAACTTTAGCATAGAGAACAACGGTAAAAACGTTAATTCGTTTACTTCTGTTAGTTACTTCAAGCAAGATGGTACATTGGAAACTACAGGTTTACAAAGGTTTACTATTCGTAACAACTTAAGTGGTAAGTCAAATAATGGTAAATTCAATTATTCTGTAAACATAGGTTTTGGATACTCTAAAAATAATGAAGATCCGAGTATAGGTACAACGGGTGTCAACCGTAACTATATTTTAGGAGCTTACTTAGGTGCGCCTTATTTAGATCCAAATCGATACGAAGGTTCACAGTGGACTTATGATGAATTTAATGCTACACCAGGTCTTTTGGCAACGCCATATATGTTGATGGATAAATTACTTACTTATAGAAACCTTGTAGAAGAGAGTAGGTTGAATGTAGCTACTGAAACCTCTTACAAACTAACTGATGATTTAACCGTAAGAATGAGAACTTCTGCAGAGAGTTTGTCAATTTTTAGAAACCAAGTGGAGTTTCCAAATTCTTTCAACGCTATATTGTTCTCTAATACTCCAGGAGTTGCTAGTACTGCTCCAGGTGGTGCTTTTAATGGTTTTGAGGATATCCAAAATAGAAGAGAATTTATTTTTAATAATTTGTATCAAGTAGATTATACCAAAAAGTTTGGTAAACATAAAATTGGTTTGAATGCTAATGCTGAATATAATTTTTCAACAGTCCAAGCTGATAACGCCAGACAGAGAGGTTTAAATCCTCGTACTTTTGTACCTAATACGGGTCAGGGTTATATTGCTGATACTGCTGCTAATGATTGGTATGTACCGCAGATTTCTACTGGGCGTTCTGAAGTTGCTTATATTTCATATTTTGGTTCGCTAGATTATGATTTTGCCGATAAGTTTGGTGTCGTTGGTTCTTTAAGAACGGACCGCGTTAGTTATTTTTCTGCTGAAAATCAGTCAGACGTGTTTTGGTCAGTAGGTGGAAGATGGAATATTGACAAAGAAGCATTCATGGATGGTTCTTTCGTTGAGGTGTTGAAATTAAGAGGGTCTATAGGTACTGTAGGTAATGCACGTGTAACTGACGTCGCTAATGCACCAATCAATGCAGGATTTTATAATAATTCTATTTATGCTCCTATCAACAATGTTAGATTCCTAGATATTTACACACCTACAAATAATACGTATAATGGGAACCTTGGATATGGTATTAATTTTGGTTTTCCAGAATTAAAATGGGAATATACAGAACAATATAACATAGGTATTGATTTTGAATTATTTAAAGGTCGTTTGACAGGTACTTATGATTATTATAATAGGGTAACCAGAGACATGTATATTGCACAGCCAGTTACACCTACCTCGGGAACTACAGCAGTGCAACGGAACTCTGCAGCTTCTTTAACTAACTTCGGTCATGAAATTCAATTGTCTTACGACTTGATTAAAGATGATGCTAATCAGATGAGGTTGACTATTAGAGGTAATGCCGCTCACAATACAAACGAAGTAAATGGCATTATTTCTAACAATGGTCGAATTCAGGAAGGTACTGTTGTGGTTAATGACAATGGCGGTATGTTCAGAGAATATTTTACTGTTCCTTATGTTGGAGTGAATCCAGTCAACGGTGAATTATTGTTTTTAGATATCAATAATAATATTACTGAGGATGTTACTGCCGCTGACCAGAGAAAAACAGGTAAAAGTTATTTGCCTAGATGGCAAGGTGGTTTTGGATTTGATTTTGAGTACAAAGGTTTCTTTGCTTCTACAACTTTTACTTTCGTAACTGATGTTTGGAGATTTGATACTGATTTTGAATCGCTTTTGGATCCTACAAATATTAGTCAGTTTACTGTTGATACTAACTTGTTAAATGCATGGACACCAACAAATACGAATACCAATATTCCTTCTTTATCTGCCTCAAATATTGGACTAGATGATTTATCTGATCGTTTTTTAAGTGATGCTTCGTACTTGCGTTTAAGAAACTTACAAATTGGATATAAGGTCCCGAAGAAGTTTTTAAACAAGACTTTCATCTCTGATTTATCTTTTACTTTACAAGGTGAAAACTTAGTAAACTTTACTAAATGGAGAGGGTATGACCCCGAAAGTCCAAGACTTGAAGATTTGTACAATTATCCTACTCCAAGAATCTATACTTTTGGTGTAGATGTTAAATTCTAAATATAAAAAATTCTAATTATGAAAAAAGTTTTAAGTTATTTATTAATTGCGAGTGCTCTCTTCGTTACTTCTTGTAATGAGGATTTGACTGAGACCTTTGCATCGGGGCAATTGACCGAAGATGTTGCTATTACATCATCTAATGATTTGAGGCAGTTATTGAATTCTGGTTATAATATTTTAGCAAGAAGAGAAGCTGCTGTCTTT
Organism: Flavobacterium sp.; assembly: GCA_020403245.1. Classification (GTDB taxonomy): domain Bacteria; phylum Bacteroidota; class Bacteroidia; order Flavobacteriales; family Flavobacteriaceae; genus Flavobacterium. The sequence continues at coordinate 66,803 of JADBYA010000034.1, read as the reverse complement.
ACATCAGTTTTTACAGATGAGGCTACTAAAGGTTTTAACAATGGTGGGCAGGGAGTTTCAGCTGAAATTGTTTTCAATATTTTTCCTTCGTCTGCGGCTCCAACAAATATTTGGCAAAATTATTATTTCGCATTAGCTAGAATAAATCGAGTTATTGCTCGTGCTGATGTTATTACACCTGTTAGTCCCGAAGATGCACAAGTTATAGCGCGTATAAAGGCTGAAGCGTTGATTTTGCGTGCTTATGCTCATTTAGATATTTTAGCTTATTTTTCACCTGATATGAAAAATAATGCTGCCTTAGCTGGCATTTTGTCTGATAGAGTAATTTTAACGTCAGAAACGCCTTTAAGAACAACTAATGAGGCTTTTTACACGCTCATCCATTCTGATTTAGATGCTGCTTTAGCTACTTTATCTACTAACACAGCTTCTCCTCCGCCAACTACTCCAGCGAACGGTTCTACTTTTTATGCTAATAGTAATTTTGCTAGAGGTTTAAAAGCACGTGCTTATGCATACAAAGGTGACTATACCAATGCCGAGATTTGGGCTGACAATGTTATTTCTTCTTCTGGTATTGCTTTAGCAAGTCCTGCTCAGTATAGATTATTATTTTGGAGTGATAGTGAGGCTGCTAATACAGAGGTTATTTTTAGATTAAGACGCACAATTCAACAAAATAGTCAGGATTTTAATCTTCATAATGGCTGGTGTTCAATTCGTCCGTCTGCTGGTGGTTCTCCTTTTTATGAGGTTGGTCGTTCATTACATAATCTGTTAAATCCACAAAATCACTTTGCGAATAGTGTTGATTTTAATGCAATACCTGATGTTAGAGCTCGAGTGATTATAGCACCTTCATCAGTTGTTTCTCAAACTTGGGAAACAGTTGATGATTACTTGAATTCCGACCGTTTGGTGTTGCACAAGCACGGAGGTGTAGCTACTGGTAACAATACTGCTGCTACGTCTGCTACTAATGCTTTTCACAATGATTATAAAATCATGAGAATTTCTGAAATGTATTTAATCAAAGCTGAATGTAGAGCTAATGCTGGTGATTTAGCTGGTGCTGCTACTGCTGTTGATGCTATACGAGATGCGCGTTTTGGTTCAAACCAAGTAGCCCCAACCTATGCTAATGCTACTGCGGCATGGAAAGGTATTTTAGATGAAAGACGTTTAGAATTGGCTTTTGAAGGTTTCCGTTTTATTGATATCAAACGTATTGGTTCATTAGCTGGTATAACTGGTTTAGACAGACATCCAAGAGATTACGATGGTTTAAATATTCCTGGTGGCAATCCAGCTAACTTACCTTTGAATAGTACTAAATGGGCTTTGCCAATTCCACAATCTGAAGTTAATGCCAATGGTGCTATACAGCAAAACCCTGGTTATTAATTTTTAATTTATATAATGTAAACAAAAGCTGCTTTTTAAGCAGCTTTTTTTATTAAATTACTTTTACAACTTTTTTTTGTTGACTTTTTTAATACTTATAGTTGTTTTTTTTTATGATTTTATTACAAATTGTTTTGTGTATTTTTGCCCTGTAATATATTCAAATGAGAAACTTATTTTTAGTTGTTTTTGTATTGACCTCTTCCATTGGATTGTCTCAAGTGCAAAAGAATGGTGATCCAAAAACAACTGATCCTTCAGATGGACAACCAAAAGCTTCACCAAAAGCCGCCTTTGACCAATACAGAATAATAACTTTACAAAGAGATACTACCTATGTCGATACTTCGCTTACCATCAAAAAGGAGTATGAATACAACTACTTGCGCAAAGATATTTTTGGTTTGTTGCCCTTTGCCAATGAAGGACAAACCTATACAGTGTTAGATTATGGATTGAAAAATTTTGCTTCCTTTCCTGAAATCGGTTTTTCAGGCAAGCATTTTAATTTTCTTCAACCCAACGACATTAATTATTATTCGGTAGCAACTCCAGTTACTGAGTTATATTTCAAAACTGTTATGGAACAAGGTCAATCCTTAGATGCTCTCATTGCGCTCAATCTTTCGGAACGATTTAACATCTCTATTGCTTACAAAGGTCTGCGTTCTCTTGGTAAATATATTAATCAACTCAGTAGTGCTGGTAATTTTAGATTTACTTCAAGCTACAATACGTTAGACAAAAGATACTATTTGAACTTTCATTTTACGGGACAAGATTTTTTAAACGGAGAAAATGGAGGAATTACCACAATTGAAGATTTTGAAGGGGATGATCCAGTATTTCAAAATAGAGCAAGATTGGAAGTTTACCTCAATGATGCTAAATCTTTTTTAAAAGGGAAACGAGTTTTTTTAGATCACAGTTTTAGAATAAATCCAAAAAACGCAAATAATAACCTATACCTTAAGCATCAATTCAATTATGAAAACAAATTTTTTGAATACAATCAAAAAACAGTTCCATCAAAGGTTGGAGAATCAGAGATTTATCGTTTTGGCGATTCTTTTGTAAACAGCAATATCAATGACCAAACACGCTATAACAGAATGCATAACAAAGTTGGTGCTATTTATGAAAATTCCATGCTTGGTAAATTTCAATTCTTTGCAGAAGATTTCAGATATAATTACTATTACAACAAAATTTTAATCTTTGAAACTGAAGTGATTCCAAATTCTATCAATGATGTCATCAATACCGTAGGCGGACAATATGAATACAGAAAAAACAAATGGAATGGGATATTTCAACTTTCCAATTCTATTTCCAATCAACCCATGTCTAATTTTGATGCTAAATTAGAATACCAACTTGACGAAAAAAACGAATTTGTTTTTCAATACCAACTCATTAGCAAAATCCCAGACCATATTTATAATTTGAGCCAAAGTAGTTTTACGAAGTATAATTGGTCTAACGATTTTAAGAACGAGAAAATAAATAATATAGAAGCCACTGCCAAAACGCAATGGATAGATGCCACCTTGCAATTAAGTACATTTGATGACCATTTGTATTTTAGCCAAGATACTTCTCCTGTTAGAACCCAATTGATTTCCCCAAAACAATATACTCAAACAATCAATTATATTTCTATAAAAGCTAGTAAAGAGTTCAAATGGAGGAAATTAGCCTTGGACAATACACTACTTTACCAACAAGTAGATCAAGAAGATGCCATATTGAATGTACCGCAATTTGTTACCCGTAACACGTTGTATTTCACAGATTATTTCTTCAAAAAAGCACTTTATTTACAAACTGGTTTTACCTTCAATTATTTTTCAAAATATTATGCCAATGATTTCAATCCAGTAATTAATGAAAGTTTTGTTCAAAATCAAACCAAAATTGGCGCATTCCCAATGCTCGATTTTTTTATAAATGCCCGAATTCGGCAAACCAGAATTTTTATAAAAGCTGAACATTTCAACGCTGGGTTTACAGGCAACAGATACTATAACGCACCCAATTATCCCTACCGTGATTTCCTAATTCGTTTCGGATTGGTTTGGAATTTCTTTCAATAAATTTAGGAGAAAACAAAGAGTACTAACTAATTTGTCATCCTGAGCGAAGTCGAAGGGCTGCTTTTCGCTTTTGCGCGGTAATCGCTCCAATCAGGGTTAGTTAATAATCCATTTGATTTTTTGGAAACCGTAGAAATAGACATTACATTTGTCTAATTAAAGGAAAAGTCTATTTCTTTTTTCTATATTCAATTTTCTAAAAAATGATTTGAGCTTAAGAAAGCATGAGACCATTGAAAAACAATAAAAAAGACGAATGAAGTACGCAAAAAATATATTAGAAACTATCGGCAATACACCATTAGTAAAACTTAATAAAGTTGTTGAAGGAATTGATGCTTTAGTATTGGCTAAAGTAGAAACATTCAATCCAGGAAATTCTACCAAAGATAGAATGGCACTTAAAATGGTAGAAGATGCCGAGGCCGATGGAAGACTAAAACCTGGCGGAACCATAATTGAAGGAACGTCTGGAAATACGGGTATGGGATTGGCTTTAGCCGCTATTGTCAAAGGATATAAATGTATTTTTGTGATTACCGATAAACAATCCAAAGAAAAAATGGACATTCTTCGTGCCGTTGGAGCCAAAGTTATTGTTTGCCCAACCGATGTAGAACCAACCGATCCGCGTTCTTATTATTCGGTTTCCAAAAGATTAGGAACCGAAATTCCAAATTCTTGGTACGTAAATCAATACGATAATCCCAGCAATGCCATTGCCCATTACGAACAAACGGGTCCCGAAATATGGGAACAAACCAACGGAAAAGTGACTCATTTTGTAGTTGGAGTAGGAACGGGTGGCACTATTTCGGGTATCGGAAAATATTTAAAAGAAAAAAATCCAAACGTAAAAGTTTGGGGAATTGATACCTACGGTTCGGTATTTAAAAAATACCACGAAACCGGAATTTTTGACGAAAACGAAATCTATTCCTATATCACCGAAGGCATTGGGGAAGATATTTTACCTAAAAATGTTGACTTCTCCTTAATCGACGGTTTTACCAAAGTAACCGATAAAGACGCCGCAGTTTATACTCGAAAAATTGCTCTCGAAGAAGGAATATTTGTCGGTAACTCTGCCGGTGCTTGTGTCAAAGGATTGCACCAACTGAAAGAACATTTCAAGAAAGATGACGTTGTAGTGGTGTTATTTCATGATAGTGGAAGCCGTTATGTTGGGAAAATGTTCAACGACGATTGGATGCGTGAAAGAGGTTTCTTAGATGAAGAGGTCACCAAAGCCGAAGACGTAATTAAAGACCACAAAGACAAACCATTGGTAGTGGTGCGTACCGAAGAATTAGTTTCGCATGCCATTGAACGATTAAAAAAATATAAAATTTCTCAAATTCCAGTTATTGATAACACAGGTTTTGTTGGGAGTTTGGACGAAACCGATTTGTTTCGTAGTTATGTTGAAGACAAAGACATGGCTGATAAACCAATTAAAGACATCATGGGTAAACCGTACCCAATTGTAAATGCCAATGCACCAATTGAAGAAGTTTCTAAATTGATTAATAAAGACAATCAAGCCGTTTTAGTCGATTTAGGAAATGGGAAGCACCATATTATCACTAAACACGATATTATTGGTTCGATAAAGTAATAGCAAGAATAAAGAAAATAGAGAATAGAATATAGAAAGTTAAGTTGGTGGGAAAGTCTTTTGTCTATTTTCTATTTTCTATTCTCTCTTCCCCAATCAAAACTCCCGACACATTCCAAGCGCTAAAACTAGTACCTTCGGGTAAACCTTGCTGAATTTTTATTTGTAGGGTATGATTCCCTGCCTCTAAATCGCCCAAGTCAATAAATATTGGATTCGTTACCGTTCCTGGACACCAATTGGATCGACTGTAATCGGATGATGATAATCCGTTTGGAAAATTTCCCGATGCCGGATTTGACAAACGATACGAGCCACAATCTTGTCGCCATGGCGTGAAACCAAACACTTCTTTTCGGTCAAGAAGAATTGTATTTTTTTTAGGCACAAACTCATCGCCATTTTCCCAACCTCCATGACCAGTTGTTATATAACGAAGCCTACAATTTTTCATTGGTTTGTCCAATTTGAAGTTTACTTCTAATCCTTTGTCATTGTTGAACATCGTTCCATATTCTTGTCCCGCCATTTCCATAATGTTATTGGTACAAAAAAGTGGTACTACTTGCGATGCAATCGCTTTGCTTTCTTCTTCATCGTGAATAGTAATATTAACCGAAATTTTATGACCGCCTTTGTCATAATTGCCAATATTTATACCAACCCAAACCTCTTTTCCACTCAACATTGTTCTCAAATCTGAAACCTCTTGTCGGTACAACACATTTTCAGCCCAATTTTTATCTTTAAGTTGCAACGTGTTGTATTGCTTCACGCCAAAAGGAGTGAAGAAACGCATTAATTCCACAATGGGATTATAGTTTTCTTTTGCCACTACACCTTGGTATTCTTTACCGTTTCCGTTGTTGTATATTGGTAACGTTTTAACTCCATTTCGCATTCCATCCAAAAATGAAATCGGTTTATCCGTTGGGATTATAAAAAAAGAACCTGTTCGGTCATAAGCATCACCATTGGATTGTTCGGTAACATCTACAAAAATCTGACTGCCGACTTTTATTTCAGGGATTTTTATTTTTCGAACAGCAATCGTTCCGTTGGCAAAACAAAGAATACTATCGTTGGATTTAGCTTCGCTCAGTTCGGCTTTAGCTTTGCTCAGTTCGCCTTTGGCTCGAGTGCCTCGGGTTGAAGCATCTGAGAAATTGATGATTTGTTCTTTAAAAACTGAAATGGTTGTAAAACGACTTTTCCAAAGCAAATCTTTATAGGTCAGCATATCTATTGATTTAGATAAATCTGGTTTTGTCGGAAACAGTTTTATTTCCTCAACTTTAGTGGCCTTAATGACAAAATTTCCATTCCGAACCATTTCTAAAACTAACCCCAGATTCTGCCCCAAAATAGTGGGCGCTCCTTTTACTTTTAATTCATCAGTATACCAGAGTTCTATAGTGTTGGAATTGACAATAGTTTTAGCTTTTTTGCAATGATAGCCCAAAATCTTTTGGGTATCACTTAGATATTCAAAAGTTTGCTTTCCGAGTGAAATGCTGTCTTTAGAATGGATGGTTTTAGTCGCATTCAAATTAGCTACTTGATTAAAGGAATTTGTTTTTCTATCTATAATAGTAGTCTCATTTGGAAAATCAGCTTTTCCGTTAAAAATATTTTGCGAACCTATTTGAGTAAGAACAGAACTGGTAAAAACTACAATAGGATCTTGATTTTCTATCAAACTTCCGTTGGAACTTTTCAGGTAACTGATTTTATAGTTTTGGGAAAAAGTAGTTCCAAAAAAGAATAGGGCAAAAAATAAAATCAAATTTTTCATGAGAATGGTTTTGGTGTAAAAGTAAATTTCTTACTTTAGTTTAAAAATACTGAATCGTGAAAGAAGATTTTCTTCATTATGTATGGCAATATAAGAAGTTTACCTTTTCCAACCTAACAACTGTTTCGGGTGATGCTCTAACTGTTGTAAACGTGGGTCAGTATTTACAATTGGCTGGCCCCGATTTTTTTAATGCACAACTAGTTATTGGCAAGCAAAAGTGGGCAGGAAATGTAGAAATTCATGTTAAATCTTCCGATTGGTATCTGCACCATCACGAAAAAGATTCCGCTTATGACAGTGTTATACTTCATGTGGTTTGGGAACATGATACGCCAATTTTCAGAAAAGACAATTCAGAAATTCCTGTTTTGGAACTAAAACATTTTGTAACTAATAATGTACTGCTCAATTATCAAGAATTAACCTCGGCGAAAACTTGGATTTATTGTGAAAATCAAATCAATACTGTTGATGCATTTGTTCTACAAAATTGGCAAGAACGATTGTTTTTTGAACGATTAGAGCGAAAGTCGGTTCCCATTCAACAACTTTTGAAAGAAACCGAAAATGATTGGGAAGCGGTTTTGTTTTATATGCTAGCCAAAAATTTTGGTTTGAATACCAATGGCGAAACTTTTTTAAAGATGGCCAAATCCATTCCGTTTTCCTTAATTCGAAAAGAAAGGTTTGAAGTTGAAAATTTAGAAGCGTTGCTGTTTGGCCAAGCCGATTTATTACCATTGGAAGCAGAAGATTTATATGCAAAAAATTTGAAAAGTAGATTTGACTATATTTCTCAGAAATACCAATTGGCAAAAATAATCATCGAACCAGTCCAATTTTTCAAGCATCGTCCTGATAATTTTCCGACGATTCGTTTGGCGCAATTAGCGATGTTGTATCATAAGCAACATCATTTATTTTCAGATCTCATAGAGGCCAAAAATTTAGAACAATTTTATTCCCTTTTTACCGTTTCCGTTTCGGATTACTGGCAAACCCATTATCAATTTGATAAAGAGAGTCCGAAGAAAAAGAAACAGTTTTCAAAATCGTTTATCGATTTGTTGCTTATCAATACTATTGTGCCTATCCAATTTGCGTATGCTAAAAGTCAAGGCAAGGAAATTTCGGAAGACCTATTGGAATTGCTCCGAACTATTTCTCCTGAAAAAAATAGTGTTATTGAGAAGTTCTCCCATTTTGAAATACCATCCAAAAATGCATTTGAAACGCAGTCATTATTGGCTTTAAAAAATGAATACTGCAATCAAAAGAAATGTTTGCAGTGCGCTATTGGAATTGAATTATTAAAATCGTAATTTTATTTTTAAATAAATAACAAATGTCACCCGTCATACAATTAAAATATTTCTTCGAAAAACATGGATTTCATGTTTCCTCTCGTATGGCTGACCGGCTGGGAATGAGAGCTTCTGATGTTCGTTTGTTTTTTATTTACATCACTTTTGTAACCGCGGGATTAGGATTTGGGGTTTATTTAACCTTAGCTTTTTGGATTAAATTAAAAGATTTAATTCGGGGCAAAAGAACCTCCGTTTTTGATTTATAAATTTTAAATGGAAACATTTTCATGCTAAAATCTATTTTACATTACTCCAAAAGTCAACGAATTGGTATTATTTTACTTTTTCTAATTATAGTCATACTTCAAGGAATATATTTTTTTGTTGATTTAAAACCTTCAGAAAATACAAAAAAAGAAAAAACAACATGGCTCGCAAATCAGAATATTATTGATAGTGTAAAACTTCAACAGGCCAATTATAAACCTACCATTTATCCGTTTAATCCCAATTTTATAACCGATTTTAAAGGATATAAATTAGGAATGTCCGTCGAAGAGATTGACCGATTACTTGCTTTTCGGAAGCAAAATAAATTTGTTAATTCAGCTTCTGAATTTCAAGCGGTGACCAAGGTTTCGGATTCGTTATTAAAAGCTATTTCTCCTTATTTCAAATTTCCCGATTGGGTTCAGAATAAAAAAAATAATTACCAACATTTTGAAAAGAAAAATGATTCTAAAGCTGAAAAAGTTATTATTCTTGATATCAATGAAGCTAGCAAAGAAGATTTGATGAAAGTTTATGGCATAGGCGATAAAATATCAGACAGGATTTTAACAGAAAAAGAAAAGTATGGCGCTTTCGTTTCTATGGAGCAAATGAATGACATTTGGGGTTTATCTACAGAAGTAATTGAAAACCTGAATAAGCACTTTAAAGTAAAATCGGCTCCAAAAATTAAAAGGATTAACATTAACAATGCTTCGGTTAAGGAGTTATCTCAATTTCCTTTTTTCAGATATGCTTTAGCTAAAGATATTGTCATTTACCGGAGTATGAACGGTGATATCAAGACAGAAGATTTGTCAAAAATTAAAGGATTCCCTATTGATAAGATAAAGATAATTGCCTTATATTTGGAATTTTAAAAAATAGCTTAAAAAAATCAGTATTATTTATATGAATTCAACATATTTTACAGAAGAACACGAATTGTTTAGAGAGAGTTTGCGTAATTTTTTACAAATAGAAGTCGTGCCTCACATTGAGAAATGGGAAAAAACGGGAACCATTGAACGTTTTATTTGGAAAAAGTTTGGCGATATGGGTTTTTTCGGAATAGCGTACCCCGAAGCTTATGGCGGATTGAACTTGGATTTGTTTTACACCGTAGTGTTTTTAGAAGAACTTCAAAAGATTAAATCTTCTGGTTTTGCTGCAGCCATGTGGGCACATGCCTATTTAGCCATGACGCATTTAAATGCTGAAGGCGATGAACGAATCAAGCAGGATTATTTAGCGCCAAGTATTTCAGGCGATAAAATTGGAGCGATGTGTATTACAGAACCTTTTGGTGGAAGTGATGTAGCAGGAATGCGAACCACAGCTGTAAAAAAAGGGAATAAATATGTCATAAACGGATCCAAAACCTTTATTACAAACGGTGTTTATGCTGATTATTATATAGTTGCTGCTAAAACAAGTCCAGACATTGGAAATAAAGGAATAAGTATATTCTTAATGGATACAAATCTAAAAGGAATTAATGCAACAAAGTTGGATAAATTGGGTTGGAGAGCTTCCGATACTGCTGAGATTGCCTTTGATAATGTTGAAATTCCAGAAGAAAATCTTATGGGTGAAGCTGATAAAGGATTTCCTTACATCATGCAACATTTTGCTTTAGAACGATTAATTATGGCTGTCAATGCACACGCAAGAGCCGAATATGCTATTGATTATACACTCGATTATATGTCACAGCGCCAAGCATTTGGAACCACCATCAACAAGTTTCAAGCGTTGCGACATAACATGGTTGATCATGCTACAGAGGTAGAACATTGTAAGATATTTAATTATGCCGCGGTAGCCAGATTAGACAAAGGAGAATATGTGGTAAAAGAAGCCACTATGGCGAAACTAAAATCAACCAAAGTAGCGGATGAAGCCATTTATAGCTGTTTGCAAATGCTTGGAGGTTACGGCTATATGGAAGAGTATCCATTGGCGCGTTTATTACGAGATAGTAGATTGGGACCTATAGGTGGTGGAACTTCAGAAATTCTTAGAGAAATTTTATCGAAGATGATTATTGACAAGCAGAATTATCAGCCGGCGGTGAAATAGAAAAAAGAGAATAGAAAATATAGAAATGAAAAAAGAGCCAAAAAGCAAGAAATTGTTTTTTGGTTTTTTTTATTTTTAGTCTTGAAAGTCTATTTTCTATATTCTTTTTTCTTTTTTCTTTTTAAAATTCAAAAATAATAGTACTTTTGCGGCACTAAATGAGAGGAGGTGTCTATGTTATGTTAATTATACCCATTAAAGACGGAGAAAATATAGATAGAGCATTAAAGCGCTATAAAAGAAAATTTGACAAAACTGGAACTGTTCGTCAGTTGCGAGCACGTCAGGCGTTCATTAAACCTTCAGTAGTGAGAAGAGCAGTAATTCAAAAAGCTGCCTATATTCAAAACTTAAGAGACAATATCGAAGGATAGTTAAATTCCTTATAAGATATAACCGCTGGTAGTTAAAGTTTCATAACTTTGATGTCAGCGGTTTTTTTATGAAGTTCATATTGCTAGGAGTTGCGAGGAAACGAAGTAAAGTAATCCAATCTTAATTATTTGATGAATACTATTAACTCTTTTCAGGATTATTTATTGCTAGAGAAAAAGTATTCTCTTCATACTGTGAACGCTTATCTCAATGATATTGGTTTTTTCCAATCTTTTTTATCAAGTCAATACGATGATAATAATGTAATCGATGTAAACTATAACCAAATTCGTTCTTGGATTGTTTCGTTATCAGATGATGGGCTTTCTAATGCTTCCATCAATAGAAAAATAGCTTCCTTAAAATCGTTTTATAAATTTTTGCTAAAAACAAAACAAATTGAAACGAGTCCACTTTTAAAACATAAAGCTTTAAAAGCACCTAAAAAATTACAAATCCCTTTTTCAGAAAAAGAATTGGATTTGGTTTTAAATCAAATCAATTATACTGATGATTTTGATGGTATTCGTGATAAATTGATAGTTGATTTGTTTTACACCACAGGAATTCGAAGAACTGAATTGATACATTTGAAAACCCAAAATATTGACTTATTTAACAATACTATAAAGGTGTTAGGCAAAAGAAATAAGGAAAGGATTATTCCAATATTGCCAATTGTAGCAAATCAAATAAAATCATATTTGATAGAAAGGTCTCAATTACAAAGTATTAAAGATTTGGACTATTTTTTTCTATTACTAAAAGGAGTAAAATTGAACAATTCATTTGTGTATCGAATAATAAATTACTACTTTAGTAATGTCTCAGAGAAGGTTAAAAAAAGTCCGCATATATTAAGGCATACTTTTGCGACCCATTTACTCAACAATGGGGCAGACATAAATTCAGTTAAAGAATTATTAGGACATTCTAGTTTGGCCTCTACACAAGTCTATACTCACAGTAGTTTAGCAGAACTTAAAAAAGTGTACGGAAATGCTCATCCCAGAAATACGAAGTAATTCGAAAATGTTTAATCCTTAAAAATTTGAATATGAAGGTAAATGTTCATGCAGTAAATTTTACTGCCGACAAAAAGTTAGTCGATTTCATTCAAGAACGGCTTGGAAAATTAGAAAAATACTATGACAAATTGGTTTCTTCAGACGTTTTTTTGAAAGTTGAAAAGACTAGTGAAAAAGAAAATAAAATTGTAGAGATAAAAATTCATGTCCCTGGAGACGATTTTATGGTAAAGAAACAATGCAAAACATTTGAGGAAGGAGTGGAGTTATCATCAGAATCTCTAGAAAGATTATTGCTAAAAAGAAAGGAAAAAGTGAGAACACACATATAATTTAATTTTTTTTTAAAAAATGTTTTGATTAAACGATAAATATCATACATTTGCAGTCCGTTAGAAATAGCGGACTTTTTTTATTGATTTTGCCAGCGTAGCTCAGTTGGCTAGAGCAGCTGATTTGTAATCAGCAGGTCGTGGGTTCGAGTCCCTCCGCCGGCTCTAAATATGGGTTTAACGATAAAAAAAGTTGGGGAGATACTCAAGCGGCCAACGAGGGCGGACTGTAAATCCGCTGACTACGTCTTCGCAGGTTCGAATCCTGCTCTCCCCACAAGCTTTTAGATAAGAATTTATCCGAAAGTTTACTTTCGAGTAAATTCGGTCTAAAAGTTTGAGTACCGATTTATCGGTACAGGATAATGGAGAGAATCGGAGTAATCCTGCTCTCCCCACAAAATGAAGTTTTAAGTTTAAGGGTTTAAATAGTTTAATGAAAAATGAAACAACTTTAAACTTTTAAACAAATTTAAACAAAATTTCTCTGCCGACTTAGCTCAGGGGTAGAGTGCTTCCTTGGTAAGGAAGAGGTCACGGGTTCAATTCCCGTAGTTGGCTCAAAATTGTATAATTTGAACACTAAATATATATAAACTAAGATTAAAAATTAACTAAAATGGCAAAAGAAAATTTTAACCGTAACAAGCCCCACTTAAACATCGGAACAATTGGGCACGTTGACCACGGAAAAACAACTTTAACTGCAGCAATTACAAAAGTATTGTCTGATGCAGGTTACTGTCAAGCAAAATCATTTGATCAAATTGATAATGCTCCAGAGGAAAAAGAAAGAGGTATTACAATTAATACATCACACGTTGAGTATGAAACTGCTAATCGTCACTACGCGCACGTTGACTGTCCAGGTCACGCGGATTATGTGAAGAACATGGTTACTGGTGCTGCTCAAATGGATGGTGCAATATTAGTAGTTGCTGCAACAGACGGACCAATGCCACAAACACGTGAGCACATTCTTTTAGGACGCCAAGTAGGTATTCCTAGAATTGTTGTATTCATGAACAAAGTGGATATGGTTGATGATGCTGAATTATTAGAATTGGTTGAAATGGAAATCAGAGATTTATTATCATTCTACGATTATGATGGTGATAATAGTCCTGTAGTTCAAGGTTCAGCTTTAGGTGGATTGAATAACGATCCAGCTTGGACACCAAAAATTCTTGAATTGATGGAAGCGGTTGATAATTGGATCGAAGAGCCAGAAAGAGATGTTGCAAAACCTTTCTTGATGCCAGTTGAGGACGTATTTACAATTACTGGTCGTGGAACTGTTGCTACAGGTCGTATCGAAACAGGTATTTGTAATACAGGAGATCCAGTTGAAATAATTGGTATGGGTGCTGAGAAATTAACTTCTACAGTAACAGGTATTGAAATGTTCCGTCAAATCCTTGATAGAGGTGAGGCAGGAGACAATGCAGGTATCTTGTTAAGAGGTGTTGCAAAAGAAGATATTAAAAGAGGAATGGTTATTTGTAAGCCAGGTTCTGTAAAACCACATGCTAAATTTAAAGCTGAGGTGTATATTTTGAAAAAAGAAGAAGGTGGTCGTCATACCCCATTTCACAATAATTACCGTCCACAGTTTTACGTTCGTACAACAGACGTTACAGGTGTAATTACTTTACCTACAGGTGTAGAGATGGTTATGCCAGGTGACAACTTAACCATTGAAGTAGCTTTATTAAGTGCAATTGCATTAAATATTGGTTTGCGTTTCGCTATCCGTGAAGGTGGTAGAACAGTTGGTGCAGGTCAGGTAACTGAAATTTTAGACTAAATACCTACAAACAATATTACCAGTGTCGTTGTCTTTATGACGACACTGGTTTTTAATAAACGGGCGTAGTTCAAGGGTAGAATAGCGGTCTCCAAAACCGTTGATGGTGGTTCGAATCCTCCCGCCCGTGCAAAACAAACTATTTACAATGGCAAAAATTGTTAATTATATATCAGAAGCATTTGAAGAATTAAAGTCAAATGTAACTTGGCCAGAATGGGCTGAGGTTCAAAAGTACACTATTACAGTGGCTGTTTTTTCAATTATTTTCGCCTTAGCTACCTGGGGTGTTGATGAGCTTTTTGCTAAATCAATTGCAGGATTTTTTAATTGGTTGAAACCATAATTTTTTTGAAATGGCTGATAATAATGTAAAAAAATGGTACGTCGTTAGAGCTGTTAGTGGTCAAGAAAATAAGGTAAAAGCTTATATTGAAACCGAAATTAACAGACTTGGATTAGCAGATTATATCTCTCAAGTGCTTGTTCCTACTGAAAAAGTTGTACAAGTAAGAGACGGTAAAAAGATAGCAAAGGATAAAGTGTATTTTCCTGGTTATGTAATGATTGAAGCTAATTTGACCGGTGAAATACCACATATCATCAAATCAATTACAAGTGTTATTGGTTTTTTAGGAGAAGTCAAAGGTGGCGATCCTGTTCCTTTAAGGCTATCTGAAGTAAACAGAATGTTAGGAAAAGTGGATGAGTTATCTGTGAATACAGATACTCAAAATATTCCTTTTATCATTGGGGAAACAATAAAAGTTGTTGATGGTCCTTTTAATGGTTTCAATGGAACTATTGAGAAAATCAACGAAGAAAAGCGTAAACTAGAAGTAATGGTTAAAATTTTCGGAAGAAAAACACCATTAGAGTTAGCCTTTGTGCAAGTCGAAAAAGTATAATTTGTTACACTATTATAAACCGCAATAATCCGCTTCCACAGATTATTGCAAATTTTTAAAAACAATGGCTAAAGAGATTAGTAAAGTAGTTAAACTACAAGTTAAGGGAGGTGCTGCGAACCCATCGCCACCGGTTGGACCTGCTCTGGGAGCTGCTGGTGTTAATATCATGGAGTTCTGTAAGCAATTTAATGCTAGAACCCAAGACCAACCTGGCAAAGTATTACCGGTACAAATTACCGTGTACAAAGACAAATCGTTTGATTTTGTTGTAAAAACTCCACCTGCTGCGATTCAATTATTGGATGCTGCTAAATTAAAATCTGGTTCAGGCGAGCCAAACAGAAAAAAAGTTGCTAAGGTAACTTGGGATCAAATTAAAGCTATCGCCGAAGACAAGATGGTTG
Source organism: Flavobacterium sp. (assembly GCA_020403245.1). Lineage (GTDB taxonomy): Bacteria > Bacteroidota > Bacteroidia > Flavobacteriales > Flavobacteriaceae > Flavobacterium. The sequence continues at coordinate 51,368 of JADBYA010000034.1, read as the reverse complement.
ATTTAAATGCTTTCACAATTGAGTCTGCTATGAGCATGATTGCTGGAACAGCTAGATCTATGGGTATAACTGTAACTGGGGATTCTCCTCTAAAATAAGGTAAGAAATGGCAAAATTGACAAAAAAACAAAAAGAGGCTGCTTCAAAAATTGAAAAAAACAAATTGTATTCTTTAAAAGACGCTTCGTCCTTATTGAAAGTTGTTGCTTCAGCAAAATTTGACGAGTCTGTTGACATTGCTGTTCGTTTAGGAGTAGATCCTAGAAAAGCAAATCAAATGGTAAGAGGTGTTGTGACCCTTCCTCATGGAACTGGGAAAGATACTAAAGTATTAGCTTTAGTAACTCCAGATAAAGAAGCAGAAGCGAAAGCTGCTGGTGCTGACTATGTAGGATTGGACGATTACCTTCAAAAAATTAAAGATGGTTGGACTGATGTTGATGTAATCATTACTATGCCGGCAATCATGGGTAAATTAGGTCCTTTAGGTCGTGTATTAGGACCAAGAGGTTTAATGCCAAACCCTAAAACTGGAACAGTAACTATGGAGATAGGAAAAGCTGTTGCTGAAGTAAAAGCGGGTAAAATTGACTTTAAAGTTGATAAAACTGGAATCGTTCATGCAGGTATCGGAAGAATTTCTTTCGAGTCTGATAAGATTGTAGATAACGCTCATGAGATTATTCAAACATTACTTAAATTAAAACCAACTGCAGCCAAAGGTACATATATCAAGTCAATTCACTTGTCAAGTACTATGAGCCCTGCTATTGCTTTAGATCCTAAAGCTGTATAATTGGTAGTTAAACAAATTTTATTATGACAAGAGAAGAAAAATCAATCGCGATAGAAGATTTAACTGCAAAGTTGGCTGAAAGTAATATAGTATATATTGCTGATACCTCTGGGTTAGATGCAGAAACTACTTCAAACTTAAGAAGAGCTTGTTTTAAAGCAGGTATTAAATTAGAAGTTGTTAAGAACACTTTGCTTGGAAAAGCAATGGAAGCTTCAAGTAATGATTATGGAGATTTATCATCTGTGTTAAAAGGGAATTCTTCCATTTTTATCGCCGATGTTGCTAATTCACCAGCAAAAATCATTAAAGATTTTAGAAAAAAATCAGATAAACCCGCTTTCAAAGGAGCGTATATCAACGGTGAAGTTTACATCGGAGATAACCTTTTAGATAGCTTGGCGTCTTTGAAATCTAAAGAAGAAGTAATTGGAGAAATCATCGGATTACTTCAATCGCCTGCTAAACGTGTTATTGCAGCATTATTGAATAATGCAGAGCAAAAAGGCGCAACAGCAGAATAATTTGAGCAGACTAAAAAAATAATAATTAAAGAACATTTTAAACGATAGAAAAAATGGCAGATTTGAAACAATTCGCAGAGCAATTAGTTAATTTAACAGTAAAAGAAGTTAACGATTTAGCTACAATATTAAAAGAGGAGTATGGTATCGAGCCAGCTGCTGCAGCTGTAGTAGTTGCCGCTGGTGGTGGTGATGCTGGTGCTTCCGCTGAAGAACAAACAGAATTTACAGTGGTATTAAAAGAAGCTGGTGCTTCTAAATTAGCAGTTGTAAAAGCAGTAAAAGAATTAACAGGTCTTGGCTTAAAAGAAGCTAAAGATTTAGTTGATGGCGCTCCATCAAACATCAAAGAAGGAGTTACTAAAGCTGAAGCTGAAGGTTTGAAAAAATCGTTAGAAGAAGCTGGAGCTGTTGTTGAGTTAAAATAACAAAACACCAGTTTTAGAACTAGGTTTAGGCCTTGGACAAAAGAGTTCAAGGGCTAAACCATTTTTCGTATAATAAAATTATATACAGTTTTATTATAAAATTTAGTTTAAATACGAAAAAGTTTTTGACCAATACGAAGAAAAAAGTGGACTAATTTCCTGGTTTATTTTTAAAGATGTATCGGTTGTAAAAAAAGGAAAGTATAAATTAAACAGTGTTTCTACACACAAAAATTACTTTTTTAAATCAAAATTTTGTCCATTGATGATAACAAATCAGACTGAAAGATTGAATTTTGCCTCTACTAAAAACATACCTCAGTATCCAGATTTTCTAGATGTTCAGGTAAAATCTTTTAAAGATTTCTTCCAATTGGAAACGAAATCAGATGAGAGAGGCAACGAAGGGTTATACAACACCTTCATGGAAAACTTTCCAATTACCGATACAAGAAACAACTTTGTATTGGAATTTATAGATTATTTTGTTGACCCACCGCGCTACACAATTCAAGAGTGTATCGAAAGAGGTTTAACCTATAGTGTGCCTTTAAAAGCTCGGCTAAAACTGTATTGTACTGATCCAGAACACGAAGATTTTGAAACGATTGTTCAGGATGTATATCTTGGAACAATACCCTACATGACACCAAGCGGTACTTTCGTAATCAATGGTGCTGAACGTGTAGTTGTTTCTCAATTGCACCGTTCACCTGGGGTTTTCTTTGGACAAAGTTTCCACGCTAATGGAACAAAGTTATACTCTGCTAGAGTTATTCCTTTTAAAGGTTCATGGATTGAATTTGCTACCGATATCAATAGCGTAATGTATGCCTATATCGATAGAAAGAAAAAATTACCAGTTACCACTCTTTTCCGTGCTATAGGATTTGAAAGAGACAAGGACATTCTTGAAATATTTGATCTTGCTGAAGAAATTAAAGTATCTAAAACTGGTCTTAAAAAATACGTTGGAAGACGTTTGGCTGCAAGGGTATTAAACACGTGGCATGAAGATTTCGTTGATGAAGATACTGGTGAGGTAGTTTCTATCGAACGCAACGAAATAATCCTTGATAGAGATACCATTATCGATAAAGATAATGTGGAAGAAATCATTGATTCTAATGTAAAATCTATTTTGTTACACAAAGAAGATGCTAATCAAGGAGATTATGCTATCATTCATAACACGTTACAAAAAGATCCAACCAATTCCGAAAAAGAAGCTGTTGAGCATATCTACAGACAATTGCGTAATGCAGAACCGCCTGATGAAGAAACGGCTCGTGGTATTATAGATAAATTATTCTTCTCTGACCAACGTTATAACTTAGGTGAAGTTGGTCGTTATAGAATGAACAAGAAACTTGGCCTAGATATCCCGATGGAAAAGCAAGTCTTGACCAAAGAAGACATCATCACCATTGTAAAATATTTGATTGAATTAATCAATTCTAAAGCTGAAATTGATGATATTGATCACTTATCAAACCGTCGTGTTAGAACTGTTGGCGAACAATTATCACAACAGTTTGGCGTAGGTTTAGCTCGTATGGCGAGAACCATTCGTGAGAGAATGAACGTTAGAGATAACGAGGTATTTACACCCATTGATTTGATTAATGCTAAAACATTATCATCGGTTATCAACTCTTTCTTTGGAACCAACCAGTTGTCTCAATTTATGGATCAAACCAATCCATTAGCTGAGATTACACACAAAAGAAGATTATCTGCACTTGGACCAGGTGGACTTTCAAGAGAAAGAGCTGGGTTTGAGGTGCGTGACGTTCACTATACGCACTACGGTCGGCTTTGCCCAATTGAAACTCCTGAAGGACCAAACATTGGATTGATTTCTTCACTTGGGGTTTATGCTAAAGTAAACGGAATGGGCTTTATTGAAACGCCATACCGTAAAGTTACTAATGGTGTTGTTGATTTAACTTCAACTCCAATATACTTAAGTGCTGAAGAAGAAGAAGGAAAAATGATTGCTCAGGCAAACATTCAAATGGATGGCAAAGGAAAAATTACAGCGGATAAAGTTATTGCTCGTGAAGAAGGCGATTTCCCAGTAGTTGAGCCAAATCAAGTTCATTTTACGGATGTTGCACCAAATCAAATTGCTTCCATTTCAGCTTCCTTAATTCCTTTCTTGGAACATGATGACGCGAATAGAGCGTTGATGGGATCCAACATGATGCGTCAGGCAGTACCATTGTTACGCCCTGAAGCACCAATTGTTGGAACTGGTTTAGAGCGTCAAGTGGCTTCTGACTCCAGAGTATTGATTAATGCTGAAGGAAATGGAACTGTTGAGTATGTTGATGCTAATTTGATTACCATCAAATACGACAGAACTGATGCCGAAAGAATGGTGAGTTTTGAACCAGATGAAAAATCATATAACTTAATTAAATTTAGAAAAACCAATCAAAGTACCTCTATCAACTTGAAACCTATTGTTAGGAAAGGTGACCGAGTGAAATTAGGTCAGGTACTTTGTGAAGGATATGCAACACAAAACGGAGAGTTGGCTTTGGGTCGTAACCTAAAAGTAGCGTTCATGCCTTGGAAAGGGTATAACTTTGAGGATGCGATTGTAATTTCTGAAAAAGTAGTTCGTGATGATATATTCACTTCTATTCACGTTGACGATTATTCATTGGAAGTTAGAGATACCAAATTAGGAAACGAAGAGTTGACTAATGACATTCCTAACGTTTCGGAAGAAGCTACTAAAGACTTGGATGAAAACGGAATGATTAGAATTGGTGCCGAGGTAAAACCTGGCGATATTCTAATTGGAAAAATTACTCCAAAAGGAGAATCAGATCCAACTCCAGAAGAGAAATTACTTCGTGCTATTTTCGGTGATAAAGCAGGTGATGTGAAAGATGCTTCTTTAAAAGCTTCTCCATCATTACATGGTGTAGTTTTAGATAAAAAATTATTTGCAAGAGCGGTAAAAGATAAAAAGAAACGTACTAAAGACAAAGACGATTTGACGTCTTTAGAAATGGAATTCGAAACTAAATATGCCGATTTAAAAGACAAATTAGTAGAGAAACTTACAGCCATAGTTAACGGAAAAACATCCCAAGGTGTTATGAACGACTTGGGTGAAGAAGTATTTCCTAAAGGTAAAAAGTACTCTCAGAAAATGTTGAACGCCGTTGATGACTTTGCTCATTTAACAAAAGGACAATGGGTTGCTGATGACGAAACTAATACTTTAGTTAATGACTTAATTCACAACTACAAAATCAAATTGAATGACCTTCAAGGAGCATTGCGTAGAGAGAAATTCACCATTACTGTTGGGGATGAATTACCAGCAGGTATCTTGAAGTTGGCAAAAGTATATATCGCTAAAAAGCGTAAGTTAAAAGTAGGTGATAAAATGGCTGGACGTCACGGTAACAAAGGTATTGTTGCACGTATCGTTCGTCATGAAGATATGCCATTCCTTGAAGATGGAACTCCTGTAGATATTGTTTTAAATCCACTTGGTGTACCTTCTCGTATGAATATTGGACAGATTTATGAAACGGTTCTGGGTTGGGCTGGAATGAATTTGGGTAGAAAATATGCTACTCCAATTTTTGATGGTGCTACCTTAGACCAAATTAATGAATTGACTGATGAAGCGGGTATTCCAAGATTTGGTCATACGTATTTGTATGATGGAGGAACAGGAGAACGTTTCCATCAAGCAGCAACAGTAGGTGTTATCTATATGTTGAAATTGGGGCATATGGTTGATGATAAAATGCACGCACGTTCTATTGGTCCATACTCTCTTATTACTCAGCAACCATTGGGTGGTAAAGCTCAATTTGGAGGTCAGCGTTTTGGAGAAATGGAGGTTTGGGCACTTGAAGCTTATGGAGCATCAAGTACACTTAGAGAAATTTTGACTGTTAAATCAGATGACGTTATTGGTAGAGCAAAAACTTACGAAGCCATCGTTAAGGGTGAAACTATGCCAGAGCCAGGATTACCAGAATCATTCAATGTATTAATGCATGAATTGAAAGGTCTTGGATTAGACATCAGATTAGAAGAATAATAAAAAAGTAATCAGTGTGCAGTTTATAGTTAGCAGCTTTACTGAACACTCATAACTGAACACTGAACACTTTAAAAATAATTTCAATAATATCAATAGTAAAAACTATGATGAATAATAGAAATAATAACAGAGATCCTAAAAATGCCATCAAGAGATTCGACAAAATTTCAATTGGTTTAGCATCTCCAGAATCTATCTTGGCTGAGTCTAGAGGTGAGGTTCTAAAACCAGAAACAATCAATTATAGAACGCACAAACCAGAACGTGATGGGCTTTTCTGCGAACGAATCTTCGGTCCAGTAAAAGACTTCGAATGTGCTTGTGGAAAATACAAAAGAATCCGTTACAAAGGAATCGTTTGTGACCGTTGTGGTGTTGAAGTAACTGAGAAAAAAGTACGTAGAGATAGAGTAGGACACATCAACCTTGTAGTGCCAATTGCTCATATCTGGTACTTCCGCTCCCTTCCAAATAAAATTGGATACATACTTGGTTTACCTTCTAAGAAATTAGATATGATTATTTACTACGAAAGATATGTAGTAATTCAAGCTGGTATTGCTGTAAATGCAGAAGGAGAGTCGTTACAGCGATTAGACTTTTTAACAGAAGAAGAATATCTGAATATATTGGATACACTTCCAATGGAAAATCAATATTTAGATGAAAAAGACCCTAATAAATTCATCGCCAAAATGGGTGCTGAATGTATTATGGATTTATTGGCTCGTACTGATTTGAATGCTTTGTCCTATGAATTGCGTCACGCAGCCAATAATGAAACGTCTAAACAACGTAAGACCGAAGCATTAAAAAGATTACAAGTTGTTGAATCTTTCCGTGACTCTAATAAAAACAGAGAAAATCGTCCGGAATGGATGATTATGAAAGTGGTGCCAGTTATTCCACCTGAATTGCGTCCGTTAGTGCCACTTGATGGCGGTCGTTTTGCAACCTCGGATTTGAATGACTTGTACCGAAGAGTTATCATCAGAAACAATCGTTTGAAAAGATTAATGGAAATCAAAGCTCCAGAGGTTATCTTAAGAAACGAAAAACGTATGTTACAAGAATCAGTAGATTCATTATTTGACAATACGCGTAAAGCTTCTGCCGTTAAAACAGAATCAAACAGACCCTTAAAATCACTTTCTGATTCCTTGAAAGGAAAGCAAGGTCGTTTCCGCCAAAACTTATTAGGAAAACGTGTGGATTATTCTGCTCGTTCTGTAATTGTAGTTGGACCAGAAATGAAATTGTTTGAATGTGGTATTCCTAAGGACATGGCTGCTGAATTATACAAACCATTTGTCATACGTAAATTAATCGAAAGAGGAATTGTTAAAACAGTAAAATCGGCTAAGAAAATCATTGACAAAAAAGAACCAGTAGTTTGGGATATTCTTGAAAATGTAATCAAAGGACATCCAGTGTTACTAAACCGTGCTCCTACTTTACACCGATTGGGAATTCAAGCGTTCCAACCCAAATTAATTGAAGGAAAAGCTATTCAATTACACCCATTAGTGTGTACGGCATTTAATGCGGATTTTGATGGTGACCAAATGGCAGTTCACCTACCGCTTGGTCCCGAAGCTATTTTGGAAGCACAATTGTTAATGTTGGCTTCTCACAATATCTTGAACCCTGCAAATGGTGCACCAATTACAGTTCCATCACAAGACATGGTGCTTGGTCTATATTACATGACCAAAGAAAGATTGTCAACTCCAGAAATGAAAATTTTAGGTGAAGGTTTGACTTTTTATTCTGCAGAAGAGTGCAATATCGCTTTGAACGAAGGAAGAGTTGAATTGAACGCCCGTGTAAAAATTAGAGTTAAAGATTTTAATGAGGACGGAGAATTAGTATATAAAATTATTCAAACCACTGCTGGTAGAATATTATTTAATGAAGTAGTGCCAGAAGCAGCTGGTTATATCAATGAAGTATTGACAAAAAAATCGTTGCGTGATATTATTGGAAAAATCCTTGCTGTAACTGATGTTCCAACAACGGCTAGCTTCCTTGATAGCATGAAAGATATGGGTTATAAATTTGCCTTCAAAGGAGGATTGTCTTTCTCATTGGGTGACATTAGAATTCCAGAACAAAAAGATAAATTAATTTCAGATGCTCGTGAACAAGTTGAAGGAATTTCGTTGAACTATAATATGGGTCTTATAACCAATAATGAAAGGTATAACCAAGTTATTGATATCTGGACTTCTGCTAATGCACAATTGACTGAATTAGCTATGAAAAACATTAGAGAAGACCAACAAGGTTTTAACTCGGTGTATATGATGCTTGACTCTGGGGCAAGGGGTTCTAAAGAACAAATCCGTCAGTTAACTGGTATGCGTGGTTTGATGGCTAAACCAAAAAAATCAACTGCTGGTGGTGGTGAAATTATTGAAAACCCAATTCTTTCCAACTTTAAAGAAGGTCTTTCAATTCTTGAGTATTTTATTTCTACTCACGGTGCGCGTAAAGGTCTTGCCGATACCGCATTGAAAACCGCTGATGCAGGTTACCTTACTCGTAGATTGCATGATGTTTCTCAGGACGTGATTGTGAACTCCGTAGATTGTGGTACGTTACGAGGAATTGAAGTTGCTGCTTTGAAGAAAAACGAAGAGATTGTAGAGACATTAGGCGAAAGAATCTTAGGCCGTGTTGCTTTACACGATGTAATTAATCCTTTGAATAATGAAATTTTAGTTCATTCTGGAGTTCAAATTACAGAAGCTATTGTTAAAGCTATTGAAGAATCTCCAATTGAAAAAGTAGAAGTGCGTTCTCCTCTAGTATGTGAAGCTAAAAAAGGTATTTGTGCTAAATGTTACGGAAGAAACTTAGCCACTGGAAAAATGACTCAAAAAGGAGAAGCAGTTGGCGTTATCGCAGCTCAATCTATTGGTGAGCCAGGAACACAGTTAACCTTGAGAACGTTCCACGTTGGTGGAGTTGCTGGTGGTGTCTCTGAAGTATCTACTATTGTTGCACGTTTTGGTGGAAAACTAGAAATTGAAGATTTAAAAACTGTAGTAGGTGAAGATGCTGATGGAAACAAAGTGGATATTGTTGTATCCCGTTCAACAGAATTGAAATTAGTAGATGTTAAAACCGGAATTTTATTAAGTACGCACAACATTCCTTATGGTTCTATAATTATTGTAAAAGACGGAGAAGAAGTAGCAAAAGGTACTGCTATCTGCAAATGGGATCCATATAATGGTGTAATTGTTTCTGAATTTACCGGAAAAATTGCTTATGAAGATTTAGAACAAGGACAATCGTTCCAAGTTGAAATTGACGAACAAACAGGTTTCCAAGAAAAAGTAATTTCTGAAGGAAGAAATAAAAAATTAATCCCAACCTTGTTAGTATATGGTAAAGATGGAGAGCTAATACGTTCCTATAATCTGCCAGTAGGTGCTCACTTGATGGTTGAAGATGGAGAAAAAATTAAAGCAGGTAAGATTCTTGTAAAAATTCCTCGTCGTTCTTCAAAAGCAAGTGATATTACAGGTGGTTTGCCAAGAATTACAGAGTTGTTAGAAGCTCGTAATCCATCAAACCCTGCTGTAGTTTCTGAAATTGACGGTGTGGTAACTTTTGGAAAAATTAAAAGAGGTAATCGTGAAATAATCATTGAGTCTAAATTTGGTGAGGTAAAGAAATACTTAGTTAAATTATCTAGTCAAATCTTGGTGCAAGAAAATGACTTCGTAAAAGCAGGTGTTCCTTTGTCTGATGGTGCAATTACACCTGACGATATTTTAAGAATTCAAGGGCCATCGGCTGTTCAACAGTATTTGGTAAATGAAATTCAAGAAGTATACCGTTTGCAAGGGGTAAAAATCAATGACAAACACTTTGAAGTGGTTATTCGTCAAATGATGCGTAAAGTAAGAGTGGAAGATCCAGGAGATACTTTGTTCCTAGAAGAGCAATTAATTCATACCGCTGATTTCTTAGTAGAGAATGATAAATTGTATGGAATGAAAGTTGTTGAAGATGCTGGTGATTCGGAAGTATTGAAGCCAGGACAGATTATTTCGCCACGTGAGTTGCGTGATGAAAATTCGTTATTAAAACGTAATGATAAAAACCAAGTTACGGCTCGTGATGTAATTACAGCTACAGCTACTCCTGTATTACAAGGTATTACAAGAGCATCGTTACAAACCAAATCATTCATCTCTGCAGCATCGTTCCAAGAGACTACCAAAGTATTAAACGAAGCAGCCGTAGCTGGTAAAGTTGATACGCTTGAAGGTCTTAAAGAAAATGTTATTGTTGGACATAGAATTCCTGCCGGTACCGGTATGAGAGATTACGATCATACGATTGTTGGTTCTAAAGAAGACTATAATGAGATTATGGCGAGTAAAGAAGAATACATCTATTAAAAGCCTCACCCAAACCCTCCCCAAAGGAGAGGGGAAAAGGTAAGCGATAAATAAAAGCCACTATTTTAAATTCTAAATTAGTGGCTTTTAATATTAGATGTCAAAAGTAAAATAGTAAATATCAAAAACATTAAATTTAAAATATAAAATCCAATGAACGATAACAATCAACAACAAGGACAAATCAACATCGAATTAGATGAAAATACAGCCGAAGGAATTTATTCTAACTTGGCCATAATTAACCATTCTGCATCAGAGTTTGTAGTCGATTTTGTAACGATTATGCCCGGAACACCAAAGGCAAAAGTAAAATCGAGAATTATATTAACCCCGCAACATGCGAAACGTTTTCTAAAAGCATTGGGCGAAAACATTCACCGCTTTGAACAAGTAAATGGTGAAATAAAAGATACCGAACAACCGCAAATTCCTCTGAATTTTGGTCCAGCGGGTCAAGCATAACCCTCTCTAAAATCTACAAAATCTCTTCATTCCCGAAACATTGGGTGAAGAGGTTTTTTTTAATTGCGAATTGAAAGATATAAGTACTAATTGCTCTGTTCTCAGTCCCATCTTCCATCTCCCAACCCATGCCTATCGGCAGACAGGTTTCCTCTCCCAAAAATACAAACTCTTCATTCAGTAACGGGTAGGGTAATTAATTTCGTTACCACTATAAAATTGAAATAAAGATAAATACTACGACATAAATTATTTGTCAACATTTAAACGGTTAAAATTTTGTTTTATAGAATTTTAATGTATTTTTAGCGCTTTTTATTAACTTTAAAAAGGAATGACTTGATAGACAATCGTTTTTCGGGCCTTTTTTTTGATTTATTGAATGCATTACTCGCTGTTATACATTTTAATATTTTTATGCTTAATTATGAAAAATCAATTACTTAAAAGATTATTTTTATTGCAACCATTGCATACACTTTCTGTATTGTTGTTGTTTTTTATGACTTTTGTTTCAGAGAACTCTTATGCGCAACCAACGGTTTTAGGATCGCAGGTTGCAAACGGTGGTTATGTAACTTATGATTTAGTAACTCGTGGTGGCGGTGTTCGTTTTGTGCGCATCAATGCTACTTCTGCAGGATCCGCAGGAGCTCGTAATTGGGAATTTGCAACAGGAACTGCAGGAGCCACAAATTACTCTACCAACTGGAGGCCTTACACAAGTGGTCAACAATTGTCGGGGTTTAATGCTTACATAGATCCTGCAACGGCGGCTTCATCGGCACGATATAATACCGGATTTGGAGGGCAAAGTGGTACTTTACCAGCAATCGCTTCAGGTTCGTATTACACGTTTATTGTAGGCGGGAATAGCACTGCCAACAACTTTATGTCGGTGTTGTCTACAACCTACAATCCTAGAGATATTACAGGTGCTTCTCAAAGTCCTGTTGCTGCTTCGGTAGGTGCTGGTCAGCCCGTAACGGTGACGACCACAATTTCGGGCACTTTGAATACTAACGAAACCGTTTTCTTACGGTACTCGAAAGATAATTTTGAAACTTCTACGATTACTGCATTTAGTACTGCAGGAACTACATTGACTGCTACTATCCCTGGTGCTTTTAACACCGCAGGAGCTAATGTTTCATATTACATTTTCTCTTCTAATCAGTCTACAGCTCCTTCGGCAGCACAAGCAGATTATTTTTCTTTGAATATTTACAATGCGTCTGGACAAAATGTTAGCGGATCCAACTATACCTATACAGTAGGTGCTGCTCCAACTTATACTTGGAACCAAACCGGAACGGCTTCTTGGGCTACAGGTACGAACTGGACACCAACAAGATCTGTACTTGGTGTTTTAGATAATATGATTTTTAATAACGGTGCTACTACGACTGTAACCAATATACCTGTTGAAACGGTTGGTGGAATATTAGTGTCTGCAAATACTACTGTAAATTTACAACCTGCAGCTGCGGGTGCCTTGACGATTAGTAATGGCGTAACAGGTGCCGATTTGTCTGTAGCTTCGGGCAGCGCTTTGAATGCGACTGGAGCGAGTGCTTTGGCATTGACTTTAGCAACTGGTGCAACAGGAAGTATCAGTGGAACGTTGAATTTTACTACTTCAGCAAATACTTTGGTTGCCGCTGATGCTAGTGGAATTACATTCAATAATGGTTCGTCATTTACGCAAGGAACAGGAAATACAGGAAATGTATTTGGTTCTGGAACTAATAATAGTGTGGTGTTTACAATAGGTTCTACTTTTAGCCACAATGATGGTGGTAATCCTTTTCAGAAAACAGCTCCTGCTTCTGTAGTTGTCTTTCAAACAGGAAGTAATTATCTTCATGGTCAATCGGGAGGTTCAGGTTTAGATTTTAGTGGAAGAACTTATTCTAATTTAACGCTTCAAGGCGGTGGAATAGCAACTTTAACAGGTGCTTCTGCAGTTTATATGGATAATTTAACGATATCTAATAACACAACTCTTAATATTGGAATGTCGGGAACAGGCGTGGCGATATCTTCTATCAATGGAAATATTAGTGTGGCTACTGGTTCAACATTTAATGCGAATGGTACGGGCGCTTCACTTCAGTTTAATGGAAACAGTCAAACTTTGAGTGGCGCAGGTGCATATACTATCGCAACAGGTCAAACCATCAATATTCCTTCTGGAAGAGTGACGGCGTTGCAAAGTGACATGACGATAACTGGTACTGGTTCGTTGGCGATTTCAGGAACAATAGATTTGGCTCCTAGCGTTGTGGTAAGCGGTACAGGAGTATTCAATTTGGCTGCTGCAGCAACACTCAGAACGGGTCATACTGCAGGATTGGCATCTAGTGGTGCTACAGGTTCTGTGCAAACGACTACACGTACTTTGCCAACGACTTCCAATTATGTTTATAATGGTGTTGCCAATCAAATTACAGGAACTGGTTTGCCGGCTACTGTCAATACATTAACGATTAATAATACGGGGACATCTCCAAATAATATAGTTACTTTATCTGCAATTACAGCGATCACAGCTACTTCTGGTTCGTTGACTTTAACCGCAGGGAGATTAGATTTGAATGCGAAACAATTAACGATTCCAACCAATGGAAATGTCGTAGCCACTGCGGGTGATTTTACCGCCACTGCTGGGCCTGTGTTTTTTGTGGGTGCAGGTTCGGTTTCAGGAACGGTTAATTTCCCAACGGTGACTATTGCGGGTGGAGTTAATTTTGGTTCTGCTTCAAATATTGTGACTTCGTTGCAACTCAATTCAGGTGCTTTTGTCAACACGAATGCGCCAACTTACGGAAGCGCTTCTACTTTAATCTATAATACGACGGGAACTTATGGTCGTAACTTGGAGTGGAGTGCCACAAGTGGAAGAGGATATCCGAATCACGTACAAATTCAGAACGGGACAACACTAGATTTAGCCGCAAATGGTTTTGCAGATCGTGCCATAGCAGGAAATTTAAACTTAGGTTTGGATGGATCGCCAAGTGCAGGTTCTCTCACTATGGGGGCTACTACCAATAGATTGACTGTTGGTGGTAATGTTGTTATCGGAGGGAATACTTCTGGAACTAGCGTGCTTACCTTGTCGAGTGCGATAGGTGGCGATATTTACTTGAGTGGCAACTGGGATACCAAAACTAATGGTTCTTACACTTCAAATACAAGAGCGGTTTTCTTTCAAGGAGCAGGAACTTCTACGGTAACAACAATTGGTGCTTCTATTTTTGATTTCTTGTTTATAAATAAAACGAGTGGCGGAATAGTGAGTTTGGCTAATGCCATCAATGTTACTAATACTCTTTCTATAGCTACAGGTGCTTCACTCAATTTAGGTACATTTGCATCCACTTCTGGTACCTTGTCTTTGGGAGGAACTTCACAAGCAACTGGAAACTCTTATGGAGGAACAGGTTCGCCAGCAGATACTATCAATACTACTTTTTTTTCCAACAATATAGGTTATTTAAATGTAGGCAGCTGTGGAAGTTATACTTTAACTTCTACAACAGTAGCATCGCCATCTTGTAATGGAAGTACAGCAAGTGTTACTAATACCTCTAATTTGGGAGTAGGAACTTATCAAGTGTATTATACTCTTTCAGGGGCTAATACCGGTTCTTTTAATACTATAATGAGCGTTACTATAGCAGGTTCTGGAGCATTTACTACAGTAAATTTGAGTAATAATGGATCAACTACCATTACAATAGATTTTATCCGTAGCGGTTGTGTTTCAAATATTATCTCAGGAAATACAGCAACGTTTACTGTAAGTAGTGCTTCTACCGCTGCGGTTATTTCTGGAACAGCAACAATCTGTTCAGGAATTGATACTAATTTAAGTGTTGCTATTACTGGTGGAACTTCTCCTTACACAGTGGTATACACAGATGGTACTAATAACTTTACAGTTAGTAGTTATACATCAGGTGCTGCTATATCAGTGTCGCCAACATCCAATACTACTTATACTTTGGTTTCTGTTACTAGTACTGGAGGTTGCGCTGGAACAGGAAACAGCGGTTCGGCTGTTGTTACTGTAAATAGTGCTTCTACAGCGGCAGTAATTTCAGGAACTACTTCTACCTGTGGTGGAAGTACTAATTTAAGTGTTGCCATTACCGGAGGAACTTCTCCTTACTCGGTGGTGTACACAGATGGTGCTAGCAACTTTACAGTTAGTAGTTATACATCAGGTGCCGCTATATCAGTGTCGCCAACATCCAATACTACTTATACTTTGGTTTCTGTTACTAGTACTGGAGGTTGCGCTGGAACAGGAAACAGCGGTTCGGCTGTTGTTACTGTAAATAGTGCTTCTACCGCTGCGGTTATTTCTGGTTCTGCCGCTATTTGTGCAGGAATTCCAACTAATATTCAGGTAGCCATTACGGGAGGAACATCGCCATATACTGTTGTGTATAGTGATGGGACATTAAACTCGTATGTTAGTGGTAGTAACGTATCGGTATCGCCAACAAGTACTACGAGCTATACTTTAACCTCAGTTACTGATGCCAATGGTTGCGTAGGAACAGGAAATAGTGGTTCGGCAGTGGTGACTATAGATGCAACAATATCAACAGATGGTGGCCTAACATGGTCAAACGGCAGCCCTTCGGCTTCTAAATCGTTGGTATTTGATGGTTCTACGGGAACTATAAGTGCTAATTTAGCTGGTTGTTCATTACGATTAATTAATAATGCAACAGTCACTGTAGCATCTGGCTTTAATGTTACTTTAGATGGTAAATTAACGGTTGATTCAGGTAGTACTTTTACATTGAATAATAATGCTAACTTATTACAGACTTCTACGATTGCCAATTCAGGTAATATAATTGTAAATCGAAACTCTTCAGCACTAAAACGTCTAGATTATACCTTATGGTCCTCGCCAGTTACTGGGCAGGGATTGTATGCTTTCTCTAAGTTTACACTTCCTAATCGTTTTTATATTTATGATACTGCAACTGATTTATATAATAATTCTGTAGGTTTTAATTTAACTGGTTTACAATATCCTTCTCCTTTGGTTTCACCAAATGGTGTAGATGGAACTGATAATGCTAATGTTCAATTCACTAACGGAATTGGTTATTTGATTAGAGTTCCCTACAATCACCCAACATCTCCGACGGTTTACAATGGTATTTTTACTGGAGTTGCTAATAATGGAACCATCTCAGCAACAGTATCCACAGCATTAAATGGTTTTAACGCTGTAGGAAATCCTTATCCATCCAGACTTAATGTACACAATTTTATAGATGGTAACACCAACATAACCGGACCATTATACTTTTGGAGAAAAACGAATACTACAGCAGTATCAACCTCATATGCCACTCTTACCAAAACAGCTTATGTAGCCAATGGTTCAGCGGGAGGCGATACAGGTACAGGTTTCTTCCCTACAGGTGGTGGACAAGAGCAAAATTGGGTTCTTAATATTGGGCAAGGATTTATTGTAAAAGCTACAAGTGGTTCAACCATAAGCTTTACTAATAGTATGAGAAGAAGTTCAAATGCAAATCAGTTTTTTAGAAATTCACAAACAACCACTAGCACAAATAACGGATTGTATTGGTTAAATTTAATTGACAATACAGGAGTTTATAGCCAGATGGCTGTTGGCTACAGTTCAGAGGGGACTATGGCAGATGATAGAGGAATCGATGGGGAAAATATCAATAAAGAATTTTATTTAACTAGTTTAATTGGAGCTGGTGAATATTCTATTCAAGGAAGGCCTGAGTTTGACCCAAGTGATGTGGTGCCTTTGTCTTATAAAGCTCTTACTTCAGGGAATTACAGCATTGCCATCGATCATACTGATGGTTTGTTTACCAATACTAACCAAGCGATTTACCTCAAAGACAATTTAACAGCTACAGAACATGACTTACAAACGGGTGCTTATAATTTTACTTCTGTAGCAGGAACCTTTACTAATCGTTTTGAAATTATCTATCAATCGCAGTTAAGTATTCAAAGCCCAACTTTCAATACCAACCAAGTGATTGTATACAAAAATGGAGTGAATGACTTTGTAATCAATGCAGGAACTACCATCATGACATCGGTAAAAGTGTTTGACATCAGAGGACGTTTATTATTAGAAAGCAACAACATCAATGCTTCTCAAACCACAATGACTGTTGGTATGGCTAATGAAGTATTATTGGTTCAAATCACTTCAGAAGATGGTGTGGTAGTGACTAAGAAAGTAGTTCGATAATATTCTTTTCAAATAAAAACAAAACTACTCCTTAAGAAATTGAGGAGTATTTTTTTTGGAGCAGTGTAAACATAAAAAAACCATTCCATTGGTTTTGGAATGGTTTTGTAAAAAATATGTTTTTAACTAAACGGCTCTTTTTTTATTTCTGTAGGTGTAAAGAACGAATAGAATAGCTGTTATGGCCAAGATTACTAATTTACCATTAATAGGGGCTGGCTGAGGATCATTACCTTCAAGACCACCACCACCGTCATCGTCACCAGGTTGAGCATACATAGCAAAATCTGATACAATAATAAAAACGATTATATAGTATTTCAATATATTTTTCATACAATTCTATTTCAGGTGGTAAATATAGTAATCCTTTTTTAACTTCAAAAATTTATATAGTTTTTTTTGGATATTTTAGTCAAACTCTGAAGTAAAAAACAACTTAACATTCGGAAACTTACTTTGTGTCATTTGAATGGTGAATTCTGAGTCGGCTAAAAACACTAGTTGTCCGTATTTGTCATGTGCCAAGAATTTTTGCTTTATACGTTTAAATTCTTTGAATTCCTCACTTTTAGCGTCATTGGGTTTTACCCAACAAGCCTTGTGTACAGGAAACATTTCATAACTACATTTTGCCCCATATTCATGTTCTAATCGGTATTGTATTACTTCATATTGTAGTGCTCCAACAGTACCAATCACTTTTCGGTTATTCATTTCCAATGTAAATAATTGTGCCACACCTTCATCCATCAATTGATCAACTCCTTTGTCCAACTGTTTTGCTTTCAATGGATCAGCATTATTGATATATCTAAAATGTTCTGGAGAAAAACTTGGAATGCCTTTAAAACTCATTATTTCTCCTTCGGTTAGTGTATCTCCAATTTTAAAATTGCCTGTATCGTGTAAACCCACAATATCGCCAGGATAAGAAATATCCATAATCTCTTTTTTTTCGGCAAAAAAGGCATTTGGACTTGAGAATTTTAGATTTTTGTTCAGTCGAACATGCATGTAAGGTTTATTTCTTTCAAAAGTACCCGATACAATTTTTACAAAAGCCAGTCTATCTCTGTGTTTTGGATCCATATTAGCATGAATTTTAAATACAAATCCAGCCATTTTTTCTTCCTCAGGTTTTACTAATCTCGTTTCCGATTCTTTTGGTTTTGGCGATGGTGCTATTTCAATAAAGCAATCTAACAATTCTCTAACTCCAAAATTATTTAACGCCGAACCAAAGAAAATAGGTTGTATTTTTCCGCTGAGGTAGTCGCCTCTGTCAAAAGAAGGATATACTTCTGAAATTAATTCTAATTCTTCTCTAAGTTTAACAGCTGGTTTTTCACCTATAATTTTCTCTAGTTCTGGGCTGTTGATATCAGAAAAAGCGATGGTGTCTTCAATGTTTTTGCGGCTATCACCACTAAATAGATTGATATTTTGCTCCCAAATGTTATAAATTCCTTGAAAATCATAGCCCATTCCAATCGGGAAACTCAATGGAGTAATACTCAATCCTAGTTTTTGTTCCACTTCATCCATGAGGTCAAAAGCATCCTTTCCTTCTCGGTCTAATTTGTTAATGAAAACAATCATTGGAATGTTGCGCATTCTACAAACTTCCACCAATTTTTCGGTTTGTTCTTCTACACCTTTGGCCACGTCAATGACCACTATCACACTATCAACAGCGGTCAATGTTCTGAAGGTGTCTTCGGCAAAGTCCTTGTGTCCTGGTGTATCTAAGATGTTAACTTTTTTCCCTTGATAATTAAAAGCCAATACAGATGTCGACACTGAAATCCCTCTTTGGCGTTCAATTTCCATGAAATCGGAAGTAGCCCCTTTTTTAATTTTATTATTTTTAACGGCACCAGCTTCTTGAATGGCACCACCAAAAAGTAATAATTTTTCAGTTAGTGTAGTTTTACCAGCATCGGGATGGGAGATGATTCCAAAGGTTCGGCGGCGTTGTATTTCTTTAATAAAACTCATGTTTTTCAATAAATTGGTTGCAAAAATACTATTATTTAATGATAAAATTGTTATCAAATCAATTTCTGATTGCTCATTTACTAAAGCTAGTAAAAGTGATGTTAATAATTTTTTGTTAATAGTAGTATTGATACTTGTATAATGTGTTTGAATTGTTACTTTTGTTGATTGTAATGTCAATAAACCAAACTGTTTTTGGCATGTCTATAAAACCAATATTTTTGTATACAAATTTTAATCGAATTTTTAAAATCATGAGCTTAAAACAGTTTTTTTTCGGCGTATTCTTTTTAGTTTTATTTACCAGTAATGCGCAAAATAATTCAAAAGAAGTTTTGTTTACTATAAATGAAAAACCATATTATTCTGATGAATTTTCAAGAGTATATAAAAAGAATTTGGACTTAGTCAAAGATGAATCACAAAAAGATTTAAACCAATATTTAGAACTTTTTATTGGCTATAAATTAAAAGTAAATAAGGCCTATAAACTAGGTCTAGAAAACAATACAAAATATCAAAATGAGTTAAAATCCTATCGAACTCAATTGGCCAAAAACTATTTCAACGATATAAAAATTACCGATGAACTGATAACGGAAGGATATAATCGTTTACAAAAAGAAATCAAAGCATCACATATTTTGATTTTAGCTGATGAAAATGCAACAGCTGAGGACACTTTAAAAGCGTATAAAAAGATTCAAGACATAAGATTAAAAGCATTGTCAGGTGAAGATTTTGGAAATTTAGCCGTTCAATATTCTGAAGATCCTTCGGCCAAAGATAACAAAGGTAATTTGGGCTATTTCACAGCATTTAGAATGGTATATGCTTTTGAAAACGCAGCTTATAACACAACTAAAGGAGAAATTTCAAAAATTACGAGAACCCGTTTTGGGTATCATATTTTGAAAGTGGATGATATAAGAGCTAATCGAGGTGAAATTACAGTTGCTCATATCATGATATTAAATCCAAAGCCAGAGGATACCGACCAAGAAAAAGCTAACAATACCATTAATGATATTTATAAAAAAATCCAACAAGGTGAAAAGTTTGAGGATTTGGCCAAGCAATTTTCTGAAGACAAATCATCTGCTGGAAAGGGTGGGGTATTAAATAAATTTGGATCTGGGCAATTGAGTTCAGAGGAATTTGAAAATGCCGCTTTTTCCTTAAACACTCCTAATGAAATGTCAAAACCTTTTCAATCTCAATTTGGTTGGCACATTATCAAGTTGATAGAAAAGCACCCTATAAAAACTATGGAGGAAATGAGAAACGAATTGGAAGGTAAAATAGGGAAAGACGATAGGTCTAAAAAGCTGGTTACTTCGTTAAATGAAAAATTGAGAAGAAAATACTCTCACAAAAAAGATACAAGGCAATTTGGATTGCTCTCAAAATTAGTGACCAATGATTTTTATGAGTCCAAATGGACGCCTCCCGCCAATGCTAAAGAATACACAGCTACTTTATTAACTATTAATGGCATAAAAAAGATAGATGGAAAAACTTTTTTAGACTTTGTTGACAAACAACAAAAATCAGGAATAGCCGTGAAACCTTTATCTAAACTAGTAGATGCTATTTATGAGAAATTTTTAGACGAGCAGTTAACCGCTTATTACGATGAAAATTTAGAAAATGAATTTCCTGAATTTGCCAATGTGATGGAAGAATACCGCGACGGATTATTGTTGTTTGACTTGATGGAAAAAGAGATTTGGGAACGCGCAAAGACAGATACGGTTGGCTTACAAAGCTTTTATAACGAACATAAATCAGAACATTTGTGGAAAAAAAGAGTGGAAGCTAGCGTTCTTTCATCAACTAAAATGGAAATAATCAAAAGGGCATTGGTATTGTTGAAAAAAAACACAGAATTGCCAAAGATTAAAGAAACACTAAACGTTGATAATGTTATAAATATTATGGCCAACACAGGTACTTTTGAGGAAGGTAGCGACGCTTTACCAAAAGCAACAAAATATGAAGTTGGCATTTCTGATATTTTCAAAGAAGGCGAATATTATTTTGTAACCAAAGTAACCAAAGTTTTACCTGTGGGCATTAAAACATTTGACGAATGTAAAGGTAAAATAGTGAATGACTATCAGCAGTATTTAGAACAGCGTTGGGTAGATGATTTGAAGGAAGAGTTTACAATAAAAATTAACAATGACGTTTTTGAACGTGTAAAAAAACAATTACAACCCTAAACATGGTTAAAAATAGTTTTTTTCTCTTTTTTTTGATAACCTGTTCTTGTAGTTATTTCAAACCAGAGCAAAAACTGGAATCAATAGCCAGAGTTGGGAAAAGTTATTTGTACAAAAGGGATATTGCTACTCTGGTTCCCGTAGGAACGTCAAAAGAAGATAGTGTGTTACTAGTGAGGGATTTTATCAACAGATGGGCAAGTCAGAAACTGTTGATTGAAGCGGCAGAACGAAATTTAAGTGATTCCAAAAAAGTCGAATATAATACCTTGATTAAACAGTATAAAATTGATTTATATACTAAAGCTTACATAGAAGAAGTAGTAAAAAATACCGTCGATACAATAATATCACAAGAAGAGTTAAAACAATATTACGACGAAAACAAAGAGAATTTTAAAACAAACGGAACATTAGTTAGATTGAGATTCATCAATCTTTCCAAAAATAATCCTCGTTTTGCTACCATAAGAAGTAAGTTCTTTGATTATAACAAAAAAGATAAAAAGTTTTGGGATATTTATGCGTTACAGTTCAAGAGTTTTGCTTTGAATGACGGTGTTTGGGTCGATATGAGTCAAGTATATATCAAGTTACCTTTTATCACACCGGACAATAGAGATGCTTTAATTGTTTCGGGAAAAAGAATAGAAAAAACGATAAATAATGATGTTTATTTAGTAAAAATTACCAATGTAATTGATAAAAATCAAATATCCCCATTTGATTTTATAAAGCCCACTTTAAGAGAGGTATTGCTGAATAAACGAAAATTAGAGTTAATTAAGAAGTTTGAAAAAGAAATCACAGAGGATGCCATTAAAAATAAAGATTATGAAATATACCAATAGTAAAATTCTACTAACAATTATTGCCCTTATTTGTTCGGTATTTTTTAGCCATGCACAAGAAATCATCAAAGACTCGGTGAGGACAAAACCCACTATGGTAACTTCTTCCAAAAAACAAAAAATTGATGGAGTTATTGCTACTGTTGGCGATTATATTATACTAGACTCTGATATTGACAAAGCCTTTTTAGAATTATCAAGTCAAAATCAATCCATAAAAGATATTACACGATGTCAAATGTTGGGGAAATTATTAGAAGACAAATTGTATGCTCACCAAGCAATACAAGATAGTATCGTAATCAGAGATGAAGAGGTTAAGGAGAAAATGAATGAACAGTTGAATTATATGGTAGAACAACTGGGTTCGATGGATAAAGTGATTAGCTATTTCAAAAAAAGTAATGAGGAAGATTTCAGAAATGAATTATTTGAAATTATCAAGATGAACAAACTTACGGGAGAGATGCAAAAGAAAATAGTGGATGCCGTAGAAATTACTCCTGAGGAAACACGCAATTTTTTCAAAAAAATCCCGCAATCTGAACTCCCACTTTTTGGGGCAGAGATGGAAGTAGCCCAAATTGTTATTTCTCCAAAAATAACAGAAGAAGAAAAACAAAGAGTGGTCAATAGATTAAAAGAAATAAAAGCAGAGGTATTAGCTGGAGCAAGTTTTAAAACAAGAGCCGTGATTTATTCAGACGATAAAGGATCAGCGTCTAGTGGTGGTTTTTATAAAATTAATAGAAAAACACAATTTGTAAAAGAATTTAAAGATGTTGCTTTTAGTTTAGGAGAAGGAGAAATATCAGAACCATTTGAAACAGAATATGGCTATCATATCATCATGGTCGAGAGAATTAAAGGACAAGAAGTGGAGTTGAGGCATATATTGATGATGCCTAAAGTTTCAGACAAAGCATTAAAAGAAGCCAAAGAGAAAATCATTACAATAAAAAAGAAAATTGAAAGTGGTGAAATTACCTTTTCCGAAGCAGCCAGAACATTATCTGATGAAAAGGAAACCAGAGCCAACGGTGGTATTTTGATTAATCCAAAAACTCAAGACACCCATTTTGAATTGACCAAAATGGATCCAAGTTTATACAGTGAAGTATCCAATTTGAAAGAAAATGCTGTTACACAACCTATTTTGGATGACGATCCAAGAACAGGGAAGAAATATAAAATCATAACTGTTACCAACAGAATTAATGAACACCCAGCAGATTATGCCAAGGATTATATCAAAATTAAAGATTTAGCTTTGAAAGAAAAACAAATCAAAGCTATTGCTAAATGGAGTGATGAAAAAATAAAAGAAACTTATATTAAAATTAATGGAGAATATCAAGACTGTTTGTTTACCAATAATTGGCTAAAGAAATAGTTGCTCACTCCCGAAATATCGGTATAGTGATTAGTGTTTTGGGCACTAAAATTTGTATATTGTCATTCTAAATTGTATCAAAATATTATGTCAGACGTAGTAGCCGTTCAAAATTTAGTTCAAAAAAGAGAAGAGCTAAAGAAAGAGATTTCCAAGATTATTGTTGGTCAAGACGATGTAGTTGACCAAATAGTACTCAGTATATTTTCTGGAGGTCATGCATTACTTATAGGCGTTCCTGGATTAGCGAAGACCTTAATGGTAAATACCATTTCTCAAGCATTAGGATTGGATTTTAAACGCATTCAATTTACCCCCGATTTGATGCCTTCGGATATATTAGGGAGCGAAATTTTGGACGAAAACCGTCAATTTAAATTCATCAAAGGTCCAATATTTGCGAATATTATTTTGGCCGACGAAATTAACAGAACACCACCAAAAACACAAGCCGCATTACTCGAAGCGATGCAAGAACGTTCAGTAACTATTGCAGGGCAAAACTATAAATTAGATTTACCTTATTTTGTTTTAGCAACTCAAAACCCTATAGAGCAAGAAGGAACTTATCCGTTACCCGAAGCACAGCTAGACCGTTTTATGTTTGCTATAAAACTAGATTATCCTTCTTATAATGAAGAAGTTCAAGTCGTAAAAAGCACTACATCTGACTTAAAACCAGTTATTAATCCATTGTTTACAGCTCAAGAGATAATCGATTTTCAACATTTAATTCGTCGTATTCCTGTAGCTGATAATGTTATTGAATATGCGGTAGCTTTAGTTAGCAAAACAAGACCTAATAATCCATTGTCCAATGATTATATCAAAAATTATATCGATTGGGGTGCAGGGCCAAGAGCTTCTCAAAACTTAATATTAGCCGCCAAAGCCAATGCTGCTTTCAACGGAAAGTTTTCTCCCGATATTGAGGATGTGAAAGCGGTTGCTACCGGAATTTTGCGTCACAGAATTATCAAAAACTACAAAGCTGACGCTGAAGGAATAACCGAAGAAATGATTATTCATAAATTGCTTTAAATTGCTTTAAATATTTTATTACATTTAGTCAATGAATAAAATAGAAAAAGTAACCATTAATAATACAAGAATATTTGGCCTAGACTTGATGCGAACCATAGCTATTACTATGGTTGTAGCAGGTCATTGTTTGTGGATTTACCCTCAAGACGACAGTCTATTTCATCAACTGCTACAGTTATTTGGTTTTTTTGGTGTTGAGATTTTCTTTGTGTTGAGTGGTTTTCTTATAGGTAAAATTCTATATCAATTGTATCTTAAGGAAGATTTTTCTCTAGCTACTGTCTTCTATTTCTTAAAAAGAAGATGGTTTAGGACACTTCCTAATTATTATCTGATTTTGCTTATCAATATTCTAATCGCAGCAATTATTGGTTATGAAACGCCACAACTGTGGCGGTACTTTTTCTTTTTGCAAAATTTTAAAATTACTATGTTGCCATTCTTCACAGAGTCATGGAGTTTATCAGTAGAAGAATTTGCCTATGTCGTTATGCCTTTTTTTATCTTGGTTTTGGGACTTTTAATCAAACCAAAAAATAAATCAAGGTTTTTTCTTTTTACAGTTTTATTGTTGATAGCAATTTTTATTGGCAATAAATTGTATTATCAAAACACAACATATAACACTAAATTAGACCAATGGAATGTTTCCTTAAAAGCAGTTGTTTTGTATCGATTGGACAGTATTTTTATCGGTGTCTTATTCAGTTGGATTTATGTAAATTTTACATCATTTTGGACAAAGACAAAATTTTTATTTTTTCTTTTAGGAATAGTATTGCTATTTTTTTTATTTTTTAGTTTGGGTCATTTTGGGCTATTAATTGCCATTCAACCTCTGTTTTGGAATGTTTTATATTTACCTTTATTATCGATTGCAGTAGCTTGTTTTTTGCCATATTTATCACATTGGAGAGCATCACCTTCTTTTATTGGAAAACCAATAACTTATATTAGTATTATTTCATACTCCATTTATTTATTACATTATAGTGTAGTACTCCAACTGATGAAGTATTTTTTCCCAATGGATGTAGAAAACAGACTTGAATTATACTTTTTTACCTTGATTTATCTCCTTATAACCCTTGTTTTAAGTGCTATATTGTATCGTTTTTATGAAAAACCGATGATGGATTTAAGAGATAAATAGTGAGAATTATAATTTTTTGCCCCTTAAAATAGCAAATTAACAAAATAAAGACCTAAAAATAGTAATATCTTAAAACACAATACTATTGCAACTTATTTTATCAAAAATTTTTTAGAAGTACATCGTTTTCGTAAATTTGCACTGCGCTCGAGGCCATGTGGTCGAACAGAACACAGTTTAACAAATAAACCTATTAATATTATGGCATTTGATATTGAAATGATAAAAAAAGTATACAGTACAATGGCTTCACGAGTAGATAAAGCTCGTGAGTTGGTTGGACGTCCTTTAACACTTTCTGAAAAGATTCTATATTCCCATTTATGGGATGGAACACCTTCTCAATCGTTCACTCGTGGTAAAGATTATGTAGATTTTGCTCCAGACAGAGTAGCTTGTCAAGATGCCACAGCCCAAATGGCATTGTTGCAGTTTATGCACGCTGGAAAAAAGACGGTTGCTGTGCCAACTACAGTACATTGCGACCACTTGATTTTGGCGAAAAACGGTGCCAAACAAGATTTAGAATTAGCCAACAGTCAATCTAAAGAAGTTTTTGATTTTCTTTCTTCGGTTTCTAATAAGTATGGTATTGGTTTTTGGAAACCAGGTTCAGGAATTATCCACCAAATTGTATTAGAAAATTATGCTTTCCCGGGAGGAATGATGATTGGAACCGACTCTCACACGGTTAATGCTGGTGGATTAGGTATGTTGGCTATTGGAGTTGGAGGCGCAGATGCGGTTGACGTTATGAGTGGAATGTCTTGGGAATTGAAATTTCCAAAATTAATAGGCGTAAAGTTGACCGGAAAATTAAGCGGTTGGACAGCCCCAAAAGATGTTATTCTTAAAGTAGCTGATATACTCACTGTAAAAGGTGGAACTGGTGCCATTGTTGAATATTTTGGTGAAGGTGCTACTTCTATGTCTTGTACAGGAAAAGGAACTATTTGTAATATGGGAGCAGAAATTGGAGCGACTACTTCAACTTTTGGTTATGACGACTCTATGAGACGGTATTTAGCAGCAACAGGTCGTCAAGATGTAGTTGATGCTGCGGATAAAGTAGCTGATTATTTAACTGCCGATGCTCATGTATATGCTAATCCAGAACTTTATTTTGATCAATTGATAGAAATTAATCTATCAGAATTAGAACCCCATATCAACGGTCCATTTACACCCGATAGAGGAACTCCGGTTTCTCAAATGAAAGAAGAAGCAGCTAAAAATGGATGGCCAGTTAAAGTAGAATGGGGATTAATTGGTTCGTGTACCAATTCGTCTTATGAAGATATGGCTCGTGCGGCATCCATTGTGGAACAAGCTGTCGAGCACGGAATTACTCCAAAAGCTGAATTTGGTATCAATCCTGGTTCTGAACAAATTAGATATACTATTGAAAGAGACGGAATTATTGCCACTTTCGAAAAAATGGGAACCAAAGTATTTACCAATGCTTGTGGCCCATGTATTGGTCAATGGGATAGAGCTGGAGCAGATAAACAAGAAAAAAATACCATCGTTCATTCCTTTAATAGAAACTTTTCAAAACGTGCTGATGGTAATCCAAACACCCATGCTTTTGTAACCTCACCCGAGATGGTGGCTGCATTAGCAATTGCTGGAAGATTGGATTTCAATCCGTTAACCGATACTTTATTGAATGATAATGGCGAAGCTGTAAAATTGAATGCACCCTTTGGGGATGAGTTGCCAAAAAAAGGTTTTGATGTTGGTGATGCCGGATTTCAAGCTCCAGCAGAAGATGGAAGTAATGTTCAAGTAGCTGTTTCACCAACCTCTGATAGATTACAATTACTAGCTCCTTTTGATGCTTGGGATGGAAAAAATATTACTGGAGCTAAGTTGTTGATAAAAGCTTTTGGAAAATGTACCACAGACCATATCTCTATGGCGGGACCTTGGTTGCGTTTCCGTGGACATTTGGATAATATTTCCAATAATATGCTGATTGGAGCTGTGAATGCTTTTAATCAAGAAGCTAATAAAGTTAAAAACCAACTTACAGGGTCTTATGATGCAGTTCCCGCTGTTCAAAGGGCGTACAAAGCGGCTGGAGTTCCAACTATTGTTGTCGGAGATCAAAACTACGGAGAAGGTTCTTCAAGAGAACATGCCGCTATGGAACCACGATTTTTGGGAGTGAAAGCGGTTTTGGTAAAATCATTTGCTCGTATTCATGAAACTAATTTGAAGAAACAAGGAATGTTAGCTTTGACTTTTGCTAACGAAGCTGATTATGATAAAATTCAAGAAAATGATACCATCAATTTTTTAGACCTAACTGAATTTGCTCCTGGTAAGCCGTTGACTCTAGAATTTGTTCATGCTGATGGTTCAAAAGATATTATCTTAGCCAATCATACCTACAACGAAAGTCAAATAGGTTGGTTTGTGGCTGGTTCAGCATTGAATTTGATTGCGGCTGGAAAAGCATAATAGCAATGCACTATTTATCAAAAAAGCTCAACTTTAAATTGAGCTTTTTTTATTTTCTTGTAAACTAATAATAAGTGTAACGTCTCACTTTGGCAATGTATTTTGCCAAACGAATCACTTGATGACTATAACCATATTCGTTATCATACCATACATAAAGCACAATATTCTTTCCATCACCAGAAACGATTGTTGCATTGCTGTCATAAATTGATGGTGCAGATGTTCCCACAATATCAGAGGAAACTAACTCATTATTTAATGAATATTTAATTTGTTCTACCAATTCACCTTCTAAAGCATAACTCCTCATGATAGCATTGATTTTTTCTACGGAGGTTTTTTTGCTAATTTCTAAATTCAATACTACTAATGAACCATTTGGAACTGGCACACGAATCGCGTTAGAAGTTAATTTCCCCGTTAAACTAGGTAACGCTTTAGCAACGGCACTACCAGCACCAGTTTCTGTAATTACCATATTCAAAGCGGCTGCACGTCCACGACGGTATTTTTTGTGCATGTTGTCTACTAAGTTTTGGTCATTGGTATAGGCGTGAATGGTTTCTAAATGTCCTTTCACCACTCCAACTGTATCTTCTACTGCTTTTAGTATTGGTGTGATTGCATTGGTAGTACACGATGCTGCAGAAAAAATTGCCACTTCATCAGGGTTGTATTCGTTATGATTTACACCATAAACAATATTAGGAACTCCTTTTCCTGGTGCTGTCAATAGTACTTTGTCAACACCTTTTGAAACTAAATGTCGCTTCAATGCTTCTTCAGTAGTAAATGCACCTGTATTGTCAATCAGTAAACAAGCTGCAATTCCGTATTTTGTATAATCAATTTCTTCAGGAGCATTTGCTGTAATAATATGAACAGTAGTACCATTTATTATCAAAGCATTATTGGCTACATCGGCTTGAACGGAACCTTCAAAATCACCATGGATTGAGTCATATCGTAGTAGAGAAGCCCTTTTTTCTAAAGAAACAGCATCATTTTTATCACGAGTTACAATTGCCCGTAGACGTAATTGCTGTCCTTTACCAATTTTACTCATCATTTCTCTTGCAAGCAATCGACCAATTCGACCAAAACCATACAGCACAACATCTTTTGGTTTAATATCTTTTGAATTTTTAGCATTTTTAAGTTTATCAATTACAAACGCTCTGGAGTCATGGTATTTATTATCTTCTAAATGGTATTCATAAGTCAATTTTCCTATGTCAATACGGGATGGTGGTAAATCAAGATTTTCAATAGCTCTCGCAATTTCGACAGTATCAAAAACATTAATTGGTTTTTGAACAAACTCTCCAGCATATTCATGAAGATTCATGATGTCACTTACATTTCTATCGATTAATTGATTTCTAAAAAGCATCAATTCGATGGATTTGTCATACCATAAATCGCTGATAATTTTAATGAATTCCACGGCAGCTTTACGTCTGTCCGCTTGAAATGATAATTCCTTTTCGTATAAAGTAGTACTGTTCATAAAAAGAGAATAGGTTTTAGTTGTGTTTTTATTCTGTCCCGAAGCTTTAGGGTATTTCAGAATTGAATTATTTGGCGCAAAAGTATAAAATAGAAGCGTTTCACGAAAACGATTTCGTAACTTTTTTTCATAAAAAAAACCAATCCATTTTTTGGATTGGCTTTAAAGAAAAAAGTAAGATGAATTATAAGATAACTTGAATGACCTGACCGTTTCTATTAATCATTTGAATGCTAACATTTTGATTTTCGTCATTTTTGTTTAAATAACTTGAAATACTTTCGACATCAGTAGCTTTTACTCCATTGACAGACAGAATTATACCTCCTTTAAGTTGATCATAGTAGGGTTTTAAATTATCATTATTAATTTCTCTAATGCGAACTCCATAATCTATTTTTAATCTCTTTTTATCAGATGAATCAATATTTTCTAATTCCAATCCTTTATACTCTGTGATGAAAACATCATTCTTTATTAAAGTTACCGGAACAGTTTTTAGCTCACCATCTCTAACAAATGTTACTTGAACTAAGTCATTTGGTCTTTTGGTATTGATATAGCCCGAAAGTTCAGCATAAGAATTGATTTTTTGAGTA
The DNA here is from genome assembly GCA_020403245.1 of Flavobacterium sp. Lineage (GTDB taxonomy): Bacteria > Bacteroidota > Bacteroidia > Flavobacteriales > Flavobacteriaceae > Flavobacterium. The sequence continues at coordinate 21,134 of JADBYA010000034.1, read as the reverse complement.
TCTAACTTTTTTATCACGTCACCTTTTTGCAAACCAGCTTTTTCAGCACCAGAGTTTTTGGTTACTTTATTAATGTAAAAACCTTCGGCGTCTTCTAATCCTAGTTCTTTAGAAAAATTACTATTTAATTCTCTACCTTCAATTCCCAAAATTCCTCTTTGAACGCCTCCAAATTCCATAATGTCTTCAATGATTTTTCTTGTAATGTTTGAAGGAACCGCAAATGAATAGCCAGCATAACTTCCAGTTGGTGATGAAATCATAGTGTTAATACCAATTAATTCTCCTCTGGTATTTACTAAAGCACCACCACTATTGCCTGGATTTACAGCAGCATCTGTTTGAATAAAAGATTGAATTCCTTTTGTGTCAACGCTTCTGGCTTTTGCCGAAACAATCCCTGCTGTTACGGTTGAAGTTAAATTATAGGGATTACCAACGGCCAAAACCCATTCGCCTACTTTTACAGTATCTGAATCGGCAAAGGTAGAATAGGGTAATTTTTCGTCTGCATTAATTTTTAATAAAGCGATATCCATTTTAGAATCGGTGCCAATAAGTTTTGCTTTATACGATTTGTTGTTGTTCAATGTTACTTCTAATTCTGTTGCATCTTTTATCACGTGATTATTGGTAACAATATAACCGTCTTCCGAAATAATTACACCCGAACCAGTGCCAACTTGTTCTTGTTGTTGACCGCCTTGTTGACCATAGAAAAATTCCATCATCGGATTATACACAGTTCTAATAGAAACATTTTTTACGTGTACCACAGTGTGAACGGCATTTTCGGCAGCAACAGTAAAATCAACTGCTTCACCATTTAAACCTACGGTTCTGTTGTAATTTGTTGGCGCCATAGATACAATCGAATTGCGACTGTCCTTTCCTTCAATAAATAATTTGTAAGCGCCAAGTGTGGTTGCTCCACTCAATAAAGAAATCATTAATAAACTTGAAAGTCGTTTCATAACTAGTACTATTAAAATTATTTGAATGTAAAATTAAAAACATTCTTTTTTTTTACAAATATCCTTTAACGCTCGTTTAACAATTTTTAAGATAATCTTAATATTTGCTATATTTGTTGAAGTTATATGCGCTATGAAAATTTCTTTTTTTAAATTCCAAGGTACCGGAAATGATTTTGTGATGATTGATAATCGCCAAAATAATTTTCCAAAAGAGAACACAAAATTTATTGAAAAATTGTGCAATCGCCGTTTTGGAATTGGTGCAGACGGCTTGATTTTGCTCGAGAATGATGAAACTGATTCGAATCTTGCAAAACCGACCGATTTCAGTATGATTTATTATAACTCCGATGGCAATCAAAGTTCTATGTGTGGCAATGGTGGAAGATGTATAGTAGCTTTTGCTAAAATGTTATCAATAATTGACAACGAAACCACTTTTTTAGCAACTGACGGTTTGCATCATGCTTCAATTTTAGAGAATGGTATCGTTTCCTTGCAAATGAAAAATGTATCAAAAGTTAGAGTGGGAGAAGAGTATATTTTCCTCAATACAGGTTCACCACACCATGTAATGTTGGTTGGTGATTTAGAAAATTATGATGTAAAAAAAAATGGCGCTACAATTCGTTATTCTGAATTGTATGGAAAGGAAGGTAGTAATGTGAATTTTGTTAAACAATTATCAGAAAATCATTTTGCTTTACGAACCTACGAACGTGGTGTTGAAGACGAAACGTTATCTTGTGGAACTGGTGCAACTGCTGTTGCTATTGCTATGCATGCTATCGGAAAAACCAACGCTCATCATATCTATTTAGATGTTGAAGGCGGAAAATTGGAGGTTTCTTTTGAGAAAGATGGGAATAATTACACTAACGTTTTTTTAAAAGGTCCGGCAACATTTGTTTTTAAAGGAGAAATAGTATGGTAACACTTCAAGGAAATACTATTTTTCTTCGCGCCCTCGAACCCGAAGATTTAGCGTTTATCTATCATATAGAAAACGATGAAACTATTTGGGAAGTGAGCAACACACAAACGCCGTATAGCAAATTTTTAATTACTCAATATCTTGAAAATGCGCATCAAGATATATACGAAGCCAAACAGTTGCGATTGGCTATTTGTAAAAATGAAAATCTTGAAGCTATTGGATTGATTGATTTATTTGATTTTGACCCAAAAAACAAACGCGCTGGTGTTGGTATTATTATTCAAAATGAAGTAGATAGAAACAATGGTTTTGGAAAAGAAGCATTGGGCTTGATGATTAATTATGCATTCCACCAATTGCAATTACATCAATTGTATGCAAATATTGGCACCGAAAACCTACCGAGTTTGTCCCTTTTTACGACATTTGAATTTGAAAAGATAGGAGTTAAGAAAGATTGGAATTTCACCAACAATTCTTTTCATGATGAAGTATTATTGCAATTAATTAAAAAATAAACTAAAATATTTTCGATTTTGAATACAAAGAGAAATACTATTTTTAAAGTTCTGGCAATTGCTTTTTTGCTTATTGTCATAGTTGTTTTTGTCAAATTTTTTACTTCAAATACTAATTTTGATAAAGATGAAATTTATGTTCAAGTCCCAACCGGTTCAACTTATGCAGATGTATCGAAAATCATTTCTCCCTATATCAAGAACATGAATGAATTTGAGTTTATAGCCAAGCTTCGGTCGTATCCAGCTCATGTTAAGTCAGGGCGATTTTTGTTTAAAAAAGGCATGAGTGCTTTTCAATTGGTAGGCGCCATAAGGAGGAATATTCCAGTAAAATTGGCTTTCAATAATCAAGAACGGTTAGAAAATCTGTGCGAACGAGTTAGTTCACAAATTGAACCTGATACCACTAAATTATTAGCGACTTTTCGGGATACTCTTTTTTTAAAGGAAAACGATTTTACCAAAGACAATGTTTTTGCCATGTTTTTGCCCAACACCTATGAAGTCTATTGGAATATTTCGGCAGAAAAATTCAGAGATAAAATGTTGGGGGAATACAAACGTTTTTGGACCAAAGAACGAATTGCTAAAGCGGATGCTTTGAATTTAACTCCAGTTCAAGTGATTACATTAGCATCAATTGTTCACAAAGAAACCGTTAAAAAAAGTGAAAGACCCACTGTTGCTGGGGTTTATCTAAACAGATTGAATATTGGAATGGCTTTACAAGCGGATCCAACAGTGATTTATGCGTTGAAATTAAGAGATAAAAATTTCGACCAAATTATAAAGCGAGTTTTATACAACGATTTGTTTATCAATTCGCCTTTCAATACGTATCAAAATATTGGATTGCCACCGGGACCAATCGCCATGCCCGATGTGGATGCTATTGATGCTGTTTTAAATCCAACAAAACATGATTATCTTTATTTCTGTGCAAGTGTTGAAAAATTTGGCTATCATGAGTTTGCTTCCACCATTACGCAGCACAATGTCAATGCCAAAAAATATGCCGATTGGTTGAATGCTCAAGGAACAAAAAGATAATTTTGAAAGTATTCAAAAGCATAATCGTTTTCATTTTTTTTTGGTATAGTCAAAATGCTGTAGCTCAAAGTTCCATTGAAAATTTTCTAAAACCATCGGATACCTTAAATAAAAAGCGACTTAAATCCCTTGTTGTTTCTGAGTTAGCCATTGGTTCAGCTGCCTTGATTGGTTTAAACCAATTGTGGTATGCCGATTATCCCCGATCCAATTTCCGTTTTATTAATGACAATGCCGAATGGCTTCAAATGGATAAACTAGGACATGTTTTTTCATCATATCATCTAGGAAGTTACGGTGCAGATGCTCTGAAATGGTCTGGAGCTAACAGGGAAAGTCAACTGATTTATGGTTCAACATTGGGTTTAGCATTTCTAACTGCCGTTGAGGTTTTTGATGGTTATTCGGCCAACTGGGGAGCATCAATGGGAGATGTTGCTGCCAATGTTGCTGGAACTGCTTTGTATGTTTCGCAAGAATTACTTTGGAAAGAACAGCGAATTGTGCCCAAATTTTCTTTTCATACAACTCCTTACGCTTCTGCTCGTCCAGAAGTTTTGGGAAGCACTATACCAGAGCAGATTTTAAAAGATTATAATGGTCAAACCTATTGGCTATCTGCTAATATTTATTCATTTGCAAAGACTTCGAAATTTCCTAAATGGTTAAATGTAGCCATTGGTTATGGAGCAGAAGGAATGATTACGGCTAATGATGAATTTATTAATACTATTTTCCTCCCTGAAAGCAAAAGATACCGTCAATTTTATCTCAGCTTAGACGTTGATTTGACAAAAATTGAAACAAAATCTCATTTTGTTAAGACAATTTTAACAGTTTTTAATTTTATCAAAATTCCCGCTCCAACGTTTGAAATAAGGGGTAACGGAGGTACAAAGTTTCATTTTATTTATTTTTAGATTAGATTAACTGCCTGATATTCAATTTTATAAATTTATTTGTATATTTGCAATTGGAAATTTCATGTTGGTGACAGCGCTTGAGAAATAAAATTTAATGATAAAAAAAGGTATTTTTTACACATCAATCCTACTAATTGTAGCTTTCATAAGCTCAGGTTTTAAACCCTATAATTCTCAAATCAACAGCGGTTTTCGTGTTGATGAAAATGAAGAACTTTTATATGTTTTTCCATCTCAAAATATCATCGACTATGTAACCCTAAGAGTTCCTTATACCGGAAGGTATTTTATTGGCTATAAAGAAGCCATTGCGCACAAAGAATCCCAAGGAAAATACAAAAAAATTAATACTTTAGGTTATTTGGGTAAGTATCAATTTGGTGTTGAAACTTTAAAATCTATTGGTATTCATGACAGTATAGGTTTTATAAATAGTCCGAGACTTCAAGAAAAAGCATTTGTTGTTTTGCTTTCTAAAAATAAATATGAGTTAAGAAATTATATTAACTATTTTGAGGGTAAAATAGTAGATGGCGTTAAAATAACTGAGTCGGGAATTTTGGCTGCAGCTCATCTTGGAGGAACAGGTTCAGTAAAACGTTTTCTCAACACTAATGGAGAACGAAAATGTAAAGACGAATACGGAACTTCGGTTAAAACGTATATGAGGGATTTTGGTGGATTTGAAACGAGTAGAATTCAAGCCATAAAAAACGCCAGAGTTAACTAATCACATTTTATGAATAATAAAAATGGTCGGTCTATTGTGTAGGTCGACCTTTGTTTTTTTCCATTCTGCCACTCGTAACGTTTTTATAAATTCTGTTGGTAAAGTAATATCGGTTGCAATACAAAGATGGGTATTGGGTTGCAATGCTTGTAAAATATCTTCCAATATGGTATTGTTTCTGTAAGGTGTTTCAATGATAATTTGGGATTGATTTTTATCATGTGATAATTTTTCCAAATATTTTAAAGCGATTTTTTTTTCATTTTTGTCAATAGGAATATAGCCATTGAAAGCAAAGCTTTGACCATTCATTCCCGAACCCATCATGGCCAATAAAATAGAAGATGGACCAACTAAAGGAATAACCTGTATGCCTTTTTCATGTGCTATTTTCACAATTACCGCTCCAGGGTCAGCAACTCCGGGGCAACCAGCTTCGCTCATTAACCCCACATTAATTCCATTCAAACAAGGAGCAATCATCGAGTTGTGTGCTGCAATAGCTGTATGTTTATTGAGCGTTTCTATTTTTAAACTCGCTTGAACTTTCTCAGGATTGATGGCTTTGATAAATTTTCGCGCCGTTTTTTCATTTTCTACAATAAAGCAGTCTATGAAATCTATGGCTCTTTTTACGGTTTGTGGTAACACATCATGTGGATTCATATCTCCCAAAGTGGTAGGGATTAAGTAGAGTTTTCCTCTGAGTGTTACGGGTTTCATTTTTAGTAGTCTATATTTTTATTGCTTACACTCAATGTATTGCTTTTTAAGAATGCTTTTCAATCAATTTTTTTGCTAGAATATCACAAGCTTCATCTAGCATTTCATAGACCATGTCAAAACCGTTTTGTAATCCGTAATAAGGATCGGGAACATCGACATTTTCTCCAGGAAATAAGTGATTGAGTATCATATCGACTTTGTTTTTGTGGGCTTCGCTTTTGGCTAATTGTATCACATCGTCATAATTGGAGCTGTCCATGACATAGATATAATCAAAATAATCAAAGTCGTTTGAGGTAAATTGTCTTCCTTTTTGGTTGGTAATATCCAAACCATTTTTTTGGGCTGTGAGTATAGAACGCTGATCAGGTTGTTTGCCAACATGATAATTTCCAGTTCCTGCGGAGTCTACAATAAATTTGTCTTTTGGTAGTTTTGACGCTAACAGTCCTTCTGCCAGCGGGGAACGACAGATATTTCCAAGACAAACCATTAAAATTTTAACGGACATACTACAGTTTTTCTCTAAGGAGCAAACTTAATCAAAAAAAGCTAATTACAGTGATAGTTTTTTGTGAATGTCTTCAACAAATTTTTTGAATTGTTTATCTGTTGATACTAAATTATCGACAGTTTTACAGGCGTGAAGTACTGTTGCGTGGTCTCTATCGCCGATTTGTGAACCAATATTTGCTAAGGAAGATTTTGTGAATTTTTTTGCAAAAAACATAGCCAATTGTCTTGCTTGAACCACATGACGTTTTCTTGTTTTTGATTGTAAAGTATCAATATCTAATTGGAAATAATCAGAAACTACTTTTTGAATGTAGTCTATTGAGATTTCGCGTTTTACATTTTTAACAAATTTTTCTACAACACTTTTGGCTAAATCTAGAGTTACTTCCTTTTTATTAAATGAAGATTGAGCTATTAATGAAATAATGGCGCCTTCCAGTTCTCTGACATTTGATTTAATGTTACGAGCTACATATTCTATAATTTCATCAGGCATTTCAACACCATCACGATATAAAATATTTTTTAGGATAGATATTCTGGTTTCGTAATCGGGTTGGTGTAATTCTGCAGACAATCCCCATTTGAAACGGGACAGCAATCGTTGTTCGATATCTTGCATATCAACTGGTGCTTTATCCGAAGTAAGAATTACTTGCTTTCCATTTTGGTGTAAATAATTAAAGATGTGGAAGAATACATCTTGTGTTCCAGTTTTTCCTGACAGGAACTGAACATCATCTATAATTAATACATCTATTAATTGATAAAAATGAATAAAATCGTTTCTATTATTTTTCTTTACCGAATCTATATACTGCTGTGTAAATACCTCAGCAGAAATATACAATACGGTTTTCTCTGGATATTTATCTTTGATTTCAACACCTATAGCATGGGCTAAATGGGTTTTTCCTAAACCAACGCCACCAAAAATCAATAATGGATTGAACGAAGTTCCACCGGGTTTATTAGCGACAGCCATACCGGCTGAACGTGCTAACCTGTTAGAATCACCTTCCAAGAAATTATCAAAACTATAATTTGGATTAAGTTGCGACTCGATTTTTAGGTTTCTAATTCCAGGAATTACAAAAGGATTTTTGAGTTCTGGATTTAGATTTTTATAGGGTGCATCAACATCTTGAGATTTCAATGGACTTCTGTGAGAACTTGGTAATTGTTCAGTGTAAGGTTGTTTATTGCCATAAGTGTTCTCCATTTTGATTTTATAGAGTAACTTTGCATTTTTTCCGAGTTCTTTGGTTAATGCTACTTTTAGTAATTTTACGTAATGTTCTTCAAGCCACTCATAAAAAAATTTGCTAGGCACTTGGATGTACAATGCGTTATCAGTTAGTTCAACTGACTTAATCGGTTCAAACCAAGTTTTAAAAGCTTGTTCTTGAATATTGTCTTTAATAAATTCAAGACAGTTCTCCCATACCGATTGCGCAGTTTTGATCATATTGATTTAAAATTAATAATTAGTTTAGGTTTTTTTTTGTATAAATGACAATAAAAATCGTCTAATTTTTCGGGGTAACAAATATGTGAATAAAATTTGTTAAAAAAAATTTTAATGGCATTGATTTTTAAAAAATATTGTTGTAAGGAAATTAAAAAAATAAATCAAAAGCAAAAAAAATCAGATGAATGAACATCAAATAAATGTTAGAGTTCGGTATTCGGAAACCGACCAAATGAGTGTAGTGTATCATGGTAATTATGTGCCTTATTTTGAGATGGGTCGCGTGGAATGGCTAAGAAAAAAAGGGATTTCTTATAAATCGCTTGAAGAAAACGGCATTGCGCTTCCGATAGTTTCGATGACTATAAATTATAAAAAGCCAGCTCGTTACGACGACTTACTCACAGTCATAACAAAGTTTAAAAGTCAAAGTTCTGTGAAGATAGAATTTGATTGTGAAATTCGCAATGAAAACGATGAGTTGTTAACAACCGCACAATTTTTATTGGTTTTTGTGGACATAAATTCTGGAAAACCTATTGCTCCCCCAAAGTATATTTTAGAAGTCTTAGAGAACTAAAAAAAATTAGAGTTTTTTTATCTCAATTTCAAACAATGTAGAAAAGATGTCGAAAATATTTTCGGCATTTTTTTTTCGTGTCGCTATTCTTATTTGACAATTTTCAGTCAGATTTTGGTGAATAATGTCAAGATTTTTTTCTTTTATGATTCTCATGACTTTATTCATGTATTTATATTCAAAGTTTATTTGGAAATGGATGTTAATCGTTTTCTCGATAATTTCAGCATGTTCTAATGTCATTTGGGCAGCGGTTTTATATGCAACAATCAGTCCGCCAACGCCTAATTTTACACCGCCAAAATAACGAACTATAACCACTAAAATATTGGTCATCCCAAAAGATTGAATTTGTCCATAAATAGGCATTCCTGCAGTATTGCTTGGCTCGCCATCATCATTTGCTCTGAAAGTGACTTTTTCGGTGCCTAGCTGAAAAGCATAACATAAATGAACGGCACCATGATGCTGTTTTCTTAAAATTTCTAGATTGTTTTTAATTTCTTCTTCAGTTGTAACGGGAAAGGCATAGCCATAAAACTTACTGTTTTTTACTTTAAATAAAATTACTTCAGTAGGATTGACTATTGTTTTATAAGTATCTTTTTCAATCAAATCTCAGAAGGGAAGGTGTTTTTGTTCAAATAGTTGTACTACATCTTCTTCTCCAACTTTTAAATTCCACACCTGCAAGCCCAAATTTTCCGCAATGTCAGTATTGGATTTTTTATCATCTACAAACAATGTTCTTTTGGGAGACAAATCGTGTTTTCTGATTAACGTATTGAAAATTTCTGGGTCGGGTTTTCTCATTCCCATTTCATAAGAGTAATATACTTTTTCAAAGCAACGATAAAAATCACTATAAAAACTCATACCTACTTTATGCTCGAAACGATTGATGTGAATAGAATCTGTATTGGTTAATAGAAATAGACGGTATTTGTTTGAAAGCATTTGCAAAAACTCTAATCTGTGTAAAGGAAAGTCTCCAATAGAAGCATTCCAGGCCTTACGTACTTCTTCAATACTAGCATTTGGGATATATTTTTGGAAAGTTTCTATGAATTGCAGTTCTGTAATTTTTCCTTTTTCAAATAAATCATTATAAGCCAATAATTCTTCATTGGGACCATCTAATCCTAATTTTCTAAACTCTTCAATCGATGCCTCTTTTTCAAGATTAATGAATACATCTCCAAAATCAAAAATAATAGTGTTAATCATGGTTTATAAAAAGTTTTAGTTGGTCTTTATAAATTTTGCTACTAGTGAAATTTCTTTTTAAAATAGGAGCTTTTACTCCATTATTAAGATTAAAATTACCAACAAATACTCTTGCTTCGTCCCAAAAATTGGAGTCAATAAAAGTTTGAATAGTTTGTCTTCCACCTTCAATAATTACGGATTGAATGTTATTTTTAAATAAAATACCACAAATAGCTGACGACATGCTAGCATCAAAGATAAGATTTTCATAAATACCTTTTTCACTGAATGTTAATTTTTCTTGTTCGGTTATTATAATTGTTTTAGTTTTTAAGTCTTTAACAAAATAATCTTCAGCAATTCTCCCAGTCCTATCTATTATGATTCTAACAGGATTTTTTCCGGTCCAATCCCGGACATCTAATTTTGGGTTGTCTTCAATAACTGTGTTGGTTCCTACTAAAATAGCTTGTTCTTCACTTCGCCATTTATGAACCAATTGTCTGGAAAAGGCATTTGATATCCAAACTGGCTCTTTCTTTTCTTTAGCTAATGGTGCTATAAATCCATCAAGACTCTCTGCCCATTTCAGAATTATGTAAGGTCTTTTTTTGTTGTGAAAAGTAAAAAAACGTTTATTCAATTCGTTGCATTCTTTTTCCAAAATCCCGACGGTAACATTTACTCCATTTTCGATTAATCTTGTGATGCCAGTTCCTGCAACTTTGCTGTTGGGGTCAACAGTTCCAACAACAACATTAGGAATTTTATGTGCAATAATCAAATCACAACAGGGTGGCGTTTTACCATAATGACTACAAGGTTCAAGCGAAACATAAATTGTTGATTTTGATAGTAAAGATTTATCTTTTACGGCATTTATTGCATTAACTTCGGCATGTGGTTCGCCCGATTTTTTGTGCCAACCTTCGCCAATAATTTTATTATTAAACACAATCACACTGCCTACTAACGGGTTAGGGTAGGTCGTTCCCAAACCATTTTTGGCCAACTGAATACAGCGATATATATATTTTTCATGTATCTTCACCTCACAAAAATAAGATATTAGTTTTAGAATGGACAGCATACTCATTAGAGAAATCCAAAAGGGAGATAATGTTCAAATTGCTAACGTTATTCGGGAAGTTTTCATTTCAGATGATTACCCAAAAACCGGAACTGCCTTTGCTGATTCTCAATTGGATTTTATGTTTGAAGCATATGACAAGCCAAGATCAACTTATTTTGTTGTTGAAATCAACAGAAAAATAGTAGGTGGAGCAGGAGTGAGCCAATTAGAAAATTCTAATGATACCATTTGCGAATTGCAAAAAATGTATTTTTTAAATGAAGCCAGAGGAAAAGGATTGGGTTTGCAAATAATTGAAAAATGTATAGTAACTGCCACTGTATTAGGATATAAAAAATGCTATCTCGAAACCCTGCCCGAAATGTTGGTTGCTCAAAATTTGTATATGAAAGTTGGGTTTGAATATCTTAATTCACCTTTGGGAAATACGGGTCATACCACTTGTCCAGTTTGGATGATAAAACAATTATAAATGCTACTTAAAAGCTACAAAACTAAATTTATTAAAGAACTTTCCTTATTGTATGATGATAAGGAAATGGAGAGTTTCTTTTATCTTATTTTGGAATATTTTCATCAAATAAAACGAATTGATTTAGCTTTAAATCCCGAAATGGAAATGAATTCTTCACAATTGTTGCGTTGGGAAAGTGTCTTATCCGATTTGAAAAAACAAAAACCCATTCAATATATTTTAGGAGAAACTGAGTTTTATGGATTGCCATTTTTAGTAAATGAAAACACTTTAATCCCAAGACCTGAAACCGAAGAGTTAGTGGAATTGATAATTAAACAAAATTCCAAATCCGAAATTCCACCCGGGCCGAAGGTGAACGGAGCGAAGCTAAATTCCAAGTTAAAGATATTAGATATTGGCACCGGTTCCGGTTGCATTGCAATTTCTTTAGCCAAAAATATTTCAAATGCTGAAGTTTTTGCTATTGATATATCGGAAAAAGCTTTGGCTGCTGCCCAAAAAAATGCAGAAATAAATAAGGTTAAAGTAAATTTTATACAAGCCGATATTCTAAAAATAAACAATTTAGAGCAACTCCCAACTTCCGTCTTCCAACTTCCAACTACTTTTGACATCATAGTGTCCAATCCGCCTTATGTTCGCAACTCAGAAAAAGCGGAAATTAACCCTAATGTTTTGGAATATGAACCGCATTTAGCTTTGTTTGTAAAAGATGAGGATGCGTTACTTTTTTATAGAAAAATTGCGAAATTGGCTTTAAATAATCTAACATCAAAGGGGAAATTGTACTTTGAAATTAACCAATATTTAGGAAAAGAAACCGTTGAATTAATTAAAAGTTTTGGATTTAGAAATGTTGTATTGCAAAAAGATATTTATGGGAATGATAGAATGATAGAAGGGACGAGGTAGGAGGTTCGAGGTAGGAGGTTCGAGGTACGATATACGAAGTACGAGTTAGGAAATACGAAGTACGAGGTGGGATTTACGAAGTACGAAATATTAGGTGGGTAATAAAAAAATAAAGAAATTAGGTTTTTTTCTGATTTTTTCTTGCGGTCTTAATAGAAGCAACAGTTATTGCTAAAATCTCATTCCCTTCTTTTAAAAGTTTATCCATTTCTATTTTTAATTCTATGTTTTAATTAATTTCTAATAAAATTTCAAGAAAAAAATTACTTTCATCAGCTTCCTCCTCTACTATTTTTAATTTATTAATAAAATCAGCCGTTGATTTTGCCCTTTGGGACGCTCTATAATTTGCTCCAACGGAACTTCAACTCCTAATAAGTTGATTAATGTATGCGTTGTATTCTTTAGAATTTGGTAATTTGGAACATAAAAGTGAACAATCAATAGTGAACTTTTTAGTTCTTTCTTTCATATCTATCATATTTCTTGTGCTTGTAATGTAAAAACTTTAGCTATTTCGTATTTTTAATTTAGTACCTACAACCCCTAACTTCGTTCTTCTAATTTCGTCCCTCATCCCCCGTATTTCGTCCCTCTAACCTAGTATTTCGTCCCTCGTACTTCGTCCCTCGTACTTCGTCCCTCTAACCTAGTATTTCCTCCCTCATACTTCCTCCCTCGTACTTCGTCCCTCGTACTTCGTCCCTCTAACCTAGTATTTCCTCCCTCATACTTCCTCCCTCGTACTTCGTCCCTCGTACTTCGTCCTTCTAACCTAGTATTTCCTCCCTCATACTTCCTTCCTCGTACTTCGTCCCTCGTACTTCGTCCCTCTAACCTAGTATTTCCTCCCTCATACTTCCTTCCTCGTACTTCGTCCCTCGTACTTCGTCCCTCGTACTTCGTCCCTCTAACCTAGTATTTCCTCCCTCATACTTCCTCCCTCGTACTTCGTCCCTCGTACTTCGTCCTTCGTACTTCGTATTTCGTACTTAAAATTTATTCATAACGCAACGCCTCTATCGGGTCAAGTTGTGAAGCTTTGATAGCTGGGTACAATCCGGAAACTAAGGCAACAATAAAACTAGTGATAAATGCGGCCATCATTGCGCCCCACGGAATTACAAAATCCCATCCTGCTGCCATACATATCCCATATCCAATTAAAATTCCAAATACAATTCCGAAAAATCCACCTATTTGTCCAATGGTTAATGTTTCGATAAAAAACTGAAAGGCAATGGTGCTTTTCTTGGCACCCAAAGCTTTTCTAACCCCAATTTCGCGAGTTCTTTCGGTTACAGAAACAACCATAATATTCATTAAAGCGATAGAAGAACCAAGTATAGTAATTATTCCCATAACCCAAGCCGAAATACTCAAAACGCCCGTTATACTTGCAATTCTATTGATTAAATCATCACTTCTCGAAATGCCAAAATTGTTTTCTTCAACGGGGTTTAATTTTCTAACTTTTCGCATCGTGTTTAAAGCATTGTCAACAGCAGCATCAAGCAATTCTGTTTTATCAATCATAGTGCTTATGGAATAATTGATATTGGGTGCAGAAAACATTGAGCGCGCCACTTGAATCGGAATAAAGACTCTTAAATCTTGACTGTTTCCAAAAGTGGAACCGCGTTCTTTCAAAACGCCAATTACCTTGAATTTTGCACCCCGAACTGAGAGTAGTTTCCCTATGGGATTGACATCTTTGAGCAATCCTTTTGAAACAAAATCAGAACCAACAACACATGAATAAACATTATTGGAAATATCGAAATTATTGAAAGACCTGCCTTGTGTAACTTCCAGCCCAGAGTTGGGCATAAAATATTCATCAATACCAATTACTGTAATTTCGGGATCGGTTTTTTGATTTTCATATTTTACTTCCGCAGTTGATGTAGCATTGAATGACAATGAAGTATGCGTAAAAGGATAATTATACAATTCCTTAAACTTTTTCGCTTCAATATAGGTGATAATAGGATTGACTTTTTCAATTTCAGAACCGCCACTACTTCGGTTTCTGTTTTCATATTGATTGATGTTGAAAGTATTGGAACCCATCGAAGCAAAACTAGTATTCAAATTATTATCTATGGCGGCCACAATTGTTAAAATACCTACTAAAGCAGTTATTCCAATGGCAATAATAATGACAGTTAATACAGTACGAAGCAACTGAGTTCGGATAGAACCCAAAGCGATTTTTACATTTTCTCTAAATAATCCAATCATAACAGTAATTTGTCACGAAGTTAACCCTTTTGTTACAAGAAAATTGCCTTGCTTGTAGAAATTAGTTTTAAAAAATAAGATATTTGCAAAATGAATTTTAAATGTTAAATATCAAATATTTAAAATCTAATATCAAAATCAATATTTAAAATGGCACAAAAACCAAGTATTCCCAAAGGCACACGCGATTTTTCACCGGCTGAGGTGGCTAAACGAAATTATATTATTTCGGTAATGAGAGATCATTTTGAGAAATTTGGTTACCAACCCATAGAAACCCCTTCGTTTGAAAACTCCGATACGCTGATGGGAAAATATGGAGATGAAGGTGATCGATTGATTTTTAAGATATTGAATTCGGGGGATTATTTGGATGGCGTTTCTGCTGAGGATTTACAAATCAAAAATTACAAACAGCTTACTCCTAAAATCTCCGAGAAAGCCCTTCGTTATGACTTAACCGTTCCTTTTGCTCGTTATGTGGTGCAGCACCAAAGTGAGATTGAATTTCCGTTTAAACGCTATCAAATTCAACCTGTTTGGCGTGCTGACCGTCCACAAAAAGGAAGGTTCAGAGAGTTTTATCAATGCGATGCCGATGTGGTAGGTTCCACCTCTTTATGGCAAGAAGTAGAGTTGGTACAATTATACGATTCAGTATTTACAGCACTAGGTTTGGAAGGTGTTATCATCAAAATCAATAATCGAAAAATTTTATCTGGAATTGCAGAAGTGATTGGTGCATCGAATAAATTGATTGATTTTACAGTGGCTTTGGACAAATTGGACAAAATAGGAGTGGAAGGCGTGAAGAAAGAGATGCTAGAGAAAGGAATTTCCGAAGGAGCGTTGGAAAAAGTACAATCTTTGTTTCATTTCACAGGAACAATTCATGAGAAAATAGATAAACTTTCAACTTTACTTTCTGCTTCTGAAGAAGGAAAGGAAGGAATACGTGAACTGCAATTTATTTGCGATAACATCGCTAAACTGGGATTAAAAAAATCCATTTTAGATTTGGATGTGACTTTGGCGAGAGGATTAAATTATTATACCGGAGCTATTTTTGAAGTAGCACCTCCAGCTACAGTTGCTATGGGTTCTATTGGCGGCGGCGGTCGCTATGATGATTTGACAGGAATTTTCGGTTTAAAGAACATGAGCGGTGTTGGGATTTCTTTTGGTTTGGATAGAATTTATTTGGTTTTAGAGGAATTGAATTTATTTCCACAAACGGTTACTATTGCTACCAAAGTATTGTTTTTAAATTTTGGCGAAAGCCAAACTTTTGAAGTTATGAAAGCCATTACATTACTTCGAAATCAAAACATCAAAGCAGAGATGTATCCCGATAACGCTAAGATTGATAAGCAATTTAAACATGCAGAGCGACGAGGAATTCCGTTTGTTGTGAAAGAAATTCTTGGTTCAAGTTTTATCTTAAAAGACATTCAAACTGGAGAGCAAATGCAATTAAATATTACGGAACTCATTCATAAACTCTCTGATTAGTTTGACAAAAGATATAAAATAAAAAATCCCCGAGTGGGGATTTTTTTTAAAATGCAGTTTAGTGTCAAATAAAAAGCAAAATAGAATTATTTTTTAACCAAGATTTTTTTCGTGATTTCACCACCGTCAGTAAATACTTTTACGATATACGTTCCTGTACTTACATCGGATACTTTTAGTTGAATATCGGCTTGGCTTTGGTTGTCAATTTTCCAATTAGTTACTTGTTGTCCTAATAAGTTAAATAATGAAACAGATTTTACAGTTACTTCTTGTAACACATTTTTGATAGTAATCATATTATTTGATTGTGAATGTATCACCGCAATTCCTTGGTTTTCTTCATTGTCAGTTGTGCCAAGTGAAGATCCATTAGTAAATCGCAAAGTAAATCGAGTTTCGTAAATTCCTGCTGGAAGATTTACCTGATAAGGTTGTGATTTGATACTGTTGTATGTATTAGTCACATTATCGTGAATATAAATTTCTTGACTATCACTAAAGTTTTCTTTTCCATCAATTTCGAAAGTGACATTACCAGAAGTTGCATTTTTAACACCAATTGGATATATGTTGTTTACATTGAAGAAACCATCACCATTAATGTTTAATTTTCTTGTTCCGTTAATGAAATACATATCATTAGTCAGTGTTTCGATGCTAATTCCATCATAACCTTCATCATATCCTGCTGTTGCATTTTGTTCCATAAATCCTAATAAAATTTGTCTGTGATAATTGTTAGTAGAGGTGTACCCCAATCGCAATTTCATAAACTCTTCAGTTGTAAAACTGTCATTAGCATTATAGTTTGCTGCACTAGAAGAAACTGTAGGGTTAGCATTTGTTCTGAACAAAGAATATGAATTTTCATTGTCTTCTTTCACAAATAGTCTTTGACCATTGTTAAATGTAATTGTTCCTCCAGTTGGTGAACCTGTTACAAAGAAACCTTGTCCTACAGGAATAAATCTATTTGGAGTTTTACTACTCGATCCTAAACCACTTGTTCCTAATGGAGCTACTGGAGCTGTTCCACCTACTTTCGTATAAGTTGCATAACCACCTTGATACTCAATTGTATTATGAGAAGAATTTGTGTCAAAGTGTTCCCAGAAGAACAAGGTACCATTGATACTAGCAACATTGTCATCAATAAATTGGTCAGCATCAATTGCGGAAGGATAAGGGTTACCACATAGGTTTAAGTTATTAGCTCCTACAGTAGAGGTAATTGTTCCATTATTTGGTTTACCAACAAAAGTATAGTTTTGATTAGGAGTTGAAACGCCACTTCCTTTCATAGTAAAACCTTGTCCAGGAAGCAAGATTCCGTTTTGTCCCACGGAAGACCAATTAGCATAGCTATTAGTGGAATTTTGGAATTTGAATATCCAGTAGCTACTCAATGTGATTGGGCTTGTAGCTGCACCGTTGATACCACTTGTCCAAGTTATGTTTTGTGGTGTAGCTGTAGTACCATCTTTCATCACTCCGTTTACAGTAAACCCATGATTAACAGTACTATTGTTAATTGAACTTACAGGCGATGACCAATAATTATAGTTAAATATTTTACGATTTCCTTGTTGGTCTCTTTCTGCAAATCCTGCACTTGTAGCATCTAAATCGCTATTCGCAGTTTGAATCAATTGTGATTTTCCAACTAAGTCAATTTTTCCATCTAATTTTAAATACCAATCGTTTTGGATTTTCGTGTCATTGTTCATTGTAATGGTTATGTTAGGATCAACCAACATACCTAAGTTAGTTACATTAGCAGTCTCGCTGATGTCATGTTTTACTTGAACAATCGAATAATTAAAATCCATCACATCCAAGCCACGAATGTCTTTTGAAGGATCGTTTATGGCAGTAGCGAAAGTACCTGTTGTTCTCGTTACAAAAGGTATTGGAGCTTCTTGAACTTTGATAGCTTTGTGGTTGTAGATTTTCATTCCCGTTCCTGTATCAATAGTAGCGGTTGTAACGTCGTCAACGATATCATCTGTATAAGCATCCATTCTGTAGTTTCTCAACAAATTGGCATAAGGTAGAGATTGAATGTCTTTAGGGACAATTGTACCTCGCACTTGCGAACCCGTATTTTGCACTTCTTGATACACCATTCTTTGGAATTGTAAGTCAGTCAAAGCCACATCAAATATTCTAACCTCGTCTATTTTTCCTCTGAAATAGTTTGAATCAGCACTTGGGTTTTTACCTAAGGTTAAGACAGCAGAAGCAATATTTCCGGAAGCGGCACCACTAGCCACCATTACACCATTGAGGTATAATTTTACTGTTGAACCATTATATACGGCACCTACATGGTACCATTGTGAGGTGTTCAATGCGGTAGTATTGAATGCTACCGTAGTGCCATTGACAACTGCTTCTAAATTTCTACTGCTGTTGATTCTCAATTGGAAACCAGGTTGTCCTGCTACTACTCCAGTGGCAGAGAAAGTGCTATTCAAATCAATCCAAGCCATGATGGTTTCGTTAGCCAAAACACCAAGAGCCGTCGCATCTTGCCCGTAGTCATTACGGCCATCAAAATCTAAGTATAGTTTTCTATTTAAATTTCTTGGAGAACCTTTCACCGCGGTATTCGTGTCGAAAGCATCTAGTAAACCATCGTTATCAACATCAACAGTACCATCTATTTTTCCGTCATTATTGGTATCCAATGCACTGTATAATGTTTCGGCGATGTCTTTTACGCCGTCACTATTAGAGTCGATTTGCATATAATCTGGAGTTCCATTGGCATCGGTATCTTGTGCATAAGCTCTTGCTGTTGTTCCATAAGTAGCAGAATTGTCATAAACATTTAGTAAACCATCTCCATCAGTGTCTAATCCGTCACCTTTTCCATCGCCATTACTATCGCCGTCGCCATTCAATAGGTTGGCTTCATCTACATCAAATAGTGAGTCGTTATCGCTATCTAAATCTCTGTAGTTTGGCACTCCATCTCCGTCTGTGTCTGGTAAAAGGTACGTTCCTGCTGTAATCATCGCATCAATAAAATCATTAATTCCGTTGGCATTAGCATCAACCCAAGTGGCAGCGCTGCTTCTATCCATTATTGATTTTCCATTGCTATATGCCTTAAATCCAACTTCTTCAATATCTGGAATTCCATCATTATCAGCGTCAATATCAAGAGTATCAGTCACGCCATCGCCATCTGAGTCAATACAGCATTCCATGGTATCGATAATTCCATCGTTGTCATCATCTCCATCGGCAGTATCTCCAATACCATCACCATCGGTATCTCTTGTTACCGTGATGGTACCAGTTGCATTAACAGCACCACAACCACCAACTAAAGGGATACTATAATTGAAAATTCCTAATACTGTTGGGGTACCACTAATGGTAATAGTATTACTAGCCCATGTTGCTGTAACACCAGTGGGTAATCCTGTTGCTGCACCAATACCTGTAGCACCAGTTGTAGCATGTGTAATAGTGGTTAAGGCAGTATTGATGGTCACAGTGGGTGTTGATGAAGCCACTCCCGCTGTATTGGTTGGAGTAACCGTAATCGTACCTGTTGCAGTTACAGTACCACAACCACCAGTTAAGGTTACCGTATAATTAAATGTACCACTGGCAGTAGGTGTTCCAGATATTACAACAATACCAAATATCCTGGCTCCTGAAACACCAGCTGGTAATCCAGAGAATGTAACACCGGTAGCACCAGTTGTTGCATAGGTAATAGTTGTTATTGCAGTGTTAATACATCTAGTTTGAGTATTTGTTCCAGCAGCAGATGAAAGTGTAATAGTATTGTTAGCAGTAACAGTAATGGTACCTGTTGCATTTACCGAACTACAACCGCCTGTTAATGGAATGCTGTAGTTGAAAGTGCCCGATGCGGTAGGTGTACCGCTAATGGTAATTACATTAGAAGCCCATGCAGCCGTTACACCTGCTGGTAGACCAGTAGCAGCTCCAATTCCGGTGGCGCCAGTGGTGTTATGTGTTATGTTTGTTAAAACAGTATTGATACACAAGGTTTGTGAAGAACTGGCTGCTCCTACAGCAAAAGGCGTATCACCTGTAATAGTCCATCCTTTACCGCCACTGCCAGTTGCTAGAACCAAATTGGCTCTGGCTGCTGTGGCTGTAGGGCCATAAGTTCTGCCAACAGCACCAAGTGATCTACCCGTAGGGCAGGTTACATTGGCATTCCACCCCACAAGCGTGGCAGAATAGTTGGCACAATCCATACCGGAATTGTTTAGCATACCGCTCAAATCAACATTGGCATTCAAATTCCAACTGCCTAAGTTTTGGTTAAATGCTGTTGCATTAATAAACATCGAACTCATGATAGTAACCGCTCCAGTATTCCAACTGCCAATGTTCTGATTGAAGCTCGAGGCACTGCTAAACATTGAACTCATATTCGTTACCGATCCAGTATTCCAACTTCCAATATTTTGGTTAAATGAAGAAGCCCAAACAAACATATTTTGCATGGTGATTACTGATGCAGTGTTCCAGCTGCCAATGCTTTGATTGAAGGATAATGCACCATTAAACATCGAAGTCATAATCGTTACCGCTGAAGTATTCCAAGAATTGATGTTAGCAGGGCCGTTTAAGGACGAACAACCTTGAAACATACTACTCATGTTAGTACACGAAGATAAAACAGGAATGTCCGTAGCGGTTATGTTTAAATTATTACAACCAAAAAATGCGCTTTGCATGCTGGTCCATACTGTTGAGCCCCATTGTTCTACATCCAATAATCGGCTTCTATCTACACCATTGCTGATGTTTATTCTTTGAAAATTGGTTGGGTAGATACCTAACCGTATAGTAGCACCACTTGGCAAACCAGTAATGGTCAAGGTAGTACCTGAGAATGAGCCCGAACCTGTTGCCCCACCGCCACCTATCTCTTGCCAGTAATAATTTACGGTACCACTGGTTGCAGTACCAAAACTTAATTGGGTGGCACCACTACCTGCTGTGGCTAAATTCCAGCGGGTGATAAAGGCACCACAATTGGTGGCACTGACTGCATCACCTGTAATAGTCCATCCTTTACCGCCACTGCCAGTTGCTAGAACCAAATTGGCTCTGGCTGCTGTGGCTGTAGGGCCATAGGTTCTGCCCGTAGCTCCAAGTGATCTCCCGTTAGGAGTGCTTGGATTGGCATTCCACCCAACAAGAGTGGCAGAATAGTTGGCACAATCCATACCGCAACCGAATAGCATTTCAGT
>JADBYA010000033.1 GCA_020403245.1 Flavobacterium sp. | reverse complement strand
TTATTAGACAATGCTACATCAACTTTGCATGATATTAAATCTGGGATGTATACCTTTACAAGTATACAGGGAACTTTTGACAACCGATTTGAACTTAGATTTAATAACGAAGCCCTTAGTTTAAATCCAAATATTAAAACAGAGAATAGTGTTTTATGTTATGCTAATTATTCTGATATTATTGTTAAATCGCTTGCTAGTCAAATACATTCTGTTACGATTTTTGATAGTACTGGAAGATTGCTTTACAATAAAACTAATGTAGATACTTCAGAAATACTAATTTCAGACATCGCAAAAAACAACCAATTATTACTAGTTCAAGTTGAAAACGATAATGGAGTTACAGTTACAAAAAAAATCATATTTTAATTAATTATCATTCTAAAATTTTTTATGAAATCGCCATTAACAAAATGTTTGAGGACGCAAACTAATAAATAAAAAGGAGACACGAGCTTGCGGACTGGCGAGCCATAACGCATATTATCTCTAAACAATAAATTTTACCTATATGAAAAAAAACTACTTTATTAAGAATAGAATATCTTTATTGAATGTACTTATAAAAAAAGGGATTGCATATAAATGCATGATGTTGCTTTTTATATTTTTCTTTAATGACATAAAAGCCCAAGAAACATTTACCTTAGGAGATGGCGTAGAGTCGTATAATACTTTGGGAGTTTCTCCTTTTGCAACAATTAACAGAAATAGTAGATCTCAATATATTTATTTTGCTGAAGAATTATATGATGCTGGATTTAGCATATCAGGAAATGTGATTAAATTGGCAATTAACATCACTGAATTAGGGTTGCCATCAAGTTTAAAGCCAGAAAATATAAAAATTAAAATAGGAATGACTAGTTCCTTTGAAACGGGTCCAACTCTTGTTGATGATTTGCCTGTGTATTACGAGTCAACTGTCGAAAATATTACACAATTGGGCTGGTATACCTTTAATTTAAACACACCGTTTGCATGGGATGGATTTCGAAATATTGTTGTTGAAATCTGTAGAAGCAATACCAATTTTGGCACTAGCTTTTCTGTTCAAAGTAAGAATTTTCCAGCTGGTGAACGAGTATCTGTCGCAAATTACACCAATAATACCTCACCTGTGGGATGCAGCTTACCCAACCAAAACTTGTTACCAGAATTATTTGCCAGAAGAAGACCTAACATGCAATTTACAGTAACAAATCCATGTGACGCAACTCCAGTTGGTGGGCAAACAATAGTTTCAGCTGGTCCTTACTGTTCGGGAGATTCATTCACACTTTCTGTTCAAAATGGTTCTGTAGCATCAGGGTTGTCATATCAATGGCAATCATCACCAAACGATAATGGGCCATGGACGAATATTCTAAATGCTACAGATGCTTTTTATACTACATCTCAAAGCGTAGCTACCTATTATCGTAGAGCTACAACATGTGATATCGTTTCTTCAACGATTTTCGATTTTCCTGTATTTGTTGGAGGAGAAGGTTGCTATTGTAACCCTTTAGTAGCAAATGAAAATGGAATTGGCATAAATAATGTAACCATAGCAGGAATTAATAATTCGTCTTCGGGCTCACCAGCGTATTCCAATTTCACAGCAATTCAAACTGAATTAGAAAGAGAAAGCACAGTTCCATTATCTGTAAATGTTAGCCCTGATGGGGGGACAAATTATACAATGGCTTGGATTGATTGGAATCAAAATAGGCAGTTCGAAGTTAGCGAATCATATATTTTAGGTTCTGCAACAGGTGGAAATAATATTAATTCTGGAGTTATAGCAAATATTACAGTACCAGCTCAAGCGTTGCTGGGCTCAACAATAATGAGGGTGAGAACAAAACAATCAGAAGCGGCAACGTATCCATTACCTTGTGAATCAATTGCTAATGGGGAAGCAGAAGATTATACAGTGGTAATAATAAATAATTTAAATAATGATGAATTTTCATCTATTAATGATACAGTTATCATTTCAGTTTCTAATTCTGATATACATTTCTTAGCAAAACAAGAAGGTATCCAAAAGATAGATTTATTTGATTTATGTGGAAGACTAATTTTTAGTAATTCTATTGCTAATGAAAATGAGTTTAAAATTTCTGGGTTAAATCAAAAAAAACAATTACTTATTGCTAAAATAGTATTATCTAATGGACAACAGATTACCAAGAAAATAGTTTATTAAAAATACAATTCTAAATCTCTAAATCTTATGAAATATCAATTTACAATCAAAACGGTTATATTGCTAACGAACTTATTTGTTACAGTTTTTAGTTTTGCTCAATGTAACCCTCCAACAGGAGTAGTGGTAAATAATATTACCTCTATCTCCGCGGTATTAAACTGGACAGCATCAAGTTCTGCTCCAGGCGAAGCTTATTTATATGAAGTTAGAACATCAGGTTTACCAGGTAGTGGGGTTTCGGGTTTGGTAGTAAGTGGTTCAGTGGGTGATGGCGTATTTTCGTCTCTGCTCTCTGGATTATCATCAATTACTACTTATTCTGTTTACATGCGCTACAAATGTACCTCAGCACCGCTTTTTAGCAGTTGGACGGCTGCAGTTACTTTTTCAACAAACACATTATTACCGCCAGTCGCTGCTTCAGCTTCTGGAATTTCGGATACATTTTTTACTGCTCGATGGATTGGTGTTTCTGGAGCCACAGGATATCGCTTGGACGTAAGTGAGTTTAGTGACTTTTCAGTCCTGTTAGCGGGTTATAATAATTTATTTGTTGCCAGTAGTTTTACTAGTAAACTTGTATCAGGTTTAAATCCTTCCACGGTTTATTATTACAGAGTTCGCGCAGAAGGCCTTAGTGGTGGCACTCCAGTAACTACTAGCAATTCAAATGTGATTACGGTAACTACTCTTGGCGTACCTAATTTAGTAGCCATTTGGTCAAACGGAGCTTGGCTGAATGGCGTTTTACCAGCTTTTGATCATGATGTGATTTTAGATGATGATTATGTTTCTGATAGTAATAATATGGATATGTTTGAAGTTAAAAGTTTAACGCTAAATCAAGGGCATACTTACACTATAGCTTCAGGATTTAATCTTATTGTGTATGAAAATATAGTTAATAATAGTAGTGCAGCTTCATTTGTTGTTGAAAATAATGCTAATTTGTACCAACTTAGCGACTCCGCTCCTGCTAATGTCGGAGAAATTACGGTTTTACGTAATAGTTCTGAAATTTTTCGTTTAGATTACACCATGTGGTCTTCACCAGTTACAGGAGCTCAAACACTAAAACAGTTTTCTCCATCAACTCTTGATACTCGCTTTTATGAATACAATACTGTTAGTAATCATTTTTCATCAATTGACCCTTTAACAAGTACATTTGAGCCAGGAAACGGATACTTTATACGAGCTCCAAATAATCACGTGGCAAATGTATCACCAAATGTAGCGCAAGCTTGGCAAGGTACCTTTGTAGGTGTTCCCAGAAATGGTGTAATCAATGTTGATTTAGATACTAGTGGTCAAGGATATAATTTAGTAGGAAACCCTTATCCAACGGTTATTAGTGCTGATGCACTATTTGTGGAAAACGCTAGTAATATTGATGGAACGCTTTATTTTTGGAGAAGACGAAACGATACTTCAGGTGCAGGAGATTTAGGGACTTTTTATGCTACTTATACTGGAATGGGAGGTACTGGTTCAGCAACAAGTGAAGATCCAAATGGCTTTATTCAAGTAGGACAAGGATTTTTGGTAAAAGCATTAACTACTCAATTAGTATTTAATAGTGATATGAAAGTTCCCGATTCGTTTGAAAATCAGTTTTTTAGAAATTCTTCTGCTGTTAGTCAAGTTGAAAAACATCGTTTGTGGTTAAATTTAACAAATGAAAATGGCGTATATAGTAGAATGTTGGTGGGGTATGCGCAAGGAGCATCCAATAATTTAGATCGTCTTGATGGAAAGTGTTTTAACGATTCACAAGTGGCTTTAACATCATTGCTAAATAACGAAGAATATTCAATTCAGGCAAAATCTTTACCATTTTCAACAGAAGACACCATTCCCCTTGGGCTTAAAGTTGTAGCAGCAGGAGCATATTCTATTTCATTAGATGAAATGGATGGCTTGTTTGAAGAAGGCCAATTAGTTTATTTAGAAGATACTTTTACCTCAACAATACACAATTTAAATGAATCAGATTATACATTCTCTACTGGAGCAGGAATTTTTAATAATCGTTTTGTTTTGCGTTTTTCAACTGAAAGTTTAGGTATTGATGAACCGCTGAATGCTAATGCAGTTGCCGTATTTGTTTCAAATAATTCTATTATCATCAATAGTGTCAATATTGATATAAAATCAATAAATGTTTATGATATACAAGGAAGAAAATTATTCAATCAAGATGCTGTAAATTCAAATGAATTTAGAATTGATACCTTAACAAAAAACAATCAAGTATTGATTGTTAAAATTAAAGATCAAAACGGCAATTTAATATCTAAAAAGGTGATTTTTTAACACATTACCATAGTTAAAAAAATAGAAACTCCTCAATTTTGAGGAGTTTTTTTGTACGATAGATTTTTTAGTGCTCGAGCGAAAGAATAAAAATACATATATAGAAAGATTAACAGATAAAAAACAATTAAAGAATAAATGAGAACAAGAATAGTCTTATATATTCAATAATTATTTTTGATATTAAATTCATTTCAGAAAGTATAAAATGGGAAGAGATAGGTGCCAAAGTAAAAAAGAAAATCAATAAACTAAGGTAAACATTGCATCAACTTTAACTAACCATTCTTTGGCTTGTGTATTAAAAAAGGTATATTTGAGTATTAATTTTAAAAACATTACAATGAAAAATCTGATTGCTTTATTACTTCTGGTTATATTTTCGTCTTCTGTTTCTGCTCAAGACAATATGGCTTTTCAAGCTAAAATTGACAATAAAAATGGGGATATTCTTTTTATTCAAGAAAATGGTAAAACCGTTCAAGAGATTAAGCTCAATCCAAAAGGGTTGTTTCAAGCAAAGTTTCCTATTAAAGAAGGATTTTATCAACTATTTGACGGAGCAGAATATGCACAGTTATTTTTAAAGAATGGTTATGATTTAAAGATGACTATGGATGCTGCTCAATTTGATGAAACCATTAAATTTGAAGGCAAAGGGTCAAAAGAAAATAATTATTTGGCTGAAGAAACCTTAGCAGAAGAGAAAATAGATATTATAAAATGGATGTCATTAGACGAAGAAAGCTTTAATAAGGTAGTTAATCAGAAAAAAAGTACCGACATAGATAAAGTACAAAAAGCGGGACTTGATCCTTATTTTACAAAAATGCATGCACTAGAAATCGAAAATAATTTACAAAGACTTCAACAGTATTATGTTCAAACAAGTGCAAACAAAAAATTGAATAATGCCAAAGCACCGAATTTTGATTATGAAAATCACAAAGGAGGGAAAACTACTTTAGAGAGCTTAAAAGGAAAATACGTTTACATTGATGTGTGGGCAACTTGGTGTGGTCCATGTAGGGCAGAAATTCCATTTTTGAAACAAGCAGAAGAAAAATACCATGGAAAGAATATTGAATTCGTTAGTATTTCTGTAGACGTGGATAAAGATCATGACAAATGGAAAACATTTGTAAAAGAAAAAGAATTGGGAGGAACTCAATTATTTGCTGATAAAAACTGGAATTCGGATTTTATAAAAGCTTTTGGAATTAACTCTATTCCAAGATTTATTTTGATTGATCCAAATGGAATTGTTGTTGATGCTGACGCAAAACGCCCTTCAAATCCTAAATTATCTGAACAGCTAGACAGTTTGGTTAAATAATTTTCTCTACAATATTTATTTTAAACCATGCAAAAGCATGGTTTTTTTATTCCTTAATGTTAAATTTTATTTAATGTTACTAAATTGTTAAGTAAAAGTTTTTTAAATGTAAATTAATTGTTATATTTGTTAAGTAATAATAAACAAATAAACCTACGATTATGAAAAAGATACTATTTTTAGGAGTGTTTCTGATTTCAGGAGTTGCCTTTTCCCAAACTGTCAAACCTGTTTTAGAACAAGAAGGAAAGTTAGTGAAAGCAACATATTACTACGAAAGTGGTAAAATTCAGCAACAAGGATATTTTAAAGACGGTAAATTAGAAGGACAATGGATTGCCTTTGATAATAATGGAAATAAAACTTCAATAGGAGAGTATGCCAATGGACAAAAAACTGGAAAATGGTTTTTTTGGAACAGTACCTCTTTAAGAGAAGTTGATTATTCAGAAAGTAGAGTTGCTTCTGTAAAAAGCTGGAAACAAGATGCTATTGTAAATAGAAATTAAAAAGTTACTTTATCATAAATAAAAAAGGAATTTCATTTGTTGGAGTTCCTTTTTTTTGTTTAATAAGTATTAAGATTTCGTTTTTATACCAGCTACTTTATAGGTAGCACCATCGCCAGTAGTTTCGACCGCTTCAATAAGTTTTTTTGAGGTAATTACAGAAGCATCAAAAGATACAGTTGCTTCTTTATTATCAAAATCAACAACTGCTTTTTGAACGCCATCTATTTTTGATAATTTGTCTTCGATAGTTTTTGCACAACCCATAGCACAAGTCATTCCTTCGATTTTGAAACTAGTTGTTTCTGGTTTGACAGCAACAGCATTCGTTTTTTGTTTTTGAGCTGAAGTTTCTTTTAAATTTTCGGGAAGAGGTTTACTTGCGCTATCTTTACAACTAAATAACAAAGTAGAAGCTAAGGCAAGTGTGAGTAGGTATTTGGTAAAATTCATAATTATATTTTTTCAGTTAATTTGACCTTCACAATAAGCAGCAAAAGTATTGAAAAAATAAATCGTTAATTCTTAAAATTTTTACAAAATTTAAAAAAATAATAAAGTAATGGCATCAAAGCAATTGAAATGGGCACTTCTGATAGTTCTTGCCCTGATTTGGGGTAGTTCTTTCATATTAATAAAGAAAGGATTAGTGGCGTTAAATCCATTCCAGTTGGGATCACTGCGTATTATTTTTTGTTCATTATTTCTTTTAATCATAGGATTTAAAAGTTTGGCATCAATTCCGCAGGGTAAATGGAAATACATAGCATTAACTTCCTTATTTGGCACTTTTATTCCTGCGTATCTTTTTGCCATTGCTCAAACTCAGATTACGAGTTCGGTCAGTTCTATTTTAAATTCATTAACACCTTTAAATACCTTAATTCTAGGAGCATTGGTTTTTGGATTGGATTTTAAAAGAACTCAATTTTTTGGTATAATTATCGGCTTGATTGGAACAATGTTACTCATTTTTAATGGCGCTATTAACAATCCTAATCAGAATTATTATTATACAATTTTGATACTAATAGCTTCTGTTTGTTATGCCATGAATGTAAATTTTATAAAAAAATATTTAACAGATGTTAAGCCGGTTGCTATTACAACTGGCAACTTTTTAGTGATGTTGTTTCCGGCATTACTTATCTTGAGTTTTACTGATTTTTTCTCCATTATGCATGTGGAGAAAGTGTCACATGCGATGCTTTTTATTGGCGTTTTAGGAATCGTTGGAACAGGGATAGCCAATATTATTTTTTACAAATTGATACAGATTTCCTCTCCAGTTTTTGCAACTTCGGTAACTTACTTAATTCCTGTGGTTGCTTTTTTTTGGGGATTGTTGGACAGTGAAATGCTTACACCAATTCAATTTTTAGGAGCATTTATTATACTTATAGGCGTTTATCTTTCGAGTAAAAAGTAAAAAAAAAAGACTGCCATTACTGACAGTCTTTTGAAAATGTTTTTGATTTTTTTCTATTGAAAGTCGGCATCAGAAACGCCTTCATTGATTTTAACATCAGATACAATGAAATTAAGCTCAAATCCTTGATTGATAGAAATTAAATAGGGAAATTTAATTCCTTTCACTTCTCTGTAATCTCCATAATTTGTTGTAACTGTCATTTTTTGGTCACCTTGTTCTAGTGTTTTACTCTCGCCAACTTTTAGACCAGATTTAACGTCATAGTATAAAGTTGTTTTACCATCTTTAACAATATAAGCATCACTACCGTTGAAAGGCTCAATTCCGTCTACTGTTAAACCATTTTTTTTCAATAATGTTAATTCATCAAATAATCCAGATGAAGCTTTTTCTTCTGCAAATTCTTCAGCCGTCATTTCTTTTCTTTGACCTTGAGCAACAGAGTAACCTCCTTTTTCAGTCATAACTTGTTTGGATAATTCTCCCATTCCAGCCATTGCAATAATCATGGAAGATTTTCCTTTAGCATCTTTTTTCTGTGTCATTGAAATTGGTGCTGGCGCTTGAGGGATTTTTGCAGAACCTACAAGCATTGTGGTGTTAACACTAGCAATTGCTTTTTCTCCACCAATGGCTTTCAAATAATTATCTAAAACTGTTTTAACAGTAACTCCCGCTGGAACCGGCTTTTTCATTACTGGTTTTTCTGTAGGATTTCCAAATTTGTCAAAATAGAGAATTGGTATTTTCAATTTTTCTAAACTTGGTAAAACATCAGTAGCTTTTCCAACAATTACAATTCTAGCGTTGTCTGCTAAAAAATATTTGTTGGCAACTCTCATAATATCATCTGCTGTAACTGCATTGATATTTTTGATATAGTTTTCATAAAAATCGGCTGGCAATTTTTGTGTTTCTTTTCGCAAAGCATAGGTTGCTACTGTTTGTGGCTTTTCAATTTGCATTACAAATCTTCCCACATATCCTGCTTTTACATTAGCCAACATTTCGTCTGTAACTTTTTCAGTTCTCAATCTTTTGAATTCTTTGAAAATTTCGGTAACGGTGCTGTCAGTTACCATGTTTCTAACTTGGGTTGTTGCTTCAAATTTTGAAGTGTATTTGCTTCCCGAAACCGATGACCTTGCTCCATAAGTCCAGCCGTGAGCTTCTCTCAAGTTCATGTTTATATAGCTGTTAAAATCGCCACCTAAAATTTGGTTGGCTACAATCGCCGCAAAATAATCTGGGTCAGTCATTTTTAGGTCGGTCAAATTCCCAACCGATACTTCAGATTGCACCGCGTTTGGCATATCCACAAAATTAATTTGAGTGTAAGCAACATCTTTTGGTTCAGAATAACTAACCTCTGGCGCTTTTTCTGCTTTCCAGTTACCAAATAATTTTTCAACTGTTTTTTGAGTTTCTTTTGCATTTACATCGCCAACAATTACCAAGTAAGCATTTGCTGGAACAAAATAAGTGTCATAATTCTTTTTTAAGTCTTCTAAAGTTACATTTTTTAAAGTAGCTTCGCTCAAAAATTCTCCACTCGGATGGTCTTTACCAAAAGTCAAGAAATCGCCAACCCTAGCAGCAACAGCGGCAACACTTTTTTCTTCGGTTTTTAACGACTCTATCATTTTTTCTTTTTGCTTATCAAATTCTTCTTGAGTAAAATTGGGGTTTAATGCACCATCAGCCATTAATTCTAAAACTCTTTTTGAATATTTTGACAAGGCATTAGCGGTAGCGCCATTTGATCCAAAATTTATGCTTGCACCTAAAAAGTCAACTTCTTCGTTGAAAGCATCTTTTGAAATTTTGGTTGTTCCGCTACCAATCATGGCACTTGTCATATCGGCAACTCCTTTTTTATCACCTTCTACGTATGGCAAATTATCGATGCTCAAACTGAAAGAAACCCTAGGAAGTTTGTGGTTTTCTACTACCAAAACAGTTAATCCGTTTGCTAATTTGAACGATTGAGGTTTCCCAATTTTTATTGTTGGAGCTGGTCCTGGTTTTGGTTGAGCAATTTTGTGTTTATTTTCAGTCTTTATTTCTAATCCATTTTCTTTGAAGGTTTCTGGATTCTCTTTTTTTGGCTGAGGTGTATTTTGTGCTTGCATAGTTAAAGTTAAAAACAAGCTTGATAGAATAACTATTGATTTTTTCATAATGAATATATTTTAGTTTTGAGCTTTGTCTTTTGATGGTATATAATCGAGTAATAATCTTTGATTAGGGTTGAGGTATTTTTTGGCAACATCTCTAATTTCTTCTCTGGTAATAGAACGATAAATATCTATCTCTGTATTAATAAGATTTATATCACCATACAACATATAAAAAGTAGCTAAATTGTCTGCGATCCCTTCAATAGTTGAGTTTTGGTTCACAAATTGGTTTTCATATTTGTTTTGTAATTTTTGCATTTCTTTTTCAGAAATTAGTTCGTTTTGAAGTTTTAGGATTTCCTCGTCAATCTCTCTAATAAAATCTTCACTAGTGTTTGGAGCTTGTGGTAAACCATAAATAATATAAGTTCCATAGTCTTCTTGATTAAAACTAATGGCACCTAATTCCAAAGCTACTTTTTTATCATCAACAATTTTTTTGTACAATCTTGAGCTTTTGCCATCAGATAAAATGGTAGAAATCATGTCTAAAACTCGAGCGTCTCTCGTTTTCATAGATGGAGTTCTATAAGAAGAAATTAACATTGGTAATTGTATGTTTGGATCTTGAAATTCAGCTTTAATAGTTGTTGTAATTGGAGCTTCGGTATAGGTTTGTCTTGTAATTGGAGTTCCTTTTGGAATTGCACCAAAATATTTTTGAATCCATTTTTTGGCTTGGGCTTTTTCAAAATCTCCTGCCACAACCAAAACGGCATTGTTTGGAATATAAAACTTTTTAAAGAAAGCTTGAAATTCTTCTAGTTTTGCAGCATCTAAATGATCCATAGAACCTATAGTTGCCCAGCGATATGGATGCACTTTAAACATATTTTTCTTTACTTCGGCAAGAATTTGACCATAGGGTTGATTGTCAACACGTAGCCGTTTTTCTTCTTTAACCACTTCGTTTTGAGTATCAACTCCTATTTGATTAATCACTGGGTGATACATTCTTTCTGCCTCCATCCATAATCCTAACTCAAGATTATTTGAAGGGAAAACTTCATAATAATAAGTTCTGTCATCAGTAGTATTGGCATTGTTAACACCACCATTACCTGTTACAATTTTAAACCATTCTCCACGTTTAATGTTTTCAGTTCCTTCAAATAATAAATGTTCAAAAAAGTGGGCAAATCCAGTTCTTTCTGGATTTTCATCTTTTGCACCTACATGATACATAACGGATGTTATTACAACCGGCGCAGATGGGTCATTGTGCAAGATAACGTGCAACCCGTTAGGTAAATCGTACTCCTCAAAAGCAACCTTTTGGGCATGAGCTGTTCCTCCAAGCATAAGCAATGCACTTAAAGCGATTAGTGATTTTTTCATAAAAAATTAGTATTTTTTTTGTTTATTATTTGATTAGTAAACTAACCTTTTCATTTGTTACACCAAATGTACTTTTTTTTCTTTGAATATGTAAGAAATCAAAAAAATCCTAGTACACTTTATTATTTCTTGGAAAGAAGTCATAACTTTTTTTTCGAAAGTATTGCGTGTAAAACAAATAGTAGTATATTTGCAACCCGAAAAGTCGGTATAAATTTAATTAAACATCATTGTTATGTACGCAATCGTAGAGATAGCAGGGCAACAATTTAAAGTAAGCAAAGACTTAAAGGTTTATGTTCACCGTTTGACCAATGAAGAAGGTTCAAAAGTTTCTTTTGATAAAGTTCTTTTATTAGACGATAATGGAAACGTAACTTTAGGCGCCCCAGCTATAGAAGGTGCTTCAGTAGAAGCCAAAGTGTTACAACACTTAAAAGGAGACAAAGTAATCGTTTTCAAGAAGAAAAGAAGAAAAGGTTACAAGAAAAGAAATGGTCACAGACAATCTTTAACACAAATCGTGATTGAAGGTATAGCTGCAACTAGTGCCAAGAAAACAGCACCAAAAAAAGCAGTTGTTGAAGCTGAAGTTACCGATGTTGCTGTAGAAGCGCCAAAAGTAAAAAAAGCGCCAAAAGCTAAAAAAGAAGATACTCAAGATTAATAATATAAAACGTATACGTCATGGCTCATAAGAAAGGTGTCGGTAGTTCGAAGAATGGAAGAGAATCAGAATCTAAACGTTTAGGCGTTAAGATTTTTGGTGGTCAAGCTGCTATTGCTGGGAACATCATCGTTAGACAAAGAGGTTCAAAACACAATCCAGGTGAAAATGTTTACATGGGTAAAGATCATACTCTACATGCTAGAGTTGATGGAGTGGTTAAGTTCCAGAAAAAAGGAGATAATAAATCTTTTGTTTCTGTGCTTCCGTTTGAAGCATAAGAATAACTTTAGTAAAATAGTAAGCCCGTCTCGTTTAAAACGAGACGGGTTTTTTGTTGTGTCTCTTTTTTTAGGTAATGTACTGAAAAATAGTTGGTGGATTTTAAAATAATTATTTGTAATATTCCGTCGTTAATCAGAAGAGGAATTATGCTCTGGTGGAGACCAACATACTAGCAATATGATTAATGCGATAAGGTAAATTGGCAGTTCA
>JADBYA010000032.1 GCA_020403245.1 Flavobacterium sp. | reverse complement strand
TGAGTTAAATGATAACTAATAGTATAATTGGCTGGATTATTAGCACCTAATACTATAGCTGTTTGTGGCGTAAAATTAAAAGTCGCCGAACCACTACCCAAGGCACTTTCACATAATGTTAAATTTGGAGGTGGATTAGGAGTTGCATTGCAAGAAATAAAACCGATTGTAAAAGGAAAAACAGAAATACAACCACTTGAAGTTGGTCCATTATCTGTAAGTGACATGTATATTGTAGCTCCTCCAACTGGACCAGGATATGATGCTGCGTTAGGAATAGAATTAACTAAATTTTGTGCATCATTAGCAGTAGTGTGATAAAATATTTCATAATTTCCTGGTGTTAAGCCCGTTCCATTAAAGATGTTAGCAGCAGCTGCATTCAAATTGAAATTTGGCAAGTTACTACATTGTGTTAGGTTTATCGGTGGATTAATCGGAGGTGGTGTACTGAAAGAAACAGTAGTACTAGCGGTTGCATTGGCAACACAGCCAGGTTTATTGACAATGACTGTATAAGTGCCAGGTTGAGTAACTGTAATAGATTGTGTATTTCCTGGTATAGGTCCACCAGGTACAGATGACCATTGATAGCTTGTGGCATTTTCAATTGTTGCTGTTAATATGGCTTGTCCACCGGGACAAATCACTTGAGGGGCTAATGTTAGTGGACACAAAATATTACAATCTGTTCCACCTGCACCTGGTTGCCCAGCATTAGTTTGCGTTACAGTAATGTTACCGGCTTGACCACTAAAATTAGTTAATAAAACAACATAAACATCACCGACAACTGCATTCAATATACTGAAATTTTCTACCGCTGCAGCAGAAAAACTACAACTAACACTAGTTGTAGGATTTAAATTTGCTGGTCCACAAACAGGTCCGGGAAATGGACCCCAAAGTATGTAATCAACATCAATTGGATTACCACCATTGGTAGATTGATTGATTTGAAAATTAATATTTCCTGCTGTACCAATTTGCATAAAAAACCATGCCGGGTTAGGTTGACTAAACAAACATTCATAATCAATACCTGCCTCAGAGGTTGTTCCAGTAGAATTAGGAAAAGTTAATGTTGAACCTCCCGCACAAAACGCCTCACTTGATGCGCAATTAGCCCCTTGAGAAAAAGCAACGTTAACTGTTAAAAAATTTAATAGTATTAAATAAATGTAGATGTGTTTCATGCGGATTGCAATTTTAGGAGCGAAATTTACATATTTTTAAGAAATAATTAAATTAAAATTGAATTATTTTTAAATATTTGGTGCATTAAGTAGAGATTGATTATTATTATTTATATTTGTGTTTTATAATTTAAACCCCAATTAATACTGAATTAATGACAAATAACCATACATCAGAAGATGAATTAGGAGAAAATCATATTGCAACCAGCGCTCAAAACCCTATGCGAAATGGAGCTTTCGAATTATCAGATGATAAGAAGATTGAACTGATAAAAAAAGATGTTGAAAATATTTTAAACACGCTTGGGATGGATTTGACTGATGACAGTTTAAAAGGCACTCCAAATAGAGTAGCAAAAATGTTTGTTAAAGAAATTTTCGGAGGATTAAATCCTAATAAAAAACCAAATTCTTCTACTTTCAAAAACAATTACAAATATGGAGAAATGTTAGTAGAAAAAAATATTACACTCTACTCTACTTGCGAACATCATCTATTACCTATTATTGGAAAAGCTCACATTGCCTATATATCAAATGGTAGTGTCGTTGGGCTTTCAAAAATGAATAGAATTGTTGATTATTTTGCCAAAAGACCTCAAGTACAGGAGCGATTAACGATGCAAATCGTTCAAGAAATGCAAAATGTTTTGAATACTGATGATGTTGCTTGTGTTATTGATGCCAAACACCTTTGTGTGAATTCCAGAGGGATACGTGATATTGAGAGTAGTACTATTACTTCTGAATTTGGTGGAAAATTCAAAGAAGAAAATACACGCAATGAATTCCTAAATTACATTCGATTAGAAACTAAATTTTAATAGTGCTGATCTAGTCATTTATGACGAGACGGAAAGCAAAAAAAACCTGTCTGCCGGCAGGCAGGGCTCAAAAATAAAAAAATGCAACTTTACCAAAATAATAGTCTATTACTATACAATTCACTTTCGGGAAAAAAGGAAATTTTTAAACCAATTCATGATGGCAGTGTAGGTATGTATGTTTGCGGACCAACAGTTTACAGTAATGTTCATCTTGGAAATGTGCGAACGTTCATGTCATTTGACATGATTTTCAGATACCTTTTGCATCTTGGATACAAAGTTCGCTATGTAAGAAACATTACTGATGTAGGGCATATTGTAGATGATGTGGATGATGGCGAAGATAAAATTGCCAAAAAAGCACGAGTAGAACAATTGGAACCTATGGAAATTGTGCAACGCTACACGGTTGATTTTCATGATGTCCTTAACCAATTCAACTTTTTACCGCCAAGTATTGAACCTACAGCAACGGGACATATTATAGAACAAATTGAAATTGTAAAACAAATTATTGACAAAGGATTTGCCTACGAAACTAACGGCTCTGTATATTTTGATGTAGTGAAATTTAATAAAACCAACCACTACGGAAAATTAAGCGGTAGAAACATTGACGAAATGTTAGCCAATACTCGTGATACCGATGGACAAAGTGATAAAAAAAACGCACAAGATTTTGCTCTTTGGAAAAAAGCCGAACCAGAGCATATCATGCGTTGGCCTTCACCATGGGGAATTGGTTTTCCTGGTTGGCATATAGAATGTACCGCTATGAGTACCAAATATCTTGGTGAGACTTTTGACATTCACGGTGGTGGAATGGATTTGAAATTCCCACATCATGAATGTGAAATTGCACAAAATGAAGCATGTACAGGTCATAGTCCAGTAAACTATTGGATGCATGCCAATATGCTTACTTTAAATGGTAAAAAAATGTCAAAATCTACTGGAAATAATATTATTCCAAGTGAAATATACTCTGGCGGAAGTCCATTTTTAAGTAAAGCTTTTTCACCAAATGTTGCACGCTTTTTTATGATGCAAGCCCATTACAGAAGCATACTCGATTTTACCAACGACGGAATTGTAGCCGCCGAAAAAGGTTTTAACCGATTGATGGAAGGGTTGGATATTGTAAAAGAATTACAACCCAATACTACATCAACTATTGATATTGTATCATGGAAACAAAACTGTTATGACGCAATGAATGATGATTTTAATACCCCCATTTTAATTGCCCATCTATTTGAAGGAATTCGATTTGTGAATTTGATAAAAGACGGCAAAGAAACGTTACATGCCAATGATTTACAAATACTTTCGGAAACCTTAAACACTTTTACATTTGATGTAATCGGAATAAAAAATGAAAAAGTAACTGCCAATAATTCTGCTAAATTGGATGGTGTGGTTGAAATGCTCATTAAGATGAGAGATGAAGCGCGTGCCAATAAAAATTTCTCTTTATCAGACCAAATTCGTGATGAATTATTAGCTGTAGGAATTCAATTGAAAGACGGAAAAGAAGGAACAAGTTTCAGTATAAATTGAAAATTATGGTAAAGAAAATCGTAATAGCACCGCTCCTATTGCTAATTTATTTTTATAAAATTGTACTTTCGCCTTTAATGCCATCGACTTGTAGATTTGAGCCGACTTGCTCTAGCTATTTTATAGAAGCATTAAAAATACATGGACTATTTTTGGGAACCTATCTTGGAACAAAAAGAATATCACGTTGTCATCCTTGGGGAAAAAATGGATATGATCCTGTTCCAGAGAAAAAATGTTCAAACTAAAGAAAACTTAATTTTTTTATCACTTTTTGCAACAAATAGCTATTTTTACATTTAAACTAAAATAAAACTCATTATGATTTGGAATCCATCAGAAGGAATAAATATAGGTTTCTTTACTATCCGATATTACAGCTTGATGTTTGTAATTGCTTTTGGTTTGGGCTGGTATATCATGAAGCACATTTTCAAAAAAGAAAATGAGCCCATTGAAAAACTGGACACCTTATTCATTTGGACAGTAGTAGCCACTTTACTTGGAGCGCGACTTGGTCATGTGTTTTTTTACGAATGGGAATATTACCAAAATAATCCATCAGAAATTTTATTACCCTTCCGATTCAATCCTGAATTTGAATTTACAGGATTTCAGGGTTTAGCCAGTCATGGCGCGGCAATTGGTGTTATTATAGCCATATATTTTTACAGTACTAAAGTTATCAAACGTCCAATGCTTTGGGTTTTAGACAGAGTTGTAATTCCTGTAGCAAGTGGTGCTGTATTTGTTAGAATTGGTAATTTTTTTAATTCAGAAATCTATGGACATGTCACCTCTAAAGATAATTTTTATGGGGTAAAATTTGTCAGAGAAGATGAATTTTGGAATAACCATAGTTTATCACAAATTACAAATACCGTCAATAAAAATGATGCTTATAATTTAATTCAAAACGATCCTAAATTTGCGGATGTGTTAAATCAAATACCTTACAGACACCCAGCTCAATTGTATGAAGCGGGATTATACATATTCGTTTTCTTGATACTTTTCGTTTTATATTGGAAAACAAAAACAGCCGAAAAACACGGATTATTATTTGGCTATTTCTTAATCCTACTTTGGTCAGTGCGATTTGTAGTTGAATATGTAAAAGTAAGTCAAGGTGGCATTGAAGAAACTTTTGGTCTGTTTTCCACTGGTCAATGGTTGAGTATTCCTTTTATTTTGGTGGGAATTTATTATGTATTTGTAGCTGAAAAACCGTTTGTGGATGAAATATAGTTTTTTTTAAAAATTTTTTTGGGAGTACAAGAATACTATATTATTTTTTGTACTCTTTTTTATATATAAGAAAAAGAAAATAGACAAAAGGGATAAGAACTTAATTATATTTATTAATTGGTGGAAAGCCCTAGAAAACCTCGAAGAAATGAGATTATGAATTTTAAAAGACTAAAAGTTTACCATTATTTTTGGCTTACTTCATTATTAATTTTTATGATAGGTTTTTATATCCAAAATTTGCCTGAAAGTACTTTGGATATAAATATTCATGATACTTATTATGTTATAGAACAAATCCATTTAACAATTTTAATTGCAGTATTTTATTTTCTAACTGGATGTGGATATTGGTTTGTTGAGAAGATTTTGAAAAAGAAACTTTTCAATATTTTGACCATAATTCATTGTGTGATTTTGTTTGGAAGTTTTATTTGTTATTGGTTAGTTTATCTTTATTCAAAACTATTTCCTTCCAAACCATTTCCACTATTTGATAATTATGGCTTGATAAATAAAACTCTACTGATTTCATTTTTATTAATAGTTTTTATTGGTTTGCCTATTTATTTTATCAATCTGTTAATTGGAATATATAGAAAATCGGCCATCCGCTAGCAGTTACTCGAAATTGCGAATTTTGTGGTAAATTCACGTTCACGTTTCGCAAGAATTTTTATCTTTAACAGAAAATAATTCATTGCGAAGTTCGCAACTGACATGAAGGCGGAACGTTGGCAGTATTACTGCGCAGAATCAAAAATCTAACGCAATTTAAATCAAAAAAAATATGACAAAATACACTTTACCGTTATTTATATTACTTGGTATTAGCCAATCCATTCAAGCACAAGAAGACAAATACCAATGGCTAGAAGAAGTTGATGGTGCAAAAAGTTTGGAATTTGTAACTGCCCAAAACAAGACAACATTCGAAATATTGGGTAAGGAAAAAAACTATCAATCTATTTATGACAAAAGTTTAGAAATTTTTAATTCTACTGATAAAATTGCTTCACCAGATATTAATGGAAAATATGTATATAATTTTTGGAAAGACAAAGACCACGTTAGAGGTATCTGGAGAAGATGTCTTTTAACTGACTATACCAATGGAAAACTCGATTGGGAAACCATTATCGATATAGACGAAATGTCGAAAAAAGATAATATCAAATGGGTTTTTAAAGGAGCAAGTGGTTTATATCCTAATTACACAAGATATTTGATTCAACTTTCTAAAGGTGGTGGTGATGCTGTTGTTATCAGAGAGTTTGATGCTGACAAAAAGCAATTTATAGAAAATGGTTTTGCAATTGATGAAGCAAAAGGATCTGCAAGTTATGTTGATGAAAATACAGTAATTGTTAGTACTAATTTTGGTGAAGGTACGATGACAACCTCAGGTTATCCTAGACAAGTAAAATTATGGAAACGTGGCACTTTACTCAAAGAAGCACAACTCATTTATGAAGGTCAATCTTCAGACGTTAGATCTTATGGCACGGTAGTTAGAGATGAAACAAAGAGTTATATTTCTATCTCACGTTCTCCAGTTTTCTTTACTTCTCAAAAAATGATTTGGTTGGATAATAAAATTATCACATTAGACATTCCTGAAGACAGCGACTTTAATGGTATTTTAAAAAATCAATTGATTGTTCACTTAAAATCAGATTGGACGGTCAATTCAAAAACATATAAAAGTGGAACACTTCTTAGTTTGAATTTTACTGAATTGCTAAAAGGAAATAAGGAAATTCAAGTTATCCTTACGCCAGGTGAATTTTCAAGTATTTCTGGAGTTTCTAAAACCAAAAATAATTTGCTAATCAATGTATTAACCAATGTAACCGACCATTTGCATATCTTTTCTTTTGGCAAAGGAATATGGAGCAGTCAAAAAGTAAAAGCACCCGAATTAGGGACTATTTCCCTTGGCACTACGGATGAGTTTTCAGATCAATACTTTTTTAGTTTCCAAAACTTTTTAACACCTACAACACTCTACACTGCTGATGCTGGTAAAAATACAATTAAAGCCCTTAAATCACTTCCCTCCTATTTTGATGCTAGCAACTATGAAGTCAAACAATTTAAAGCAAAATCAAAAGACGGTACGCTTGTTCCTTATTTCATGGTGTTTGGAAAAAACATGAAATATAACGCCAAAAACCCAACCTTAATAAGTGCTTATGGCGGATTTGAAATCTCTCAAAAACCGTCTTATATCTCCTCAGCAGGTAATGCTTGGTTAGATAAAGGTGGGGTTTTTGTAGTCGCCAATATACGTGGCGGTGGAGAATATGGGCCAAAATGGCATCAAGACGGAATGAAAGAAAAACGACAAAATGTATTTGACGATTTGTATGCTGTTTCCGAAGATTTAATTGCCAAGAAAGTAACCTCACCAAAACACTTAGGAGTTAGAGGCGGAAGCAATGGCGGATTATTGGTGGGAGTCGCATTTACACAAAGACCTGATTTATATAATGCGGTGGTTTGTCAAGTGCCATTGTTAGACATGCAACGTTATAACAAACTATTGGCTGGTGCTAGTTGGATGGGCGAATATGGTAATCCAGACATTCCTGAAGAATGGGAATACATCAAAAAATATTCTCCTTATCAAAACATAAAAGAAGGCATGAACTATCCCGAAGTATTCTTTACCACATCTACTCGTGATGATAGAGTACATCCTGGTCATGCTAGAAAAATGATGGCCAAGATGAATGACATGGGTTACAAAACCTATTACTATGAAAACACCGAAGGCGGACATGCGGGTTCTTCTACTAATGAGCAGAGTGCAAAATCTAGTGCGTTGACGTTTTCCTATTTGTTAATGAAATTGAAGTGATATTATTTGAAGTAGTTACTCATGTCAATAAAGCACTACCGCTAAATGCTTAGCAAGATTGCGCTTTTTTTTGGTCAATTCACGTTTACGTTTCGCAATAATTTTTATCTTAATGGAAAATATGTCGGCAGGAAGATCGCCTCTTCATGGAGCGGCGGAAAGTTATGTCTAGTCAACCCAAAGACTAATTAAGTCATTACAAACAAATTAGCACTACCGTTTTTCAAATAATAGTCATTTTAAGTGCTACTTATTCCTCCTCACCTTCCGCAGTATGCGACTTAGCATAATTACGCCACTTTTCAATACAAGCAGCCATATCTTGGGGCAGTTCAGTATCAAAACGCATAAACTCTTTTGTAGTAGGATGCACAAAACCAAGCGTTTTGGCATGCAGCGCTTGTCTTGGTAAGGTTTTAAAACAATTGTCGATAAACTGTTTGTATTTGGTAAACGTTGTGCCTTTCAAAATCAAATCGCCACCATATCGAGCGTCATTAAACAAGGTATGACCAATATGTTTCATGTGCACCCTAATTTGATGCGTTCGTCCTGTTTCCAGTTGGCAAGAAACCAAAGTAACATAACCAAATCGTTCCAAAACTTTGTAATGCGTAACGGCATGTTTTCCTATTTCTGGATCGGCAAAAACGGCCATTTGCATTCGGTCTTTTACATGTCTTGCAATATTGCCTTCAATGGTGCCTTGCTCCTCTTTTACATTGCCCCAAACCAAAGCTATATATTCGCGCTCGGTAGTTTTATCTTCAAATTGCTTGGCCAAATGGGTCATCGAAGCTTCGGTTTTGGCAATAACTAAAAGTCCTGTAGTATCTTTATCTATTCGGTGAACCAATCCAGGTCGGTCACTCGAATTTTTAGGTAAGTTTTCAAAATGAAATGCCAACGCATTGACCAAAGTTCCTGTATAATTACCATGACCAGGATGCACCACTAATCCTGCTGGTTTATTGATAACCAACACAGCATCATCTTCATACACAATATCGAGTGGAATATCTTCGGGATCAATTCTATTTTCAAATGGCGGATGGGTCAACATCACGCGAACCACATCAAAAGGTTTGACCCTGTAATTGGATTTAACCGGAACATCATTCACCCAAATATTGCCTTTTTCTGCAGCTTGTTGAAGTTTATTTCGAGTGGCATTTTCGACTAACGACATTAAGAATTTATCCACTCGCAGCAACGATTGTCCTTTGGTAGAAACAAATCGGTGATGCTCAAAAAATTCTTCTTCTATATCGGGAATTTCTTCGTTAGGGTTCATTGACTGGAATAATTTCTGTTGTATCAATCGCTGTTGAGTCTATAGTCTCTTCGTAAGTAATTTTTCCATCACCCAACACTAAATCTATTTTGGAAGATTTTAAAACTTTGTCTCCGGCTTTCAGTTTCCTTCCATTCATGCGCATTTCTAGTACCATGTCTTTTCCTAAATAGGGCTTATACGTAATCGTTCCTTCCAGTAAACCAACAGATTCCAAGGTTGGTACTGCTTGTCTATAGGTTTTTTCAATTAAATCAGGAACTGAGACCATGGTATAAGTCGAAGCGTTTATCTTGATGTAAATTTTTCTTCCTTCTTTTACTTTTGAACCCGCTTTTGGTTCTTGTTCTACAACTGTCAGCTTTGGAAACTCAGGTCTAAAATCGACCGTATCAAGAATTGTGTAGTCCAAATCGATTGCATTAAGCTTTTCTTCGGCTTGTTCAGCTGAAAGTTTACTCAAATCGGGAACTGTAATTTCCTGTCCGTGATG
Source organism: Flavobacterium sp. (assembly GCA_020403245.1). Lineage (GTDB taxonomy): Bacteria > Bacteroidota > Bacteroidia > Flavobacteriales > Flavobacteriaceae > Flavobacterium. The sequence continues at coordinate 13,221 of JADBYA010000032.1, read as the reverse complement.
CGTTGTATAAGTAATCCAATGAAAAAACAAATACGCTAATGCAGCAAAAATACCCAAGGCAATAAGCATTTGGGCAAAGAAAACCCGACTGGTTAAATAGTTGCGTAAACTCATAGAAAATTTTATTTGAGCAAAGATATAAAAAACATAAAGGTATTTGGTTTGAAATTGTCATCAATGTAGTTGTGAATTTTGATAAATCTAGTTTATGACAATTACACATCGCCAAAAAAATAATAAACGCTAACATGTGAAAAAAAAATGATAATTTTGTTAATACTAAATCTTAACTAAATGAACATAGCTGTAGTAATGGGTGGATATTCGGATGAATCAGTAATATCATTACGTAGTGGTCAATTAATTCTAAATAATCTTGACAAAACAAAATACCGTGCTTTTGAAATTCATATACTCAAAAATGAATGGTACTGCTTAATTGATACCATTAAATACCCAATCAACAAAGCTGATTTTTCTTTTGAAAAAGACAACCAAACCATAAAATTTGATGTCGCTGTTAACATTGTTCATGGAACTCCGGGAGAAGATGGTCATTTACAAGCGTATTGGGAACTAATTGATTTGCCTTATTCAGGTTGTAATTATTACCAATCGAGTTTGACATTCAACAAACGTGACACTTTATCAGTGTTGTCAAAATTTAATATTCCTAAAGCCAATTCAATTTATATCACCAAAGGCGAAAATATAGATGGAAACAAAATTGCAGCCGAATTGGGATTGCCATTTTTTGTAAAACCCAATCAATCCGGAAGCAGCTTAGGGGTTTCTATGGTGAGTACTTTGGATGATTTACCAAAAGCATTGGATTTTGCTTTTGCCGAAGACAATGACATTTTGATAGAGTCCTATTTGAATGGCACCGAAGTTTCTGTGGGCGTTTTGAATTATAAAGGCGAAACTAAAGTTCTTGGAATAACCGAAATTGTTTCTCAAAATGCGTTCTTCGATTATGAAGCCAAGTATTTAGGCAAGTCAAATGAAATAACGCCAGCCCGAATCTCATCTGATTTAGAAGCTTTAGTAATTGAAACTGCCAAGAAAGTATATGAATCACTGGGAATGACTGGCTTTTCTCGTACCGATTTTATTATTATGAATGGCATTCCACATTTTATAGAAATCAATACCAACCCAGGTTTGTCACCACAAAGTATTTTTCCGCAACAAGCAGCTTTTGCCAATATTGCATTTAGTGACTTGCTAGAAAACGAAATAACTTTAGCTTTACAAAGAAAACCTATTTGGAGTCGAGGATAATCCGAACTGCACGAAGTTAAAAAGTAAATTAACATGAAAAGTAAAGCAGTATTTTACTTATTGATAAAGTAGTTATTGCTATTGGTATAAAGAAAAAAAATTATTGAAGACGCTTTCAAAAATGAAGCAAAAGTTTCGTTAACTTTGTTAGAAACAAAAAAGTATGATTGACTACAAAGAATATATTACAATAAATTCCGAAGTTCGCTTTGGAAAGACAATCATTATTGGAACTCGAATTAGTGTTTTTGATGTTTTGAATTGGTTAGCAAATGGCTTGACGATGAAAGAAATAACCATTGATTTCCCTGAACTTAATGAAAATCAAATTATGGCTTGTCTTTCTTATGCTGCCGATAAAGAACATAAAACGCTTATTGCATCGTGAAAATATTATTTGACCAAAATATTTCCTATCGAATTATTTCTAAAAAAGCTTGTTTAGAAATCAAATAATCAGAAAACAATGAAAAAAGCAATTTTCCCCGGTTCATTTGACCCTATCACTCTGGGGCATTATGATATTATCAAAAGAGGCATCTCACTTTTTGACGAAGTGGTTGTAGCTATTGGTATCAATACCGATAAAAAATACATGTTTTCTATAGAAGATCGAAAAAGATTTATTGAGGAAGCTTTTAAAGATGAACCCAAAGTTTCGGTAATTACCTATGAAGGACTAACTATAGATTTGTGCAAAAAAGAAGGAGCGCAATTTATTTTGCGTGGCCTGAGAAACCCGGCCGATTTCGAATTTGAAAAAGCCATTGCCCACACCAATAGAAAATTATCACAAATAGAAACTGTTTTCTTGCTCACGGCTTCCAAAACTTCCTACATCAGTTCCACCATTGTTCGTGATGTTATAAGAAACGGTGGCGATTATACGGTATTGGTGCCCGAAACAGTAGTGGTTAAGAAGTAAATAAGCTATTATTTATCATAAAACGATAGTATTGTCTTAGTTTATCAAATGCCTACACTTTTGAAAACTAAAAAAAACCTCAAATTCATAAATTTGAGTTAAGCAATAAAAGCAATAAAAAATAATTAGCAAACTTGCAGTTTCACTTAATTATTAAAAATAAATGCTTTTTTTATGACCAACTACAAAACTTCAATTCTCTTCTTATCATTGCTGTTTTGCTTTCAAATGGCTAGTGCCCAAAATATTTCGGGAAAAATTATTGACTCACAAACTGCTGAAAGTATTCCTTATGCAACCATTATAGTGAATAACACTGAAAATCTTGTTTCAAACGCAGAAGGATTATTCACTTTATCCGAAAATAGTAGCAATCAAAATACCATATTAACTATTTCTTATCTTGGATATGCAAACCAAAAACTATCCGTAGGCGATTTAATAAAACAGCAAAACATAATAAAACTACAAGCTGCAATTATTGAATTGCAAGAAGTGAATGTTCCTAACAAAAGACTAAGTCCCAATGAAATCATGGCAAATGTCAAAGCCAATATCAAAAACAATTATGCTAAAAATAGTATCCCCAAAAAGGATATGATTTTTTTTAGAGAAATCACAACTTTCAAACCATCCATTCTTGATGTGGCAATTGACAAATCAACAGGATTTTCAAAAGATGCATTAAAAAAAGCCAATACTCAAATGAATGCGTTTACATCAAAATTAATTACACAACCACCTAGAGAATATGTAGATATCCTTTGCAATAATTACTCGTACCTCACCACAAAAAATGACAAACCCTATTTCTTGTCTAAACTAGAGGTTTTAAAAGCTACGAAACTCAAAAATGAAAACAGCTCAACTTCGCTTGATGATTTACAAAAATCAGCCACCGACATAATTTTGAAACACCTTGACTCAACCAAATATTACAGAGTAAAAAGTGGACTTTTTGGTTCACGTGATACCATTTCGTTGCGAAAAGATTTTAACAAAAAGAAAAAAACTACGTCAAATCAGTTAACCGCAACTAAAGACAATCTCTCGTCATTTCTAATCGAAAATAACATAACAAATAGTACAAAGTTTGACTTTATCCATGAGCCAGAGACATACAACTACATTTTTGAAGGTGCAACCTATACCAATGAAAATGAATTTGTTTACGTTTTAAGTTTTAAACCCAAAAAGAGCAGAGCAAAATACAAAGGAAAATTATACATCTCAGAAACTGATTTTGCCGTAATTAGAGTTGATTATAAATTAGAAGATGGTAAAAAAGTGAGCGGTGTTAATTTGAAACTCTTACTCGGAATTAAAACTTTTGAAAATGTTAGTAATGGCACTGTTACCTACAAAAATAGTCATGTCGGAAATGGTTATTATTTACATTACGCTTCACACGAAAGCGGACAATACATCTATGTAAACCGACCCTTAAAATTTATTGAATTAACCGATGAAGATAAAGATGTTGTTGCATTTGACTTAAAAGTAGAAGGAAATTCAATTGAAAAAAAGGAATACCTTAACATGAATCGTACGGAAACTTCAGAAGCTACTATCCAAAAAATAACCGAAGACGATTTTAATTTTATAAAAATAAAATCATATGATCCTAAAATTTGGAAAGACTATAATGGAATAGAACCTTTGGAGGAAATGAAGCAATTTAAAACGGATTAGTCCTATTGTTAAATATTTAATAGTATAGAGGCAAGCAAATCAATCGTTTAAATTGATAGAAGTTATATTTAAAAACATTGTTAACTAATAACTGACTCCTAAAAACTTATTTCAGCAGTTTTTCCTCTTCAAATAACAATTTGATATTTTCATAAGAGTTTTTAAGTGCTTCCTTTACTTGTTCAGGAGTAAACCAAGCTACTTTTTCTATACCTTCATTGGCTTGTCCTACAGGAATTCCTTCAAAGTTGGTTCTCATCTCAAACCAATGTGTAATCTTTAGTTTGTATTTACCGTTGCGTTTAAAAACGTGGTAGGTTTTTTGAAGTTTGTGACTAATTACTAAATTATTGACCCCGGTTTCTTCTTCTACTTCGCGTCTCGCTGTATCTTCAATTTCTTCACCTTTTTCAATTCCTCCTTTGGGTAAATCCCATTTTCCGTTTCTAAAAATAAACAAAACGTCTCCTTTTTTATTGTACACTAATCCACCACCAGCTTTGCAAACGGGAATTTTTTCTTTTACTTTTTTCAGAATTTCTTTTTCATCAGGATAATACAAATAAGCTTTCTGAATTTTATTTTGAAACATTTTGATGATGACTTGCTCAATATCAACACTTTCCAACAAAAACAACTGAAAATCGGTTTCCTTGGCGATTTGGTTTGTTAAAAAAAGAGGTTTGTCGTTGACAAAAACTTTATACATTTGTACTATGATTTTTAATAAAGACACAGCCGAAAAAACAGCCGAATTGCTTTTACAAATAAATGCAATTAAATTGAATCCAAAAAATCCTTTTACGTGGGCTTCAGGTTGGCACTCTCCAATTTACTGCGACAACCGATTAATACTGTCTTTTCCAGCAATAAGAAATTTTGTCCGCGAGGAATTTTCAAAGCATATTGAAAAAGAATTTGGCAAACCCGACGTAATTGCGGGTGTCGCCACAGGTGCAATTGGCATCGGAATGCTTGTTGCCGAATATTTGGGTTTGCCATTTGTTTACGTTCGTCCTGAACCCAAAAAACACGGCAGACAAAACCAAGTGGAAGGATTTCTACAAAAAGGTCAAAATGTTGTTGTCGTGGAAGATCTAATTAGTACCGGAAACAGTAGTTTGTTAGCTGTTGAAGCATTAAAAGAGGCAGGCGCAAATGTAAAAGGTATGGTTGCCATTTTTACCTATGGTTTCGATATTGCTACAGCTAATTTTAAAAAAGCCAAAGTCAATTTGCATACTTTAGCCGATTACGAGCATTTATTACACTTGGCTGTTGCCAAAAATTATATCACCGAAAAAGAACTTTCCACTTTACAAGAATGGCGTAAAAGTCCTTCGACGTGGAATGTGTAAAATAAGAAAATAGAATATAGAAAATAGAATATAGAATATAGAAATTTAGTGTAGGGACAAAAATCTATTTTCTATTCTCTATTTTCTTTCTTCTTCAAAAAAATATAAAAAAATGAACCTAGAAAGCCCAAAAGTTACTGTAGCACAATCAGCTGAATATTTATACAACGCTTTATCGGATGTGAAAAGTTATGAAAAACTAATGCCCGAGAATATTGCCAAGTTCGAGGTATTAGGTGATGATATTTTTAACTTTGGTTTAAAAGGAATGCCCGAAATCAAATTGAGATTAAAAGAAGGTGTTCCTAATTTAAAAGTAAATTTGGCTGCTGCAAGTGATAAATTACCTTTTACTTTAACCGCCAATATTACAAGTAATTCTGAAACGTCAAGTGATGTTCAATTACAATTTGAAGGCGAATTTAACCCCATGATGTCGATGATGATCAAAGGTCCAATTACTAAGTTTATTGAGACTTTGGTGTTGAATATGAATAAACTTTGATATATTATTTGAAATTATCTTCAAAAACTAAGGATTTTATTGTAAATGATATTAATATTATTTAATTTGCAATAAAATTTTAATCAAAATGACAAAAATATCACGACTTTTTGACTTTCCTTATTATCAACTAGAAAAGAATAATATCTCCAATTGTCTAGTTACAAAATATGATGGAAAATGGATTGCTACTTCTACTCAAGATTACCTTGATAAGGCCAATGCCATTTCAAGAGCTTTATTGCGTTTAGGCATTAAAAAAAATGATAAAATTGCCATAATTTCAAGCAATAACAGAACCGAATGGCATATTATGGATATTGGCGTCTTACAAATTGGTGCCCAAAATGTGCCCATTTATCCCACTATTTCTGAAGTAGATTATGCCTACATTCTCAATCATAGCGAGGCAAAATATTGTTTTGTATCTGATGAAGAAGTTTTGAAAAAAATCAATTTAATCAAACAAAATACTCCAAATCTAATAGAAGTATATTCTTTTAATAAAATTGAAGGTTGTAAAAATTGGGAGGAATTATTAAAATTAGGACAAGACAACAGCAATCAAGATGTGGTTGAAGACCGAAAAAATAGTATTGACGCTATGGATTTAGCCACTATTATATATACTTCAGGCACTACTGGACAGCCAAAAGGCGTCATGCTTTCGCATAATAATATAGTATCAAATGTACTAGACAGCGCCAATAGAATTCCGTTTCATGAGGGAAAAAGTGTTGCATTAAGTTTCTTGCCTATTTGCCATATATATGAGCGAATGGTATCCTATATTTATCAGTTTTACAGTTGCTCTATCTATTTTGGCGAATCGTTGGATAAAATTAGTGAAAATATAAAAGAAGTTCATCCTACAGTAATGACAGGCGTACCGCGTCTAATTGAAAAAGTTTACGAACGTATTATTGCCAAAGGATCAGATCTTAGAGGTGTTAAGAAAAAATTATTTTTTTGGGCTGTAAACGTTGGTTTAAAATATGAACCTTATGAAGCCAATGGTTTTTTTTATGAATTAGAACTAAAACTGGCACGAAAACTGATTTTTAGCAAATGGAAAGAAGGTTTAGGCGGAAAATTAGACCTCATAGTGAATGGAAGTGCCGCTTTGCAACCACGCTTGTCCAGAATTTTTGCAGCTGCAGAAATATATGTAATGGAAGGGTATGGATTAACAGAAACCTCACCCGTAATTTCAGTTAATGATTATCGAAATAAAGGTTTTAGAATTGGTACAGCCGGACGAATTATTGACAATGTCGAAATAAAAATTGCTGCCGATGGAGAAATTCTTTGTAAAGGTCCAAATGTCATGATGGGCTATTACAAAGACGAAAAACTAACCAATGAAGCCATAGTGGATGGTTACTTTCACACGGGTGATATTGGAGAAATAGATAGTGATGGTTTCTTAAGAATTACGGACCGTAAAAAGGAAATGTTCAAAACCTCGGGCGGAAAATATGTAGCACCACAGTTGATTGAAAATGCCATGAAACAATCCCGATTTGTTGAGCAAATTATGGTTATTGGCGAAGGTCAAAAAATGCCTGCCGCTTTTATTCAACCCAATTTTGCTTTTGTCAAAGAATGGGCAACCCTACATAATGTTGCTATTGGGGAAACAAATGAATCTATTTGTAACAATAATGAAGTAAAAGAACGAATACTTAAAGAAGTAGAAACTGTAAATAAAAAATTTGGAAACTGGGAACAAATAAAACGTATTGAACTCACTCCTGATGTTTGGTCAATTGATGGTGGTCACCTCACTCCTACTATGAAACTAAAACGAAAAGCTATTATGGAAAAATATAAAGATTTGTTTGATAAAATTTATAGTTAATATTTTTAAAGCAGACTTAATTTTATTTTTTACAACTTTAATGTTTCCTTATAAGTTGGAATTACAACATACAAACCAAATTTTTTTTCAAAAAATTCCATTAATAATACAATTAACCTTTCTAAAACATTAGAATTATGAATATAAAATTATTGCTTAGCACACTGTTAATAGTATTTTTATTTTCTAGCTGTAAAGAAAGTAATCCCACAGATTCTATAAAAGCCAATTATTTAGATTATTCCAAAAGTGATGACCAAGCTACCGGTGGAATCAAAATGATTCCCATCACCACTCCTATTGGCAAATTCAATGTTTGGACCAAAAGAGTGGGAAATAATCCCAAAATTAAAGTACTACTGCTTCATGGCGGTCCGGGCGGAACGCATGAGTTTTTTGAGTGCTTTGATGGTTTTTTTCCTAACGAAAGTATCGAATACATTTATTACGACCAGTTAGGCTCGTATTATAGTGACCAACCTAACGATAACCGACTTTGGACTACCGAACGTTTTGTTGAAGAAGTTGAGCAAGTTAGAAAAGCATTGAAACTTGATACTACCAATTTCTATTTATTAGGCCAATCTTGGGGTGGAATCCTTGCAATGGAATATGCTTTAAAATACCAGAAGAATCTGAAAGGGCTTATCATTTCTAATATGATGGCAAGTGCTCCTGCTTATAATAAGTATGCCGAAGAGGTCCTAGGTCCGCAACTTGATCCAAAAGTATTCACACAAATCAAAGAATTTGAAAAAAATAAAGACTACTCCAACCCAAAATATATGGAGTTGTTGTTGAACTATTACTACACCGAACATATTTTGCGAATGCCAGTCAACAAATGGCCGGAGTCCATCAATAGAGCTTTTAAACATTTAAACCCAAATGTGTACGTATATATGCAAGGTCCGAGTGAGTTTGGCATTACTGGAGACGCGACATTAAAAAATTGGGACATCACTTCTAAATTAAAAACACTTACTATTCCAACCTTAGTCATTGGTTCAAAATATGACACTATGGATCCAAAACACATGGAATGGATATCTAAAGAAGTACAAAACGGACGTTTTTTATTCTGTCCCAACGGAAGTCATTGCTCGCAATATGATGATCAAGAACATTATTTTCCGGGTGTAATTCAGTTTCTAAAAGACGTTGATAACGGTAGCTTTTCAAAAGATAAAAGCTAATAATTTCTCTATAGCTTTATTAACAATCTACAATTTTTATTAGTTAACAATTAAACAATTGTTAAATTAATACATTCTTACTTTTTTAATACTTTTATTAGATTAACCAATAAAACTATTAATTATGAATGCAAAAAACTTTATTGCAGGAGGTATCGTTGGAGGTATCGTTAATTTTCTTTTGGGTTGGGTATTTTATGCCAAACTTTTTCCAAACATCTATCCCGAGTCGGCACAAACAAAATTGGAGTTCATCGCTTTAGGATGCTTCACTTTTGGTTTTTTAATTTCTTATATTTTTAACAAGTGGGCAGGTATTTCAAATCCTATGACAGGGTTGTATGCCGGTGCCGTTATCGGTTTATTTAATGGTTTATCAATGAATTTCTATATTTTTTCAAATAAAGCCTTAAACGTGCAAAACATGATTACTGATATTGTAATTAACATAGTAATTGGTGCAATCATTGGTTTAGCAGTGGCTTTTGTAAACGGCAAAATGAAATAAGAGCATAAATTACATACTTTTTAAAAATCGCCTTAGTTGAAAATCTAGGGCGATTTTTTTATTTAAAAAAGTGTGAATTATATAACTTATAGCGGTAATTGTGTATCTATAAATACGTGAATATCAATTCTTAAGTTGTGTAATTTTATAAAATCCAAATATTAAACAATTTATCAATAAAAAAAATAAAAATTTAGTATGCGCGCATAATATTTTTTTATACCTTTGAAATCGAAATGTAATCGTTTTAGCAAAATTTTGTATGAAAGATAAAACCATAGATTATATATTGCGAGCTACCTGGCAAGCCGTTGCCCGAATGTATAATGAAGAAGCATCCAAATTTGATGGGTCGATGGCCATTGGTTTTGCCTTACTTAGTATCGATAAAGAAGACGGAACGCCATCAACAGCCATTTCTTCTCGCATGGGAATGGAAGCTACCAGTTTAACACGAACATTAAAAACATTAGAGGAAAAAGGATTAATCATTCGAAAGAAAAATCCAGATGACGGTAGAGGTGTCTTAATTTATCTAACAGATTTTGGTAAAGAAATGAGATCACAGTCTAAAGAAACAGTTCTAAAATTTAATGACACCATCCGAAAGAACATATCCGAAGAAAAGCTTCAGAATTTTATAGAAGTTTCAGATATCATAAATGAATTGATTAGTGAGAAGAAGATATTTTAAGATAGAATATAGAATATAGAATATAGAATATAGAATGTAGAATATAGAATATAGAAGTTTAATTGGAAAAGGGAAAAGTCTATTTTCTATTCTCTATTCTCTATTCTCTAAAATAAAAAACATGAAACGAACAATCAAAAAAGTGGCAGTAGTAGGTTCAGGAATTATGGGTTCTGGAATTGCTTGTCATTTTGCCAACATTGGTTTAGAAGTGCTGCTTCTGGACATTATTCCAAATGCAGTAACGGAAGCTGAAGAAAAAAAAGGATTGACTTTAGAAAGTAAAGTCGTTCGCAACCGCTTGGTGAACGAACATTTAGCCAATGCTTTAAAATCAAACCCATCGCCTATATACAGCCAAAAGTTTGCTTCCCGAATTATTACAGGAAACACTACTGACGATATGGCTAAAATTGGCCATTACGATTGGATAATCGAAGTAGTTGTGGAACGTTTGGATATCAAAAAATTGGTATTTGAACAAATCGACAAATTCCGCAAGCCCGGAACATTAGTTACCTCAAATACTTCTGGAATTCCAATTCATTTTATGAGTGAAGGACGAAGTGACGATTTTCAAGCCCATTTTTGTGGAACGCATTTCTTCAATCCGGCTCGTTATTTGAAATTATTTGAAATTATTCCTGGACCAAAAACTTCACCTGAAGTATTGGATTTCTTGTTTAATTATGGTTCAAAATATTTAGGTAAAACTTCGGTTATTGCCAAAGACACACCCGCTTTTATTGGAAACCGTATTGGGATTTTCGGCATCCAAAGTCTATTCCATTTGGTGTCAGCTATGGGATTAACGATTGAAGAAGTCGATAAGCTTACAGGACCAGTTATTGGCCGACCAAAATCGGCTACGTTTAGAACGGTTGATGTAGTTGGTCTAGATACTTTAGTGCATGTGGCCAACGGAATTTATGACAATTGTCCAAACGACGAAGCGCACGAACTTTTCAAACTTCCCGATTTCATCACTAAAATGATGGGAAACAAATGGCTGGGTAGCAAAACCGGACAAGGTTTTTATAAAAAAGAAGGCAAAGAAATCCTTTCCTTAGATTTAGACACATTAGAATATAGAGCCGCTAAAAAAGCGTCGTTTGCCACCTTAGAATTAACAAAAACCATTGAAAAACCGATTGATCGTTTTACAGTTCTCGTAAAAGGAAAAGACAAAGCAGGCGAATTTTATAGAAAAAACTTCACAGCCATGTTTGCCTATTGCTCCAATCGTGTACCTGAAATAACCGACGAATTCTATAAAATAGATGATGCCATGAAAGCAGGGTTCGGTTGGGAAAATGGTCCGTTTGAAATTTGGGATGCCATTGGTGTAGAAAAAGGTATTGCCCTAATGCAAGCTGAAGGATATCAACCAGCAGCTTGGGTTACCGATATGTTAGCTTCTGGAAACTCCAGTTTTTATTCCATTAAAGAAGGGGCTACTTACTTTTACGATATTCCAACAAAATCAAAAACCAAAGTTCCTGGACAAGATAGTTTTATCATTCTAAACAATATTCGTGAAAGCAAAAAAGTATGGAGCAATAGCGGTGCGGTAATTACTGATATTGGCGATGGAATTTTAAACATAGAATTTCAAAGTAAAATGAATACCATTGGTGGCGATGTTTTAGCTGCCATCAATAAAGGAATTGATTTGGCGGAAAAAGAATACAACGGATTGGTTATCGGAAACCAAGCAGCCAATTTTACTGTCGGTGCCAATATCGGAATGATTTTTATGATGGCGGTCGAACAAGAATACGAAGAGTTAAACATGGCAATCAAATATTTTCAAGATACGATGATGCGTGTTCGCTACTCTTCTATACCAGTTATTGTAGCTCCTCACGGAATGACATTAGGTGGCGGTTGCGAAATGACCATGCATGCCGACAGAGTAGTTGCCGCAGCGGAAAGTTATATCGGATTGGTTGAATTTGGTGTGGGTGTAATCCCCGGTGGCGGTGGTTCCAAAGAAATGGCATTACGTGCTTCCGATTTGTTTCATAAAAATGACGTCGAATTGAATGTACTGCAAGAATACTTCTTAGCCATTGCTATGGCAAAAGTCTCCACATCGGCGTATGAAGCATTTGATACAGGAGTTTTGCAAAAAGGCAAAGACATAGTAGTCGTAAACAAAGACCGTCAAATTGCCGTAGCCAAACAAATCGCTTTACAAATGGCAGAACAGGGATATACACAACCTATTCAGCGTAAAGATGTGAAAGTACTAGGAAAACAAGCATTGGGAATGTTCTTGGTTGGAACCAATCAGATGGTGGCTGGAAAATACATCTCGGAACACGATTTAAAAATTGCCAACAAACTCGCTTATGTGATGGCAGGTGGCGATTTATCAGAATCAACACTAGTAAGCGAGCAGTATTTATTGGATATCGAACGGGAAGCATTTTTGAGTTTATGCACCGAAAGAAAAACGTTGGAAAGAATTCAGTTTATGTTAACTAAGGGGAAACCGTTGAGAAATTAGTATTAAGACAGAAGTATTAAGTATTAAGACTGATGATAAGGGTTTTTAAAGTATAAAATTATTAAATAATTAAACATGATTAGTAGTCTTAATACTTTATACTCTAATCTTAATACAACACAGAATATGCACAACTTTGAAAAATTAAAAATTTGGCAGAAAGCAATGGATATAGCCGTTGAAGTTTATGAAGTTTCACTGCTTTTACCTAATGATGAAAAATTCAATTTAATTCATCAAATAAAAAAATGTGCTGTGTCTATTCCCTCAAACATAGCTGAAGGTTCAGGAAGAAATCATAACACAGAGTTTATTCAATTTTTAGGAATAGCTAATGGATCAACATTTGAATTAATCACTCAATTAATTTTAGCTAAAAGACTAAATCTTATCAAGGAAGAAATAATACAATCAATAATAATTCAATTAGTAGAAGTCTCAAATATGAATTTCTCTTTACAAAAAACATTAAAAACTTAAAGTAAGACTAGAGTATTTAGTATCAAGATATAATTGCTAGTAAAAGTTCTTAATACTTAATACTCCAATCTTAATACAATAAAAAAACAAAATATTGGAAGTCTTAATACTTAATACTTAATACTTAATACTTAATACTTAATACTTAATACTTAATACTTAATACTCCAGTCTATCATCTCCCAACTTCGTACTTCGTACCTCGT
>JADBYA010000031.1 GCA_020403245.1 Flavobacterium sp. | reverse complement strand
CTTTTTCAAGCTCTTCTTTTTCCTTTTCGTTTTCAACAATTAGCTTTTCTTTTTCTTGTTTTTGAGCACCAATTTTTTCGTTGTAGGCAATTAATTGCGATGATTTTTGTTTGATTTCATCGCCTTGCATTTTTCTATAACTGGCATATTGTTTCATGTATTGCGCACGTTTGTAGGCTTGCAAAAAGTTTTCTGAAGACAATAAAAACATAGCACGACTTTGCTCAGAACGGCTTTTATACGACTTGCGAATCATCTCGGCATAATCTTCTCTAAGTTCAACCAAATCTCTATTTAACTGATTGATTTTTAGTTGATTGGTATAAATATCATCGCTTAGCAATTTGGTTTGCTTTTCGGTTGTTCGAATAAGTTTTTCTTTCAATCCAATTTTTTCCTTTTGAATTAACAACTGACTAACTACTGATTTTTCTTTGCTCTTAACTGATTTTAAAAGTTCTTGTTTTTCCTGAATTTCTTGCTGAATTTTTAGCTTTCGTTCTTCCAATTGTTCTTGCGTAAGTTGACTCCACATTGGTGAAGCAAAACATAAAAAAAGCAAACCTAAAACGTATTTAGACATAGTAAAACGGTGTATTTTATTTAATAAAAATTCTTTCATAACCTTCTGGAACACTGTAAGGGAAATTAAAACTTTCGTCTACAGCTATTGATTTATATTCGATATCAATATTTGTTTTTTTGTTTCCTTGATTGGCCGAAATCGACATATTTGATGGCAAAATTAACGCTGCAACATTTTGAAAATTAGGATAACTAACGGTTACCATTCTGTTTTTATCGAATTGGCTAATCTCTTGTTTTTTCAATAAAAATCGTTCTGATTCAAATGAAAATGCTTTTTCGATGTTGCTATCTTTAGCAAACAATCGGTATAAATTATTGGCTATTTCTTCCTTATAATTTCCGTTTTCTAGATTGTCCATCGGCTTTCCAAGAAGCATGTTTTGCACTTTTTGAAAATCCAATTCGGTTCCAAGCCATTGACTTAACGATTAATAATTTACTTCAAAATAAGTTCCGTTAATTACTTCGTAATATTTTACTTCTTCAGGTGTAATCAAGGCTTTTGCCATTGTTATTCCTAGAAAACGAATGCTTACTAATATTTTTTCGTCCTTTTTAATTCGAATATCCGCCGAAACATTTTGCTTTTGCTTATCGTCTTCATATCTAGCCGACGCTTTTATGTATAACGTTTTAAAGTCTAATTTATTGTTATAATGATTTTCAATTACTTTATTGGCACTTAAAACGTCGTCTGCTTTTCCTTCGGAAAGTACTGCTTTTGATTTACAGGAAACCAAAAAAAGAAACACAAGAATTGGCGCAATTTTTTTTATCATTATCTTTTTTGTTTTTTGATTAAAGCATCTGCTTTGGAGAAATATTGTTCTTTCTTTTTCATGTCGCCCAAACCGTTGAATGCTTCGCCAAGTTGCACATAAAAATTAATTTCCAATGAAGTATCATCAATAATAAAATCTACTCCTGTTTCAAGAAATTCTTTGGCTTTTTTGAAATTACCCAACTGATTGTTTCCCAAACCAGCATAATAGTAGAATTCGGGTTGATTTGGGTACAATTGTATAATTTCGTCTGCGCGCTTGGAAACTTTATCAAACTGCAATAATTCTACATTTGCTTGTAACAAAAGCAACTGACTTTCAATGTCTTCGATTGAACTTTTTAAATGCATTTCGAGATATTTTTGGGCTTTGTTCCATTCTTTTTTTGAATAATAGAATTTGGCAATTTCTTTGGAAACTTTTACGTCTTTATCATTGCTAAAATAACCTATTGCGTTGTCCAAATCGGGTTCATGCTGCGGATTATTTTTTGTAAAAATCAAGAATTCGTTCAAAATTCGGTGTTTGATTCTTGAATCGATTTTGTTGCTTGGTAATACAATATTCATTGCTTTTACCGCTTTTTCGCCATCGTTATTATTTAAGTGAAATTTAAATAAACTAACTTGTGCCCAATCTGAAGTTGGAATTTCTTTTTCTAATTTTTGAGCAATTTCCAATGCTTTCTCTTCCTGATTACTTTGTGAATACATATAAATCAGCGAAATATAATTAGATTCGTCTTTTGGATTTTTTTTGATTTTGTTTAGTAAATCCACTTTTTCAGCACTTTGGTATTTAGCATCTTTTAGAATATCGGCTTTGTATAATTCTCTTTTTTCTGATTTTCCAACGGTTTCATTCAACTCGTTTATCAATTGTAAAGCTTTATCAAACTGCGCAGTTTTCATGTACAACGAAACCAAATCTTCTTTATATTCGCTTTTGAATTCAACTAGTTTTTGCACCAAAATTATGGCTTGATTGTAATCTTGTGTGTCATAACAAACGTCATACATTCCAACCCAAGCCCAACGATTTTGAGGATCGATGTTGGTTACTTTTTCAAAATTATCATAAGCGTCTTTGTACTTTTTTTGTGCCAAATAGTTTTTGCCTAATTCAAAAAACACCACTGGATTATTAGGTTCCAATGCTAAACATTTTTCCAAAGCAATAATAGCTTTATCATAATTTTCTATTCCTTTTTGCTTTAGCGACTCATAATAATTGTCTTGAAACTCACTAGAAACCGCAGCAACATCTTCGGGTTCGGTTTGAGCCAAAAGAATGTTGGGAATAAAAAATATTCCGAAAATGAATTGATAAAAAGCTAATTTTCTCATAATACTTTACTAAACCTAACAGGTTAAAAAAACCTGTTAGGAATTATTCTAAAACGGAATAGTCTCCGATGCTGATGCTTTTGAAACCACCATCAAACGTGGCGTGATTTCCAATCATAGCAT
>JADBYA010000030.1 GCA_020403245.1 Flavobacterium sp. | reverse complement strand
CTAATTTATTAATGCAAATGACTTTGAACGCTTTTATAAAAAAAGCGAACGCTATCATCATCAACAAGAAAATCCTGACACCTATGCCAATGGTTATCGAGAGAGAAAATCGCGTGGTTTTGGCAAGAAAATGGTTTTTATTATCGAATTTTCGGGATTAGAAAGTAGCAGTTATTTTGTTAGAATAACGAGTGATAAAGGCAGTGCTACTGGGAAGTTTTTGAAGGAGTAACTTCTGAGAGTAATCAACTTAAAGCTCAACATTATGCGTTGGGCTTTTTTATAGCAACAGGTTTATGATTTATTGAATTAGTGGTCGGAATTTAATATTGGTACCCCTTTTATTAATTCATTAATGCTAAAATGATAATTGACTAAAACACCTTTGTGAAAACCGTCAACTACATCTCCAAAGCCAGTAGCTCTTTTAAATTTTCTAGAATTTGTAACGTCATTTAGTCTTATTTTTTCTAATTCTATGATATTTTGATGAAAGTATAAATCGGTGTTTTCAATATTGATGCATTTTCTATTTTTTAAACACCAAAGTATGAATGTTGGTGTTTTTTCGTTTTGATGAACTTTAAAATAGCGTTCTAAATCGCTAAGATTTAGTGCTAAAGTTTCGGAGGGTTTAAGATTACTATTAGGTAGTAATTTTTCAATTGACATAAAAGTTCTGGATTGAACTTTTATTTCGATATAGGCAATAGGTTTGTCGACACTGATTTTTGATATGATTTCGATGTCGGGATAACCTTCTCTTTTGGTTTTGAAGGCAAATAGATTTGGGTGTGTATAGTTTATTTCACGGATTATTTTGTCTTCAATGGTTTCTGAAAAACTTACATCTTTTTCGAAATCATAGATACCCTTTGAAATTCCATCACAGCGCGTGGGACAAGAAGAACAGTCATAAATATTGGGTGCTAATTTTTTGTAAATCATGTTTGCATTTAACTTGAAATGAATTCTTTTATCTTTTCGATTACCTTTGTTTCGCCTAATATCTTTCGATGTCCCAATCCTTCGCTGATTAGTAGTTCGCTATTTGGTGAGTGCTTTTGAATGTTATAAGCAGCTTTAACAGAAACATCATCATCGTTTTTGTCGTGTATGATTAGTATTGGAATTTTTACTTCTTTTGCAGCGATATGACTAGAATAGTTTTCCATAGATTCTCCATATTTTTTTTCAAAATGGTTTTTTAGCATAATAGCAATCTTAGGTTTTAGTTGGAGTTTATTTATGAAGTCTTCAATAATATCTTGAATACTATCACCACTTCCTATAATGACTGCTTTTTTAACGTTTAGTTTTTGTTTTACTGCATTTAAAATTGACATGCCACCAAGTGAATGGCCAATGGCAAATTCGAAAGACCCAAATTGTTTTTCAAGTTCAAGAATGGAAGCGATGAATTCAGGCATTAAACTTCTGCTTCCTTTTGATTTGCCGTGAGCTGGTGCATCAAAACTTACTATTTTAAAACCCATTTCCAATAATTCATCGGCTATTTTTACTAATTGCGTGCCACGACCAGACCAGCCATGCACTAATAGTATTTTCTTTTCGGCTTTGCCATAATGATATACTTGAATTTCTTTTTTTATACTTGGTATCCAAATTTTTTCTTTATCGCTTTTGACATCCATAGATACTTCTCGCTTTGGAATTTTATGTTTTATTGGGGTCGTGAATAATTTGGCAGCGAAAATAGTTGCTAATTTTGGAGAGATTGCCTCTAATAATTTAGCAGATAAGAGAATTAGTTTCGGAATTTGCAATGATTGAGTGTTTAATTGAGATTTTTTTGTCATTTCAATAATTTTTATTTCTAGCAGAAAGTTAAATTATTTTTTTTTAAATTTCAACATCATAAATATAAGTCAAAATGCAAAATCAAACCCGAATAATTATTGAAAATGTTAGACCACAATTAGATGGTGGTGCTTTTTTTATTAAGCGAATTGTTGGTCAAACAGTTGTTGTCACTGCAAATGTTTTTGGTGATGGTCATGATGTAATTGCGTGTTGTGTAAAATATAAACATGAGTCGGCAAAAAAATGGCAAGAAGTGCGGTTACAATCTTTAGGCAACGATGAATGGATTGCTGAATTTACTGTTGAGCAACAAGGTTATTATTCTTATTTCATTGAAGGTTGGGTGGATTATGCTTTGAATTGGCAACACGGAACCGAACGAAAAATACAAGATAATCAATATGTGAAATCAGAACTTTTGGAAGGTGCCGAATACTGTCAAGCGATTTTGAAGCAAGTTGATAAGGACGAAAAAGTTTTTTTAACCGCTGCAATTAAAGCTTTTCAAGATGAAAAGTTATACGACAAAGCTATAAAAATAGCTTTATCTCCACAATTGCATCATATTTTTAAACACTATCCAACTCGAACTTTAGCCAATACTTCGGCGGAATTGAAAGTGTATGTTGATAGAAAAAAAGCATTATTCAGTACTTGGTATGAGTTTTTTCCACGTTCGGCTTCGCAAGAAAAAGGGAAACATGGCACATTTAAAGACTGTGAAAAATTACTGCCAAGAGTAGCTGCCATGGGATTTGATACTTTGTATTTTCCACCCATACATCCAATAGGAGAAGTAAACCGTAAAGGAAAAAATAATGCTACCAATGCACAACCTGGCGATGTGGGGTCACCATGGGGAATTGGTTCAAAACACGGTGGGCATAAGTCTACCCATCCTGAATTGGGAAGTATTGAAGATTTCAAATCACTGGTTAAAGCTGCTAAAAAATTAAAGATAGAAGTTGCGATGGATTATGCTTTGCAAGCTGCACCCGATCATCCTTATGTAAAAGATTTTCCACAATGGTTTAAATGGCGACCGGATGGAACCGTACAATATGCCGAAAATCCACCTAAAAAATACCAAGATATTCAACCGATTTATTTTGAAAGTGACGATTGGAAAAACCTTTGGAAAGAATTACTTGATGTTGCTTTATTTTGGGTCGAAGAATGCGATGTTAAAGTATTTAGAGTGGATAATCCTCATACGAAACCCTTTTATTTTTGGGGTTGGCTAATTGCCGAAGTAAAGAAAAAGCATCCCGATGTGTTGTTTTTGGCAGAAGCTTTTACCCGACCTAAAATCATGCATGAATTGGCTAAACAAGGTTTTTCTCAATCCTATACCTATTTTACTTGGCGGAATACCAAAGCAGAGTTGATAGAATATGTTGAAGAGTTGACTAAATCAGATCAACGTGATTTTTATAGACCTAACTTTTGGCCAAATACTCCAGACATTTTGCCCTATGCCTTGCAAAGCGGGATGGAAAGCGTTTACCTTCATAAGTACTTTTTAGCTGCAACTTTGAGTTCGAGTATTGGTATATATGGACCCGTTTATGAATATATGATTTCGGAAGCTCTGCCTGGAAAAGAAGAATATCATAATTCAGAAAAATATGAATTCTTCAATTGGGATTGGTCGATACAAAATAAATTGATTACCGTAATTACCCGACTGAATAAAATTCGTCATGAACATCCATCGTTGCAACAAACCAATAACATACAATTTTGTGCGACTGATAGCGACCAAGTTATTGCCTATTACAAATATGATGATGAACGTTTAGACGAAACCTTGATGATTTGTAATATCGATCCTTATTATCCAAAACAAGCTTGGGTACAATTACCTTTGAAAGCTTTAGGAATTCAACCTGGTCAACCCATTAAAGTGATTGAATTGATTACTGGAAACAGTTATACTTGGGATAAAGAATGGAATTTTGTAGAACTACATCCTTCCCTGCCATTTCATTTATTTAAAATTATAAAATAATGGAAAATAAAATTAACGAAGATGAATTTCAAAACACATTCGTTTTTAAAACCGATTGGAAACATGCTTTTGAAGGTGAAGAGTTTATCAAGATATTTTCTTCTGATATTTTAGAAAACTATATCATCAACAAACGTTGGTATGGTGGTAAAGCCAGTACGCTAAAGTATATAGAAGTAGTCGATCATTTTAAAATAACTTCCAAGAAAAACACGTATTATGGTGTATTGCTGGAAGTGAATTTCAAAGAAGCATTTTATCAGCATTATTTCATGCCATTGGCTTTTATGGCAGAAGAGGAGTTAGATACCAATACTATTATTGCTCCAGTACAAATGGGCAATGCCAAAGGTTTTTTGGTCGATGCTTTACACCAAGAAGATTTCAGAAAATTGTTATTCGATAATATTGTTCAAGCCAAAGAAAATCCGGAGTTGAAATTGGTTTTTCATAAAGGAACCAAGTTTGAAGTTATGGAGTACAAATCTTCACGCTTCATGGGATTGGAGCAAAGCAATACTTCCATTATTTATAATGATGCCTTTGTTTTGAAAATTTTCCGTCGCATTTATGTGAGTACCAATCCTGACTATGAAATCAGTCGTTTCTTGACGGAAACCATGCATTTCAAAAGTTCGCCAGCGTATATGGGAAGCATTAATTTGGCACTGCCCGAAGGGAATATTACACTGGGATTGATGCAAGAATTGGTGCCCAATCAAGGTGATGCTTGGCAATTTATGTTACATGAAATAGATGGTGTATTTGGCAATTTGAAGCAAAAGAAAATCAAGATTGACACTCTGCCCGATATTCCTTTGTTTAAACGAGTAAAGATTAATGAAATTCCACCCGAAATTATTGATTGGGTTGGGTTGAGTTTGTTTCTGCGTTTGCAAACATTGGCCAAACGTACTGCTGAAATGCATATTGCACTTGGCGGTGACATACACGACACGGCATTCACTCCTACGACTTATAACGGCGATTATACCGTTTGGCTCAAAAACCGAATGTTGTATCAGTTTCAAAACCGATTGAATATTATAGAAAATAGTTTGCATAAACTGGATGGTTTGGCGCTCGAGTTAGCCCATCAATTCATGGAAAACAAGAAACTAGTCCGTAAGCATTTTGTCGATTTCGACTGGACCAAGATGAAAAGTGAGCGCATCCGCATTCACGGCGATTATCATTTGGGTCAAGTCTTGGTGAGTGGCGATGATTTTTATATCTTAGATTTCGAAGGCGAGCCCGAAAGCACCATCCGCGACAGAAAAGTAAAGCAACCGCCATTGAAAGACGTTGCGGGGCTATTTCGTTCCTTTCACTACGCCATTTATGCTACTATTTTCAACAACAAAGACAAGTATCCGTTTGACCAAGAGCACTTGTTTAAGGCAGCCGAAATTTTGTTCAATTATTTTGTAGGCGCTTTTTTAGAAACGTATGTAGAGAAAGCCCAAGGAGGAAATTTAAATATTGGATATAACCAAGAAATTGAGTTTCTATTGAAATATTGCTTAGTAGAAAAAGCGGTTTATGAGCTGGGTTATGAGTTGAACTCACGACCACGCTGGGCGGTGATACCGCTTAGAGGGATTCAGAGTATAATGAAGTATTAATGTCAGACTGAGCTTGTTGAAGTCAGGAGCGGATGGCTCGGTTATTATAATAAACCCTATTCCCGCTTTCCGCGTCTCGTCCTAAAAGACGAGACCGCTGCAATCGGGGCTAAAAAGAGTTTGAATTGAATAGAAAAAAGTAGTCATTTATACATTCTGTCATCCCGAGTACTTCGGCTTCGCTATGTATAGACTAAAGTTGAGGGAATACAATTTAGGTAAATGAATTAAAATAAAACAAATAACTAATTTCAAAACCTTGTTAGGGTAGAAAAAAAAACATAGTAATAAACACTCGCTTCTCAGCTCCACTATCCTTTGGAGAGGGGTTGGAGGTGAGGATAAACCAAAAACCATGAACCAAGTACAAGTACATTCCCTCTTCAGCGATTTCGACATCGATTTATTCAAAGCAGGAAAGCATTTCAGATTATACGAAAAAATGGGAGCACATCCTATTGAAGTCAACGGTGTGAAAGGTGTTTACTTTGCCGTTTGGGCACCTTCCGCACGTTCGGTTTCCGTTGTGGGCGATTTCAATTATTGGATTCAAGGGGAACATCAATTGAATGTTCGTTGGGACCGTTCGGGCATTTGGGAAGGTTTTATTCCTGGTGTGGATAAAGGCACTACTTATAAATATAAAATACAGTCGAATAATAACGGAATCATTACCGAAAAAGCTGATCCATTTGCGCTGTATTGCGAACATCCGCCACAGACGGCTTCCATCATTTGGGATTTGGATTATAAATGGAAAGACAAAAAATGGATGGACACCCGCAAAGAGAATAATGGTTTAGACAAACCTTTTTCGGTGTATGAAGTTCATCTTGGCTCTTGGAGAAGAAACAAGGAAGGGAAGTTCTTGACCTATCTGGAACTGGCAGACCAATTGGTGAGCTACGTCAAAGAAACGGGCTTTACACACGTCGAATTCATGCCAATAATGGAATATCCTTATGATCCTTCTTGGGGCTATCAGTTGGTGGGTTATTTTGCACCTACCTCTCGTTTTGGAAAACCACAAGATTTCATGGTTTTGGTCGATAAATTACATAAAGCGGGTATTGGTGTCATCTTTGATTGGGTACCGTCTCATTTCCCAGAAGATGCACACGGATTGGGCTTTTTTGATGGTTCAAATCTTTATGAACATCCCGATAGAAGAAAAGGTTTCCACCCCGATTGGAAGAGTTTAGTCTTTAATTATGGCAGAAATGAAGTGCGTTCGTTCCTAATTAGCAATGCTATTTTTTGGCTGAGCCAATACCACGTGGATGGTTTGCGTGTAGATGCAGTGGCTTCCATGCTCTATCTCGATTATTCCAGAAAAGATGGCGAATGGGAACCCAATATTTATGGAGGACGAGAAAACTTGGATACCATCAGTTTCCTAAAAGATTTCAACGAAGCTGTATATAGCAACTTCCCCGATACTCAAACCATTGCAGAGGAAAGCACTAGTTTTCCAATGGTGTCGAGACCAACATTTATTGGTGGTTTGGGTTTCGGAATGAAATGGATGATGGGCTGGATGCACGATACACTTCAATATTTTAAAAAAGAACCAATCTACCGTCGCTTTCATCAAAATGATTTGACCTTTTCGATGACGTATGCTTTTACAGAGAACTTTATGTTACCGTTGTCACATGATGAAGTAGTTTATGGCAAAAAATCTATTCTTGGCAGAATGCCAGGTGATGAATGGCAAAAATTTGCAAACCTACGTTTGTTATATGGCTATATGTTTACGCATCCCGGAACCAATTTATTATTTATGGGTGCCGAGTTTGGGCAAAGCAGCGAATGGAATTTTGAAGGCAGTCTCGATTGGCATTTGTTGCAATATGGTTATCATGATGGCATTAAAAAATGCATCACCGATTTAAATGCGTTGTATAAAAATAACCCAGCGTTGTATGAAAAACAATTTCATGTAGATGGTTTTGAATGGATCAATTATTCCGATGCTGACAATGCTGTTTTGAGTTACATTCGAAAAGGGTTATACTCAAAAGACGATTTGATTATCGTTGCCAATTTTACCCCTGTTGTGAGAGAAAATTATAGAATTGGTATACCAAATAAAGGAAAGCTAACTCAAATTTTCAATTCAGATAGTCCTGAATATGGTGGGAGTGGCGTAGTAATGACTAAACCAATTAAAATAGATAAAACAGCTTGGAATTATAGAGAATACTCTGCTGAATTGGTCTTACCACCATTGGGAGTTACAGTATATAAATTAAGTTAAACTTTAGCTACTAACAATACTTCTCAAACCATTAAGAAATTAAGTTCCATTAAGAAAATACCATAATAGGAAACACTTAATTAACTTAATTTCTTAATGGTTTAAAAAATAAAATGTTTTATTAAAATCCGCAAACGTTGTAGTTAAAAACTACTCTAATAAGTTGCCTTGTTTTAGATTTCATCTTTGTAAATTTGGCAACACTACATTAAAAAATCAATATGATTACCAATCAAGAACTTGAACATAAAGGAGATCAATTTCCTTCCAATATAATATCATTTCATCAAGAGGTTGACAGCATTTTTTTTAACACGGATAACAACATGATTTTAAAAATCACGATTTTACGTGATAGTTTAATTCGGTTTCGCTATACTACCAAAGGATATTTCAGCAATGACTTTTCCTATGCTATTGATAAAACACAATCGCATGGATATAATCAATTAGAAGTGTTTGAAGAAAGCACTCATTATTTAATCAAAACCAGTAAAGTATATTGCAAGGTTACTAAAAAAGATGCAAAGGTTTCCATTCATGATATTGATGGATTTGCGATTTTGGAAGATGAAATTGGTTTTCATTGGGAAGAAAGCTACGAACATGGCGGCAATATTGTAAAGATGAGTAAGCATTCAAAAGACGGTGAAAGTTTTTACGGATTGGGAGACAAAGCCACTCATTTAAATTTGAAGGGGAAACGATTAGAAAATTGGGCAACCGATCAATATGCTTTTCAGAAAGACCAAGAGCCATTATACAAAGTAGTTCCTTTTTATATTGGTTTGCATCATAACAAAGCTTATGGCGTTTTCTTCGATAATACCTTTAGAACTTATTTTGACTTTTGTCATGAACGACGAAACGTAACCAGTTTTTGGGCAGAAGGTGGTGAAATGAATTATTACTTTATTTATGGCCCAAAAATGAGCGATGTTGTTAGTGCTTATACTCATTTAACGGGCAAACCCGAAATGCCACCCATGTGGGCATTAGGATACCATCAATGCAAATGGAGTTATTATCCCGAAAGCAAAGTAAAAGAAGTGGCAGCCACTTTTAGAGAACTAAAAATTCCTTGTGATGCCATTTATTTAGATATCGATTATATGGAAGGATTTCGATGTTTCACTTGGAGCAAAGAGTATTTCCCTGAACCCAAAAGAATGGTTGCCGAGTTGGCCAAAGAGGGTTTTAAAACGGTTGTTATCATTGATCCAGGAATAAAAATAGACAAAGATTATTCCGTTTATAAAGAAGCATTAGAAAAAGATTATTTCTGTAAACGTGCCGATGGACCTTATATGAAAGGAAAAGTATGGCCAGGTGAATGTAATTTTCCCGATTATACCAATCCAGAAGTGAGAGAATGGTGGGCAGGTTTATTCAAAGAATTGATTTCAGAAATTGGAGTAAAAGGCGTTTGGAACGACATGAACGAGCCCGCAGTAATGGATGTGCCGGGGAAAACCTTTCCGTATGATGTTCGCCATGATTATGACGGAAATCCTTGTAGTCATAGAAAAGCTCACAATATTTATGGAACTCAAATGGCGAGAGCAACTTATGAAGGTGTCAAACGATTTGCCTACCCCAAAAGACCCTTTATTATTACTCGTTCTGCTTATTCTGGTGCACAGCGATACACGTCTTCTTGGACCGGTGATAATGTAGCCACTTGGGAACATTTATGGATAGCCAATATTCAAATGCAACGAATGTCTATTTCCGGAATGGGTTTCACAGGTTCTGATATTGGAGGTTTTGCAGAACAACCTTCGGGTGAATTATATGCACGTTGGATACAATTAGGAGTGTTTCATCCTTTTTGCCGAACACATTCCTCTGGCGATCATGGCGAACAAGAACCTTGGTCATTTGGAGAAGAAGTAATCGATATTACTCGAAAATTTGTGGAATTACGTTATCAATTGCTACCGTATTTATATACGATGTTTTGGCAATACGTTAATGAAGGAACACCAATGCTAAAGCCGCTGGTTTATTTTGATCAAGACGATTTCCATACGCATTACAGAACAGATGAATTTATTTTTGGAAATCAAATTTTAGTTTGTCCTATATTAGAACCCAATGCTCTAGGAAGAAGAATGTATATTCCAAAGGGAAATTGGTACAACTACTGGACAAATGAAATGGTTGAAGGAAAAAAAGAACTTTGGATAAAATCGGATTTTGATCAAATCCCAATTTTCGTAAAAGAAGGAGCAATCATTCCAAAATATCCGGTCCAACAATATGTGGGAGAACTTCAATTCGATCAAATATCATTGGATGTGTATTTTAAAATGGGTAAAGAAAAATCAGTGGTATACGAAGATGCTCAGGATGGTTATGATTATAACAAAGGGCGTTTTTCTTTGCGTACTTTTAATGTAAATGGTAAAGAAAAAGAACTCATTATCCAACAGCACAGAGAAGGAACATTTGAAACACAATATTCCAAGTTTAAAATAAACATCAAAGGATTGCCTTTTAAAGTAAAGAAAATTGAAGTGGATAATGAAAAAATAACTTTTGAAGACGTCCAATTTAATGACGGTAACTTCTTAATTATTGATAAAGATTTCACTGAGATACATTTATTTGGGGCATAGATTATGTAATTTTTTAATTTAATTTTATAATTTTATTGATAGTAGATTGTGTAAGTTTGTTATTCAATTTCTAAATTATGAAGAAGGGAGTTTTATTGTGTACGATGTTAGCGATGATATTAATTCTATCGTGTGCTAAAAATCCGTTTACTGGAAAAAGCACTATGGCTTTAGTAGACAACAGCCAAATATTTCCATCAGCATTTCAACAATATGGAACTTTTTTGAAGGAAAATAAAGTTATCGTTGGTACAACTGATGCCATAAAAGTAGAGCAAGTTGGTATGAAAATAAGAGTTGCTGCCGAAAAATGGTTGAATGCCAATGGATATACCGAATATTTGAAAGATTATCGATGGGAATATAAATTGGTAGAAAATAATGAAGTAAACGCATGGTGTATGCCGGGCGGAAAAATTGTAGTCTATTCAGGAATTCTCCCTATTACTAAAGACGAAGAAGGATTAGCAACCGTTATGGGACACGAAGTTTCTCATGCATTAGCCAATCATGGTCAACAACGAATGAGTGCGGGAATGTTACAACAAGCTGGTGCTGGGGTTGTCACTGTTGCTACAGGAGGCGAAAGTGCCCAAACACAACAATTGGCCTTGTTAGCTTACGGAGGTATTTCACAATATGGAGGCATGTTGCCTTTTAGTAGAAGTCACGAAAGTGAAGCTGATATGATTGGATTAAAATTAATGGCTATTGCAGGATATAATCCGGAAAGAGCTGTCGAATTTTGGGGAAGAATGTCAAAAGCATCTGGAGGACAAAAACCAGCAGAATTTATGAGTACGCACCCTTCAGATGAAACTAGAATTGCTAATTTAAAAAGATTAGTTCCCGAAGCAAAAGCCGAAGCATTAAAGTTTGGCGTAACGTTTAAATAACATTGCAATTCAAAAAAAGAGTATATTTAGTCCCGATTTAACTCGGGATTTTTTATTTAAAAAACTAATTATGCCAATACTTCCCAAAGGTCATCCAAAATTACTCAATGCCTGGGCTTTCTATGATTGGGCGAATTCCGTTTATAGTTTGGTTATTGCTTCGGCTGTTTTTCCGATTTTTTATAAAATTATTTTTAAGGAAAGTGGCAGAAATTATGTCGCCATTTTTGGAATGCAATGCAAAGACACGGCTATGATTAGTTTTGTTACTGCTTTTGCTTTTTTGATAGTTGCGTTATTTTCTCCAATACTTTCAGGTATTGCGGATTATGTGGGGAATAAAAAATCCTTTCTACGTTTTTTTTGCTATATGGGTGCTATTTCCTGTATTGGTTTGTATTGGTTTAATTTGGATAACTTATTTATTAGCTATACGCTTTACTTTTTTGGTTTGATTGGTTTTTGGTCGAGTTTGGTATTTTATAATTCCTATTTACCAGATATTGCTTTTCCAGATCAACAAGACCGTGTTAGTGCTCGAGGGTTCTCGTTGGGATATTTAGGGAGTACACTTTTATTGTTACTTAATTTAGCAATGGTTATGTTTCCTAAAACATTTGGAATAGATGGAGCAGAGGAAGCTATGCGTATTTCGTTTATTTCTGTCGGACTTTGGTGGATTGTCTTCAGTCATATAACGTATTACTATTTGCCCAAAGGAAATCAAAATAAACAACCAATTACAAAAGCGGTAATTATGAATGGTTTTAATGAATTAAGAAAAGTTTGGAAGCAGTTACAAGAAAACCTTGCCTTGAAAAGATATTTATACAGCTATTTTGTTTTTATCATGGCGGTACAAACCGTAATGTTGATTGCTACCTATTTTGGTTCAACTGAAATAATTTGGAAAAATCCTGATGACCCTACTTTAAAAGGTCTGGACAAAATATTTCAGGTAGAAGAGACAGGATTAATTATTTGTATTTTATTAATTCAATTGATAGCAATTGTAGGTGCTTTTATAACATCGAGAGCTTCAGAGAAATTTGGCAATATCAAAACTTTACTTTTTTTAAATGCTTTTTGGGCTATTTTATGTGTCTTTGCTTATTTTATGAAAGTTCCAAATGATTTTTATATAATGGCAGGTTTAGTTGGATTGGTAATGGGTGGTATTCAGTCATTAGCCCGCTCTACTTATTCTAAATTATTACCCGAAACAGAAGATACAGCTTCATTTTTTAGTTTTTATGATGTTACCGAAAAAATAGGTATCGTAATTGGGATGTCTATTTATGGAATTATAGATCAAGTTACTGGAAGTATGCGCAATTCGATTGTATTTTTGGGAGTGTTTTTTGTGATTGGTTTTTTTCTTTTACTGAGAGTTCCAAAAAAAGCATTGTCATAAAAACAAAAAAAATTATATTTGAGCAATATTTACAAATTTGTTATGAAAAACTATAAAATTTTAATCGGATTATTTTTTATCCTTACTGCTTTCACATTTACATCTTGTGAAAACGAACCAATTGATAGCGCTATTGATTTAGATGATTTTAATAATGGTTCAAGCGGTCCTGCTCTATTCAAAGCAGATTTTAGTGGTGCTACTTGGACAGCTACTTCAATGCAAGCTGTTAAATCAGGAAATTTTATTTCTATTTCAGCCGAAAAAGCAAATGGTGAGGGATTTAGTTTCTTGGTCGAAGCTTCTACAACTGGAACATATCCTGCAAATACAAACCTTTTGGCATATACTCCTGCAGGTTCAGAGTATGGATATTGGGGAACTAATTTTAATAATCCAACCGAAAATACAGGTTCCATTACGATAACAAGTATAAATGCAACAAACAATACTATGTCTGGAACATTTAGTTTTAAAGGGTATTGGTCTGATACCTCTGTGACTACTATTTTGCCTGTTCAATTTACAAATGGTGTTTTTCAAAATATCCCCTATATCACTCAAGTGCAAACTGGTGATACCTTTTTTGCTAAAGTAGGCGGAACAGAATTTGTAGATGTTGATATTTTATCAACTACCATTTCTGTCGGAAGTCAAGAATTTATTAGTATTGGGGCTCAAAATGCAGCTTTAAATTCTATAACAGTGTCTGTAAAAAGTTCTCTAGCTACTGGAACATATCCTATAACTGGAAACGCTACTACAGACGTTGTACAAGCAATTTATGACTTTAATGATACCAATTATAATGCCGCTACTGGCTCAGTTTCTATTATCTCAAAATCGGCAACTAGAATTAAAGGAACTTTTAATTTTGTTACTACAGGCGCAACACCTTTTTCTGTAACAGAAGGAGCGTTTGATGTTGAATATTAACATTCAATTAGAACTTGAAATCCGTCAATTTGGCGGATTTTTTTATGGCATAAAGATTGTCTTACCATAGTGCTTGTTGATCAAAAAAGTATTTTTATCGATTTTAGCATAATTCAAGTGTCAAACATCAATTTTAATTTATTTCTATTAAAAGTTGCCTTACATTTGTTTATCATAATTAATAATTAACGTCAATTTGACGAAATCAAAATTACATGTCAAACCAAAATATTTTTTCTATTGACAATCTGTCATTACAAGAATTCGATACGGAAACCGATTTGATTCCGCTTTTAACCCCAGAGGATGAAGAGGAAATGAATAAAGAAGAACTTCCAAGTTCTTTGCCAATTTTACCATTGCGAAATACAGTGCTTTTTCCGGGAGTGGTAATTCCTATTTCTGCAGGAAGAGATAAATCGATTAAATTAATCAATGATGCCAATGCTGGTAATAAAATTATAGGTGTTGTTGCTCAAAAAAATGAAGAAGACGAAGATCCAACAAAAAATGATATTTACACCATTGGAACTGTGGCACAAATTCTTCGTGTCCTTAAAATGCCAGATGGAAATATCACTGTAATTCTCCAAGGTAAAAAACGCTTTGCTATTGATGCTGTGACTAATGAAAAGCCATACTTAAAAGCAACAATCAAAGAAGTTCAAGAAATAAGACCCGGCAAACACGATACAGAATTTCTAGCTATTGTAGATTCTGTGCGAGAATTAGCCATAGAAATAATTAAAGAAAGTCCTAATATTCCAACGGAAGCCACTTTTGCTATTAAAAATATTGAAAGTCAATCGTTTTTAATAAATTTTGTTTCTTCCAATATGAACCTAACGGTAAAAGAAAAACAAGATTTGTTGATTATAAATGCTTTAAAAGAAAGAGCTTTAGAGACTTTGCGTTTTATGAATGTGGAGTTGCAAAAATTGGAATTGAAAAATGATATACAATCTAAAGTTCGTTTTGATTTAGACCAACAACAACGCGAATATTTCTTGCACCAACAAATGAAAACCATTCAGGAAGAGTTGGGAGGTGTTTCTAATGAACAAGATATTGAAGAAATGCGTCAAAAGGCAAAGACCAAAACTTGGAATGATAAAACGGCAAAACATTTTGAGAAAGAAATTTCTAAAATGCAACGGATGAACCCTCAGGCACCCGATTTTGGTATTCAAAGAAATTATCTGGAATTGTTTTTAGAATTGCCATGGAATAATTATTCCAAAGATAATTTTGATTTGAAACGCGCTCAAAAAATTATAGACAGAGACCATTTTGGGCTGGAAGATGTTAAGAAAAGAATTATTGAACATTTAGCAGTTTTAAAATTGCGAAATGACATGAAATCCCCAATCATCTGTTTGACTGGACCTCCAGGAGTTGGGAAAACATCTATTGGAAAATCCATTGCCGAAGCTTTGGGAAGAGAGTATGTTCGTATTTCCCTTGGCGGTTTGCGAGATGAAGCCGAAATCCGTGGTCACCGAAAAACCTATATAGGTGCTATGCCTGGTAGAATTATTCAGAGTTTGAAAAAAGCAGGCACATCAAATCCAGTTTTTGTTTTAGATGAAATTGATAAACTCTCTAATAGTCATCAAGGAGATCCTTCTTCTGCTTTGTTGGAAGTTCTTGACCCAGAGCAAAACAATGATTTCTATGATAATTTCTTAGAAATGGGTTATGATTTATCAAAAGTCATGTTTATAGCTACTTCAAATAATATGGCAACTATTCAACCAGCGTTGCAAGACCGAATGGAAATTATTAGAATGACTGGCTATACTATTGAAGAAAAAGTAGAAATTGCCCGTCAACATTTATTTCCAAAACAATTAAAAGAGCATGGTTTATCTAAGCAGCATTTAACCATTGGAAAAAGGCAATTGGAAAAAATTGTTGAAGGTTATACTCGTGAATCTGGAGTGAGAAGTTTAGAACAAAAAATAGCTCAAGTTATACGAAATGCTGCTAAATCTGTAGCAATGGAAGAGGAATACAATGTGAAAGTTACAGATGAAGATATTGTTAAAATTCTTGGTGCACCTAAACTCTCTAGAGATAAATCAGAAAGCAATGATGTAGCTGGAGTAGTCACAGGTTTGGCATGGACTTCTGTCGGGGGTGATATTTTATTCATAGAATCTCTAATTTCTGCAGGAAAAGGGATATTAACCTTGACAGGAAATTTGGGTACGGTAATGAAAGAATCGGCTACAATTGCATTGGAATATATCAAATCGAATGCTGAAATTTTTGGTTTAGATTCAGGAATGATTTCCAAATATAATATTCATTTGCATGTGCCCGAAGGTGCTACTCCAAAAGATGGTCCAAGTGCGGGAATTGCTATGCTAACCTCATTGGTTTCGCTTTTTACTCAAAAGAAAATTAAGAAAAACATTGCTATGACAGGCGAAATTACACTCCGTGGGAAAGTACTGCCTGTGGGTGGAATAAAAGAAAAAATTCTGGCTGCCAAAAGGGCAAACATTAAAGAAATAATTTTATGTCATGAAAATAAAAGTGACATCGAAGAAATTAAACCTGAATATATTGAGGGCTTAACTTTTCACTACGTAAAAGAAATGAGCGAAGTCATTGATTTTGCTCTGACCAATCAGAAAGTGAAAAACGCCAAAAAACTATAAATCCTAGTTGTAGTTTTCCCATAAAGGCATAAGTATTCAAAGCTAATGCCTTTTCTTTTTTATCTTTTTTTACTAGGATATAAAATAATATCTTCGCATTTCCGTTATAGTATCTAGCGTAAGTCATTTTGAATGTTT
Organism: Flavobacterium sp.; assembly: GCA_020403245.1. Classification (GTDB taxonomy): domain Bacteria; phylum Bacteroidota; class Bacteroidia; order Flavobacteriales; family Flavobacteriaceae; genus Flavobacterium. Next base: position 225,795 of record JADBYA010000030.1, on the reverse strand, counting down.
AAAAAACTATTTTGTATTGTAATTTTTCACACCTTTTTGATTGGTTATAGTCAAGTAGGAGGAAAGTCAATATATCAATTTTTAAACTTAGTAACCTCGCCAAGGCAAGCTGCTATTGGAGGAAAGGTAATTACTTTTTACGACAAAGATGTCAATCAAGCGCATTTTAACCCAGCTTGTATTAATGCAGAAATGGACAATAAATTGTCATTAAACTATGGAAGTTATTTTGGTGAAGTGACCTATGGAACGGCTTCTTATGCTTATACTTATGATAGACACGTGCAAACTTTTTTTGGTGGTGTCAATTATGTCAATTATGGAAAATTTGATGGATATGATGAAAATGGTCAACAAACATCAGATTTTTCAGGAAGTGAAATTGCGTTAACTTTTGGCTATGCCTATAATATTCCATTTTCTAATTTTTATATTGGAGCCAATGCCAAGTTGATTTCCTCCACATTAGAAAGTTATAATTCTTTTGGAGCAGCGGTCGATTTAGGCGTTTTGTTTATTGATGAAAGAAATGATGTAAATTGGGCATTGTCAATTAGAAATTTGGGAACCCAAATTACACCTTACGCAGAAACTCGAGAAAAATTACCTTTGGAAGTGTTAATTGGAGTTTCTCAATTGATGGAAAATGTTCCCATACGTTGGCACTTAACGTTAGAAAATATGCAACAATGGCAATTGGCGTTTTCAAATCCAAATAGGGCAGAAGGTTCATTAGATGGCGGTTCAACTCCTGAGAAAGTTTCTTTTTTTAATAATGCTTTGCGTCATGTAATTGTGGGTGCCGAATTATTTCCCGACAAAGGATTTAATATTCGATTAGGGTACAATTTTAGAAGAGCTGAAGAATTACGTATATTAGAGCAACGAAGTTTCTCCGGAATTTCGGTTGGTTTTGGGTTAAAAGTAAATAATCTTAAATTTAATTATTCCTATTCACGATATTCATTAGCGGCCAATACTAGTCTTTTTGGATTGACCATTGATTTTTCTGGAAATAGGTATTAAAAACAATCAACATTTGTATATGAAATTGCCATAAACAAGAAGTTTGTGTAAGCAAACACCAATGAAGATTGAGCGATTCCATATGACCTTAAAAAAAATAAATATTATCTACATATGAAAAAAATTACTATCGCTATCGATGGATTTTCTTCCACTGGAAAGAGCACTATAGCCAAACAGTTGGCCAATCATTTGGGTTATATTTATGTTGATTCGGGTGCGATGTATCGCGCAGTAACTTTATTTGCTATGCAAAATGGTTATATCGGAACTGATTTTTTTGACAAACAAACATTAATCAATAGTTTACCCTATATAAAATTACATTTTCATTTTAATCCAGAAATTGGTTTTGCCGAAATGTTTTTAAACCAAGTGAATGTAGAGAAGGAAATCCGAACCATCGAAGTTTCTAATTTTGTGAGTAAAGTAGCTGAAGTTTCTGAAGTTCGTGCCAAATTAGTAGAACAGCAACAAGAAATGGGTAACGAAAAAGGTATCGTAATGGATGGTCGTGACATTGGTACAGTTGTTTTTCCTGATGCTGAACTTAAAATTTTTATGAATGCCAGTCCTGAAACTCGAGCTCGCAGACGTTTTGATGAACTGCAGGAAAAAGGGCAAAAAGTTACTTTTGAGGAGGTTTTAAAAAATGTCGAAGAACGTGACCATATAGATACTCATCGAGACGATTCTCCTTTACGAAAGGCACATGATGCTATAGAAATTGACAATTCTTTGCTTACTAGGGAGGAACAATTTAATGTAGTTTTAGAATTAGTTGAAAAGCATACTAAATTTTTGTGAATTTTTGATTATCTCAATTTAAATAGTAGTTTTACTAGCTATTTTTCAACTAAACCAAAATTATATTTATGAGTATAAAATTTAGATTAACATTGATGAGTTTCCTCCAATTCTTTGTTTGGGGTGCATGGTTGATAACAATTGGTACGTACTGTTTTAATGCTAAAGGTTGGACAGGAGCTGAGTTTGGTGCCATATTTTCTACACTAGGACTTTCATCTTTATTCATGCCAGCAATAACAGGTATTATTGCTGACAAATGGCTAAATGCAGAGAAGTTATATGGTATTCTTCATATTTTTTATGGTTTAATACTTTTTTATGTTCCTAGTGTAAATGATCCAAATACTCTTTATTATGCGATTTTTGGAGCTATGATTTGCTACATGCCCACTATTTCTTTATCTAATTCTATTGCATACAACATACTTAAAAATAATAATTATGATGTTGTAAAGATATTTCCACCAATAAGAGTCTGGGGAACTATTGGTTTTATTTTTGCAATGTGGATAACTAATTTGACGGGAAGTAAAGCGAATGCTAATCAATTTTATATAGCAGCAGTAATGGCTATTGTATTGGGGATTTATTCTTTTACTTTACCAAAGTGTCCACCACAAAAAACAATATCCAAAGATGCCACCTTATTAGAACAGTTAGGTTTAAATGCATTTAAACTTTTTACAAATTCTAAGATGGCTTTGTTTATGATTTTTTCAATGTTTCTGGGAGCTGCATTACAATTGACTAATATGTATGGAGATTCTTTTTTAGATGATTTCAAAAAAATACCTGAATATACTGACTCATTTGTTGTGAAGTATTCAACAATAATCATGTCAATTTCCCAAATATCTGAAACTTTATTCATTCTAGCTATTCCATTTTTCCTAAAACGGTTTGGTATAAAGCAAGTAATGTTATTTTCAATGATAGCTTGGGTTTTACGTTTTGGGTTATTTGCTTATGGAAATCCAATTGATGGTTTATGGATGATTATTTTATCTTGTATTGTATACGGTATGGCTTTTGATTTTTTCAATATATCAGGGTCTTTATTTGTAGAAACAACAACAGATTCTAAAATTCGCTCTTCAGCTCAAGGATTGTTCATGATGATGACAAATGGGGTTGGAGCTTATTTAGGGAGTAAAATTAGCGGCTATGTAATTGATAAATATTTTACATATGATGGAAATAAAGATTGGCATGGAATATGGTTTTCATTTGCTGTTTATGCCTTACTAATAACAATTCTTTTTGCTATTTTCTTCAAACACAAACACGAACCAAATAACATTTCGAGTATTAATCATTAAAAATTTCGTAATACTATTTCATCCCTTTCTGAGTTTTTTTAGAAAGGTTTTTTTTAATTGTAGCATTTTAGTTTTTTATCTAACATCTTTTTTTCTTTTTTCTATTTGCAAATACATAAAAAAGAATTACTTTTGCAGTCCTTTTGGCGGTCAGCGTTTCCTTTAGGGTTCAACTATTTATACAAACAACTTCTGTTTTTTCACCGCATCAAGAAACACAGAGAAAACAGAATACAAATTTTTTACCAGCATGGCTGTATTAGACAAAGAACAACAAGCGTTTTTAAACGATTTTAACTGGCACAATTACTCAGAAGGTATTGATGCAGTAGATGAAAAAAACTTGCAAGAGTTTGAAGATTTAGTTACTAAAACTTTCATTTCAACTGACCAAGAGGAAGTTGTAGAAGGTTTTGTAGTTAGAATTACTGACAGAGACGCAATTGTTGATATTAATGCAAAATCAGAAGGTGTTATTTCATTAAACGAATTCCGTTACAACCCAGGATTAAAAGTGGGTGACAAAGTTGAAGTATTAATTGACGTTCGTGAGGACAAAACAGGTCAATTAGTATTATCTCACAGAAAAGCCAGAACTATCAAATCTTGGGATAGAGTTATTTCTGCAAATGAAACTGGAGAAATTGTTCAAGGTTTTGTTAAATGTAGAACTAAAGGGGGTATGATTGTAGATGTCTTCGGAATTGAAGCATTCTTACCAGGTTCACAAATTGATGTGAAACCAATCCGTGACTATGATGTATATGTAAACAAAATGATGGAGTTCAAAGTGGTAAAAATTAACCACGAATTTAAAAATGTTGTTGTTTCGCACAAAGCACTTATCGAAGCAGATATCGAAGTACAGAAAAAAGAAATCATCGGTCAATTACAAAAAGGACAAGTATTAGAAGGTGTTGTTAAAAACATTACTTCTTATGGTGTGTTTATTGATTTAGGTGGTGTTGATGGATTAATTCACATTACTGACCTTTCTTGGTCTAGAATCAATCACCCGAGCGAAGTGCTTGAATTGGATCAAAAATTAAACGTTGTAATCCTTGATTTTGATGATGAGAAAACAAGAATTCAATTAGGTTTAAAACAATTAAATGCCCACCCATGGGATGCTCTTGATGCTAAATTAGCTGTTGGTGATAAAGTCAAAGGTAAAGTAGTTGTAATCGCTGATTATGGTGCATTTATTGAAGTAGCTGAAGGTGTTGAAGGTTTAATTCACGTTTCTGAAATGTCTTGGTCAACTCACTTAAGAAGTGCACAAGATTTTGTAAAAGTGGGCGATATTGTTGAGGCAGTTATCTTGACTCTTGATAGAGATGATAGAAAAATGTCATTAGGTATCAAGCAAATGACACAAGATCCATGGACTGATATTACGGCTAAATATCCTGTAGGTTCTAAACACACTGGAATTGTTAGAAACTTTACTAACTTCGGTATATTCGTTGAGTTAGAAGAAGGAATTGACGGTTTAGTTTATATCTCAGATTTATCTTGGACGAAGAAAATCAAACACCCATCAGAGTTTGTTAACGTTGGTGATACATTGGATGTAGTAGTATTAGAGTTAGATGTAGAAGGACGTAAATTATCTTTAGGTCACAAACAAACTACTGCTAATCCTTGGGACAAACATGAAGATGCATACGCTGTTGGAACTATCCATACTGGAACTATTGCAGAGATTGTTGACAAAGGAGCTACTGTAGATTTCGGGGATGATGTTGTTGCATTTATTCCAACACGTCACTTAGAAAAAGAAGACGGTAAGAAATTGAAAAAAGGTGAATCTGCTGATTTCAAAGTAATTGAATTTAACAAAGAATTCAAAAGAGTTGTTGCTTCGCACACGGCTATTTTCAAAGAAGAAGAAGAGAAAAATGTGAAAGCGGTTGCAGAAGCAGTTGCTACGAATAACAATGCACCAGCTGCAACGTTGGGCGATAACAATGACATTCTTGCTGGTTTGAAAGCCAAAATGGAAAAAACAGAGAAAAAGAAATAATTTTCTTTTATTGTTATAAAGTAAAAAGTCCTCTCGTTTTTTTTCGAGGGGACTTTTTTTAGTTATTGTAATATTTGCGCTGCCATATCTCCTCATTAAAGTTTTTCCCAGCCATGAAGAAATAGTAGGCAAAAACAGCAACAATTGATTTAAAAGCAAAAAGGAATACAATCAGTGGCGCCAAAGGAACTGATTTACTCAAGTTATTTTCGGGCACAAGTAGAGCTACAATTATACTAACCAAAATACTAGTTATCGTAAAGTTGCTCAAATTTTTAACTGGCCAAACGAGTAGTTTTCTATACCTGTTGAACTCATCTCCCCATTTGTGCACTAAATAGTAATAATTGTTTCCAATAGGAATAAATAGTATTGGGTCATCGTAATTTAAAAGATGGAAAGCTTTACTTGGAGCTACTATTTTAAAACCACTAAGCTTTGTATGGTGCTCTTTTTCAAGATTTTTTATTTTACTGATAGCTTCCTCTGGAATGTTGTTTTTGAATAAACTGCTGTCTAAAAAACGAAGTCGGTAATCAACACAAATCTTTTCGATATGATTGATATGAAAAATATTATCCGTTTTTAGTAAATCAAAGACTAATGCATTCTTATTTATAGCTTCATTTTTCAGTGATAACTGATTTGAAATCTCAGTTCTAGAAGTTTCATCTTCAAGAAGTATCTTTTCAACCTGCAACAACAAATCACTATTTTTCTCTTTATCTCTAATAGTTTTTAGTTCCAATTCAAGATTAACATTTTTCATAATGGCACTTTTTTTCAAAATTAAAAAATTTAAAAACAAGAAAGTATGAATTTTTTATGTTTAACAATTGTTTATACAAAAAATGCCCGAATTTCTTCGAGCATTTCTTCGTGTATATAAAATAATCATTTTTATCTCAAAATCGCACCCAATTCCGTTTCCATATTTTTCTGTAGCTTATTCATGATTTTATCAATCTGATCCTCAGTCAAGGTTTTGGAATTGTCTTGCAAAGTGAAACTCACAGCATACGATTTTTTGCCTTCAGGAAGATTTTTTCCTTCATAAACATCAAACAAATTGATGTCTTTTAAAATCGATTTTTCCGTTTGACGCGCAATAGTATAAATAGCATCAAAAACTACGGATTGGTCAACCAAAAGCGCCAAATCTCTTCGCACTTCCGGATATTTAGGAATGTCAGTAAATTTGATTTTAGTACTAATTAACTTTAGAATTAAATTCCAATTAAAATCGGCGTAGAAGACTTCTTGTTTAATTTCAAAATGTTTCAAAATTGATTTCTTTACAGTGCCAAATTCCACTAAAGTGTCATTACCACAAACTATCGCCATTCCTTCAGCAAATACATCTGATGTAACTGGTTTGTTTTGAATTTTATTGATGCCCAAACGGTCTAAAACGGAAGTCACATATCCTTTGAACAAAAAGAAATCAGAAGGTTTTTGAGTGTTTGTCCAACTTTCTTCACTTCGGTTTCCAGAAACGAAAAGCGTTAAGTGTTTTGGTTCATCATAACCCGATGGCAATTTGTGATAGGTTTTTCCAAATTCGAATAACTTCAAATCACTATTTCTGCGGTTGATGTTATACGAAACGGCTTCCAAGCCCGAGAATAATAATGACTGACGCATAGCCGACAAATCATTACTCAACGGATTTAACATCATCACATTGTATTCTTCTTTCAGCATTTCGGATAAGCCAATATATTCAGGTGTTGTCAAAGAATTTGCCATCATTTCGTGGAAACCTAAGCTATTCAATTGAGTTGCAATAATATTTTGCACTTTATGATCTTCGGTTCTTGCCGAATTGGAAACCGTAGCGTTCAATTTTTTAGTAAAATTGATGTTATTGTATCCATAAACTCTCAGGATTTCTTCAATGACATCTATCTCACGTTGCACATCCACACGGTAAGACGGAATAATTAATCCTAAACCCGCATCGGAAACTGTAGTTACTTTGATATCCAGAGAAGCCAATATTTTTTTGATGGTTTCTTTTGGTAATTCTTGCCCAATTAATTTGGCTGTTTTATCAAAATGTAGAAACACTGGAAAATCTTCAATTTTCTTCGGATAAATATCTACAATGTCTGAAGTGATTTCACCACCAGCCAATTCCTTAATTAAAAGTGCTGCACGCTTTAAGGCAAATTCAGTGATGTTTGGATCAATTCCTCTTTCAAAACGGAATGAAGCGTCTGTATTCAACCCATGTCTTTTGGCAGATTTTCTAATGCTCACAGGATTGAAATAGGCACTTTCCAAGAAAATAGAATTTGTAGTTTCAGTAACACCAGAGCTTTTTCCACCAAAGACACCGGCAATACAAAGTGGACCTTTTTCATCGCAAATCATCAAATCTTCTTCGTGTAAAGTTCTTTCTACATCATCAAGTGTGGTAAATTTTGTTCCTGTAGCCAAAGTTTTCACAACGATTTTTCCATTAATTTTCGCTGCATCAAAAGCGTGAAGTGGTTGTCCTAAATCATGCAGAATATAATTGGTAACATCAACAATATTGTTTTTTGGAGTAATTCCAATCGCTTTCAATCGGTTTTGCAACCATTCTGGAGATGGTTTTACAGTTAATCCAGAAAGGGTTACACCACAATATCTTGGGGCTAATTTACTATCCTTGACATCGACATCGATTTTTAAGGTTCTTTTGTCGATTCTAAAAGTACTAACAGATGGCGTGATCAACTCGATATTGCTGTTGTTTTGTAACAAACTGGCCCGTAAATCTCGAGCCACACCATAATGCGACATGGCATCGGCACGGTTTGGCGTTAGCCCAATTTCGAACACTTCGTCATTTTCTATATTGAAAACTGTAGCACATGGCGTCCCCGGTTTTAGAGTAGCATCCAAAATCATAATCCCTTCATGGCTAGTTCCTAATCCTAATTCGTCTTCGGCGCAAATCATTCCGTGACTTTCTTGTCCACGAATTTTTCCCTTTTTGATTTCGAATGCAACACCTGATGCGTCAAACAATTTGGTTCCTATAGTCGCTACGGGTACTTTTTGTCCTGCTGCGACATTGGGAGCACCACAAACAATTTGCAATGGATTTCCATCTCCTAAATCGACCGTCGTAATGCTCAATCTATCAGCATCAGGATGTTTTTCGCAAGTCAGCACATGACCTACAACAACACCTTCTAGTCCACCACGAACCGATTGGTATTTCTCCACCACTTCTACTTCCAACCCTAAGTCGGTTAGAATTGCTGCAGTATCTTCTGATTTTAAATCTATTTTAATGAATTGTTTTAACCAATTGTATGAAATCTTCATATATCTATTTGATTTTTCAAGTTGCAAAGATAAAATTAATAAGTCAATGTGTCAAAGTGAAAATGAGTTTAATTAGGATTAATCAGTAAACTTCTAACATCTAACCTTGAATTAACTTATATAATTCCAAATATTTTTCTTTTTAGTCAATTCAATAAATGCGGCTCGCAGCTTTTGATGTTCGGGCAAGGTCATGGAAGCATCTTTTTTCAATAATTCTAACGCTTTGTGTCGAGCTAATAGTAATAGGTCTTTGTCCTTAACCAAATCGGCAATCTGCAAATTAAGCACACCACTTTGTTGTTTGCCCATCATATCTCCTGGTCCACGAAGTTTCAAATCGACTTCCGCAATTTCGAAGCCATCATTGGTTTGACACATGGTTTCCAGCCGAATTTTACTATCATTCGATAATTTAAAAGAAGTCATCAATATGCAATAACTCTGTTCAGCGCCACGACCCACACGACCGCGCAACTGATGCAATTGCGACAAGCCAAAACGTTCGGCACTTTCAATAATCATCACACTCGCATTGGGGATATTTACGCCAACTTCAATGACGGTTGTTGCTACCATAATGTTGGTTTTTCCTTCTGCAAAACGTTTCATTTCGGCATCTTTATCGGCGGGTTTCATTTTACCGTGAACGATGGAAATGCTGTATTGTGGCAACGGAAAATCTCTTGAAATACTTTCATAACCGTCCATCAAATCTTTATAATCCATGGTTTCACTTTCTTGAATTAGTGGGTAAACAATATAAATTTGCCTTCCTTTGGCGATTTCATCTTTTATGAATTTCCATACTTTCAATCTATTACTATCATAACGATGTACGGTTTGAATGGGTTTTCGTCCCGGTGGCAATTCATCAATTACTGAAATATCTAAATCACCATACAAACTCATTGCTAAAGTTCTTGGAATAGGAGTAGCGGTCATCACCAAAATATGTGGCGGAATAGCCCCACCAACCACCCCAGAGGGACCTCCCTTTTGCCAAAGTTTGGAACGTTGCTCCACCCCAAAGCGATGTTGTTCATCTATTATTGCCAACCCTAAATTCTGAAATTGTACTTTGTCTTCCAACAAGGCATGTGTGCCAATAAGAATGTGTAAAGTTCCGTTTTCTAATGCTTCATGTATAATTTTTCGTTCCGAAGTTTTCGTTGAACCCGTCAGGATTTTGATGTTGATGTTGAGGTCTTTTGCCAATTCCGTTAAGCCATTAAAATGTTGGTTTGCCAAAATTTCTGTTGGTGCCATCAAGCAACTTTGAAAACCATTGTCTAGAGCAATCAACATCGCCATCAGCGCGACAATAGTTTTCCCCGAACCCACATCACCTTGTAAAAGCCGGTTCATTTGGGCATGGGTTCCCATATCGTTTCTGATTTCTTTTAACACTTTTTTCTGCGCATTGGTCAACTCAAAAGGCAAATGCTTTTGGTAGAAATTATTAAAATTTTCCCCTACAATAGTAAATGGATGCCCTTTTATTTTGTGTTTCCGAACCAAGTTTTTGGTAATCAATTGTAATTGGATAAAAAACAATTCTTCAAATTTTAATCGAAATTGGGCTTTAGATAATAACTCTTGACTTTTCGGAAAATGGATGTTGAATAATGCGGCATTTTTTGGAATTAATTTTAATTCTTCAATCAAATATTGAGGTAATGTTTCTGCAAAATTGCCCTGGGTTTCCAAAAACACTTGCTGCATCATTTTATTAATGACACGATTGGAAATCCCTCGATTGGTTAAAGTTTCTGTCGATGGATAAACCGGTTGCATGGCAGAACGCAAACTTTTTTGGTGCTCGTTTAGCAATTCCATTTCGGGATGCGCCATATTGTATTGACCATTAAAACTTGTTACTTTTCCAAAAATAACATAAGCGGTATTGAGTTTCAAAGTATCTCTAATCCACTTGTGACCTTGAAACCAAACTAGTTCTATTTCACCAGTTTCATCCACGAAAGTGGCAACCAATCTCTTTTTGGCTTTGCCAAATTCAACCGTTTTAATATTGATAATTTTGCCAATGATTTGAACTTCGGCAATAGTCCCGAGACTTTGGGATTGAAGTTCGTTAATTTTGTAATACCGAGTTCTATCAATGTATCGATTGGGATAAAAATGAAGTAAATCTTCATATTTGTGAATGCCAACTTCCTTACGCAACAATTCTCCACGTTGAGGTCCAACGCCTTTGAGGTATTCGATGGGAGTTTGCAGCAGCGTGTTTGACATTTGGTTTTTTAGAAAATACCTGCCTACCGGCAGAGAAAATAGAGCATAGAAAATAGAGCATAGAAAATAGATAGGTTTTTTGTCTATATTCTTTATTCTATATTCTTTGTTCTTACTAAAGCGAAGATAGTTTTTTAATTCGAAAATTCGAAAATTTGTAATTCTGAAATTGCTTATATTCGTATCAAATAATGAAACCTCATGCGCTTTTCTATTTTTCTTCTTTTTACCGTTTTTACTTTTGGACAACAAACGTCTAAAGTAGATTTTAAAACGGCTTATGGAAATATTTCAATAAATCCTCAGGCTAAGAAAGTTTTTGGTTCGGTGAAATATGTTTTTGAAGTTAAAGAAGCCCTTGATACCATAAAAATTGATGGAATAAAAATGACTTTTTCCAATGTGAAAATTAACAATAGAGAAGTGAAATTTTTGAATTCAGGGAAAACATTACATCTTTTTGAAGGTTTTAAAAAAGGGAAAAATACAGTGATTTTTGATTTTGAGGTATTTCCAAAACAAACAATGTATTTCAATGGCGACTTCTCTCGAAACTCCGGGAGCGATCATAATGACAAAAAGGATGTCCTCCCGAGCGCAGTCGAGGGACAAATTTGGACACAAGGTCAGGGAAAATACACTAGTCATTGGTTTCCGAGTTTTGATGATGTTAATGAAAAGGTTATTTTCAATATGAATATCACTTTTGATAAAGAATATATTGTTTTAGCCAATGGGATTTTGAAAGATGTTTTTCCTGATAAAGAGAATAAGATATGGAAATATGAAATGCAAAAACCCATGAGCTCTTATTTATTGGCGATAGCTATCGGCGATTTCAGAAATAAAGTGGTGGCTTCCAAATCAGGAATTCCGATACAGCTATTTATTCAACCCAAAGACACTGCCAAGTTTGAGCCAACATATCGCTATTCAAAAGAGATTTTTGATTTTTTAGAAAAAGAAATTGGTGTGAAATATCCGTGGCAAATATACAAGCAAATTCCAGTAGAAGATTTTCTTTATGCCGGAATGGAGAATACCAGTTGTACTCTTTTTGCCCAAGATTATGTAGTTGATGAAATAGGTTTTACAGATCGGAATTATGTTAATGTGAATGCGCACGAGTTGGCTCATCAATGGTTTGGGGATTTGATTACTGCAAAATCGGGGAAGCATCATTGGCTACAAGAAGGATTTGCTACCTATTATGCCTTGTTAGCCGAGCGACACCTTTTTGGTGATGATTATTTTTATCATCAGTTGTATCGAACTTCATTGCAACTCAGGAATGCTGCTAAAACAGATACTATTCCGGTGATGAATGAAAAAGCAAGTTCGTTATCGTTTTACCAAAAAGGTGCTTGGGCGTTGCATTTTATGAGAGAAAAAATAGGAGCGAAGCTGTTTCAAAAAGCAGTTCAGAATTATTTGAAAAAATACCAGTTCAAAAACGTTGAAACTGATGATTTTTTAGCAGAAATAAAAAAGATAGCACCATCTTTTGATACAAATAATTTCAAAAAAAAATGGTTAGAAGATTTTATATTTCAAACAGAGGTGGCGAATGAATTGTTGAAAAAAAATCAATTTTTACAAACACTTTTTGATACACAGCAACTTCGCAAAAAAACATTTGAAGCGAACAAAGAAATATATGCAGAGATTTTAAAATCTACTGTTTTTTATCCAGTGAAAACCGAGGTTTTATACCAAATAAAGGACATTCCTTATAACCAAAAAAAGGAATTATTGGCTTTAGCTTTACAAACCAAAGACATTAAAGTGAGACAAGCTGTTGCTGAATTTACTACTGAAATTCCAATAGAATTCAAGTCAAATTACGAAACACTTTTAGAGGATAACTCATACGATACTAAAGAAATAGCTTTTATGAAATTGTGGAAAAATTTTCCCGAAAGCAGAAAAGATTACTTAGCAAAAGCCCAAAATTGGATAGGAGGCAATGACAAAAGTTTGCGTATTTTATTTATAACGTTTTCTGTACTTTTTTCGGATTTAGAAAGTGAAGAGAATGCAAAATATTACGATGAATTAGTGGCACTTACTTCGTCAAAAAATGAAACATCCGTTCGCCAAAATGCTATTATTAATGCTTTGACTATTAATGATAAGGACACTACTGTATTGAAAAATTTAGTAAATGCAACCACACATTATAAATGGCAGTTTAGTAAATTTGGTCGTGATAAAATTAGAGAATTATTGCCTAAAGATAATTTCAGAAGGTTATTTGAGTTATTATTACCTGAACTCAAAGGGAATGAAAAAGTACAATTACAACGATTATTAGACGAAAAACCATGAGAGCTTTAGTAATTTCTGGCGGAGGAAGTAAAGGCGCATTTGGTGGCGGAGTTGCTCAGTATTTGATGCAAGAAAACGGCTGTGAATATGATATTCTTATAGGAAGTTCGACAGGCAGTTTGCTTATTCCACATTTGGCTTTGGGTAAAGTACAAAAGATTTATGATATTTATTCCAATGTCAATATGCGAAGTATTTTTGATATCAGCCCATTTGTTGTAAAAAATATAAACACAGAAAATGAAGTAGTTTCTATAAATCATTGGAATGTACTCAAACAATTTTTGAATGGAAAACGCACTTTTGGAGAAAGCCATAAATTATTACACTATATCAAAGAGAATTTCACTAAACAAGAGTATGATGATCTTAGATCGTCGGCTTGCGATGTAATTGTAACGGTTACCAACCTCTCAAAAAACGAAGTAGAATATAAATCGATTGACGATTATGATTACGATGAATTTTGTGAATGGATTTGGATTTCCTGCAATTATATTCCGTTCATGAGTTTGGTTTCAAAAAACGGATATGATTATGGAGATGGTGGTTTTTCGAGTTTGGTTCCCATTCGAGAAGCAATTCAACGAGGCGCGACTGAAGTTGATGTCATTATTCTTGAAACTGAAGTGCAAATGCAACCAAGAAAAATTGGTAAAAATCCATTTTCATTAATGATCGATTTGTTTCAAACTTTGCTTATTCAGGTAGAAAAGCATAACATCACGATTGGAAAATTAGCTGCAAAAAATAAAAATGTAAAACTCAATTTATATTATACACCAACGCAACTTACTGACAATGCATTGATTTTCAACAAAGAAAAAATGAAAGATTGGTGGCATAAGGGATATGATTATGCCAAAAACAAAAGTGAATTAATGAGTGATAATTTACAGTAAATTTTTATTACTTTTATTATCTTAAAGTAAAAGCCATGTTAGTAAAAGTTTTTGGAAGTGCTGTTTTTGGAGTGGAAGCCACCACAATTACGGTTGAAGTTAATATTGATAAAGGGGTTGGATATCATTTGGTTGGTTTGCCCGATAATGCCATTAAAGAAAGTAGTTATCGTATTGCAGCAGCGTTAAAGAATAATGGCTATAATCTCCCCGTAAAGAAAATCACGATCAACATGGCGCCTGCCGATTTGCGCAAAGAAGGTTCGGCTTATGATTTGACTTTGGCTATTGGAATTTTAGCTGCTTCCGGACAAATAAAAGCGCATGAGGTTGAGAAATACATCATCATGGGAGAATTGTCTCTCGATGGTGGTTTGCAACCTATAAAAGGTGCGCTGTCTATCGCCATTAAAGCGAAAGAAGAAGGTTTTAAAGGGTTTTTTCTACCCATTCAGAATGTAAAAGAAGCTGCTATTGTTTCTGGTTTAGATGTTTATGGAATAGAGAACGTGACCCAGGTTATTGATTTTTTTGAAGGAAAAGAAACGCTTGAGCCAACTGTAATTAACACAAGAGACGAGTTTTATAAAACTTTAGATTTTCCAGAATTTGATTTTGCCGATGTTAAAGGACAAGAAAGTATTAAGCGTTGTATGGAAATTGCCGCTGCTGGTGGGCATAATATTATTTTAATTGGACCGCCAGGTTCAGGAAAAACCATGCTTGCCAAACGATTGCCTAGTATTTTGCCGCCCATGACGTTGAAAGAAGCTTTGGAAACTACCAAAATTCATAGTGTGGCAGGGAAAATTAAAGATGCCGGATTAATGAACCAACGACCTTTTCGAAGTCCACATCATACTGCCAGTTCGGTTTCACTTGTTGGTGGCGGAAGTTATCCTCAACCAGGTGAAATATCCTTAGCACACAACGGCGTTTTATTTTTGGATGAATTGCCCGAATTTAAGCGTGAAGTTCTCGAAGTCATGCGTCAACCTTTGGAAGACAGAGAAGTTACAATTTCTAGAGCAAAATTTACGATTACGTATCCGTCTTCTTTTATGTTGGTAGCCAGTATGAACCCAAGTCCAGGGGGTTATTTTAACGATCCTGATGCGCCTGTAAGTTCATCACCAGCTGAGATGCAACGGTATTTGAGTAAAATTTCGGGGCCATTGTTGGACCGAATTGATATTCATATTGAAGTAACACCAGTGCCATTTGAAAAATTGACTGAAACGCGTCCGGCGGAAAGTAGTGTTGCCATTAGAGAACGAGTTACCAAAGCTAGAGAAATTCAGTCGCAGCGGTTTGAGTTGTTTGACAACATTCATTACAATGCGCAAATGAGCACCAAACAAATTAGGGAATATTGCGCTTTGGATGATACTTCACTGCAACTCTTAAAAACGGCTATGGAACGGTTAAATCTATCAGCAAGAGCGTATGACAGAATTCTAAAAGTTTCCAGAACCATTGCCGATTTAGAACAATCGGAAAGGGTAAATCCCAGTCACATTGCTGAAGCCATACAGTATCGAAGTTTGGATAGAGATGGATGGTTGGGGTAATTTTTTAGTTTTCAAGTCTCAGTTTTCAGTTTGTAAAGCAATGGGGTTATAACCCAGATAGTAGTGGAAAGCAAACCGCAGTAGCACCACTACTTTTTAATCAAAAAAAGAGCGACTGTTAAGAAGCTCCTTTTGTTGATATAAAAATGTGGTTATAGTGTGGTTTCTTGAAACGGATAGCTGGATTGGTTTCTAATTTAACAGAGCAGAAAAAGTATCGCCTTGCCTAATATCGCCTGTTTTGTATCCTTTCATAAACCATTCCATTCTTTGTTCGGACGAGCCATGAGTAAACGATTCTTGATTAACTCGTCCTTGCATTTTACTTTGAATAGCATCATCTCCAACAGCATTGGCAGCACTCAGAGCTTCTTCGATATCGCCTGCTTCTAAGAGGTTTTTATTATAATGTGCCCAAACTCCTGCATAAAAATCGGCTTGCAATTCTAAACAAACAGAGAGTTTATTGGCTTCAGCTTCGCTTTTACCTTGTTGTAATTGGCGCATTTTTGCAGAAGTTCCTAGTAAAGTTTGCAAATGATGTCCCATTTCGTGTGCAATGACGTAGGCAATGGCAAAGTCGCCACCTTCTGCACCAAAACGTGTTTTAAGTTCTTCAAAAAAGCGTAAATCCATGTACACTTTTTTATCCCCAGGGCAATAAAAAGGGCCTGAAGCTGAGGTTGCGCTTCCGCAAGCAGTATTTACTCCATCGTCAAATAGCACCATTCCTGGTTCTTGATATTGCTTATTATTTTCTTCAAAAATTTTTGCCCAAGTTTCATTATTGTATGCAAAACATGCTTCCGAAAAATTACCCAATTCTTTTTCTTCGGCAGATAATTCTCTGGTTTGAGTTTGTTCACTTTGGGTTTGAGAACCTTGTGTTTGCTCTAAAATGTTTCCAATTGTTTGGCCTGTTTCGCCGCCAAACATGTTTAATATTAGAATGATAATTCCGATAGCGCCTCCGCCTAGTAGGGCTTTTCCACCACCGGACATTCCTCTTCTGTCTTCAAAATTGCCGCTTTCTTTTTTATCCCATTTCATGATTTTTTTTATTTTTTTGGAAGTAATTTTTCTTCAATTATTCTTTTTAACAACTCTTTGTCAATAGGTTTTGGAATATAGTCATTCATTCCATATTCTATACATTTTTCTTTCTCACCTTTTACAGTTCCAGCCGTGAGTGCTATAATTGGAATGTGTTTTGTATTTGGTAGTTTTCTAATTTCAACAGTCGCATCGTAGCCATTCATTATTGGCATTTGAATGTCCATCAAAATCAAATCAGGTAGGATTGTTTTTACTTTTTCTAAAGCAACTTCTCCGTTTTCGAGCTCAAATATTTGCGCATTAGGCACAATGTTTTTTATTAATGTTTTCGCTAAAAGCATATTAATTTTATTGTCCTCGACAATAAAAATAATTAATTTATCATTCGTTAGTATACTGTTTTTAGTAATTGCTTTGTCTTTTTTAGTATCTAAGTTTGTTGTTTCATTAGAATATTTTACTTTAAGAATGAAACTGAATTCACTTCCTTTATTCACTTCACTGTTTAGCTCTAATTGACTATTCATTAATCCCAATAATTGATTTGAAATAGAAAGGCCTAGACCCGTTCCTCCAAACTTTTTAGAAGTAGTATTGTCTTCTTGTGAGAAAGCTTCAAATATTTTTAACTGATTGTTTTTTTTAATGCCTATACCAGTATCTTTAAGAGAAAATTTCAATTCTATCGATTCTTCATTTACTTCTTCAAAAACAGAAATTGATAAACTTACTGTACCTTTTTCTGTAAATTTTACAGCATTGCTTAATAGATTGATTAAAATTTGTTTTAATCGAATATAGTCAACCCAAATGTATTTTGGAACATTTTCTTCAATACTTAAATTTAATTGAAGATTTTTCAAATTTGCTTCATATTGAATTAAATCGATTACTTGATTTGTTAAATCGGTTACTTTATACTTTTCGATATTTAGTTCTAGTTTTCCTGATTCTATTTTAGAAAAATCTAAAATATTATTGATTACTTCCATCAATGCGTTTGCTGATTGATTGATGGTGTCCATATATTTTTTTTGAATATCTTGCAGATTTGTATTCATCAATAGTTGGGTAAATCCAATAATACCATTCAACGGAGTTCTTATTTCATGGCTCATATTAGCAAGAAATTCTGATTTAGCAATATTGGCTGCTTCTGCATAGTTTTTTGCTTTAATTGCTTCTTCTGCCTCTATTCTTTGTGTAATATCAATAAAAATTCCAACAATGTATTCTATTTTATCATTTTTTAAAATTGGTTCACCGAACTCTTCTACCCAAATGGAATTACCATTTTTATGAACTATTCTGTATATGAAATGAATTTTCTTTTTTTCTTTGAATAATTCTTCCACAGTGTTTTGTGCAATTTTCAAGTCTTGTTCATGTACTAGGTCTA
This sequence comes from Flavobacterium sp., assembly GCA_020403245.1. Lineage (GTDB taxonomy): Bacteria > Bacteroidota > Bacteroidia > Flavobacteriales > Flavobacteriaceae > Flavobacterium. The sequence goes on along the minus strand of JADBYA010000030.1, from coordinate 207,781 downwards.
TAAAGTAAATTTTGTTTTGTAGAAAGTCTTCTTTGGGGTAACCCGTTAGTTTTTCGATTTCATCGTTTAGATAAATTTTTGTCCATTTTTCATCATACTTAGAGAGATGAACGGTGCCAGGTATATTGTTGGCAAGGAGTCTAAATTTTTCTTCGCTTTCTTGAATTATAGCTTCATTAATATTGCGTTCTATGGCATGAGAAATATTTTTAGTGAGGTTTTCAAGTGTATTTATTTCGTCACTAGTCCATTCACGTTCTGTATTTTCTACAAAAAATACTATCACACCATAAAATTCATTCTTTAAAAAAATTGGAAGAAATAAGATAGATTTTGATTTAAATTTAGACAAAAACTGTTTTGTTTTATTGTCTTTAATTTTTCTAACTATAGCCGCATAAGGTTTGTTGTTTTTTAAATTATCAATCACTTCATCAATTTCAGAAAAGGGCATATCTGAGTTAACTGAAATATTATCTGTGATTGCATTGATTTCTTTGAGCCAACAATGTTTTTTTATTAATTTATTATCTGAACTCTTTTCAAAGTAAGATAATTTATCTACTTGAGTAACATTCCCAATGGCATAAAGAATACCTTCAAAAATTTCATCAGTATTTTTTGATAAAAGAAATTTTTCGGTGTTTTTTGTTATTTCTAGTAATACTTCGCTTTTGTAAACAAGTTTTTGTTCGGATTCTATTCGCATTTGTGATTCAATTGCTATAGCAATAAGATCGGCTAGTGAACGAGCAAAATTAATATCTTCATTATCCCATTCTACAATTTTTTCTACTTTTTCAAAACATAAAATGCCGATAATTTTTCCATTGATAAATATTGGTGTGTCGAGTAGTGATTTTATATTGTTTTTTGGAAAATAATCAAAACATAGTTCTTGAGTTATAGTGTTGTTATAAACATTTGAAGCTACAATTTGCAATCCATTTTCTAAACTATTGTAGTAGATTGGATATTTATCTTTTTCAATGAAATAGTTTTTTTCGAAACGATCATTTTGAAAATAGTAGATGCTTTCACAATGCAACCCCTCATTATTATAAGACCAATAGCTAATTCTGTCAATAGAGCAATTTTTTCCAGCAGCTTTTAGAATGTTTTTTAGTATTCCATTGAAAGTATCTTGGTTTGAATAGCTTAATGAAGTTAATTTTTTTAAAGTTTCGTTATGTATTCTTACCTTTTTACTCCTATTATAATGCTCTAGTTCTAGTTTTTTTATTAAAGTAATGTCTCTAGCAATTGCCGAATATCCGATGATTTCATCGTTTTTATTTTTTTTATAGGTTATTTTTTGTGACACCCAAACTAGTTCACCATCTTTTCTTACTAATGGAAAAACTAAGTCACCAAATTTATTATTTTCGTCAGGGCCATCTTTATAAAAATCAATGACATATTCTAAATATTCTTCCCCAATAAATTTATAAAACGGTTTTTTTAGTATTTCTTCCTTAGGTATACCAAGTGTATTTTCTACAAATTGATTAACATAAGACAATTTAGCATTCAAATCTATTTCATAAATTAAATCGGCTGCCGATTCTATTAGATTTCTGTATTGGTCTTTAACATTAATTTGTTCGGTTACATCTTGACCTATACCTATTAAAATGTCATCAGAATATTTTTTGTCTTTCCATTGGATGTATTTATAATCGCCATTTTTGCACTTTAATTTTCTAACATATAATCTATCATCAATAAAACTATCTTGAAAAGTCTCTGAGTTAAACTCAGTGTCTTTTGTTAAATTCCAATATCCCATACCTAAAACCTCTTCAACTTCATATCCTAAAATATCCTTGATTGACTCGCTGCAAAATGTTACTTCTCCTTTTTTATTAGTAGTTAATATCAAAGAATTTCCATTATTAACTATGATTCTAGAAAAAATAAATTTATTTCGAATATCCACATTTGCTAAATATCTTGATATGTGAAAGGCAATTATAGCAATAAAAGCTCCTGCCATTATAATAATATATTTGCTTTCGATACAATCTAATTGATAAAAAACAGCAAGTAAAATAAAAATAGAAACTACAAAAATCCAGTAGTAATTATTGCTTTCGATGACAAAATAGGAAATAAAAAAGAGTACAATTAATGTTAGAAACGTAACTATTTCAAAGGGGTTAAAAAAGACAATATATGAAATGAATGTGAAATAAATAAAATAGAAAATTGTAAAAATTTTGTTGAGATTCTTATAAAAAAAAGGGTTGCTATACCCTAAAAAATAGAATAAAAGAGCTATACCACCAAAAAAATAATTACTGACTAAATAATTATGTGATGGAATATCAAAAACTATTAACAGAGTATGAATTAACGGAATTGTAATTCCAAAAAAAAGGAAATATATCCTAAATGGATCATCTTTAGGTTTAAATTCTGTATATTCAAGATTTAACGGTAGTTTTTTTTGAAAAGTTCTCCATATTGCCAAACAAAGTAATAATATGACCGTCATTAATAATATAATTACAACGGTATTATTGGTACTATCAATAGAAAGTAATTTATTCAATATTAAAGAAATAAAGTTAGGTTAATTAGATTAGGTAATTAAAATCAATACGTTAAAAATATAAAAAATATGTATTATAAACAGATAAACAAATTATTTTTTATGAAAACCATTTTAATAAACGTTTAATAGTTTCTAATTTCCCATTATATGGAGCATATCGTGTAGGTAAATCAAGCCAATTTCCTTTTTTTACAACTGACTTATGATGTGAAAAAACAGCAAAACTAAATTTTCCATGATAAGCCCCAATACCACTGTGACCTACACCGCCAAAAGGCAATCGTTTATTGGTAAAATGAATTAAAGTATCGTTAATACAACCTCCACCAAAAGAATAGTTTTGAACAATTCTTTTTGCAAATGATTTATTTTCACTAAAAATATACAACGATAATGGTTTCTCATATTTAGAAATAATTTTATCCAAATCCTCTTCTGTTTTATAGCTTAAAACAGGAAGTATTGGCCCGAAAATTTCATTTTGCATTACTAAACTATCCAAACTTGGCTCGTCTACAAGACTAGGTGCAATATAACAATCTTCAATTGAAGCTTTTCCCCCTAATAGAATTGTCTCATTTTCCAACATTGCAACTAATCGGGTCCAATTTTTCTGATTGACAATGCGAGCAAAATCTTTTGAAGTTTCAGGATTTTCACCATAGCCGTTAGTGATTTCTATTTTTAAATTTTCAATCAATTTTTCCTTTACATTTTGATGAACCAGCAAATAATCGGGAGCAATACAGGTTTGACCTGCGTTGAGGAATTTTCCCCACACTATTCTTTTGGCAGCCAATTGTATATTGGCTCTTTCATCAACAATGCAAGGACTTTTTCCACCAAGTTCTAGTGTAACTGGAGTTAGATGAGTTGCAGCTGCTTTGGCAACAATTTTACCAACAGGAACACTTCCTGTAAAAAATATATAATCCCAGCGTTGTGATAATAATTCTTGAGCAACATCAACACCACCTTCAACACAAGTGACATGGTTTTTATTAAAAGTTTCACTAATAATTTTGGAAATAATTCTCGAAGTGTTTGGAGTTAGTTCAGAAGGTTTTAAAACCACTTGATTTCCTGCTGCTACAGCTGCAATCAAAGGCGAAAGCGCCAATTGGTAGGGGTAGTTCCAAGGTGCAATTATCAATACTTTTCCGTAAGGTTCTTGATAGATATAATCGGTTGATGGAAAATTAAAAATGGATGGCAAAACCATTTTTGGCTTTGCCCAATTGTGAATATTTTTTATTGTATATTTTAATTCAGCAAGAATAAAACTGGTTTCTGTTGCTACAGATTCAAATGCTGGCTTTTTAAAATCATCATAGAGTGCATTTATGATTTCCTGTTCATGATTCTTAACACAGTTCAATAATTTTACTAATGTTTCTTTTCGGTAATTTATATCATTCTTGAATATCATATCCTGATTGAATTGGTTCGGTACGTTACTTTATTAAAAATAAAATTCAAATGTATTAACTTATAAAAAAGCATATCGGAAGCCCGTATAAAAATTTGCTTGTTTTCCATCTGTTAATGAAGTGATGATTGAATTGGAACCTAGATAAAATCCGGACAATCTGAATCCGAAACCTACATTGGTTCCCGAAATATCATCTGTAGAAACCGGTAGATACGCTTCAAAGAATCCTAAGTTTACTCTAGGAGTTACCGAAAAAATGTTGCGAGATGTAATTTGTTCATTGGCATCGTCTTTTTTCATTTTTTGTTGCAAATACCCCGTGACATATACTTTAGGAACGATTTTAAAATCGGCATACATTGTTAATAATGTGGGTAGATTTACTTTAAAGTCGGTTTTATTTGGTGTCTGCGTGAGATAGCCATTGCTTATTAAAATAGCTTCAACTTCACTCAAATTATCAACATTTTCGAATAAATTTAAATTTAATGGAGGACGTCCTTGTGTGGTAAATGTATAATTAGTATTGTAATTATTATCGTCTTTAAAAGTCATGCTGCCCATATTTCTAACGGATAGCCCACCTTTAATTTTATATTTTTCTTTGCCATCTTTCCATTGATAGGTTACACCAAAATCTGTGGCAACTCCATTCAATCCACCAAAAATAGATTGGGTATAATCATTAAAATTAGAAAAACTATCCGCTAAACTACCGGAATAAGCAACATTCAAATTTGCAGGTTGATTGGTTGTTAAAAACGCGCCACTTGCGTTTTGTGTTATAGTTCCGTTTAAATTACTTAAACCAAAATTAGAGTAAGAACCTGGAAATAAAAATTTAAGTGTAACACCAACATCCCAACGGTGATTATCGTTTTCAAATACATTTCTGGACGCCGAAAAACCAACTTCACCATAAGAAGTTCCTGATAATCGTTGATTTTCAGATTGGTTTAAAACAGAAGTATTAAGAGGTAAATCATTATTAAAAATGGCATTTCCTAAAGTGGTGTCAACATCTACGACATCAAATTTTACATTGGCTTTAGTTGTAATACCAAATCCCCATTTTTTCCATTTCATGGCAAAACTCGGTCCTAATATTTGGCCATCAATTCGCATATTTACCGACTCAGTTCCCTTAAAAATTAAGTCCTCTAAATTTGTGTCAGAAATTAAATCATTGAAGCCAATTTTATTATTTGAAACATCAAAACTTAGTCCGTAAAAATTGATTTCAAACTTTTTGGAGAGATTGGAAAACTCTGCAGGGTTTATTGTAGCGTTAAGAATTCCAACGCGATTAGAAGTGCTGATACCCGAAAAATTATCTTGTGCAATAGCAGCAAATCCAACTAACAAACTAAAGGTTATTAATAATGTTTTCATTGTAGGTATTTTTATGTAGGGTTAAACTAAAAACGTAAAGTTACACTTTTTAATTTTTAAATAGAGTTCCAAATAGCATCTTTTGGAGTTGCGGCAATGATTTCGAGCGGGTTTTTAGAAACCGGATGAGTAAAAACTAACTTCCTCGCATGAAGATGAATGCCCCCATCTGTATTACTTCGATCAAAACCATATTTTAAATCACCCTTTATTGGGCAGTTAATAGCAGCCAATTGTGCTCTAATTTGATGATGTCTTCCGGTATGAAGATTGATTTCTAATGCAAAATAATTATCGAGTTCTTTGATGATTTTATACTCTAAAATGGCTTTTTTACTTTCAGGTATTTCTTGTAAGTGCGCTTTCGAAGTATTATTTTTTTCATTTCTTTTCAAATAATGTACTAAAGTTGCTTCTGCATTTTCAGGACGATTTTTCACAATTGCCCAATAGGTTTTTTGCGTTTCTCGATTGCTAAACATTTCGTTTAATCGAGTTAATGCTTTAGAAGTTCGGGCAAAAACTACAATTCCTGAAGTTGGTCGGTCCAATCGATGAACAACGCCAAGAAAAACTTCTCCGGGTTTGTTGTATTTTTCTTTAATATATTCTTTAACAACTTGACATAACGGTTTGTCTCCCGTTCTATCTCCTTGAACTATATCGCCTACACGTTTGTTGACAACAATAATATGATTGTCTTCAAGAAGGATTTGTAGATTGTCTTTGGTAGAAACTATTTTCATTTTAATTTGAACCATTAAGAAATTAAGATTCATTAAGCATTAATTAACTTAATTTCTTAATGGTTTTAACTTTTATCCTTTTAAATAGCTAGTATTGTTCATTTATGTTCGGGAAGTCTTTTGACTTTACATCGGCAACATAATTTCCAATCGCGGCGGTCATTTGCTCATATAAATTTAAATAGCGTCTTAAAAATCGGGGGCTAAATTCATTATTCATTCCAAGCATATCATGAATGACCAATACTTGTCCGTCAACACCACCACCAGCACCAATTCCGATTACGGGAATGGAAATAGTTTTAGCCACTTTTTCGGCTAATGCAGCTGGAATTTTTTCTAACACTAAGGCAAAACAACCTATGCGTTCTAACAATTTTGCATCTTCCAAGAGTTTTTCGGCTTCTTCTTCTTCTTTGGCACGAACAGTATAGGTACCAAATTTATAGATAGATTGTGGTGTTAAACCCAAATGTCCCATTACTGGAATTCCAGCATTTAAAATACGTTTGATACTATCTTTAATTTCGCTTCCGCCTTCCAACTTAACAGCATGTCCTCCACTTTCTTTCATAATTCTAATGGCAGATCGTAGGGCTTCTTTTGGGTCAGATTGGTAACTTCCAAAGGGTAAATCCACAACAACTAAAGCTCTTTCTATAGCCCTAACAACACCCGAAGCATGATAAATCATTTGGTCAAGCGTAATAGGCAAAGTCGTTTCATGACCCGCCATTACATTACTGGCGGAATCGCCAACCAAAATAACATCAACACCAGCAGAATCAACTATTTTAGCCATAGAGTAATCATATGCCGTCAGCATCGATATTTTTTCGCCATTGGCTTTCATGTCAAATAATGACTTGGTTGTTATTCTTTTGTAATCTTTTTTAACTGTAGACATAGTTGCTCGTTTTGATGTACAAAAGTATTAAATCTATTTTTGATGCAACAAAAGTTAGTCGCTTAATATGAAATTATACTACTTTTGTCAAAACTGATTAGGACATGTGCTGATGCATTTCAGTAGCGAAAGACTCGGACTATGAATAATCCATTTTCCTGCTTTTCGTTTCAACCTGCCAGCCGACAGGTCTTTTTTTAATTGCTTATGTAATTAAAAAAGGATTTCCACTTCAATCAGGGCTAAGAATGAAACCATTTGAAAATCAGCGAACTTTGCGAAACATCTTTGCGAACTTTGCGGAATAAAATAAAGTATGCCCAAAATATTAATAATCGAAGATGAACTCTCTATCCGTAGAGTATTAACCAAAATACTTTTGGAAGAAAGCGATTCGTATATAGTAGATGAAGCCGAAGACGGAGTCCTTGGTTTCGAAAAAATTAAAAACAACGATTATGATTTGGTTTTATGTGATATCAAAATGCCAAAAATGGATGGTGTTGAATTACTCGAAGCAGTAAAAAAAATAAAGCCCGAAATTCCAATGGTCATGATTTCTGGTCATGGCGATATGGAAACCGCTATTCAAACTATGCGTCTTGGTGCTTTTGATTACATATCAAAACCGCCAGATTTAAATCGTCTTTTAAATACTGTTCGCAATGCATTAGACAAAAAAAAATTGGTTGTTGAAAATAAAATTTTAAAGAAAAAGGTTTCTAAAAACTACGAAATCATTGGTGAAAGCGAACCCGTCAATCAAATCAAGTTGATGATAGAAAAAGTGGCATTAACCGACGCTAGAGTTTTAATTACTGGGCCAAACGGAACCGGAAAGGAACTGGTAGCGCATCAATTACACGAAAAAAGTGAAAGAGCGCAAGCTCCTATGATTGAAGTGAATTGTGCAGCCATTCCATCCGAACTTATTGAAAGTGAATTGTTTGGGCATGTCAAAGGCGCGTTTACCTCTGCTGTAAAAGATAGAGCAGGTAAATTTGAAGCAGCGGATGGCGGTACCATTTTTCTTGATGAAATTGGCGATATGAGTTTATCGGCACAGGCCAAAGTATTGCGAGCACTTCAGGAAAGTCTAATTCAAAGAGTAGGTGCCGACAAAGACATCAAAATAAATGTTCGCGTAATAGCAGCAACCAATAAAGATTTGAAAAAAGAAATTGATGAAGGTCGGTTCCGAGAAGATTTGTATCATCGTTTGGCCGTTATATTAATCAAAGTACCGTCACTAAACGAAAGACGAAGTGATATCCCTATACTAATTGAACATTTCGCAACCAAAATTGCCGAAGAACAAGGAAACACATCCAAGTCATTCTCTAATGATGCTATCAAATTATTGCAAGAATACGATTGGACCGGAAATATTAGAGAATTGCGAAACGTTGTAGAACGCTTAATTATCCTTGGTGGAAACGAAATTTCTGAAATGGATGTGAAGTTGTTTGCTAGCAAATAAAACTACTCTGTGAATCTCATTTTTTACTCTGTGAACCAACAATAAAATGAACTTAAAAAAAATAAACCCCAACCTCCAAAAAGCACTCATCGAAAATGGTCTTACCGAAGCCAATGAAATGCAACAGGAAACGTTCTCTACTATTAAAAGTGGTGCAGATGCGGTCATTCAATCTGCAGGAGGTACCGGAAAAACAACCACAATTGTTTTAAGTGTAATTCAGAAATTAGAAAAAACACTAGACGAAAGTACTAGAGCTTTAATCATTGTTGAAAACAAAGAAAAAGTGTTGAAAATGGAAGATTTTTTTCTAAAATATGGAACCTATCATGATTTAAGTATACTCGGAGTTCATGACAAAGGCGATATCGATTATGATAAAAACATCATTTCGTTAGGATTGGATGTGCTTATCGGTACTCCAAACAAAATAAATGCCATGTTCTCCTCAGCTGGATTTAATATCAATACTGTTAAAATGTTGATTATTGACGATGCAGATATTCTTTTTAGAAACCGAATGGATGCAATAATTTTACGATTATCCAATAGCATCGAAAAAACACAACGCTTGTTTTTTTGTTCTCAAATCACAGAAAGAGTAGCAGTATTAGCTGAAAAAATCATGATAGAACCTACTTTCTTCGAAATGGAAATAGAGGAATAGTCATCTTTGTTTAGTCATCATTTTAAACTTATTAACCACAAACGATTAACCACAAACTTTAAACCTCAAACCAAAATAATGGGATTAATAAAAATATTTTCAGGAAAGGAAATCTTAGCGTTGTCATTGCAGCAAAAAATAGAAGAAATTGGCGTAAACACAGTTATTCGTATCAATAATCAGGCAAATGTTTTGCCAAGTATTCAAACCGAAAAAGCTGTTGAACTTTTCATCCAGGAAATTGATTTTGGAAAAGTCAATCCTGTTATCGAAGAATTTCGATTGAGTATTTAGTATGAAAAAAATAATCAGGATATTCCCTTTTTTTCTTTTTATAGTCACGATTGACCGTTTTATGTTTTTACCCGGCAGAATGCATGCTACATGGGAATTCGAAAAAGGGACTTATTTGGGAGATTATATAACATTTGAAAATATTAATATCCTAAATAATTTTGAAATTCAAATTCAGAAATCAGGTGAATTAAATGAATGTTATCTTTTAGGATGTTATTTTGGCAATTTGTATTTACTCGATAAACAAACCTTAATATACACAAAATATGTTGAATTGGATGAAAGTACTTTTGTGAATTAGTTATTTAAATAGCTTCAAACTACTATCTACTGGTGGAATAGAAACTCCGAAAACTCAATTAAAGCAAACGAATACTTCAAATTTTTGATTGTCGTCAAAATCCAATAAAATTTAAAAAGTAATTAAAAGCAAATGCAATAAAAGAAGAATTTCGATTGAGTATTTAAAATTCTATATTTGCCGCTTTAAAAAATTAGTAATTTGAAGTCTTCCAACTTCTAACTTCCAACTTCCAACTTAATAAAAATGATTACAGTTAACGATATCTCCGTTCAATTTGGTGGCACCACACTCTTTAGCGATGTTTCTTTTGCAATTAATGAAAATGATAAAATTGCCCTAATGGGTAAAAACGGTGCAGGAAAATCAACACTTTTAAAGATTATTGCAGGCGAAGCCAAACCTTCAACTGGTACTATTTCTGCACCAAAAGATGCTGTTATTGCCTATTTACCTCAACATCTCTTGACAAAAGATGGTGCAACAGTAATGGAAGAAACTTCCAAAGCATTTGGCGAAATCTTTAAAATGAAAGCAGAAATTGATGAGATTAATGAACAATTAACCATTCGCACCGACTATGAAAGTGATGATTACATGAAATTAATTGAAAGAGTTTCTGACTTGAGCGAGAAATTTTATGCTATTGAAGAAATCAATTATGAAGCCGAAGTAGAGAAAATCCTTGTTGGATTAGGGTTTGAAAGAGAAGATTTCAATCGTCAAACTTCGGAGTTTTCTGGAGGATGGAGAATGCGAATTGAATTAGCCAAAATACTTCTACAAAAACCCGATTTGATTTTGCTTGATGAACCCACCAATCATATGGATATTGAAAGTATTCAATGGTTGGAAGATTTTTTGATTAATTCGGCAAAAGCTGTTGTAGTAATTTCACATGATAGAGCATTTGTTGATAATATTACCAACCGAACCATTGAAGTCACAATGGGAAGAATTTATGACTACAAAGCCAAATATTCTCATTACCTCGAACTTCGAAAAGACCGACGAATTCATCAGCAAAAAGCGTATGACGAGCAACAAAAAATGATTGCTGAAAACCAAGAGTTTATTGACCGTTTTAAAGGTACTTTTTCAAAAACTTTATCGGTACAATCGCGAGTGAAAATGTTAGAAAAGATAGTGCCGGTTGAAATTGATGAAATTGATACTTCGGCATTGAAATTAAAATTTCCTCCCTCCATTCGTTCAGGTCAATATCCTGTTATTGTGAAAGATTTGACAAAATATTATGGTGACCACTTGATTTTTAAAGACGCCAATATAGTAATAGAACGAGGCGATAAAGTAGCTTTTGTGGGCAAAAATGGCGAAGGAAAATCAACCATGATTAAAGCCATTATGAAAGAAATTGAAATCAATGGTGGTTCGGTTGAAATTGGTCATAACGCTATGATTGGCTATTTTGCCCAAAATCAAGCATCACTTTTAGATGAAAATGCAACTATTTTTTCAACTATTGATGATATTGCTGTAGGCGATGTGCGTACTAAAATTAAAGATATCTTAGGTGCTTTTATGTTTCATGGCGATGATGTGACCAAGAAAGTAAAAGTACTTTCAGGCGGGGAAAAGACACGTTTGGCCATGATAAAATTATTATTAGAACCAGTCAATTTGTTAATTCTTGATGAACCATCAAACCATTTAGATATGAAAACGAAAGACATTATAAAAGATGCTTTGCGCGATTTTGATGGCACGTTAATTCTAGTTTCACACGATAGAGACTTTCTAGATGGTTTGGCAACCAAAGTTTTTGAATTTGGAAACAAACGAGTAAAAGAACATTTCGAAGACATTAAAGGTTTCCTAGCCAACAAGAAAATGGAAAATTTGAGAGAGTTAGAAAACCAACAATAAATTTTGTAATTTAGCATTCTACAATATTTTAAATAATAATTAAATCTAATGAATAAATATGAAAAATATTTTTTTACTAATTGTTATGCTGCTAACAAGTTTGTTTAGTGTAACTGCATTTTCTCAAACAGATACTGATGCCAAAGGTTTAGGGTTGCCCGGAGATGGTCTAGATCTTTATGCTGTTTTGGAAGTTTTCCAAAAATCAAAAACGATTGAAGATTTTGAAAAAACACTTAATGATGACAATACAAAAGTTAATAATTTGGATTTAGACAATGATAAAAAAGTGGATTTTATCAAAGTGATTACCAATAAAGATGGAAATGATTTTTCATTTGTACTTCAAGTTGCTATAAGCAAAACCGAAAATCAAGATATAGCTGTTATTTTGGTTTCAAAAGATAAGGACAACAATGTTTCAATACAGATAGTAGGTGATGAAGCATTATATGGAAAAAATTATATTATTGAACCAAGTGGAAACAAAGACAAAAATACCGTTAATCCGGGATATTCAGGAAGTAATGTTGGGGAACAAGTAATTAGTGCAGCTCAAACTCCAGCTACAACAACTGTTGTTGTGGTTCAATCCGCTCCTATTGTACAGTATGTTTATTCGCCAATGTATGTTCCTTATTTTCCTCCTTATTATTATGGATATTATCCACCTTATTTTCGACCATGGTTTCCTTTAACTTTTGGTATCTATTGGTCTAACCATTCATATTGTCATGGAGGTTATTATGGCGGATATCGCGGTAATGTAAATATTAATATAAATAATTCCCATCATTACAATAATTACAATAATAATTTTAGAAGAACATCAAATACTGTAAATAACAATATCAGAAGTGGGAATTACAGAAATAATGGAAATGTGAGTAGCAGACCTTCGTCTCGTCCATCAACTGGAGCATCAACACGACCTTCAAACGGAGCGTCAAGACTTCCATCAACTGGAAATTCTTCCTCAAATAGATCATCAATGTCGAATAATTCTGGCACATCTAATAGAGCTTCAAGTAGGAATAGTTCGGTAACTTCAAACCGAGCGTCGATGAATAATAATGCTGCTTCATCAAACCGCGCATCAAATATGTCATCTTCGGCTTCAAACCGCGCATCATCAAGATCTTCAAGTTCATACAGCGGAGGAAATCGTAGCTCGAGCAGCAGTAGAAGTTATGGTGGTGGAGGTGCAAGTAGTCTTGGCGGTGGAAGCCGAGGAGGTGGCGGAAGAAGATAATTTATTTATTTATAATCAAGCTATAAATATCAGTTACTAAAACTTCGGAATCAGTATCTTCACAAAGCAGCAACTCTAATTGAGTGGCTGTTTTTTTGTATACTGTTAGTCCTTCAAATTTATGTTTGTTACTAATTTGAAGCGTACTTTCAAGTTTCATAGTTTTGAAATCAATGGTTCCGACTATACTTCCTAAAACTTCACCATCATCATAAGTTGAGCTAGTGTCTTCTGCTGCAGCTAGAAAGTAAATTTTATCTTCTACCAAAATCGCATCGGTAAAAGTGGCTGGCACGTTTTTTATTTTGGGTAAATCTATCGAAATAAAGGTAGTTTTTACATTTTCATTGGTTTCATCATAATATAAAATCCCATTTTTCCCTGAAAGTCCATTTCCTCTTTGAAATAGATAGTTTATACCATTTTTTATAATTAAACCTTCGATATTCAATTCGTCATCATTTAGGGAATGTTCTTTCTTTAAAATTGAAAAAAGACCACTAATATTCTTAGAATTTAGCGTATTGGATTTTATATTGTATTTTGCAATAGTATTTCTATTTGCAGTTGAACCTGAACCTAAAAGCATTAAATGATCATCATGAAGTGTTATCGACTCAAAATCGGGTTTGTTTTTTTTGATGATAGTATCTTGTGGATTTTCAACTAAGGGAATTTTATGAAGGCTTTCATTTGAAATAGTATATTCATATAAAAAAGTACTATTGTCTGAAATGATATAAAGTTTATCTTGATAATATACCAAACCAGAGGCAGAGCCAATACCAATGATTTTGAAGAGTAGTGAAAGTTGAAATTTTTCCATAAGTTAGCCTAATTAAATAGCCCCGACCTGCCTGTCGGCAGGCAGGTTGCAGCAAGCTACCACGTAGCGCGGACAGCGGGACCTGTCTGCCGACAGGCAGGAATTGCTGCCAAAAATAAAGTAATAAATTGAAAAATATTGTTATGAAAAATATAAATCCAGATGAATTTAGAGTAATCGATTCTATAATTTTATCAAAAATCCCAACGGAATTGAATACTAATGTTGATGATGATGAAAAACAAGCCGAGTTATTAAAAATTCAACAAAAATTAAGCAAACGTCAAGATGCCATGTATGCGCACAATAAACATGCGGTTTTGATTTGTTTGCAAGGCATGGATACTAGTGGCAAAGACAGTTTGATTCGCGAAGTGTTTAAAGAGTTTAATCCACGGGGTGTTGTAGTGCACAGTTTTAAAACACCCAATTCGACCGAGTTGGAACACGATTATTTATGGCGTCATTATTTGGCTTTACCCGAAAAAGGAAAGTTTGCTGTTTTTAACCGAACGCATTATGAAAATGTATTGGTAACGCGTGTGCATCCCGAATATATCTTGTTTGAAAATTTACCAGGAATTGAAAAAGTAGAGGATATTACGCCACAGTTTTGGGAAAACAGAATGGAGCAAATCAATAATTTTGAAAAGCATATTTCACAAAATGGAACACTAGTTTTAAAGTTTTATTTTCACATGAGTAAAGAGGAACAACGCAAACGATTGTTAAAACGATTGGAAAATCCTGAGGATAATTGGAAATTTTCTACGGGCGATTTAAAAGAGCGTGAACGTTGGGATGACTATATGAAATATTATGAAAATGCCATTAATAAAACGGCAAAAGAACATGCCCCTTGGTATATAATTCCGGCTGACGATAAAGAAATGGCACGTGTAATAGTAGCCAAAATTATTTGGGAAGAACTACAAAAACTAACGGATATAAAAGAACCCGAATTAGATCCAAAAGTAAAAGCGAATATCGATTTGTATAAAGAGCAATTGCGTAAATAAAAAAACGCTGAATTTAATTTCAGCGTCTTTCTTTATAAAGTATATGCTGTTAGTTTACAATAACTTTTTGAGTAAATCGTTGGTGGTTTTCAGAGGTTATCTCTACAATATAAATACCAGCGTTATGAATGGGATTGACAACAATAGCATTGATGTTTTCTGCTAACGAAATGGTTTTAGTATCCATTTTTCTTCCTTGAATATCATAAATACTTAATTGTGCATTTTCCAAAGCCACATTTGATTTGATATTTAAAATACCAGTATTAATTTCACTAGTCGAAACAACAAAATTATTTTTTTCAAAAGTTTCATTGGCTAATGTTGGAAAAATTAATCCCGTCCAAGAACCAGAAACACTTACTAGCCCAACTCTACCTGTTGGTAGACCAAGAGTAGCATTTTGTCTGAAACACATTCTGTCAATACTTCCTAATGCATCTGTACCATTTGTAGTTGCCATATCTGGAGTAGCAGGTTCTCCTAAGCTTAATACAGGGTCAACATATAGCCGAACGGCATCATCAGTTGTTCCGGCTGCTCTTGTATATTTAACTATTATCAAATGATTTGTGTTATAACTAATCGCTTGAGAAAAATAAAAAACAGAACCACTTGCCTTGCTAATTCCAACATAAAATCCACCACCAAAAGATTGTAATGTAATTCTAAAAGTAACATTATTATTATTTCCACTCATAACTCTGAAAAAATCTGTTGGCGATGTGCTAATTGCATTTGAAATGTTTAGTACCATTCCAACATAAAAATTTGTTGCATTTGATGCAGTAAACGCAGTTCCACAACCATCTCTATCGGGTGAAATTTGTATTGAATTTGGAGAAGAACCATATTGATTGTAACTTATTGCAGTTGGTAAAACTTGTGCATTTGTACAAATTGCACCTGTACAATTTCCTAAACCACCCGGATTAGAAGAATTATTGGTCCAAGTTCCTTGGCCACTCAATTGTGCTCCTGTAGTATAGGTATTGAAATAATCTCTAAAAATATTTTGAGATTGAGATAAACTGATAAAGAATAAAGAAATTATTAGTAGAACTTTTTTCATTATTATTTTTTTGTAAAGGTAAATTATATTTAAAATATAATAATTAATTCTGTATAGATAATTTTAAACTCATTACTTTTGCGCACTTAATAAAATTAATGTGAATTTAACCCAATATACCAAGGAGTTCTCCTATAATCTTAAATTGGCCTATCCCGTAATTATTGGGATGCTTGGTCATACGCTAATTGGTATTGTCGATAATATTATGGTTGGCAAATTAGGTTCAACCGAATTGGCTGCTGTTTCATTAGGAAATAGTTTGATTTTCATCGCCATGTCTGTTGGTATCGGTTTCTCTACAGCCATTACCCCAATGATAGCCGAAGCAGATGCTGAAAATAACAGTTCAAAAATTCGTTCGATATTTCACCATGGTTTGTTTTTGTGTATCATTTTAGGTTTTATGCTATTCGGATTGGTATTGCTTGCCAAACCCATTATGGAATTACTGCATCAACCCAAAGAAGTTATTGCTTTAGCCAGTCCTTTTTTAAATTGGGTCGCTTTTTCTTTAGTACCTCTAATTATTTATCAAGGGTATAAGCAATTTGCAGACGGTTTGTCATTGACAAAGGTTTCGATGTATGCTATCGTAATGGCTAACATTCTTCATGTCATCATTAATTATCTTTTAATTTATGGTATTTGGATTTTCCCAAAAATGGGTATTCTCGGGGCTGGTTTAGGAACCGTATTATCCCGTATTGCCATGGTCACTTTTATGCACATCATTTTATCACGAAAAGATCAATTAAAACAGTACTTCCGCGATTTTAGTTTTGATGAAATTAAGAAAGAAATGCTACAAAAAATCATCAATCTAGGTTTTCCCTCTGCCATGCAAATGCTTTTTGAAGTAGTCTTGTTTACCGCAGCTATTTGGCTTTGTGGTACTATTGGAAAAACCAGTCAGGCGGCAAATCAAATTGCGTTGAGTTTGGCATCGATGACCTTTATGTTTGCTATGGGTTTGAGTGTGGTAGCAATGATTAGAATTAGTCAACAAAAAGGGTTGAAAGAATACAAACAGTTAATTGTTGTTGCACGTTCCATATTTTTGCTAGCTATTATTATAGAAATTGTTTTTGCTTTACTATTTGTTATACTGCATCAAATTTTACCTTATTTGTTTCTTAATATGGAAAATCAAGGGCAACTACTAGACAATCAAGAAGTAATTAGCATTGCGGCCAAATTGCTTTTGGTAGCCGCAGTTTTCCAGATTTCGGACGGAATACAAGTGGTTGTTTTGGGCGCTTTACGCGGCTTGCAAGATGTCAAAATTCCAATGTATATTACTTTTGTTGCCTATTGGATTGTTGGTTTTCCGATTTCGTATTATTTAGGTATTTATACAAATTTAAAAGCGGTTGGTGTTTGGATTGGACTTTTGGCTGGATTGACAGCTGCAGCACTTTTTCTCTTTATTCGATTTCATTATCAAACTAAAAAGTTGGTTTCCGATAATGCATCATCATAAAATGTAACTTCCCAAAGAGAGTTACGTATAACCAGCGTATAATCTAAAAATTTATAAAATGATACTTTCACTTATAATTGGTATTATCTTAATTATTATCGGTTTCACACTAAAAAATAATGAAAACCCTATTGCAAAATTTGCTAATCTATTTAAAATATTAGGCATTGTAATTATTTTGATTGGTTTGTTATCGTCATCGTTTAAACAAATAGATGCCGGAAAATTAGGTGTGAAATCATTGTTTGGAAAGGTACAACCCGATATTTTGGTAAGTGGTTTGCATATAGTCAATCCCTTATTAGATATTACCATTTTTGATGCACAAACCCAAAACTATACCATGTCGGCCATTCATGATGAAGGCGACAAAGATGGAGACGATGCTATTCGAGTCTTATCAAATGACGGATTAGAAGTCGTGATTGATTTAACCGTTTTATATAGGGTTTTACCTAATGATGCTCCAAAAATCTTAAAGAGTATTGGAGAAAACTATACCGATAAAATTGTTCGACCTGTAACAAGAACGCGTATTCGAGATAATGCAGTTTATTATGATGCCGTCGCACTATATTCTTCTAAAAGAGGTGAATTTCAACAACGAATTACTAAAAGTATCGAAGCCGATTTTAAATCAAGAGGTTTGGTGTTAGAGCAATTATTAATTCGAAATATTAATCTTCCTGCTTCAGTAAAAACAACGATTGAAAGTAAAATTAATGCCGAACAAGAAGCACAAAAAATGCAGTTTGTACTACAAAAAGAAAAGCAAGAAGCCGAGCGTAAAAGAGTAGAAGCACAGGGTATTGCCGATTACCAAAGAATTATTTCAACTGGATTGACCGATAAGCAATTGCAATACGAACAAATCAAAGCACAAAAAGAAATAGCCACTTCGTCTAATACCAAAATTATTTTTATGGGCAAAGGAAGTGCGCCTGTTATTTTGTCTGATAAATAGTAACTGTTTGTTGTTTATGGTTTGTTGTTTAGAGTTGAAAAACAAACCATAAACCATAAACAACAAACCAAAAACAAATAATTAAAAATGGAATTACCAAAATTTGTTCTAGCCGATAACTCCGATTTCCCAGATGATATATTCATTATTCATCTTGATTTTCCTCGTTTTATTATAAACTTAAAAGATGATGAGGTGGAGTTTTTAGAAGATTTAGAAGGGGAAGACGAAACCGAATTAGAATCTGAAATGGAGCATTTAATTACTTTAGCTGGAGAATTCTATGATAAAGAAATGGAAGCTTACGAAGAATAAATAAAAAATTATTCGAAGCCGTTTTTGATTGCATATATTGTTAGTCTGATTTTAATCTTATATATAATACTTAGATTGTCATCTTTCATGCTCAAGGCTATACTAATAATATCGAGACACTTTAAAATAAAATAGAAAGTATTATATCCGTTATTTTCTTATAATTACTTTCATAGTTTTTTTTAATTAAATAAATAAAAATTATTTTCTTTAATAATTCAACATGAAAAATAAAATGCCGTAAAAGTTTATAGGAATGATTGGAAAAGGAGTTATGACTTATTTTTTTAATAATAAACAAAACTCTTTTCCAATCCTATAAATAATTTTACTGCCAACCTCCGCCAAGCACTTTGTATAGATTAATTCTTGATTGGTGTTGTAATTTTTTGGTGATAATTAATTGAATTTTTGAATCTAGAGCTGTTCGTTGTGCCATGAGCACTTCTAAGTAGGTAGCTCTTCCGGTTTCAAACAAATTATTAGCAATTACTGTCGATTGCTGGTAGTAAGTTACCTCTTTATCCTTTAGTTCATAGAGTTGTTCCAAGTTTTTAATAGTAGCCAGCTCATTTGCCACTTCTAAACAGCCGTTTAAAATGTTTTTTTGATAATTCAGTAAAGCTTCTGTTTGATTGGCTTTGGCTTCATTAAATCTGGCTTTTATGGCGCTTCGGTTTAATAATGGAGCCGTCAAGTTTCCTAAAATAGAATAAGCTAATGATTCGGGCGATTGAAACCATAAGGCAGTACTAAACGCTTGATAGCCAACACTTCCCGTAATCATAAACGATGGATAAAATGCAGCTCTAGCTGATTTTACATCAAATTTTGAAGCCACTACTTCCAGTTCCGCTTGTCTAATATCGGGACGATTTTTTAACAGTTGCGACGGAATACCAGCACGGAGTAGCGAACTATCTAAAGCAGCAAACTTGGATTTGTCGCGAACTATCGGTTTAGGAAATTGTCCACATAAAAAGTGCAATTGGTTTTCGGTAAGGGCAATTTGCTGTAAAATTTCATATTCAAATCCTTTGGAGTTCTCCACCTGACCTTCAAATTGTTTTACGGCTAATTCATTAACAACTCCTGCTTCTTTTTTTACACGAATAATGTCTAAAGCGTCTTGTTGTAAATCAATGGTTTCTCTAATGATATCCAGTTCATTATCTAGTGCGAGCAATTCATAATAAGTACTTGCCACCGAGGCTATCAAGGCAGTTTGAATGGCATTTTTTCCTTCTATTGTGGCACTAAATCGGGCAATGGCGGCTTTTTTATTACTGCGTAGTTTGCCCCAAACGTCTGCTTCCCAACTGGAGTTAAATCCTGCGAAATAATCGGGTAGATTTTCGGGTACCACTTGTCCCGGTAAAATATCAGTACTAGCATTTCCGGCACCATCCATAGTGAAAAGTCCAAAGCGACGTTGTCCAACACTTACGCCCGCGTTTAAAATAGGCAGTAGTTCCCCTTTTCTTAATTTAACGTTATTGGTGGCAATCGCTACTTTTTGAAACGCCAATTGCAAATCATAATTATATTTTAAAGCCGTTTCAATTAAATACTTTAAATCATTATCCTTATAAAAAAGTTCCCATTTTATATGGGCTATCGTAACCGTATCTTTTGAGTTGACAAAGGAATCAGGTAAGAGCTGACTATCATTTGAAGTACTACTCGTTATAGAAGGTGTTTTGCAACCTGTGCTAAAAACAAGTAAAGCAATAAACAGTATTGTTTTGTTTAGTTGTAACATATCTTTTAAGTAGTTGATTTTTCAATTAACGGAATTTCAGTCGTGTTTTTGTTCTCTTTTTTAGTTCCCAAGGAAGCAAAAATAAAGAACAAGCCCGGAATAATAAGAACACCAAAAAGGGTTCCAAACAGCATTCCACCAGCCGCCGCTGTTCCTATCGTTCTGTTACCAATAGCACCTGCGCCAGTAGCAATCATCAGCGGAATAAGTCCGGCAATAAAGGCAAAGGAAGTCATCAAAATAGGTCGTAAACGTGCCGAAGCTCCTTCGATGGCCGCTTTTAGCGGCGTGAGACCTTCTTTTTGTTTTAAAATGGCAAACTCAATGATAAGTACCGCATTTTTTCCTAATAGTCCAATAAGCATAACCATGGCTACTTGTGCATAAATGTTATTCTCAAGTCCAAGCGCGGCCAGTAGAAAAAAGGCACCCATAACTCCTGTAGGTAAGGACATTATCACAGGTAATGGCAGTAAAAAGCTTTCGTATTGTGCCGATAAAATAAAGTAAATAAACAACAAACAAATTAGGAATATTATGACGGCTTCATTGCCAGCATTGGCTTGTTCGCGAGAGGAACCGCCCCAATCATAGCCATATCCTCTGGGTAGTTTCTCTGCAGCAATTGTTTTCACCGCTTCAATGGCTTGTCCTGAGCTAAAACCTTCTCTAGGCTCACCGTTTAACATGGCTGCAGGATACATATTATATCGAGTGATTTGTTCAGGGCCATATACTTTTTCGATAGATAAAAAGGAAGACATTGCCACCATTTCACCCTCAGAGTTTTTAGCATATAGCTTTAAAATGTCATCGGGTTTGGTTCTAAATTCAGGCGATGATTGCACCATTACTTTATACATTTGATTAAAACGAATAAAATTAGTAGCATATTCACTTCCTAAATAAGTTTGCAAGGTGTTTAAAATCTCGTTTATAGCTACGCCTTTTTGTGCCGCTTTTGTGTTATCAATGTTTACTAAATATTGGGGGAAACTAGCATCAAAGGACGAAAATGCATTTTTTATGGCTTCATTTTTATTGAGTTCTACTGCAAAATTAGTAGCCACTTCTTCTAGTTTTTTTAAATCGCTTTTACCCGTTTTATCTAGAATTCGAAGTTCAAAACCGCTTGAATTACCATATCCTGGAACGGGTGGCGGTGTAAAGAATTCGATTTTAGCATCTTTGATGAACTTTGTTTTTTCTTTTAAATCTTGAATAATATCTTGATCGGTTATGCCACTTCGTTCGTTCCAACTTTTTAAACTAATTAAGTTCATTCCAAAAGAAGCCCCGGTTCCATCGGTTAAAAAGTTATATCCTGCCAAGGAAGATACAGAAGCAACACTTTCGTTTTTCATGGCCACTTCTTGGATGGCATCGACTGCATTTTCTGAACGCTCTAATGTGGCTCCAGATGGTGTGGTGATACTGGCATAAATAGTTCCTTGGTCTTCATTAGGAATAAATCCACCCGGAAGTATTTTTCCTAATCCAAATGTGAGGAAACAAAAAACTAACAAACTAATAATCGTTACCGAACGTCTGTTTACAATCAACTCTAAAATGCGTCTATAACGTAGTGCTATTTTATTGTATTGCGTATTAAAGGCATCAATAAAACGATTGATTATTGTTTTCTTACTTATATGTCCGTGCATATTTTTTAATAACATAGCACACAAAGCAGGTGTTAATGTTAACGCAATAATCCCCGAAAGTACAATAGAAATAGCCATTGTTACCGAAAATTGACGGAAGAAAACACCCACAGGTCCGGGAAGAAATGCCACTGGAATAAACACGGCCGACATTACTAACGTGATAGCAATAATAGCACCACCTATTTCATCCATGGCTCGTTCGGTTGCAGTTTTGGGGCCGAGATGTTCTTCTTCCATTTTGGCATGCACAGCTTCGACTACTACAATAGCATTATCCACCACAATACCGATGGCTAACACCAGGGCAAATAGAGTAATTAAGTTAATAGAAAAGCCAAATAATTGCATGAAGAAAAAAGTTCCAATAAGCGAAACTGGCACTGCAATGGCTGGAATTATAGTAGAACGAAAATCGCCAAGGAAAATAAATACTACCAATGCTACTAATAAAAATGCTTCTATTAATGTGTAGATAACGCCTTCAACTGAAGCGTTCAAGAAACTAGAGACATCGTAACTGTAAGTATAAGTAATTCCTGCTGGAAACGATTGTTTTAGTTCGTCCATCTTACTTTTGATATTTGCAATCACATCGCTTGCATTACTACCCGGACGTTGTTTTAATACAATAGCTGCCGATGGTTTTCCGTTTTCTTTTGAAAGCACATCATAATCTAGAGAGCCAAATTCTACATCGGCTATGTCTTTTAAACGCAACAGTTCGCCTTGAAAATCACGTTTAATAACTACATTTTCATATTGCTCTTTGGTATTATACTTTCCGGTATATTTCACCACATATTGCAGTGACTGCTCTATTTTACCCGAACTTTCCCCTACTTTTCCTGGTGCTGCTTCTATGTTTTGCTGTTTTAAACTTTGAATAACGTCTTCAGTAGAAATATTGTAAGCCGCCATTTTTACTGGATTTAACCAAACACGCATCGCATATTCTCGTTGTCCCATAATATCGGCAAAGCCCACACCATCAATACGTTTAAGCTCGGGAATAATATTAATATCGGCAAAATTGAATAGAAATTTTTCGTCCAAAGTAGGGTCAGAGCTCAAAATATTTAAATACAAAAGCATACTATTTTGAACTTTTTCAACAATAACCCCCGATTTAATTACTTCCTCGGGCAGCTCGTCTAAAACAGAAGAAACTCTGTTTTGCACATTTACAGCAGCGATTTCGGGATCGGTTCCTGCTTTAAATATAATATTGATTACGCTAGTTCCATCATTTCCAGAGACAGAAGACATATATGCCATGCCAGGCACACCGTTAACGGCGCGTTCAAGAGTGGTAACCACTGCTTTTACACAGGCTTCGGCATTGGCACCAGTATATTTAGTGGTAACGGTAACTTCGGGTGGTGCAATATCGGGAAATTGAGTCATTGGTAATTGGGTCAATGCCAATGCGCCTAATAGCACAATCATTAATGAAATAACAATCGATAGAACGGGTCTATGAATAAATTTTGAGTACATGATGTTAGCCTTTTTTGAGTGTAGCAATTATTTGTTTCATCGGAATCAACTTTGCCGTTATCTTATCACCATCTTTCAGGTTTTGAATGCCTTCATAAATGATTTGATCGGTTGGGCTTATTCCTTTTTCAAGTACATAAAGATGCTGTAGCCGTTGTTTTACTTCAATGTTTTGCGCTCTAACCGTGTTGTTTTTATCAATAACATAAACATATTGCTTGTCTTGAATTTCAAATGTGGTTTTTTGAGGGATGATAATAGCGCCTTTTATGCTGTTAGTCAGTTGAATTTTTCCACTAGAACCGTGTTTCAATAATAATTCGGGGTTTGGAAATTTAGCTCTAAATGCTATATTTCC
Organism: Flavobacterium sp.; assembly: GCA_020403245.1. Taxonomy (GTDB): domain Bacteria; phylum Bacteroidota; class Bacteroidia; order Flavobacteriales; family Flavobacteriaceae; genus Flavobacterium. Next base: position 183,900 of record JADBYA010000030.1, on the reverse strand, counting down.
AGTGTTTTGGTCAAATTCACCTTCAATTGTTTCAATCGTTCCTTTGTATTCATGTGGTTTGCCATTGGCTAAAAGTAAGGTGATTTCGGCTGGTTTGTTAACCGTATTTTGCTCTTTAAATTGTAAATATTCTTTTTCGGATACATTAAAATAGGCATAAACCGATTGATTGTTTGATATCGTCGTCAGTAGCGTTCCTTCATTGATAAGACTACCAATTTTAAATGGAATGCGATTAATAATGCCATCAAAAGGCGCTTTAATTTTTGTCATAGATAGCATAATTTCCGCACTCGACTGATTGGCTCTTTGCTCATCAATACGAGCAAGAGCAGCGGCATAGGATGCTTGAGATTTTTCAAACTCTGTTTTTGAAACAATATTTTTATCGGAAAGAAGTTTGATATTTTGCAGATTTAATTCGGCATTTTTTGCTTCTGCATAAGCATTTTTGACTAAAGCTTTGGCTTTCAATAAGTCCTTCTCTAGTGTTTGGCTATTAATACTAAACAGTAGTTGACCTGCTTTGACTGATTTTCCTTCGTCCACATGAATTTTTTCAATGTATCCATTGATTTTAGTTCGAATTTCAACATTTTGAACAGATTGAATTTCTGCAACATGGTCAATTGTAAAAGTGGTATCTACCACTATTGGTTTTGTAGTTTGATAAGTTTCGGGAATACCGTTATCTGATTTTTTTGTATTGCAGGAGGATGTTAAATTTAAAAGTATAAATACGTTAACGATCAAAATAATTTTATTCATTTTTAAAAATTGTTAAATAAATTTTAATAAAATAAAGCTGAGTTGTAATTACTATTCTATTTCAGAAAAGCAAAACAAATACTACAATATAAAAATTATTTACAATTTTGGAGGTGGTGGAATAATATCAGGATGAAATCGCAGATTTTCTTGTGCTTTGTATCTAAAGGTTACCTTTTTTGAATAGCGTACAAAATTAATAAGTGATACAAAATAATTCACTTCACAAGGCTCAACATTCTCTTCGATGTCTATATTTAAAAACTGATTTTCTTGTGGGAATTCTTTAGGAAATTCTTTTCCATGCGGTAATGATTGATCACTATTAGGTTCAGTTGTAGATTTTTGATATTCGATAAACGTTGAACTAAAAGTCAAAACGTTGTTTGTGCTTGCCAAAGTACTGGAAGCAAACATAAGTGCTGGAATTAGTGACCAGATTACTGAAAAAGTTATATAGAATTTTTTATGCTTCATTTTCGGATGCAAATATAGAATAATGCAAAATTTTCAAATCCGATAAGTTAAAACTTTAAGTATTTTTTAATAGCTGTTAGCTTTTGATAATTTTTTTTATCAATTATTTTACAGTATTTTTAGTTGGTTTTAATCTATTTATCCAATAAACGGGACATACATTTAAATTAAAATATATATAGATTCATAAAATACGTTTAAAATTCAATTTTTTGTTTAAACAGTAATTGTATAAACCTAGTTTAACTTAAATGTATTATTGTATTTAACTTTTCTTTCCATAAATAATGCCCCAATTAGTTTCTAACTATTGAGGCAAACACATTTTTTTTGAAATTAGTTTATTATTAAACAGAAAGATTATTTCTATTGCTCGTCATTACAATAATCCTAATTGTATATACCTGCTATTCATCAAACTAGCATACTTTATTTTATTGTCTGAACTCACAAAACTCTTTTCTAAAACAGCAAGCATTTCGGTTTTGGCATATACAAAAAGTTCTAAGGTATCGTCTAAGACTTTTTTACTCAAACCACTATTTTCATATGCAGCCAAAAAATCTTGGTATTTCAATTTTCTTTTTTTAGCATTTAATGTTAGTGCTAATTCTTCTTTATCGGCTGGGTTTACTAAAGCAGTTGGTACTAAATCATAAGCAGGACACAAACTCAAACCTTGACCTTCTTTTTCTAAAAGCGAAAAGTTTTTCAAGTGCATATCGCTATTTCCTATAAAAAAACTAAACAATACTTGCTCATAAAAATTACTCACATCCAACAACGGCGAACTAGAATATTTCAAAACCAATTTGGCAACTTGCTCATGACTTCCTTTGTATTTATCTTCGGTAAGTCGTTCGCTTAATTGGCACATGTCTTCCATGTGTAGTTTTCCTTTTCGGGTTCTATCTACTCGTTTTGTAATGTAACATAAGGTTTTATCTTGTAGTTTTACCAAACTATGTGGCACTACATTTATACCACAAACTGCCGCCATGTGCATCGTTGCGCTTTCTAATTCGGGCAATTGTGCATAATGTTCAGAGGGTGATTTAAGTATGTAATCACCATACAATCCTACTATAGTGAGTTTTTTGGTTACATTTTTTTCTTGTTTTTTATACAAACTCAGCGAAACCTTGGCTTGAACTCCCGTAACTGCCATTTGACTTTGGATAACTTGTGTTGCCAATTCTTGCAAATTATCCAAGCTGTAAGCCAATTGAGGAGTTTTTAATTGTCCAAAAAATCGTTTGTTGCAAGCTTCGTGAAAATCGGATGAGCTATCCAATAATGGTTCATAACAATACAAGCAACGGTTGCCATAGAAAGTACTTTTTTCTTGTACTTCTGTGGTAGAATTCTCTAATCGAGCCAAATATTTCTTTTTATAATCCTTCATTTTTTACAACACTTATCGCTCCTATGCAATCTTTACAGCAGGTTAGGAGCAAACCCATACGGTCTTTATAATTTATTTTCCAATTTTTTTCGGCTATATCCAAAAGCCATCCTTCTGGAATTAACCCATCAAAAAAGGCAAATAATGTTTTACTTTGATAGGGTTTTTCGGTTAATGGTAATGTTAAGCTCACGGCTTGGGCTTGGTTGCTTTGTAAATAGTCTTTATTGTATTCAAAGGAATATCCTGAGTCTGTTTCGCTAACAACGCCACAAAAAACATTTTTCAAATATACATTTCCGCTTCTATTCATTACTTCAATAATTTTTCTCTATCCATTTGAACCACGCCTAATTCTTCTCCAAATAATCGCAAAACGTCATTCACTTTGTCCATTCTTAAAGTGTTTTTTCCTTGTTCTAAATCTCTCACAAATCGCAAACCAACTCCTGCTTTTAGGGCTAATTCGGGTTGTGTTAGTTTATTTTGCTTGCGTTTTGTCTTAACGTAAACACTAATATTGTTTAGTTTTTCTTTCATTTTTATACCTTTTATAATACAAATATACTATTTTTTTAAATATTTATACCTAAAATAGTATATTTTTTAATTATATTAATATTTTATACCTTTAATGATATAAAATTTGATTTTTTATGATATTTGAAGTAGATAAGGTATAAATTTAGAACTTATTTAAAATAGGCAGAAATTAAATCCAATGCTGCTATAAAGGGTGATTTCCTGTTTGCAGCAACAGCTTTTTTATTTACTTCTAAAAGTTTTATTATCTCAGGATGATTATAGAAGTTCGATTTCAACTGTTCATTGATGGTTTCCAACATCCAATATTGGTTTTGTTCTTGGCGTTTTTGTTCAAAATAATGATTCTCTTTAACCAACGTGAAATAGTCAGATATGGTTTTCCAAACCCCATCAATACCAGTTTTTTCATAAGCACTACAAGTAGAAACTGTTGGAATCCATCCCGAACTTTTTGCTGGAAATAAATGCAGGGCACGGTTAAATTCAGTTTTGGCTAATTTGGCTTTGTTGACATTATCGCCATCGGCTTTATTAATCACAATAGCATCGGCCATTTCCATAATACCTCGCTTAATTCCTTGTAATTCATCGCCAGCCCCCGAAATTTTGAGCAACAAAAAGAAATCGACCATGCTGTGCACTGCGGTTTCACTTTGTCCAACACCAACCGTTTCAATAATTATAGTGTCAAATCCCGCAGCTTCACAAAGGATTATAGTTTCCCGAGTTTTTCTTGCTACACCACCCAATGTTTCTCCTGACGCGCTAGGACGAATATAGGCGTTCTTGTCATTTACCAATTCCTCCATTCGGGTTTTGTCGCCCAAAATGCTGCCGTGAGAAATCGTACTACTTGGATCTACTGCTAATACTGCTACTTTCTTTCCTAGCGACGTTAAATAACTTCCAAAAGCTTCAATAAATGTACTTTTTCCAACTCCCGGAACACCTGTAATTCCTATTCTAATTGATTTATTAGCATGCGGTAAACAAGCGTTAATTATTTCATTGGCTTTCACTAGATGCTCTGGATTAGTGCTTTCTATTAATGTGATACTTCGACTTAATATAGTTATATTTCCAGCCAAAATCCCTTCGAATAATTCCTTTGCAGTTGGTTGTACTTTTCGACTTTCTACAATTTTTTTCAATGAGGATTTACTAAAACTCTCTGGTTGAGAAATGCCATCTTTTTCTGTAAGTGCCGATTTTTTTGAGGATGGTTTCAAATTAATTTTGAATTTTTATTAAAACAAATTTACATTAAAAATAAATTACTACGAAGATGGAATTATTTCTTTGTTTTTTGTTGTTAATTCTTTTTAAAAAAGCGTTCATGTTTTCGAAGCAAAACTTTACTTTTACAGCAACAAAATAAGTATTGTGGCTTCTGAAACTTCTATATTAGAAAATAAATCCGAATTAGTTCAAAAAACGATTTTCTCCATCCTATTTTCTATCAGTTTTGCTCATTTGCTAAACGATTTAATTCAAGCTATAATTCCATCAGTTTACCCCATTTTAAAGCAAAGTTACAATCTTTCTTTTGCGCAAATTGGATTAATCACTTTTGCTTTTCAGTTTTCTGCATCTATTTTGCAACCGTTTGTGGGTTATTATACTGACAAGTATCCAAAACCTTTTTCACAAGTTTACGGTATGTTATTTTCATTGGCAGGAATAGTATCGCTGTCTTTTGCTTCTACTTTTTATTGGATAGTACTTTCTGTTGTATTGATAGGAACTGGCTCCGCTATTTTTCATCCAGAATCGGCAAGGATTTCTAATTTGGCATCAGGTGGAAAACGTGGCTTGGCACAATCTATTTTTCAAGTGGGTGGGAATCTGGGAACAGCACTTGGACCGCTTTTGGTCGCTTTAATTGTGGTGCCAAATTCTCAAAAATACATACTTTGGTTTGTTATTGCAGCCATTATTGGTTTAGGGATAATTTCCAAAATTGCCTTTTGGTATAGAGCTCATTTGGTGTTGCGCGACAACAAGAAAGGAGAGTTTGTCAACTTTCACAACCTCTCAAAAAGCAAAGTCAAATTTGCTATTGCTGTATTGCTAATTCTTATTTTTTCTAAGTTCTTTTATTCGGCAAGTTTATCAACCTATTACACGTTTTATGTCATAGAAAAATTCAATCTTTCCATACAGCAAGCTCAGTTTCATATGTTTATTTATTTGATTGCCTATGTACTTGGAACCATTCTTGGCGGACCATTAGGCGATAAATTTGGGCGTAAATACATAATTTGGTTTTCCGTTTTTGGCGCTGCACCATTTGCGCTTTTATTGCCTTATGCCAACCTTTTTTATACCGATGTATTGATGATAATCATTGGGATAATTATTTCATCAGCTTTTCCAGCCATCATTGTTTATGCTCAGGAATTGGTGCCTAAAAAACTCGGAATGGTTTCCGGTCTTTTTTATGGTTTTGCCTTCGGAATGGGTGCTTTAGGTTCTGCATTGCTTGGTTTCCTTGCAGATTATACGTCTATTGAATTTGTATATAAAATTTGTTCTTTTCTACCATTGATGGGAATTATTTGTTATTTTTTGCCCAATTTGAAGAAGAAATAAAGTTTGGATTTAGTATTTTTACTTCTCAATTTTTTTAGCTATGTTATTATCACCCGAAATACTTCAAAAATTAACTCAAATAGTTGGTGAATCCTTTATTTTTACTGATCAAGAAACCCGAAACCATTACGGACACGACGAAACAGAAGACTATGTTTTTCCACCCAATGTTGTTTTAAAACCAGCTAATGCTAAAGAGATTTCTCAAATATTAAAACTCGCCAACGAATATAAAATTCCAACTACACCAATCGGAGCCAGAACAGGTCTGAGCGGCGGGGCTCTGTCTATTTACGAAGGAATAGGCTTGTCAATGGAACGCTTGAATAAAATTCTGGAAATTGACGAGCAAAATTTACAAATAACAGTTGAACCAGCCGTAATTACTCAAGTATTGCGTGAAGCTGTATCCGAAAAAGGTTTGTTTTATCCCGTTGATCCAAGCAGTATGGGAAGTTGTTGGATTGGTGGAAACATAGCCGAAAATTCGGGTGGAGCAAGAGCCGTAAAATATGGCGTAACCAAAGATTATGTGCTCAATCTCGAAGTCGTTTTGCCCAATGGTGAAATCATTTGGACTGGTGCCAATACGTTAAAAAACTCTACTGGTTATAATCTTACTCAATTGATGGTAGGAAGTGAAGGAACACTGGGCGTAATAACCAAAGCAGTTTTAAAATTATTGCCAAAAAATAATCACAATGTGTTAATGATGGTTCCTTTTTATAAAGCACACGAAGCTTGTGAGGCAGTATCCGCTATTTTTCGTGCCGGAATTGTACCTAGTGCTCTGGAGTTTATGGAACGCGACGCCATCGATTGGACAGTTCGATTTGTAGAAGGAATTAGTGTGACGATAAAGCCAGAACATCAAGCGCATTTGTTGATAGAAGTTGACGGTAATTATCCTGAAATATTGATGCAAGAAGCCGAGAGAATTTTATCGGTAGTAGAACAATTTGAAATTGATGAGGTCTTATTTGCTGATACTGAAGACCAAAAAAATGCACTTTGGAAAATGCGTCGTGCTGTTGGTGAAGCTGTAAAATCAAATTCCATATATAAAGAAGAAGACACAGTAGTGCCAAGATATGTATTGCCAGAATTATTATCGGGCATCAAAAGAATAGGCGAAAAGTATGGTTTCAAATCGGTTTGTTATGGACATGCAGGTGATGGAAATTTACATGTAAACATTATTAAAGCAGATATGACGGATGATAATTGGAACACACAAGTACCAATTGGTATTCGTGAAATATTTGAATTAACGGTTTCATTGAAAGGAACACTTTCTGGTGAACATGGCATTGGATACGTACAAAAGAATTTTATGGATATTGCTTTCTCCAAAGTACATTTAGAATTAATGGAACGCATCAAACATGTTTTTGACCCCAATAATATTCTAAACCCTGGGAAGATTTTCCCAGATGAACTTTAAATTATATTTTTAACCACAAAGTGCACAAAGTAATAAAACCACAAAGCTCACAAAGATCTATTTCCCTGTGAGCTTTGTGCATTCTTAGTGTTTCCCTGCCTACCTGCTGGTTTGTGGTTAAACTAGTCTCTTTTAGGACTATTTTTCTTCTCGCGTTTTTCAGCTTTTTTTTCTTTTGCGGTCTTCAGTGGTTCTTTTTTCACCGCTTTTTGAACGTCTTTTCCTTTTGCCATGATATGATTTTTTAAATTGGTTTATGAATGATAGAAGTAAAGATAAAAAATATTTATTTTATAAAACCAATTCTTTTTTCACACTTTGGTCAAACAAATAGTAAAAAATAGCTAAGTGATTGAAATCATCAAAGTTGAAAAATTTCCATTCCTTGTTGGTGGTTTCGTCCATCAAAGCAATAAAAGTTGGTTTTTTATTCACGTTAAAACTGTTTCTGTTGGGTTCAAAAGTGACTTCTTTGGTATTGTTGTTTTGGCAACCAAACTTTTTTTCGCTAGTTTATTTGGTATATTCAAATAACGCATTTGTTTAGGAATGGTAACACAGTATAGATAACTTATTACGACTTGTAAATTGTTATGGCTTTTGTACGTTTTGTTTTCTTCAATTAGTAATAAAGGAATAATATTTAAAACGATTAATGGTTGCTGGCTATTATTTATCTCCGTAATGAAATCTACATTGAATTATAATACATTTTTGATCAACTCCTTTAGTGCCAATTATAGAATAAACTAATCTATGTTCTCCAGTTATTCTCCGAGACCAGAAACCTTTTAAACCAAACTTTAATGGTTCAGGTTTTCCAATTCCTTTGAAAGGTTCTTGGCGAATTGATTTTAGTAACTCTTTTATTTTAGCAACAATATCTTCATCAGTTTCCAACCAATAATTAAAATCTTCCCATCCGTGACTTGTAAATTCAATATTCATAAAAATATCAGAAATTACAAATTATAAGAAATTGTTTTTCCTTCACTAATTTGTTCTATAGATTCTTGAAGTCTTTTCGAATTATTTTTGGTCGATAATAAATATTCAGTTTCTTTTAAAGAATTATATTCTTGAATAGACATGATTACAACCGCTTCATTTTCTTTATTTCTAGGAACTATTATGACTTCCATTGACTTAGTGACGTAGTCAAAATATTCTTTCATGTCTTTTCTCAAAGTTGTAATTGTTATAGCTTTCATTAGATTTTATTTTTTAACAAATGTACTTAAAAATGTACATAATAGTGAAATAAAAAAACTTTTCTTTTTAGATTTTTTTTAAGCATGTATTACGTTACCAGAATTTTGAGGTTGCTGACTAAAGAAGTCTAAAATTTCATAAATACAGAACTCCAAATTAAAAAAACTTTATCCCGAAACTTGAAAATTACTAAAAATCCAATTTGCTAGGACGGGCTATTACCAGCAGTTTTTTTGGCAATTTGCTTAATTTTATTTTTCTCACTTTCATTTAGAGAAATCAACTTTAGTTCAACTTCAGTTTTTGTAATTTCTTTTTCTCCAAAATTAATCTTCACAATATTATTTTAGAAACTTATTTTGTTAGTTTTTTTAATGTAAGCAAAAGGAAACATATTTGAAAATTCGTTAACTTCTGCTGTTAGAATAATCGGCAAGGAAAGTTGCTTAAAGAAACTATCTTTAGTAAATCCTAAAATTACAATTGCGTTTTTTGTTAAATATAAATCGCAATGATTAAATAAAAAATCTCGATTTTTTAATCCAAATGTCATTGTTGCACTTTTGGTTTGTTCTACATAAATTTCTGTTTCCGCTTTTAAACTTTCTATTAAGGTTTCGTATTGTTTTTCTCTTTTTTTATTCGCTGATTTGATTATAAAAAATTTAAGGTAAAAAAAGTGGAAAATGCAATTATTGGTTCTAACATATTATAAATTTTCTATTCTATTTTTATAGTAATTATTTAAATGTCAATACTTAGCGAAATTTTCTTGTAAAATTGCCAGTAACTTATAAATAGCCGCAGCTTCCAATTGCACATACTTATAAACGTAAAAATATAAAAAAATCCCCAACAGTTTTCACTATTGAGGATTATATTCTTTAATTCAGTAGTAACGTTTTTACGATAACTCTTGAAATTTCTTTCTAAATTCCAATGGGTTTTTAATCTTAGGGAATATTTCCCTAGTTCCACCAGAACCAACAATTATTATTGTGCCATAGCCAAGTATTCTTGCTAGTATTCCTTGGTCAACATTAACACTCTCTATTTTTGAATGGTTCATTTCAAATGTTTTTCTACTAATTAAACCAGTTTTAACAATGACACGTCGGTTAGTAATTACAAATTCATCAGAGTACTTGTCAATTAGTGGTGCAATAAATAAAGTTAGAATGGCTCTTAGATTGCAAAAAATAATCCAATGATACGTTGTTTCTAATTCAACATGCTCATCTTTGATTAAATTATTGTTGACGTAATTTCCCATTTTCTATCTGATTTTTAAATTTTAAAAGTTGCATTTTTTTATCATGTAATACTATTAACTGAGTACTATTTTAGTCATGCACCAAAACCCATTCTCCATTAGCCAACATGCTTTCGGCTTTTTTGAATTTCATAGTTTCGGTTTTGCCGCTCATGACGTGTTTGATAGTCACGGTATCGTTACGGTTAATTTTTGGAGTTTCTCTCACAATGGTTTCCGTTACTTGTGGTCTTTGAGATGCGGCTTGACCAACTTGGCGATTCGTATTTTCACTACTTTCGATTTCGTCTTTTGTTTCAGTGTAATTTTGTTTTTGACGAACTTGTCTTGCTTCTTGAATAGTATTGCTTTGTTGCGGTAAATCGCCTTTGAACAAGAAGGATATCACTTCTTTGTTGACGCCATCAAGCATGCCGCTGAACAATTTGAAAGCTTCTAATTTATAGATTAGCAATGGATCTTTTTGTTCGTGAACTGCCAATTGAACCGATTGTTTCAACTCATCCATTTTGCGCAAATGCTTTTTCCAAGCTTCATCCACAATGGCTAATGTGATATTTTTTTCAAAATCAGCAATCAATTGTGCTCCATTTGTATCGTATGCTTTTTTCAAATCGGTAACCACATTTAACGTTTTAATTCCGTCTGAAAATGGTACAATGATACGCTCAAATTTGTTTCCTTCTTTTTGATACACATCTGCAATAATAGGCAACGCTTCACGTGCACTTCTCTCGGTTTTGTCAGTATAATATGTTATTGCCGCTTTATACACTTTGCCCGTAATTTCCGTTTCAGATAATTTGTCAAATTCACTAGCCGAAATAGGGGAAGTTATGGAGAAGTAACGAATCAATTCGAACTCAAAGTTTTTGAAATCGCTTTTTCCTTTGTTCTCACCAACAATTAATTCGCAAGTATCATACATCATATTGGCAATATCCAGTTTCAAACGTTCTCCGTGCAAAGCATGACGACGACGTTTATATACTACTTCACGTTGTGCATTCATCACATCATCATATTCAAGCAATCGTTTACGTGTACCAAAATTGTTTTCTTCCACCTTTTTCTGAGCACGTTCAATCGATTTGGTCATCATGGAATGTTGAATCACTTCACCTTCTTTTAATCCCATTCTGTCCATAATTTTGGCCACTCTATCCGAGCCAAAGAGACGCATCAAGTTATCTTCCAAAGACACATAAAACTGTGAACTTCCTGGATCACCTTGACGACCAGCACGACCACGTAACTGACGGTCAACACGACGAGAATCGTGACGTTCTGTTCCAATGATGGCTAAACCACCTGCTGCCTTTACTTCGGGTGATAATTTAATATCGGTTCCACGACCCGCCATGTTCGTTGCAATAGTTACAACTCCCGATTTACCTGCTTCTTCTACAATTTGCGCTTCTTGTTTGTGCATTTTTGCATTCAATACATTATGGTTTACTCCACGTATTTTCAACATTCGGCTCAATAATTCTGATATTTCTACTGAGGTTGTTCCAATTAAAACTGGCCTTCCAGCTTGTGATAATTGGGTAACATCTTCAATTACAGCATTGAATTTTTCACGAACCGAACGATAAATTAAATCTTCTTTATCAATTCTTGACATTCCTCTATTGGTAGGAATTTCAACTACATCCAATTTATAGATTTGCCAAAGTTCGCCAGCTTCTGTAACCGCTGTTCCGGTCATACCCGCTAATTTGCTATACATACGGAAATAATTTTGCAAAGTAATTGTAGCAAAAGTTTGCGTTGCGGCTTCAATAGTAACTTGTTCTTTGGCTTCAATGGCTTGATGCAATCCGTCAGAATAACGTCGGCCATCCATAATACGTCCCGTTTGCTCATCGACAATCAAAATTTTATTGTCCATGATTACATATTCAACATCTTTTTCAAATAAAGTATATGCTTTTAATAACTGCGTAAGTGTGTGAATTCTTTCGGATTTGATTCCGAAATCTTGGAATAATTTTTCTTTGGCTTCCGCTTCTTTATCTTTTTCTAAATTTTGTTTTTCGATGTTGGCAATTTCAGTTCCAATATCTGGAAGAACGAAGAAACTTTCGTCAGTATCTTTGGAAAGAAATTTAATTCCGTTATCAGTCAATTCCACCTGATTGTTTTTTTCTTCAATAACAAAATACATGGCTTCATCCACTTCGGGCATTTTGCGGTTGTTGTCCTGCATGTACTCGTTTTCTGTTTTTTGTAAAAGTGCTTTGATGCCTTCTTCACTCAAAAACTTGATTAACGCTTTGTTTTTTGGTAACGAACGATACGCTCTCAACAATTGGAATCCTCCATCTTTAGTATTGCCTTCTTTGATTAATCGTTTGGCTTCGGTTAAAAATCCGTTTGCCAATTGACGTTGAAGGTTATAAAGGTTTTCAATTTTTGGTTTTAATTCATTGAATTCATGTCGGTCCCCATCGGGAACAGGACCAGAAATGATTAATGGCGTACGCGCATCATCTATCAATACCGAATCGACTTCATCAACAATGGCATAGTTGTGTTTTCTTTGTACCAAATCTTCTGGCGAATGGGCCATATTATCACGCAAGTAATCGAAGCCAAATTCGTTGTTTGTACCATAAGTTATATCCGCTTCATAAGCTTTTCTTCGCGCGTCTGAGTTTGGCGAATGATTATCGATACAATCTACAGTCAATCCGTGGAATTCGAATAGTGGGGCTTTCCAAGTACTATCACGTTTTGCCAAATAGTCATTCACGGTTACAAGATGAACACCGTTACCAGTCAAAGCATTTAAGTAGAGTGGAAGCGTAGCTACCAATGTTTTTCCTTCACCCGTTTGCATTTCGGCAATTTTTCCCTCGTGCAATACGATTCCACCAATTAACTGAACGTCGTAGTGAATCATGTCCCAAGTGATTTCTTTTCCGGCAGCATTCCATTGATTTGCCCAGATGGCTTTGTCACCGTCAAGTGTGATGTAGCTTTTCGTGGCCGAAAGTTCTCTATCTTTTGAAGTAGCATTAACTGTAATTGAAGTATTTTCTTTAAAACGACGTGCCGTTTCTTTGATTACGGCAAAAGCATCGGGAAGAATTTCGTTCAATACTTTTTCTGAAATATCATAAGCTTCTTTTTCTAAAGCATCAATAGCGTTGTAGATGTCTTCTCTTAAATCGATATCAGCTGTGTTTTCTGCTTCTATTTTTTTAGTTTCAATTTCAGCATCTTGTTTGGCTCTTGCTTGTTTTATTTTTTCTTTGAACTCAACTGTTTTTACTCTCAATTCGTCATGTGAAAGCACCGCTAAGATGGGTTCTAAAGCTTTTATTTTAGTGATATAGGGTTGAGTAGCTTTGACATCTTTTTGAGATTTGTCTCCTACAAAAGCTTTGATAATACTACTAATGAAACTCATAATGGGTTTGTTTTTATTGTTTTTTTGATGTTTGATGTCAGATGTTGGGTGTTTTGGCTTTTCTATCCAACATCAGCCATCCATCATCCCGCCTTTTTTAAGTGTGCAAATTTAAACAAAAAAAAAGCCCAAAATGGACTTTTTTCTGTTGTGGTTGTTTATTTTTTAATATTCATCCTCATTCCAAAGATAATCTTCATCGGTAGGATAATCTGGCCAAATTTCTTCCATCGATTCGTAAATTTCACCTTCGTCTTCTATAGATTGCAAATTCTCCACTACTTCAAGTGGAGCACCAGTTCGTATAGCATAGTCAATAAGTTCATCTTTGGTAGCTGGCCAAGGCGCATCACTTAAATAGGATGCCAATTCTAATGTCCAATACATCTTCTGTCGATTTTAAGTTTATGCAAAAATAAATTTTATACTGAAAAAGTCAAGTTTTTTTTGATTTATTTTTAAATATGTTTAAGAACGTGTTGATTTTTGATTTAAGAACAGTGATTTTTGATTTTTGATTTTTGATTTCAATTTTTATGTAGATATTTAATTCTAAAATTCTAAAATCGTTAATCAACAATCTTAAATCATTACTTCCTCGGAATCCATTTCACTTCATCTGCGTTCAAATCTTGGGACAACTTTCGTGCCAATACAAAAAGATAGTCAGAAAGTCGGTTTAGGTATTTAATTACGAGTTCATCGGTTGGTTCTAATTCATTCAAATGTACCGCTAAACGTTCCGCTCTTCGGCATACGCATCGTGCAATATGACAATATGACACAGTTGTATGTCCGCCTGGAAGCACAAAATGTGTCATTGGTGGTAAACTATCTTCCATGCTGTCTATTTCATTTTCTAAAAACTCGATATCGGTTTCAAGAATTCCTAAATTTTGCAGTCGTTTTTGTCCATTTTTCAGGACTTCTTTTTTGGGTGGTGTTGCTAGTATAGCACCAACCGTGAACAGTCGGTCTTGAACTTCAATCAACACATTTTTATATAAAACATTGATTTCTTGATCACGAATTAGCCCAATGTGTGAATTGAGTTCGTCAACGGTTCCGTAACTTTCTATGCGAATATGGTGTTTGGGTACACGCGTTCCGCCAAAAAGTGATGTAATTCCTGTGTCACCTGTTTTAGTATATACTTTCATTTTGAATTTTAGATTGAAGATTAACAATTTTAGATTTCAGAATTTGTACAAAGGTAGCAAAAATACAAATGGCTGATTAACTAGCCCTGATGGAAGTGGCACCATGCCTGACGGCAGGCAGGCTAGTATAGCGGACAGCAGGAACAAGGACTACTGAAATGCCCGAACGATTCGCTCCTCACTTCGACTGCCTGTCTGCCGACAGGTAGACGCTCGGTGAGACAATTATAAATGGTTTACATTTTCAGTGTCACTTTCAATCATTCCATCACGCAAGCGAATAATTCGGTGTGCATATTTGGCAATGTCTTCTTCGTGTGTTACCAAAATTACTGTATTACCATTTTTGTGAATATCATTGAATAAGTTCATGATTTCTTCGGATGTTTTACTGTCAAGATTTCCGGTAGGTTCATCGGCTAAAATAATTGAAGGTTTGTTAACCAAAGCTCTGGCAATGGCTACACGCTGGCGTTGTCCGCCCGAAAGTTGATTGGGTTGGTGGTCCATTCGATCGGCGAGGTTTACTTGGGTCAATACTTCTGTAGCGCGTTCACTTCTTTCAGTTTTAGAATATCCAGCATAAATCATAGGCAGCGCTACATTATCTAAGGCAGTTGTTCTCGGTAACAAGTTGAAAGTTTGAAACACAAAACCAATTTCTTTGTTCCTAATTTCGGCTAAATCATCGTCATGCATTTGACTCACGTCTTTTCCGTTCAATACATAACTTCCAGAAGTTGGTGTGTCTAAACAACCCAAAAGATTCATCAAGGTAGATTTTCCGGAACCTGATGGTCCCATGAGTGCCACATATTCGCCTTTGTTGATTTGTAAATCGATGCCTTTTAGAACGTAAATTGTTTCTTCTCCAAGTTGGAAATTACGTTTTAGGTTTGATATGTTTATTAATGGTTTTGGCATTGTATTTAAGATTAATGATTTTAGATTTATGAACGAAAGATAAGTATAATTTTGATGTTCTTTGTTACAATGTTTATACTCTAATCAGAAAATGTTCTTTCTTTTGTTCCACTCTAAAAAAAACAATTCCCCATTGAAATGTATCAATAGTTACAGTAACTTTCGGGTGCTGTTGAATTGTTTTCCAAGCTTCTTCCATTTCGATTGACCAATGAATATCGTCAAATATCCAAACACTTTCGTTAGTTATTGTTGGCAATAGTAACTCGAAATAATGAAGAGTGGCTTGTTTAGAATGATTGCCGTCAAAGTAGATAAGCTGGAAGTTGGAAGCTGGAAGTTGGAAGTTTTTCAAGTAACTTGAAAATTCAGTATTTATGCATTCAATATTATTGAAGTTAAATTTATGTAATTGCAATTGACATTGGTTAATCGTGTTTGGGCAACCTTCAAGTGAAGTTATTTTAGACGTTTTATTCCCAAGTGATAAAGCTGTTGTCGCCAATCCTAATGAAGTTCCGATTTCTAGAATGGTTGAAGGTTGAAAATAGTTAGTAATTCTGAATAATAATTCGGCTCGTTTCGAAGAAATGCCTGCGGTTTTGGCAATTTTGGCAATTTGTCTTATGTTGCTTTTAAAAACCTTGGAACCGGAACCAAAATCAGTTACTTCAATTAAGTTTTTATCTGCTAGAAGGGATTTCCGGTAGTTTTTTAGAACAGTATATTCAGGGTATTTTTTCTTATCATAAAAACATTTGGTCACTAAATTAAACACAAACGGCGAATGTACTCCGTGTTCGTTTTTGGAGTTCCAGAGGAAGTTTAAATATGATTTTATTATTTTTAACATTAAGGAATTAAGTTTTTTCATTAAGTTTAGTTAAGCTTAATGATTCTTATCTTACTTAACTTCTTAATGTTTAATTTAACTTTCCATTTTTGAAGAAAGTTCAAACCAACGTTCTTCTTTCACTTCCATTTTTTTAATAATAGCTTCCTATTCTTTGGCTTTAGTCGTAATATCTGCATCAGCAACTTTACTTTCGGCAAATAAATTTTCTATTTGTTTTCTCTCGTATTCTAAATCCTTGATTTCACGTTCAATTTTGTTGAACTCTTTTTGCTCATTAAAATTTAAACCCGGTGAAGCGGTGTTGTTTTGTTTCCAATTTAGGAAGTTTAAAGCTGATTTTATAATTTGTAGCATTTATTTTTTGTTACACAGAGATACTCCGAGTTAGCGCAGAGATGCACGGAGTTTTTTCTCAGTGAGTCTCATTTTTTTCTCTGTGAATCTCTGTGAAATAATTTACTCCATTTTAGAACTCAATTCAAACCAACGTTCTTCTTTCACTTCCATTTTTTTAATAATAGCTTCCAATTCTTTGGCTTTTGCCACTATATCTGCATCAGCAACTTTACTTTCGGCAAATAAATTTTCTATTTGTTTTCTCTCGTATTCTAAATCCTTGATTTCGCGTTCAATTTTGTTGAACTCTTTTTGCTCATTAAAATTTAAACCCGTTGAAGCGGTGTTGTTTTGTTTCCATTTTACTTTTTCGGTTGAAACATTAGATAATCCTTTTGGCTCAGCCGAATCTTCATAAGCTCTAAAATCAGAATAATTTCCTGGGAAATCTTCTATTTGTCCTTCGCCTCTAAAAATGAACAAGTGATCTACAATCTTATCCATAAAATATCGGTCGTGTGACACCACAAGCAGACAACCCGGATAATCCAATAAGAAACTTTCCAGTACATTTAGCGTTACAATATCCAAGTCATTCGTTGGTTCGTCCAGAATTAAAAAGTTGGGATTTTGTATTAAAACCGTACACAAATACAACCGTTTCAATTCGCCACCACTCAGTTTTTCCACAAAATCATATTGTTTTTTTGCATCAAATAAAAAGCGTTCCAATAATTGAGAAGCGGAAATAATTTTTCCTTTCGTTAGTGGAATGTATTCGCCATATTCTTTGATAATGTCAATCACTTTTTGTCCCGGTTTTGGATTGATACCACTTTGAGTGTAGTAACCAATTTTTATAGTATCACCAATAATTACTTTGCCCGATTCAGGAAATATTGTTTTGGTCAAAATATTCAAAAAAGTCGATTTTCCAGTTCCGTTTTTACCAATAATACCAATGCGTTCCCCACGTTGAAAGTCATAAGTAAAATTGTCTAGAATGACTTTATCTTTAAATTTTTTATTGATTTTGTGAAGCTCAATAATTTTACTTCCCATGCGTTCCATATTGATTTCAAGCTCGACGACATTCTCTTTTCTGCGGCTTTCAGCAACGGCTTTTATTTGGTAAAAATCATCTTGCCTCGATTTTGATTTGGTGGTTCTTGCTTTGGGTTGGCGTCGCATCCACGCCAATTCTTTTACGAAAAGGTTTTGCGCTTTATCAATAGTCGAGTTTTCCATAGCAATGCGCTCTTCTTTCTTTTGCAAATAATAAGAGTAATTGCCTTTGTATTGGTATAGTTTTCCGTTGTCGAGTTCGATGATTTCATTACATACACGCTCCAGGAAGAAACGGTCGTGAGTCACCATGAACAGAGTAATGTTTTCTTTGGCAAAATAACTTTCCAGCCATTCAATCATTTCTAAATCCAAATGGTTTGTTGGCTCGTCCAAAATCAATAAATCGGGTCGATTAATCAGAATTATTGCCAGTGATAAACGCTTTTTCTGACCTCCAGAAAGACTTTTTACTTTGAGTTTTAAATCGTCAAGCTTAAGTTTTGAAAGGATTTGCTTGAATTGCGTTTCAAAATCCCATGCATTGTGGCGATCCATTTCGTCGAAAGCCAATTGGTATTTTTCCTCTCCTGAAGTTTCGGGATTGAGGTTTTCGAGCGCTTTTTCGTAGCGTTCAATTACGTGCAGAATTTCATTATCCGAAGCGAAAATACTTTCCTCAATTGTTAGTTCATCTTGCAGATTGCTTTTTTGTGATAAAAACGCCATTTTCAACCCTTTTCGCAGTACTACTTGTCCGGTATCCGGCTCGTCTTCGCCATTGATGATGTTCATGATACAGGTTTTTCCCGAACCATTTTTGGCTATGAAGGCAATTTTTTGGTCTTTGTTGATACCGAACGAAATGTTTTCAAACAACGTTCTTTCGCCAAAGGATTTTGATATATTTTCTACAGAAAGGTAATTCACGGGTAACAATTTTTTGCAAAAGTAGAGTATATTTGTCAAATGCAACTATCCATAATCATCCTTAATTACAATGTGCGCTACTTTTTAGAGCTATGTGTTTTGAGTGTGAAAAAAAGCCATTCAAACTTTTCGTATATTTGAAAATCAAAAACATTGAATATGAGCTCAAAGAAAAAAAATATTGCAAAAGAACCTTTTCAAGTTTATGAAACTATTCCTAATGTAAGTAATGAGGAATTAGATCCAGTATTATTGAAATTAATAGAAAAATCTATTCAGGAAACTAAGGAAGGAAAGGTTATTTCTCACGAAGAAGCTATGCGGCGAATAAAAGAAAAAATAGCCTCTCTAAAATGAGTTATAGCATTTACTGGACATTTTCTGCTATAAATTCTTATGAAGAAGAAATTGATTTTATCTTTTTGAAATGGAATCATAATGAAGTTTTAAAATTTGAAAAATTAGTTGAAATAGAATTGGAAAGACTCTCTAAAAATCCAACTTTAGGAGTTTTAAGATTAGAAAATATATATTCACTTATTTTATCCAAACAAACTACATTATTCTACAAAATTAAGAATGATGATTTTTCAATCGAATTACTCTTATTTTGGAACAATCAAAAAAATCCTAGTCATTTAAATAAGTTGCTTTAAATTTGTCAAATGCAACTATCCATAATCATCCTTAACTACAATGTGCGCTACTTTTTAGAGCTATGTGTTTTGAGTGTGCAAAAAGCCATTCAAAACATCGATGCTGAAATTATTGTTGTTGATAATAATTCTTCCGATGATAGTTGCGATATAATGAAACAGCGTTTTCCTAACATCAAACTCATAGAAAACAAAGAAAATTCAGGTTTTCCAAAAGGCAATAACATTGCGGTTGTTTTAGCCAAAGGCGAGTATATCTGCATTCTAAATCCTGATACTGTTGTAGCAGAAGATACATTTGAAAAAGTGCTGGCTTTCGCCAAAAGTCAAACTGATTTAGGAATTGTAGGCTCCAAACTCATTGACGGAACCGGAAACTTTTTACCTGAAAGCAAACGCGGCATTCCGACACCTTGGATAGCTTTTACAAAAATATTTGGGTTGTACAAGTTATTTCCGAATTCATCGCTTTTTAATAAATATTATGCCCAGCATTTAGCTGAAAACCAAACCGGAAAAGTTGATATTCTTGTTGGCGCCTTTATGGTTATGAAACGTGAATTGTATAATGAACTTGGTGGTTTTGACGAAAACTGTTTTATGTATGCGGATGATATTGATTTGTCATACAGAGCGTTGTTACTGAAAAAACAGAATTATTATTTCCATGAAACGACTGTGATACATTACAAAGGAGAAAGCACTGTTAAGGATGCTACCTATATGAAACACTTCAGAGAGTTCATGAATTTTTTTTATGCTAAACATTTTAAACGGTCGCTGTTTTTTAACCTGATGGCTCGATTTGGTGCTTTTTATTTTTCTGTTGTAAAACTTTTTCAAGCCAAAACCACAGCAAAAAAATCGCCAAGTAAGTATATCTTAATTTCTGAAAATGAAAGGGTAAGAGAAAAACTAGAGAGTAAACTTCAAAATAATATTGAAAGAACCATTTTAGAAAATGGAAAAATAGTATTTTCGCAATCGATTTCGAAGAAGGAAAATGTAGAGGTAATTCTAGATACAAACTATCTGAGTTTTACCGATGCAATTTCTTTTTTCGAGACAAATAAAAACAAGTCGTTTACATTTAAACTGTTACCAATGCAAAGCAATTTCATCATTGGGAGCAATAGCAGTAACGATAGAGGAAAAGTAATTAATTTCTAGAAAAACACATTAATCGCTTTTTCTTTTATTAATTTTGCAGACGAATTGAAAAACACAACTTTAGTATACACATATGGCAAAGTTTGAATTGAAATTACCTAAAATGGGTGAAAGTGTAGCGGAAGCAACGATTACAAATTGGCTTAAAAACGTAGGTGAAAAAATAGACGCCGATGAAGCTGTTCTAGAAATCGCTACCGATAAGGTTGATAGTGAGGTGCCAAGTGAAATTTCAGGTGTTTTAACCGAAATTTTATTTCAAGTGAACGATGTAGTCAAAGTGGGTCAAACGATTGCTATTATAGAAACGGAAGGAGTTGCCACAGAACTTCCACAATCAGCAACAGTTGTCACACCGAGCGCAGTCGAGGTACAAAAAAACATTGAAACTGCCCAAGCTACGCTAGCTCCAGCCGCTTTTATTTCCGAAAAGTCGGAAATCAAATCATCCGATAGATTCTATTCGCCATTAGTAAAAAATATCGCTACGGCAGAAGGTATTTCAATTTCGGAATTGGAAAGTATTGCTGGTTCAGGAAAAGACGGACGTGTTACTAAAGAAGATATATTGAAATTTGTTGGAACCAGGAAGCAGGAAGTTGGAAGTAGTAAGTTGGAATCAGGAAGTCAACCAGAAACCTTTAACACTCAACCCGAAACTCGCAACCCACAACCAGTTTCTGTAAACGGTGGTGACGAAATCATTGAAATGGATCGTATGCGAAAGCTGATTTCGGGTTATATGGTAGCTTCTGTGCAAACTTCGGCTCACGTACAATCGTTTATTGAAGTGGATGTGACCAATATTGTAAAATGGAGAGACAGGGTAAAAGTGGCATTTGAAAAACGCGAAGGCGAAAAACTAACGTTCACACCCATTTTTATGGAAGCGGTAGCCAAAGCCATAAAAGATTTCCCAGGAATGAATATTTCTGTAGATGGTGACTTTATCATTAAACGTAAAAATATTAACCTTGGTATGGCGGCTGCCTTACCCAACGGAAATTTAATTGTGCCGGTTATTAAAAATGCTGACCAACTCAACCTTGTTGGCATGGCAAAAGCGGTAAACGATTTAGGTAACCGCGCCAAAGCCGGAAAATTAAAACCAGATGATACACAAGGCGGAACGTATACAGTGACAAACGTGGGAACTTTTGGTTCAGTATTTGGCACACCCATTATCAACCAACCACAAGTGGGAATTCTAGCACTTGGAGCAATTAGAAAAGTACCAGCCGTTATCGAAACTCCAGAAGGCGATTTCATTGGAATACGTCAAAAAATGTTCTTGTCACACAGCTATGATCATCGTGTAGTTGATGGTGCACTTGGCGGAAGCTTTGTAAAACGTGTTGCCGATTACTTGGAAGCATTTGATGTGAATAGGGAGTATTAAACAATAAATAATCATAAATCAATCCCGTTTGCAAAAGCGGGTTTTTTTATCTAAAAAAAAATATAAAATCTACCAATGGTAACTGTAATATTTTATATTTGTCAACTTAACATTTTACAATGGAACTAAAACTGAATAGACCTATTTGCTTCTTTGATTTGGAAACTACAGGTATTGATGTTGCCAAAGATAGAATCGTCGAAATTTCGATTTTTAAAGTCTATCCTAATGGGAATAAAGAAAGCAAAACCTGGTTGGTGAATCCCACAATTCCCATTCCCGCATTTGCTACAGCCGTTCACGGAATCACGAATGAAAAAGTAGCCAATGAACCAACATTTGCAGCGCTTTCAGGACCAATTCACAACATGATTAAAGATTCGGATTTGGCTGGATTTAATTCCGATAGATTTGATATACCGCTTTTGGCCGAAGAATTATTGCGTGCCGAAGTTGATTTTGATATGAAAAACCGAGTTTCTGTTGATGTACAAACTATTTTTCATAAAAAAGAAGAAAGAACGTTAAGCGCTGCTTATAAATTTTATTGCAATCAAAGTTTAGAAAATGCCCATTCGGCAGAAGCGGACACCATGGCAACTTATGAAATCTTGAAAGCACAATTAGACAGATACACCGATTTAGAAAACGATGTGAAAGCGCTATCTGAATTTACGACCCGAAAAAAATCAGTTGATTTTGCTGGTTTCATTGCTTTGAATGATAATGGAAAAGAAATTTTCACCTTTGGCAAACACAAAAATGCTTTGGTTGACGATGTCTTAGACAAAGAACCAGGTTATTTTAGTTGGATACAAAATGCTGAATTTCCATTATATACCAAGAAAGTTTTGACAGGAATTAAGTTGAGAAAGTTAAACACAAAAAGTTAGAAGCGGGAAGTCAGAAGTCAGATGATTTTACCTCCATCTCCCATCTTCCAACTTCCAACCAAAAATTATGAAAATCATCTGCATCGGAAGAAATTACGTCAATCACATTGCTGAGCTCAACAATGAGCGACCAGACGAACCTGTAATTTTTTTAAAGCCTGATACCGCTATTTTAC
Organism: Flavobacterium sp.; assembly: GCA_020403245.1. Taxonomy (GTDB): domain Bacteria; phylum Bacteroidota; class Bacteroidia; order Flavobacteriales; family Flavobacteriaceae; genus Flavobacterium. Next base: position 161,200 of record JADBYA010000030.1, on the reverse strand, counting down.
CTAAGAAAACACCTTTTGTAATACCCGAATTCAGTAATGAAATTCATCATGAAATTGAGATTTTGGTTAAAATAAACAAAGTTGGAAAATATATTGATACCAAATTTGCGCACAAGTATTATGACGAAATAGGATTAGGCATCGATTTTACGGCAAGAGATATACAAAATAACCTTAAAGAAAAAGGGTTGCCTTGGGAAAAAGCCAAAGCATTTGACGGTTCAGCGATTATTGGTGACTTTTTTCCAAAAAATAATTTTATTTCGATGGAAAATATTACTTTTGAGTTAACCAAAAACGGTCAAACCGTTCAAAAGGGAAATACAAGCTATATGTTGTGGAAAATAGATGAAATCATTTCCTATGTTTCGCAATTTTTTACATTAAAAAAAGGAGATATTATTTTTACAGGAACACCCGAAGGCGTTGCCAAAGTTTCCCCAAACGATGTTCTTGAAGGATTTATAGAAAATAAAAGAGTACTAAGATTACATATAAAATAATGGCAATAAACTACAACCTCGCAAAAGTATATGCACTTTCAGATAACGATCCTGAATTTGTTATGCAAATCATCACACTATTTGTGACAGAACTACCTGAAGACGTAAAACAAATTGATTTGGGTATCAAAACAAAAGATTATAAACTGGCATATGCCTATGCACATAAAATCAAGCCAAGTTTGGATTTACTGGGAATGACTGTAGCGCATCAAGAAATTCTCGAAGTTGAAGCTTGGACAAAAGTAGAGGGAAAGCGCAAAGAAATTGTGGATACTTTTGAAAGCGTGCAAAATCAAATTGACAAAGCCATAAAAGAAATAAAAAAAGATTTCGATTTGTAAATTAAGAGGCGACCAAGCGATATCGAATTAGCGAAATAAAGGTTTGGGAGTTATCAGTGATGGTAATTACTAGGTAAGTTTGCTTAACTCGTATCCCGTTTTTGCTCCACTGGCCTGCCTATCGTCAGGCAAAGTCCCGCTCCAATCGGTGCCCTTATTCTACAATAAAATAAACTCAGCTCTAGGTCTCTCTGTAAATAAATTTAATGAAAGCAACTATAGTTACTATTGGCGACGAAATTCTTATCGGGCAAATTGTGGATACCAACTCGGGTTACATTGCCAAAGCCTTAGATAAAATTGGTGTACAAACCCAAGAAATGCTTTCTATTTCGGATGATAGAAATCATATTTTAGAAACGTTTGCTTCTTTGCAAGACAAAGTTGATTTGGTTATCATTACGGGCGGTTTAGGACCCACTAAAGATGATATTACCAAGAAAACGTTTTGCGAATATTTTGAAGATGTTTATGTTAGAAATAAAGAAGTAGAAGGCCATATTCTAGCATTGTTTGCCAAGCTTAATTTTAATCCAACACAAGTTAATAAAGACCAAGCATTATTGCCTTCAAAAGCCCAAGTTCTCATGAATAATTATGGAACTGCTGCGGGAATGTGGATGCAAAAGGGAAAGACAATTTTTGTATCGATGCCTGGCGTTCCCTATGAAATGAAAGGTATTGTAAACGAGCAACTTATTCCAAGAATAGTATCTGAATTTAAAAGACCTTACATCATTCACAAAACGATTTTAACTTACGGACAAGGTGAAAGTATCATTGCAGAACGCATTGAAGATTGGGAAAATGAACTTCCAAATTTTATAAAATTGGCATATTTACCAAGCCCTGGAAGAGTGCGTTTGCGACTAACTGCTCGTGGTGAAAATAAAGAAATACTTGAAAATGCCATTCAACACAATGTAAATGATCTAACTAAATTGATTGGCGATATTATTGTAGGTTATGAAGAAGATGAAACCATCGAAGTTGTAGTTGGAAGATTACTTGCTCAGCAAGGAAGAACCATTTCAACAGCAGAAAGTTGTACTGGCGGAAAAATTGCTCAAATGTTGACATCGGTTGCAGGAGCTTCCAATTATTTTCGCGGCAGTGTAGTTAGTTATACTGTTGATACCAAAGTTGCTGTCCTTGGTGTGTCACAAACAACAATTGAGGAGTACTCGGTAGTGAGTGCACAAGTAGCAAAGGAAATGGCAATAGGAATTCAAAAAATAATGAAAACCGATTATGCAATTGCTACAACAGGCAATGCCGGGCCTAGTAAAGAAAAGGGTAAATCAGAAATTGGAACAGTTTTTATTGCTTTAGCAACACCAATAAATATATTTGTTGAAGAGTTTAATTTTGGCCAACCTCGTGAAAAAGTGATCGATAGAACAGCAAATAAAGCAATGGAACTATTGCAGAAAGAAATTTTGAAAAATGTGCAATAATTTTTTTGTTACTACAATAAATTTTCATTAAGTTTGCACCCTCGAATTGAATAACGATAAAAGAAAAGCATCATGTCAAGAGTTTGTGACCTTACAGGTAAAAGAGCGATGGTAGGAAATAACGTTTCTCACGCTATGAACAAAACTAAGAGAAAATTTTCTGTAAACTTAGTTAAAAAACGTTTCTATCTTGCTGAAGAAGACAGATGGATTACGTTAAGAGTAGCTGCGTCTACCATTAAAACAATCAATAAAAATGGATTGGCTGCTGTTTTGAAAAAAGCAAAGGTTGAAGGATTTATCAAATAAATATCCCGGAACTTTGGGACAATAAAATAAAGTAAGATGGCAAAGAAAGGTAATAGAATACAAGTTATTTTAGAGTGTACTGAGCACAAAGGAACTGGTCTTCCAGGAACTTCTCGTTACATCACAAACAAAAACAAAAAAAATACTCCAGACAGATTAGAGATTAAAAAATTTAATCCTATCTTAAAGAGAATGACTGTTCATAAAGAAATTAAATAATTACAGATTTTAATAATCTCAGATGGTAGCATTAGAGATTTAAAAGTTCAAATAACACCTATAAGTCATGGCAAAAAAGACCGTAGCATCGTTACAAACAGCTTCTAAAAGATTAACCAAAGCAATAAAAATGGTTAGATCACCAAAAACAGGTGCTTATACTTTTCAAGAAAGTATTATGACGCCAGAAGAAGTAGATAGTTTCCTTAATAAGAAATAACTCAACAATCTCTATATATTAAAGCTACTTTCAATCGGAAGTAGCTTTTTTATTTTATATTTGTTCAAATTTTACCCCTTTTCAAGGTATAAATCGTAATTAAAATGAGTTTTTTTAAAAGAATATTTTCATCCGAGAAAAAGGAGACTTTAGATAAAGGTTTAGAACAAACAAAAACTTCGTTTTTTTCAAAGCTTACTAAAGCAGTTGCAGGTAAATCTAAAGTTGACGATGAGGTTTTAGATAACCTAGAAGAAGTTTTAGTTTCATCCGATGTAGGAGTGAATACTACTTTAAAAATAATTGAGAGAATTGAAGAAAGAGTTTCAAAAGACAAATACCTTGGCACTGACGAATTAAATCTAATTCTCCGTGAAGAAATTGCTGGTTTACTCTCTGAAACCAAGTCTGGTGAAGAAACAGAGTTTACCATCCCTAGCAATAAAAAGCCATATGTAATAATGGTTGTGGGAGTAAATGGCGTTGGAAAAACAACTACAATAGGTAAATTAGCTCATCAATTTAATAAAGCAGGATACAAAGTAGTTCTTGGAGCTGCTGATACATTTCGTGCTGCAGCAATTGACCAGTTACAAATTTGGGCTGAAAGAGTGGGAGTTCCATTAGTTAAACAACAAATGGGAAGCGATCCCGCTTCTGTGGCCTTTGACACACTACAAAGTGCGGTTACCCAAAACGCGGATGTTGTCATTATTGATACAGCTGGACGTTTACATAACAAAGTAAATTTGATGGCTGAGTTAACCAAAGTAAAACGCGTGATGCAAAAAGTGGTTATCGACGCGCCACACGATGTGTTATTAGTTTTGGATGGTTCAACAGGTCAAAATGCTTTTGAGCAAGCCAAACAGTTTACTGCAGCAACAGAAGTAACCTGCCTTGCCGTAACTAAATTAGATGGCACTGCAAAAGGTGGTGTTGTCATCGGTATTTCAGATCAATTTCAAATTCCAGTGAAATATATTGGGGTTGGAGAAGGCATTGAAGATTTGCAAGTTTTTAATAAATATGAATTCGTAGATTCTTTTTTTAAATAAAATACATGAGTAAAATTATATCATTTTTTAGAGATTCATCCCCATTAAAATTAATATTAATAAGTATCGTTATTGTAGTAATAAGCTATTTTATTGAAAAACCATTACCGAATGTTTTTATGGGATTGCGTCTTATCGCTTTTTTATTATTTGTTTATGGTACTATTCGTTTGCTAAATAGAAAATAATTATTGGTATAAAGCGTTTATTTTTGTCCACAATTCATTGTCAAACGCTGTAAGAGCTGGACTTGAAGAATCAGCAGCATTTCCCATTCGTATTACAACCATTTTTTTACTTGGGACAATATAAACTTTTTGATCATCTTTACCTAATCCACAAAACATATCATCTGGAGCATTAGGAATTAAATCTATAGGAAATACAGTTTGAAGTGTTGGTACCATACAACTTCCTTTCCCGTTCAACCACCATAAATAACCATAGGATAAATTTATATTCTGAGATGTAGTTGAAGCTTGGTTAAAATAATTTTCATTGAGTATTTGTTCTCCATTCCATTTTCCTCTATTCAAAGTCCATAAACCAAAACGTGCCATGCTCCTAGAATTACTCCAATAAACAATATTATATGGACTTCCTGTACCTGTTATCCAACTTCCGTTCATTCCAATTTTAGATTTGATTTTTTCAGTAAAATAACTATTTACATCTTCATTATATGAGGAAGGAATTGACTTCCCAATTACTTTATGTAGTAATGTATAAGCTGCATTGTGATATGCCCATCTATTTCCTGCATCTGCTTTATAGAGTAAACAACTTGGCAGTGTACAATCATCGTCAGCTACTCCATCATCAAGACCTGATGTCATGGTTAATTGATTTTTAACCGTTATTAAATTTTCTTTTGCTAACGGTAGACTTGTCCAACCTGTTCCAAGATAATCAGATACTTTATTATTAATATTCAAATAACCATCTTGTTGTGCTATTCCTGCCATAAAAGAGGTCATAGACTTACCAGCACTTGCCCAATACCATGGAGTTGTTGCCGAATGTCCATTGAAATAATTTTCCATCACAATTCTTCCGTTGACCAAAATGATAAAGGATTTAGAATTTTTCAATTCCAAATAATTCAAAAGTGGTTGCACCGCACTTTCATTCCATCCTAAATCAGCTATGGATTTGGTTTCCCAAGTGGTGCTTCCATCAATGGGTGGAAAATACATTTGTTCTTCGGGAGTTGAAGAACTGTCGGAACTACAACTAAAAAGAGAAACTACTAATAACGAAAGCAGGAATTTTTTTTTCATGGGAAAATTATATATGTCCTAAGACTATTAAATGTATAAAATAGTTTAATGTTAATAACATTAATTTCATTTCATATAACTTTATAAAGTTAAAAATTAAATTTGTGAATTAAGAAAAATTTATGTCAACACTAGGTTCGTTAACTTTAAATGCTATTCATCAAGGCGATTGTGTTGCTTTGTTAAAACAAATTCCAGATAATTCAGTTGATTTAATTTTTGCTGATCCGCCTTATAATTTGCAACTCAATGGTGAATTAACCAGACCCAATCAAACTAAAGTCGATGCGGTAGATGATGAATGGGACAAGTTTGCTAGTATGGAAATCTATGATGCCTTTACTAATGATTGGCTTAAAGAATGTCATAGAGTTTTGAAAAATACTGGTAGCATTTGGGTGATTGGAACTTATCACAATATTTTTCGAGTAGGTGCTTCGTTACAAGATTTAGGTTTTTGGATGTTGAATGACGTGGTTTGGATAAAGTCTAATCCGATGCCCAATTTTAAAGGAACGCGATTTAATAATGCACATGAAACCATGCTTTGGGCAGCCAAATCAGAAAAATCGAAATACACCTTTCACTACCATTCCATGAAAACTATGAATGACGATTTGCAGATGAGAAGCGATTGGTTCATTCCTATTTGTCAAGGAGAAGAGCGGATAAAAGTAAACGGACAAAAGGCACATTCTACTCAAAAACCCGAAGAATTATTGTATCGTGTGATTTTATCCACTTCCAATGTGGGTGATGTTGTACTCGACCCATTTTCTGGAAGTGGTACAACGGCAGCGGTTGCTAAGAAACTGGGCAGAAATTTTATTGCTTTCGAAAGAGAATCTTTTTATATCGATGTGGCCAATAATCGATTGAAGGAAATAGTTCCTATAAAAGATAATTTATTGGAATATAAAGTAGAAGTCAAAAAACCTAAAGTGCCTTTCATCAATTTGATTGACAAAGGATTTGTACATGTTGGTGATTTTATTTTTTCCAAAGACCAGATACACCAAGCTTTAATTCAAGCCGACTCATCCATTGAAAGCAATGGTTTTGTGGGTTCTATTCACAAAGTAAGTGCGCAACTTTTAGGCAAAGAAAGCAACAACGGTTGGACGTTTTGGTATGTAAAACGCAACCACAAAATGGTTTCTATTGATGATGTAAGAGAAGAATTTGCCAAAAAATATTTGAAGTAAGATTGCAAATGACCTCTAAAAAACAAATAAAAACTACACATGAAAAAATTAGGAGTATTATTCATCACCGTTTTATTAATTTCTTGTCACGCCGGGGTAAAGAAAGAAGATTTGAATAAACTCAATGGCTATTGGGAAATTAAACAAGTAAAACTAGTAGGAGGTGAAACGAAAGACTATAAAGTCAATGAAACGATTGATTATTTTGAACTAAAAGACAATGTTGGTTTTCGTCAAAAAGTAATGCCTCAGTTTGATGGAAAATTTAGGACCAATGGTATCAAAGAAAACATTAAGATACTGGAAAAACAAAATAATTTCTTCATAGAATATAATACTTTTTATGGCAAATGGCAAGAAGAAATCATTGAATTAGCCGATTCTACGTTGGTATTAAAAAATAAAGACAATTTAGAATACACCTATAAAAAATTCAAACCTTTCTCTCTCAAATAATACTGACACGAGCGTAGCGAACTGACGCAGTAAATAAATTCAGCACAAATGGCAAAACGACAAAGCAACGAAAGTCCAATTCGAGATGTTTTAAAAGAGTTTATACAAGTAAATAAACTACAAGCAGGTATGGACAAAATCGATGTGGAAGCCGCTTGGAAATCCTTAATGGGCAATGGTGTCAACAGTTATACTAAAGAAGTAGTGTTGAAAGGTTCGACACTTTATGTTTCCTTGACCTCTGCTGTGTTGCGCGAAGAGTTAAGTTATGGAAAACAAAAAATTATCGCTATGATTAATGAAGAATTGCGTAAAGAAGTGGTTACCTCAATTATTTTTCGTTAAGTATTTATTTCTAAATCTTTGATATACTCTTCGTATTCGTAAAAGAACAGTTCAAACTGCGTCATTGTTTCATTGAAGAAATCAAAAATAGCAGGCCAATACCCTCTGTTATTTAAACTCACATCCAGTTTTTCAACGCAAATTCTACTAATGACTTTTCCTGTTTCTAAATAAAAATTGCGTTCCAAAATGGCTTCAGGTAAATAATCTTCCAATAAAATAGTCTTTAGCGATTCAATTTTTTCAAAGTAAATTTTTCGTTTTTCTTCGTCTTTCGGTTCAATGTCCAATAGCACTTGTGCCTTTTTGTTATCTATGAAGAATTTGAAGGTTACATCTTTTAATTTAGTGTCATAAAGCAACCATTTTCTTGGGTAAGCTACAGCAAAAGCAGTCCAAAATTCTTTTTTGATTTGTAGTGTTTCTTCTTTGCTGTACATTTTATTGGTATAAAAATTGGGTTGCTTTGGTTTTTTAGGGTAACTTTATATTTTAAAAGTAACAAACATGCATTTTGACGCCTTTTTAAAATATACGCCAAAAATACTAAATGTTGATCTTCCAGCAACGCATGCTCATGCAAAAATGGTTCCACCTAACAGAGAAGACCTATTGAAGAATACCGATTTTACTAAAATCACTCCCAAAAAAGCGGCCGTCATGATGCTTTTTTATCCCAAGAATTCACAAACGCATTTAGCTTTAATTCTTAGAACATCTTATAATGGTGTGCATTCTTCCCAAATTGCTTTCCCTGGTGGAAAGGTAGAAGAAGATGATATTAATTTGGAACATACTGCCATTAGAGAAACCCATGAAGAAATTGGGATTCATCCTTCTATTATTACTGTAATTCGCCCTTTCACCGAAGTGTATATCCCACCAAGTAATTTCATGGTCTATCCATTTTTAGGTTATTGTTCAAGAGAATTAAAATTTATAATCCAGGAAGATGAAGTGGCTGGAATTGTTGAATTTCCTTTGACGGAGTTTATGGATGATAAAAATTTGGTTACCATTGCCATGAAAACATCCTATGCGGGCAGTATTGATGTTCCTGGATTTCAGGCAAATAATCATTTCATATGGGGAGCAACAGCCATGATGATGAGTGAATTGAAAGAAACGTTGAAATTAGTGATGTAAAAGTTAAGTTTTTGTAAATTTGCCTTCCGAAACTTCGGGATTAATAAAAAATAAAATTATGGGTTTACTAAAAAGGAATCCTTTTGGTCATATACTTTTTATAAAAAAATGGTTAATCCGAATTTTTGGTATAATCACTCACAGACGATACCGAGGGTTTAACGAATTGCATATTGAAGGTTCCGAAATTATCAATACATTACCTGATAAGAACGTACTGTTTATCTCCAATCACCAAACCTATTTTGCTGATGTGGTAGCAATGTTTCATGTTTTTAATGCTAGTCTTTCGGGAAGATATGACAGTATTAAAAACATTGGGTATTTGTGGCAACCCAAAATGAATATTTATTATGTAGCGGCAAGCGAAACAATGAAAGCGGGCTTACTTCCTAGAATTTTGTCCTATGTTGGCGCTATAAGTGTGGAGCGAACTTGGCGTGCTGGTGGCAAAGATGTAACCGAAAAACGCGAAATTAATCCCAACGATACCGAGAATATTAGGATTGCCCTTGAAGACGGTTGGGTGATTACTTTTCCGCAAGGTACCACCAAGTCATTCAAACCAGTGCGAAAAGGAACAGCTCATATTATCAAACTATATAAACCAGTGGTTGTACCTATTGTTATTGACGGTTTTCGTCGTTCATTTGACAAAAAAGGATTGCGCCTGAAAAAGAAAAATATTCTCCAATCTTTCATCATCAAAGAACCGTTGGTCATAGATTATGACAACGAAACCATAGAACAAATTGTCGAAAAAGTAGAATATGCCATAGAGCAACATCCATCGTTCCTGAAAGTTATTCCTGCCGAGGAAATAGAAGAAAAAGAAAGATTGCATAAACTGAGAAAATGGCAGGTTGATAAAGATAACACTGATAAAGAGAACTAAAGAAGAAAATCCCTTCATGAGAGGGATTTTTTGTGGGTGTTACTATATTTGTCTAAACTTTTGTGTTCAGCCTATTTCTCATGGCTTTTTGTTTATAAATCTATTTTCTTTAATTCCTTATAATTGGAATAAAGTCTGCGAAGTAAAATGCCATACAACAATCGGTAGAACAACCAGAATATAAAAGTTACTATACTAGTAAATAGTACTATGATGGCAATACTAATTAAAATAGTTTTAGTTGATATTTCTGGGGTTGTAATTCCTTTTTTTAGCATAATATCCATATATCCATAATATAAACCAAGACTAAAAACAACTGCAAATACAAGTGCTAAGCTAACTAAATTAAAAATTACATACTGTTTTACTACTTTTCTAGTTTTTAAAATTGATTCTAATAAATTCTTTGTAGTATCAACTACCGAAATGCTCCGGTACATTGTATAAAAACGATAAATAAAATAAATTACGACTATATAAACAATTACAGTTATAGCTATGTGGAAATAATATAAATTCCATTTTTTTAACAACTCTATACTTTCTGAATCATATTTCGTGAATGACATAATTATATTAAGAATGAAACCAAAACTTAATTCAATTAGACTGATATAAAAAATCCATTTAACAATAGATGATGATTTTTTATGCAACATTTTATAAATTTCTACTTCTGTGACTTGTTCCAAAGAATGGCTATCCTTTTTCCAAGCTTTTTTTAATAAATCCAACTCTTCCATAATCCTTAGGGATTTAATATTTTTTTAAGTTTTCCTTTTATTCTGTTCATTTTTACGCGGGCATTCACTTCGCTAATACCTAGTGATTCTGATATTTCGGTATAGTCTTTATCCTCTAGATATAAGAAGACTAACGCTTTTTCAATGTCATTAAGTTGTTGTACTGATTTATACATCAGTTTTATTTGTTCTTCTTCTTCAAAATTATACTCCTCCTGACTGATAAAATGATATTGTCCTTCATAGGTTACAGTGCTAACACTACGCGTACTTTTTCTGTATAAAGTGATGGCAGTGTTCAGTGCTACACGATACGCCCAAGTTGAAAATTTAGAATCCCCGCGAAACTTTGGAAACGCTTTCCATAACTGAATGGTAATTTCCTGAAACAAATCGTTGTGTGCCTCTTGACTATTGGTGTATAACCTACATATCTTGTGGATAATGTTTTGGTTCTCCTTTAGCTGCTTTACAAATGATTGTTCTAGGTTGTCACTCATGACTTGGTTAGTATTAAAAGCATTGATATTGTTACACAAAACTAAGCTACATTTTTAAATTTCCAAATGACAATCTTGTTTAACCATATAGAAGCATAGAAAAAAAATTGCTTCGCCAATTCGCTATAGCTCAAGTATTGTCATTATGTTAAGAGATAAACTCCATGATTTTGTCATTCCGAGGAACGAGGAATCTTTTTAAACACTAAAAAATATATGAGATTCCTCCCTCGTCGGAATGACAAGAAACCGCTCAATGTAATGAGATTAACCACTCATGTCTTGAGTTCTCAAAGCTATGATTAACTATGCTAAAGTAAAACGCCTCTATAAAATCCATTAAAATCTATGCACCTATATGGTTAATTTTTAAATTCTAATTTATTCAAGGATTAGTTTTACTGAACCTATAGGTTTCGTAGCAAAAAAGAATTAACCTATCTTTGTGTTTAAAATAGCATACCAAAATGGAACTAGGACACTACAATACACTTACTATAGCACGCGAAACCAAAGTCGGACTATTTTTATCCGATGGCAAAGAAGAAGTGTTACTTCCCGTGAAATATGTTCCAAAGGAATACAATATAGGCGATGAACTAATCGTATTTGTTTATCTTGACCATGAAGAAAGACCGGTGGCAACCACTTTAGAACCTTATATTTTAATGGATGAATTTGGATTACTTCGAGTGAATTATGTCAATCAATTTGGTGCTTTTTTAGATTGGGGTTTAGAAAAAGATTTGTTTGTTCCGTTCAAAGAACAAGCACGACCGATGGAAAAAGGAAAACGTTATTTGGTTTTTGCTTTTATTGATAAAAAAACAAATAGATTGATGGCTTCCAGCAAAACCAATCAGTTTTTGAAAAATGACGAACTAACAGTGGATGTAGGCGATGAAGTAGATTTAATCATTTCGCACATTACCGAAGTGGGAATTAATGTGATCATCAATGACATTCACAAAGGGTTGCTTTACAAAGATCAAGTTTATGACGACATCCGAACTGGCGATAGAATGACGGGTTATATCAAAGCCATTCGTCCTGATAATAAGATAGATGTTACGCTACATAAATTTGGTTACAGAAATGTAGAACCTAATGCTCAGAAAATTCTGGACGAACTTAGAGCCAGCAGAGGTTTCCTAAGATTGAACGATAATAGCCATCCCGAAGACATCAAAACGGTATTGAAGATGAGTAAAAAGACGTTCAAAAAAGCTATTGGGTCACTCTACAAAGACAAACTTATTGAGATTAAAGACGATGGAATTTATTTGATTTAAGTCCCGAAGCTATCGGGATTGATTGAAGATTTAATATTTTTGATGACCAACATCTCTTCACTAATTACTTTTCACTCCTCACATTCCGTTTCGGGAGGAAGTGGCTTTTCGATTTCAGTTTTCTTTTTATAAAATACACTACTCACCATGCTCAAGGTAGCATAAGGTCGATTGGAATATTTATTTCCCAAACAAATAACTGTTACCGTATCTTTTTTTACAGGTACGAACGAAGTATTGTTGCCATGCCACCAGCCATTATGATAAATCATTTTTTCTCCGTTTGGCGGTAAAAAGCGCATTCGCATTCCTAAACCATAATCTTTAATTGGCACTTTAACATTTTTTGAACTGTAACCGATGTATGCTTCTTGCAAAAGTTCTTGTCTAATAAAATCAGGAGAATAAGTTGCTAAATCAAATTTCACTAAATCTCTTGGAGTAGAGTAAATATTTTTATCGCCATACAAATTATCAAATTGATCCCAAGGAAAAATAGTGTTGCCTCTATAGGATTTTGAAGCGGTTTCTCTATCGGTATCATAGTTGAAAACATACGTATCGTTCATTCCCAAAGGTTTGAATATCAATTCTTGCATAGCTTCACGATAATCTAAGCCAGTAGCTTTTTCAATGATTAGTGCTAAAATGACATAGTTGGTATTGCAATAATCAAAGCGGGTGTCATTTGGTGTTACCAAGCGGAATTTTTTCTTTACCAATAAATCATAAATATCCTGATTAGTCAGCACCTTTTTGCGATTCCAACTTTTTTTCATCAATCTGGGAAAGTTAGCATAATGTTGCAAACCGCTTCTGTGGTTGAGCAATGTTCTGATGGTGGTGCTTTTATAGGGAAATTTAGGAAGCCAATCGGTTACTTTTTGGTCCAACATGATATTGTCTTGTTGGACTAACTTTAAAATGGCTGTTGCCGTCAAAACTTTACTCACCGAAGCTAAGTGAATAGGAGTGGAGGCATCAATCTTTTTTCCAGTTTTTACATTGGCATACCCTTTATAATCTTCATAAAGCACGTGTCCATTTTTGACCACAATAAAACCACCACTGTAGAAGGGAGAATTGATGAATTTATTATAAATAGAATCTATAATTGCTCTTTTTTCGTTAATGTATTCATCCGATACTTTACCAAATTTTACCGGAAAAGTAGATGTAATAATAGTACTGTCTTCCCTATTGTTTACAAATGAAAAAGTATACTTCTCTCTATTTTTTGGGCTAGAAAAATAGATTAGTGTAGATAAAAAAAAGGTGATTAGGGTAATCTTCATTATTGCAAAATGATTACAATAATACCAATATTAAATCGAAATTGAAACTATGTCTTCCTAATAATTCATAAAGTTATTAAAATAGAAATGAACAAAAAAAGAAAATTTTAAACACAGATTACACTAATTTACACGAATTAATTTAGGGTATATTGTTTTGAATATAGCATAAAATCTCTGCTAATCTGTGCAATCTGTGTTATATTCTTATTCCGATTTTACTTTTATGGGAAGTGTATAAAGTGTTCTCACTTTTTCACCATTCAAGATACCTGGTGACCATTTGGTTTTTAAAGATTTCAAAACTCTTATGGCTTCTTTATCCATCCCATAACCCGGATTTCGTAGTATTTTGATGTCGGTTATGCTTCCATCTATTTCAATGACAAACGAAACAAAAACAGTAACTACAGTAGCATCTTCAATTGTTGGTCTTTCAAAATTTGTACCTACATATTGATAAAATTTATTAATTCCACCAGGAAAAGCAGGCAATTTATCTAATAAAACAGTAGGAGTTGGATTTGGGTCAATAGGATTTACAGCAAGAGTAGTACCAGTTGGCGTTCCTTCGGTTCCTGCACCGCCAATGGTACCTGTCGATGCTTTTGGTTCATTGGTAATTTTTGTATTTGTTGGAACATCGACTGTAGCTTGTAGCGTAGGAGCAACAACCATTTTTGATGAATTTGTTGGCTCAACAAGATTTGTTTTTTGACGTTGTGGTTGTGGTTGCTTTGGTTTAACCTCAGGAATTTCTGTTAATTTGATAGGCCTAATGGTTGTCTCAATCGGAATAAATGGACAGCTTATAGTTTCATTACTGAAAGAAGACAATAACATTCCTAAGCCAGAAACAGAAATGATAAATAATATACCAATAAAAAGTGCAAATAGTGTAGTTCGAGAATTCTCTTGGCGTAACTGATACGCACCATAGGCTTTGTTTTTGCCTTCGAAAACTAGATCGATCCAGTTTTTTTCATAAATACTAACGTTTGACATAATTAATTGTTTTTAAGTTAAGTATCTATGTTACATAAGCTAGGTTGTTTTACTATATAACGCAGGAAATTATCAAAAAGTATGTGAAGTTTTAATTTTTTTAAAATTAACACAGGATTATCCTTAAAACATTGAGAATTCTAAGGTATATTTTAATAAAAATAAAATTATTTTTTGCTTTCGATGATTTCTGCCAATAGTTTTTTGGCACGAAGTAATTTGATTTTAACGTTACTCAAAGGTTCGTTGAGCTGTTCCGCAATTTCTTGATAGCTCATCTCTTGGAAATAACGCAACTGAATTACTTCTTGATAATGAGGTTTCAATTCTTTGATAAATTGCAATAAGCGCGATAAGTTTTGTTCTTTGATTAATTCATCTTCGGCTGATGGTGAACTATCAGCAACATTATAAGCTTGCTGGTCTTCTTCATCGGTGATTTCAATAAAAACAGTAGATTTTTTTTTGCGAAGCATGTCAATATGTACGTTTTTGGCAATTGCAATTAGCCACGTATTAAATTGAAATTCGGGATTGTAAGTCGCTATTTTATCAAAAGCTTTAGAGAAAGTTTCTATGGTAATGTCTTCCGAGTCGGTTTCGTTTTCGGTTCGTTTGAGCATAAATCCATACACTTCATTCCAATAATGGTCGAGCAAAAAAGTAAAAGCAACTTGATCGCCTTTCTTTGCTTTCTCTATGTAGTTGATTACTTCCAATGTACTGGTTTGTTGAAAATATTGGTAATGAAAATATTTAACTGTGTAAAAATTAAAATAATTTCTATGATTGGAAACCAATACATAACATCTTTTTCTTTCAGTTTTCCAGCGGCAAATCCCAAAGCAATCCATGCAAATAAGTAGCGGAAACCAATGATACTTAGCACTGCAATCCATTGGAATTGGAAAACTAACAATAGTATCGATAATAAAAGAAATAACAATTGCGAGACATAGAATATTGCCAATTGATTTTGATCAAAAAGTTTATAATGTTTTGCAGTCGAAACGTGACGACGTTTTTGTGCGAACCATTCTTTGAATGAAGTTTTTGGTTGAGAATAGGTAAAACTATCAGGCAAATAACAAATGGTTGTGTTTGCTTTATTCGCCGCTTGATTGACAAACAAATCATCATCGCCAGAACGGATTTTCATATGATCCATAAAGCCACGAACTTTAAAAAATTCTTCCCTTTTATATGCAAGATTACGACCAACTCCCATATATGGTTTACCTAGTTTTGCCCAAGAAAAATATTGTGTAGCAGTCAACATGGTTTCAAAACGAATTAGTTTATTCAAGAAGGAATGCCCCCTTTTTTCATAGCCACCATAACCCAACACTATAGTTTTTTGTGCCGTAAACTGAGCACTCATATTCATAATCCAATCTTTTGTGGTTGGATAACAATCAGCATCCGTAAATAGAAGATATTCGTGTTTTGCAGCTTTAATTCCCAGCGTCAAAGCAAATTTTTTATTACCCCAGAAAGCTTCGTTATTTTCAACTCTGACTAGTTTAACGTTTGAATATTGTTTTTCAAATTCTTCAAAAATTTCTAAAGTACTATCGCTTGAGGCATCGTCAATCAATACAATTTCGAAAGTGTGGTAATTTTGTTCAGCCAAAAGTGGAATGAATTTCTTTACATTTTCCTCTTCGTTTTTAGCACATACTACAACTGAAATAGGTATTTTTTTTGGAGTAGCTGTTTGTGGTTTAGCAAAAGAAAATTTACCAAAAATCACTATGTAATACAAGAATTGAATAACTACAACAGCAATGAATAAAAAGAAAATAGATAAAAACATAACGTACTTTTGATTTTTAGAAAGGTCAGCAAATCTAGTTATTTTACTGCTAAAAATCAAAGTAATTTTAACAATTTACTAGCGGTTCTTTTTCATTTCATTGGCGATAGCAATAGCTTGATTATCATTGGTTTTCTCAAGTTCTGAAATAATGTTTTTATAATTATTATCGTCACGGTTTTGTGATAATTTTTTTTTCGCTTCTATAGCAGTGATTTCTATTTTAAAGGCAATAATGCCTCGTGCTTCACGCATCGTTTTTGAGGATAAATTTTCTATTCGAATAGGATTTTTTGATTTTGCTTCGTATTTATCAACTAATCTTTTTAATGAATCAATTGTATGTTCATGATTGTAAACCGATAGTTTTCCATAAACATGAATCGCAAGATAGTTCCAAGTTGGTACATTTTCATGATCATACCACGAGGAAGAAATATAGGAATGTGCACCCGAAAAAATGGCTAAAACTTCATCGTTGTCTTGAAAACTTTCTGCTTGTGGATTGAGTTTGGAGATATGACCGATTAATATTTGCTTTCCGTCTTTTTCTTCCAATAGCAAAGGAATATGCGTTGCCCAAAGCTTTCCATTGGTTTGATTGACCAAAATCCCAAATCCATTTTGATGAATTAAGTTTTGAATTTCTTCTTGGTTTTCGTTTTTATAAAGTTCTGGGATGTACATTGTTAAATCACATTAACTTCTGCTTCAATAGCAATTCCAAATTCCCTGAGAATTGTTGCTTGGATATCTTTTGAAACATTTAATATTTCTTTACCTGTTGCGTTACCATAATTCACTAAAACAAGCGCTTGGTTTTTATGAATTCCGGCATCGCCAAAACGTTTTCCTTTGAAACCCACTTTTTCTATAAGCCAACCAGCAGGCACTTTTACTTGGGTTTCCGAAATAACATAATGCGGCATTTCGGGATGTAATGCATGAATTTTTTCGAAATCAGCTTTTGGAATGATAGGATTTTTAAAAAAACTTCCGCTATTTCCGAGTTCTTTTGGATCAGGCAATTTACTTTGTCGAATAGCAATTACAGCATTGGATACCTCTTTTAGATTTGGAATTTGAATATTGTTTTTTGCCAATTGAGCCGTAATATCGCCATAAGAAATATTGATTTTGTGATTGCGTTTGGTTAATTTAAATATTACAGATGTAATGATGAATTGGTCTTTTGCTTCGTTTTTGAAAATACTTTCTCGGTAACCAAAATGACAGTCTTCTTTACTAAATGTTTTCATTGTCTGAGTGGCAATAGTCATGGCTTCACAAGAAACAAAAGTATCTTTGATTTCGGTACCATAAGCTCCGATATTTTGAACTGGTGTTGTACCCACATTTCCTGGAATAAGTGACATATTTTCTAACCCGCCAAAATTTTGGTCAATTGTCCAAAGTACGAATTCGTGCCAATTTTCTCCAGCCATACTCTCAACCCAAACAAAATCATCGTCTTCGTTCACGATTTTTTTTCCTTTCAAATCAATGTGGATTACTAATGCATCAATATCTTGTGTCAATAGCATATTACTTCCTCCACCAAGAATAAACTTGGTTTTGCTTAAATTTTCTCGTAAGATTGTTTTTAATTCTGCAACAGTATGAACTGCCACAAATTCTTTGGCTTTTGCTTCGATTCCAAAGGTGTTGTATTTTTTTAGAGAAAAGTTATAATTAATGGTCATAGAAGATATTAAATTGAATACAACAAAAGTAAGATAAAGTTACTGTACAAATTTTTTGAAATAGTTTTTATACCAAATATGTAACATAAAAATAGGCATGATATAGGGCATTAATTTGGTATTTCCATTACGTAATTTCGATACTAATTTTTTTCCATCCAAATTTTCTAAAAATTTCATTTCAAAAATAGGACTAGTAGCAAAATCATTAAGTTCATCTTTAAATGCTACATATTCTGTTAAATAATTATACCAAGGTGCACTCAAACCTACTTTCCTGAAGTCGATTATTTCTTTTGGGAGTTTGTTTATCATAGTAGTTTTGAGAATAAATTTCCCTTTCTTACCAGTAAAAAGCCATTTATCTTCTAAACTTCCCAATCCAGCAATCAAACGATAGTCCAAAAATGGTTCACGACATTCAATAGAACTTCCCATCGTGCATCTATCGTTTCGGTCTAGTAGTGAACACATGTAGGTATATTGGTCAAAATACAGCGCTTGACGTTGCGGATTATTTGGATATAAAGTTTTAGCTTCTTCTAAAATTTCGTGACGATAACTATTTAAAGGCATTTCTTTTCTTCCATAAAATGACTTGATGTCATCGGGATAAACATTTGAGCCATTAAAAATGATTAAATCATCTGCGTTGTCAATTTTGGAATAGCGCAACAATTTGTCATAACGAGGTTTTTTATTAAATTCTTTCATTAAACTCAAACCAGAAACTACTTTAAGCAATGATGGATTTTTTAAAGCTTTGTAGCGCACATAGCCACCCATAAGTTCGTCAGCACCTTCGCCAGATAGTAATACTTTTACTTTTGGTTTTGCCATTTTCGACACAGCCAATAAATGTGGCTCGTTCAAGTGCATTATAGGTTCATCTTGATAATAGGTAGATTCTAGTAAGTTTTGATATAAGGATTCATTATCGAGTTGCGTTGTATTGAAGTTGTAATGGTATTTTTCTGTGATATTTTTTGCCAAAAAAGACTCGTTATGCTCATCCTCTCCAAAACCAATATTGAAGGTATTGATGTTTTTAAAATCTTGATGATACAATGAAGACAAAATAGAGCAGGAGTCTAAACCGCCGCTCAATAAAACACCAACGGGAACATCACTAACCATTCTTAATTTTACTGAGTCGAAGAAAATTTCTTCAAACCACTCTTTTGGATTTTTAATCAGGGAATAGTTTTCGATTTCAGATTTTAAATTCCACCATTTTTTAAAAGTGGTGTAACCATTGTTTTCTAAAACCATATAATGACCTGGAAGCAATTTTTTTACTCTGTTGTATAAAGTATTTTCTCCTGCAACAAATCGGTTAAAAAAGTATTCGTCTAGTCCGTTTTCAGAAATTTCTAGGGGAATTCCGGCTGTAAAAAGTGCTTTTTGTTCAGAGGCAAAATAAATGGCATTTTTATAAAAAGCATAATACAAAGGTTTTACCCCCATTCTGTCTCGTGCCAAAATCATTTTTTTGTCAACAGTATCCCAAATTGCAAAGGCAAACATACCATGCAATCTGTTTAGAAATTTCATTCCATAAAGTTCAAATAGCAGCATTAAAACTTCGGTATCTGAACCTGTTTTAATGGTTACACCTTTTGCTTTAATTTCGCTGTAAAATGATTTATAGTTATAAATTTCACCATTAAAAACCAGAATATATCTTTTGTTTTGGGAGATAAATGGTTGATGTCCAGATGCACTAGTGTCAATTATTGATAAACGCCTGTGACCTAATCCTATGTTGTCTTGAATAAAAAATCCTGCATCATCTGGACCACGATGCTCAAGAGAATCTCGCATTTTCAAGAGTTGATTTTGATCAACTTTTTCTTGGTTAAATTTTAATATACCATTTATTCCGCACATACTTAGTTGGTGATTGATTTTTGGTTTATTAATTCGTGGTAGGTTTGGGCAATTGTATTCATGTTGATATTGTAGTTGGCATGTTCTTCAACAAACTTTCTATTTTTATGCGTAACAGCTTCTCGCCATAAGTTTCTCTCCCATGCATATTCTAACTCATGAGCTAAAATTTTAAAATTATTTTTGAAAATAAGAATACCATTTTCTTGATTATTTATCCAGTTTCGGTTTCCTGGTAAATCGGTCACTATGGGAAAGCAACCACAGGCCATTGCTTCAAATAGAGAGGCAGAAACTCCTTCTGTTGATGGTAAACTTATATAAAAATTAGCTTGTTGTAGCATTTTTGCTACTTCAGGGTTGGGGACTCGTCCAGTGAAAACTACTTCTTGTTTAATGTTTAAATCAACTGTAAGTTTTTCAAGTGTTTTGCGCATACTTCCGTCTCCAATAATGGTGAGACGAAAAGGGATATTTTTTTCTTTTAGAATAGCAAAAGCTTTGAGTATTTTAGTATGTCTATACTCGGGTTCTAATGATCGAGTTACAATAGCTTCAATGAAATCTTTATTTTGATTGTTTTGGAATTTGAAATGTTTTAAATCTATACCTTTAGACATTACTAAGACTTTTGACATGTTAACATTGCTGCTTTCCATGTGATCGGCCATAACTTTCCCCCAAGCATGAATTAAATCAGCGTTTTTAAAAGCGTAATCTTGAACTATTTTTTTAAAATAATATAATGGTGAATTATGAGGCCAAAGATCGGTAATTCCTTGTTGTGCAATAGCTATAGGTTTTATACCCGTAAGTGCAGCCAGAAACCCATAACTTGTGGTTCGTTCAGCAATAACCATATCAGCATTTGATTTTTTTGCAATTTTCTTTATGGTCAAAAAGGCATTGGCTAATTCAATAAGTCTTTTCATGCGATGAATACCAATACTACTAGTTTTTAGTTCCCAAGTAACAATTTCGAAATCACCAAATTCTTTGAGACCATTCATCCAAGTCATAGCATCTGCTCGATAGGTTTCTCCAAGAAATAGAATTCTTTTTTTTGCCATTTTAGATTAATCTTCTGTCTCTAAAGCTCGGTTTAGAAAGTCATTCAACGGTTTCAAAGCTATTAATTTTTGGGCTATAATTTTACTAAAATCCTTGTCTGTAAAAAGTTTGTCATTAATTTTTTGTGAAGCGGTAAAGCTTTTCAATTTTAAAAATTCAATGGCAGGATGATTGGGTTCAAAACCTTTTGGAGCATTTTTCAAAGAATTTGTTTCGTCATGTGTAATGGTTGCAAACTCTTTTTTGAAGGTTTTATCATCAACAATTGCTTTCAAATCATCATAAAAAAAAGCAATTTCTTTTCTAATTTTTTTTAATTCTTCTGCTTCAGGACACCAAACGCCTCCGGCAATAAAGGAGTTTCCTTTTTCGAAATGAATATAATATCCCGGACTGTTTTTTCTGAATTTATTTTGGGTAAACCAAACACCCATATTGGTTTTATAGGGCGATTTATCTTTTGAAAAACGAATATCACGATTTATTCTAAAGGTACAATTTTTCACTTCCAAGGGTTCCAATGATTTGTCCAAAGGTTTTATCTCGGCTAAAATTGATGCTATAAAATTGTGGTAGTCTTTTTTGTAGTTGTCATACCTCTTTTTGTTGGCATGCATCCATTCAGTATTGTTATTGGCAATTAAATCTTCAAGAAATTGAAGCGCTTCTTTGGTAATCATAATTATAAATGTTTGCGTAACTCTTCTTCCGAAATATAGCCCACATTTCGCCACACTTCTTTCCCTTTTTCATAAACAATAATTACGGGTAAACCATCTAATTTTAGTTGGTCAACAATAGTTTTATTTTCATCGGCATCCAATTGGACAATCTTAATTTTGTCTGCCATTTCCGTTTGAAATTTCAAAATATAAGGGTTCATTTTTTTACAAGGGGCACACCATTTGGCATTAAAATCAATCATCACTTTGTCACTTGATTTTATGAGTTCGGCATATTCCTGATCACAAATTCCAATGATTTTATCACTTGGTTTTGTATTTTCCGTAGCATTCCATTTCATAATTCCACCATCAAGATTGTAGATTTCTTTAAACCCTAATTCGGCTAATCTATTGGCTGCTTGTACACTTCTTCCACCAATTTTACAATACACAAAAACAGGTTTTGATTTGTCATAGTTCTCCGCTTTGGACACGAAATCATTACTATTCCAGTTTACATTAGTAGCATTTTCAATATGTCCAGATTTAAATTCTTCTGGTGTTCTTACATCTAATAATTGGGCTTTATCTGTTGCTTTTAGTTTTTCGGCAAAAGCCGTTACATCCACCGTTTGAACAGTTTTTGTTTGTTGCCCTTGACAACTTAAGAAAAGTAAACAAATCAATGACAGGGAAATAATTTTCGAATTCATAGGTATAAATTTTATGCGAAATTACAAATTTGTAACAAACTAAAGGTTAAATATTTTATAACTCTGATGGGTTGTTTTTACTATGTTTTCGGTTCGTTCTGAATGTGTGTCCGAAATGAATAATTGCCCGAACTCTTCATTGTTAACCATTTCAATTATTTTGCTCACTCGTAATTCATCCAACTTATCAAAAATATCATCGAAAAGTAAAATTGGTTTTTCACCACTTTGTTTTTTTACAAAATCAAATTGGGCTAATTTCAAAGCAATCAAAAATGATTTTTGTTGCCCTTGTGATCCAAACTTTTTAATCGTATAATTATCAATTTCAAAGGATAAATCATCTTTGTGAACGCCTACCGAAGTATATTGTAATGCTCTGTCTTTATTGAGATTTTCTTCTAATAAGGTTAAAGTATCTTTTTCAAATAAATCACTTTGATACACTAGTTGAACTGTTTCGGCAGAATTAGTTATGTTTTGGTGATAATAATTAAAAATCGGAATAAAATCGGCTAAAAAAGTTTTTCTTTTTTCAAAAATAGTTTGTCCTAAAGTATTCAATTGTTCATTATAAATAATCAGTGTGTCTTTTTCGAAAACATGGTTTAGTGCAAAATATTTCAGTAAAGCGTTACGCTGACTTATGATTTTTTGATATTGTATAAGCTTTTGCAAATAGGAATAGTCTAATTGCGAAATCACGCTATCAATAAACTTTCTTCGCGTTTCACTTCCTTCAACAATCAAATCTCTGTCGGCTGGCGAAATAATGACTAGGGGAATGAACCCAATATGATCTGAGAATTTTTCGTATTGTTTGCTATTGCGCTTTAAGGTTTTCTTTTGTCCTTTTTTCAAACTGCATACAATCTGTTCCGTTCGATTGTTAATTTCAAACTCGCCATCTATTACAAAAAACTCTTCACCGTGTTTAATGTTTTGCACTGCCAATGGATTGAAATAACTCTTTCCATTAGCCAAATGATAAATTGCATCAAGGATATTGGTTTTTCCAATGCCATTTCTTCCCACGAAACAATTAATTTTGTGGTCAAACTCGAATGTACCTTCTGAAAAATTTTTGTAATTGAGTACTGAAATTCGCTTTAAAAACAATTTAGTTCTTGTTTAAAATTAGTGTTTTAACGCCTTATTTATATAGGAAAAATAAAAATCCAAAACACTGAATCTTAATTCCTAATGTAAAGTGGTGCAAATTATTCAAAAATATCGATAAAAATAGCTTTTAAATATGAATAAAAATTTTATTTTTGCGCACACTAAATTAAAAGTAGATGGCAACTTATAACAAAAGAGGATATAAAGCACCGAAAGAAAAAGCGGATAAATTAGACAACAATTACATCGAAGATGTAAATGTAGATGCTAAAGATAGCGCAACGGCTAAAGCATTTGATGCTCTCGATCAATCAGCATCCAAGGCAGAAGATTTTATAGCAAAAAACCAAAAATATATTTTAGGTTCTCTTTTAGCAGTGGTTGTAGTTGTGGTAGGATATTTTGCCTACGATAAGTTCATTGCTGATCCAAAACAACAAGAAGGTGCAGAAGAATTATTTGTGCTTCAACAAAATTTCCAAAAAGCAGTTGATGATACAGCAAATAAAGCTGATTCATTATACAACTTGGTTTTAAAAGGTTCAGAAGGAAAATTTGGAGCCATAAAAATTGCTGAAGAATACTCAGGAACTGATGCAGGAAATTTAGCCAATTACTATGCAGGTATTGCATATTTGAATACCGGAAAATATGCAGAAGCGGTTACTAGTTTAGAAAAATTTTCTTCTGATGATATCATGCTCAGTTCATTGGCAAAAGGAGCCATTGGTGATGCTTATGCACAACAAAATAAGTCAAAAGAGGCGTTAGAATTTTATTTAAAAGCAGCTGATGCTAGCAAAAATGATTTTACTAGACCAAGATATTTATTAAAAGCAGGTAAAACTTCTTTAGCATTAGGAAATAAAGCGGATGCTTTAAAGTATTTCACCGATATCAAAGACAATTATGACGCTTCACCAGAAAGTCAACAAATTGATGCTTTGATTGGATTAGCACAATAAATAGTAATCAGTAATCAGTGTTTAGTTTGTAGTTAATCTTCCTGAACACTTAAAACTGATGACTGAACACTAATAATAAAATGGCTACGGCAAACAAAAACTTATCCCATTACGATAAAAACACAATCCCAAACGCGAAAGATTTTCGGTTTGGGATTGTTGTTTCAGAATGGAATGAACACATCACTAATGGTTTGTATACTGGAGCCGAAGCTGCCTTATTAGACTGTGGCGCTTTGCCAGAGAATATTATACGCCAAAATGTTCCTGGTAGCTTTGAGCTGATTTATGCAGCAAAGCAAATGATGAAATCAATTAATTTTGACGTCATAATTACCATTGGTTCTGTAATAAAGGGTCAAACGATGCATTTTGATTTTGTATGCCAAGGGGTTACTAATGGTATTGCATTGCTTAATGCTGAAGGTGATATTCCCGTTATCTTTTGTGTACTAACCGATAACAACGAACAACAATCCATTGATAGAAGTGGAGGAGTTCATGGCAATAAAGGAATCGAAGCAGCCATCGCTGCTATTAAAATGGCGGAATTGAAAAGGTAAACGAGTTGAAATTATTTTATTTTTTGTT
Source organism: Flavobacterium sp. (assembly GCA_020403245.1). Lineage (GTDB taxonomy): Bacteria > Bacteroidota > Bacteroidia > Flavobacteriales > Flavobacteriaceae > Flavobacterium. Next base: position 136,389 of record JADBYA010000030.1, on the reverse strand, counting down.
TATAAAATGAACCTATTCCAACCGGAATAGTTTTTTTAGCTAACTATTAACTATAAATCCCACTACTTTTTCCTTAAATTTGCTTACTTCGGTTAACCTAAAACTGAACACTATTTATTGAACACTGAACACTAAACAATGTCGAGCATAATTCAATTACTTCCCGATCATGTTGCCAACCAGATTGCTGCTGGAGAAGTAGTGCAAAGACCCGCTTCTGTGGTAAAAGAGTTACTAGAGAATGCTGTCGATGCTAAAGCTACAGACATTAAATTAATCATAAAAGATGCTGGTAAATCTTTGGTGCAAGTGATTGATAATGGTTTGGGTATGAGCGTTACCGATTCGCGTTTGTGTTTTGAACGTCATGCGACTTCCAAAATCCGTCATGCCGAAGATTTATTCTCCATACATACTAAAGGTTTTCGTGGAGAAGCATTAGCTTCTATTGCTGCGATTGCACATGTGGAAATGAAAACCAAACAAGACCAAGAAGAATTAGGAACACATATAATAATTGAAGGTAGTAAGTTCGTCTCTCAAGAACCAGCAGTATTACCCAAAGGAACCTCTTTTTCAATTAAAAATTTATTTTTCAATATTCCAGCACGGCGCAATTTCTTAAAATCGGAAACCGTAGAACAACGCCATATTGTGGATGAATTCCAGCGCGTGGCATTGGCGCATCCCAATATTCACTTTACAATGTATCACAACGGAAGTGAAATGTTCAATTTGCCCATTTCTAATTTCAGACAGCGTATTGTGACAATTTTTGCTGGTAAAACCAATGAAAAATTGGTTCCTGTAAAAGAAGAAACCGAAATAGTTAACCTTCATGGATTTATTGGTAAACCCGAATTTTCCAAGAAGAATAGAGGAGAACAATTCTTTTTTGTCAACAATCGTTTTATCAAAAGTGGTTACCTCCATCATGCGGTTATGGCAGCTTATGAAGGGTTGCTTTCAGCTGGCGCACAACCCAGTTATTTTCTCTATCTCGATGTTCCACCACATACGATTGATATTAATATTCATCCTACCAAAACTGAAATCAAGTTTGACGATGAACATGCTTTGTATGCTATTTTGCGTTCGGCTATCAAACACAGTTTGGGACAGTTTAATGTAGCACCCGTTTTGGATTTTGACCGTGACCCAAGTCTCGACACACCTTATCAATATCAAAATAAAAAAGCTGAATACCCCGCCATTCATGTGGATAGCAACTTTAATCCTTTTTCTGAGGACAGACCCAATAAATCGTTTTCCTTTTCCTCAAATTATAAAAAAACCGAAGCACAACCGAGTTGGGAAAGTTTGTATGTGGGTTTAAAACAAGCTGGACAAGAAATTGCAGAAATAACATTTGAAAATGAGGCGGTAACATCTTCATTATTTGAAGAAAATGATGTAGAACAAGAAGTAAAAAGAACTTATCAAATTCATAAAAAATACATCGTCAGTCCAATAAAATCGGGAATGGTAATCATCAACCAGAAACGTGCCCATGAACGTATTTTGTATGAAGAATTTTTGACCAACATGACGGTAAATCAAGCGTCAAGTCAGCAATTGTTGTTTCCATTGGAGTTGTATTTTTCTTCCAATGAAATAAAATTAATTACCGAATTGCAATTAGCTCTTGAAAATTTAGGATTTATTTTTGATGCCATACATGAGGATGAAATTATTGTTTCAGGTTTGCCTGTAACCATTTCTGAAAGTAAAGCATCTATTGTTTTGGATGATTTATTAACCGATTTACAAAATGGAATTCCGGAAAGTAGTTTTTCGCAAAATGATACCATTGCCAAGTCAATGGCAAAAAGTTTAGCCGTAAGAACGGGAACCTATTTAACCGAAAAAGAACAAGAAAATTTGGTTCATAATCTTTTTGCTTGCAGAGAACCCAATATGTCCCCATTTCAAAAACCAACTTTCATCACCATGAGTGTGGAAGATTTAGATAAAAAATTCAGCTTATGATGCCAATGACCAATACTGTTAAGCAGTTACTGATTATCAATATTATATTTTACATTGGTTCCAATATAAATGGCGATTTTGTTTATCAACTATTTTCAATGTATTTACCAGGAAACCCTAATTTCCGATTTTGGCAACCATTGACCAGTATGTTTATGCATGCGCCAATGCCCAATTTAATGCATATTGTATTTAATATGTTTGCTTTGGTTTCTTTTGGTAGTGCTTTGGAACATTTTTGGGGAGCAAAAAAGTTTATTTTCTTTTATATTTCTTGCGGATTGGGCGCAGCATTGTTGCACACAGGTGTTAATTATTTTCAGTACCATCAAGCTTTGGAGGCATTGCAAAGTGCATCTATTCCACAAGATATAATTGCAACAATGTTAAAAGAAGGAAAGTATAATGATGCCATCCTAGAAATGGTTCCGTTATCAACGATTGAGCAATTTTACTTTTCTTTCAATACGCCTTCTCTCGGAGCTTCTGGTGCTATTTATGGATTGTTGACAGCTTTCGCGTTTATGTTTCCCAATGCTGAGTTGGCATTACTATTTATTCCAGTTCCGATAAAAGCCAAGTATTTTGTACCTGGAATTATCGCCATTGATTTGTTTTTAGGATTTAAAGGAAGTTCACTTTTTGGAAGTGGCGGAACCGGAATTGCACACTTTGCTCACATTGGCGGTGCTTTGTGTGGGTTTTTGATGATGTGGTATTGGAAGAAAAATTCCTTTAATAAAAATCGTTGGAATTAAATTTAACCACTAAGAACACAAAGTAGGCACAAAGTTCACTATGTTTTCTTAAACTTTGTGAGCATCGTGTAAAACTTCGTGCCCTTTGTGGTTTAAAAAAACAAATAATTTTAAAATTTAGTATGAGTATCATTGAAGATTTAAAATTGCAGTATAAAATAGGCGGAATAGCCAATAAAATGATTTATTGGAATGTAGGTGTCTTTTTGATATCCATACCATTATTTTACCAATTTAAGTTGGGCGTTTTTGATTATCCCAATTGGTTAGCCATTTCATCTGAGCCAACTGTTGTTTTGACTAAACCATGGACATTGTTGACCTATGCTTTTTTTCATTATGGATTTTTACATTTGTTTTTTAATATGATGGTTTTAAACTTCACTAGTAGATTGTTTTTAACCTTTTTTACTCAAAAACAATATCTTGGTTTATACTTTTTGAGTGCTATTTTTGCAGGATTGGTTTATGTCATTAGTTTTTATTTACTAGAAAACTCCTCAATGATGGTTGGTGCTTCGGCAGCTGTAATGGGATTGTTGGTTGCAACTACTACTTATCAACCCTTAATGGAACTACGATTATTGTTGATTGGCAATGTAAAACTATGGCACATCACGGCAGTATTACTAATCTTAGATTTATTGCAAATTCAAATAGACAATACTGGAGGACACATTGCACATTTGAGTGGGTCCCTTTTTGGTTATATTTACATAAAGTTATTACAAAACGGAACTGATTTAAGCAGGATTGTTAGCTCAATTATAGAATTTTTTAGTTCAATATTAAGCACAAAAAAAGCAACAACTTTTAAAAGAGTTCATGTTAACCCCAAAAAACCTATAGAAAAACGAAATAGTAAAATTGTTACCAAAGATAAAACGCAGCAACAAATTGACGAGATTTTGGATAAAATCAGCAAATCGGGTTATGACAGCTTGACTACAGAAGAGAAAGAGTTTCTTTTTAGGACTGGCAAGTAGTTTTATTCTTTGCATATTTGTTTAGTTTTTTTATATTGGAATTTGTAATTTTTAAATTGTAATTTTTTTTGAAAAAATTGTCGTGGTTTAATAAAGTGGTATTTGCATTCAATATAGTGTTAACTGTATTGACTTTTATTGCTTATGTTTTACCGTTTTTGGCACCAAAATTATTTCCATTACTTTCAGTTTTGACCTTAATTTTGCCTTTGTTTCTCATTTTAAACGGCTTGTTTTTTTTGTATTGGTTGCTTCAATTAAAACGACAAGTTATTCTTTCGGGAATGGTGTTGTTACTTGGAATAACATTCATCAACAAGTTTTATAAATTTTCCTCAACTGTTACAGATGAAGAGGAAAAGGATTTCACTGTGATGAGCTACAATGTTCGATTGTTTAATATTTTTAAATGGATTCCCGATGAAAATGTTGGCGAAACTATTTTGACTTTCATCAACGAACAAAATCCTGATATTTTGTGCATTCAGGAATACTCAGAAAATGCTAAAGTAGATTTGAGAGTTTATAAGTATAAAGCTATTTTTATGGAAGGTAAAAATATCAAAACAGGTCAGGCTATTTTTTCTAAATTTCCAATTTTTAATCAAGGGGATTTTAAAATTCCTGAAGCTGGAAATAATATAATATATGCTGATATTAAAAAAGGAAAAGATACTATTCGAGTGTATAATATTCATTTGCAATCGATAAAAATTTCACCCGATGTTAATGAAATTGAAGATAACGTGGATGTAATTGACCAAAGTAAATCCCAACTGCTTTTTGGTAGAATTCGAGATGCTTTTAAAACACAAGAGCATCAAGCGGAGATTTTAGTCAAGCATAAAAAGGAGTGTCATTACCCTGTTATTATCTGTGGCGATATGAATAACAGTCCGTTTTCGTTCGTTTACAGAAACATCAAATCAGATTTAAACGATTGTTTTGAAGAAGCCGGAACTGGTTTTGGTCAAACCTATAAGTTTAAATATTATCCAGCACGAATAGACTATATTTTTGCCGATAAGAAAATGAAAGTAAAAAGTTTTACCAGCTTTTCCCAGTTTGAAAACTCCGATCATTTTCCTATAATGACTCGGCTTTCGTTTATAGAGTAGTAAATTCCTGCCGCTTCAAATACGCCAAAGCATGCCTACCTTCGTTAAACAATAAATCCAAGATAGAAAGATTGTTCAAGTACCCGTGCTTTTCCCCAAAAACTTGATTGTATTTTTCAAAAGAAGAAGTATCTTTTTTTCCATTGACTAAGTGGCGTAAATCTTTTTTGTCAGTCACATCGTGAAAATATTCGGTTGTTTCAGTATAGTCAAATTCCAACCCCAAACATTTAGACACTACCGATAGCGTTTCATAATTCAAGTCCATCAAAAAAGTATGTTTCTTTTTGAATATGGGTAAGATATCATCTTCAAAATATTCAAAGAAAGGCGAAGTTCTATAAGCCGCTTCTAGCGATTTGAAATGTTGTTTTTGCCAATCAAAAGCCGTTTCCAATTTGACGTCTTTCATTACTTGGTGCTTTTCTTTACTATGTTTTATGGGAACGTTTAACAACTGAATGCCATTTGGACTGTAAATATACATTCGGTTGCGATTCGTTTGCTTTTGAAAATGATCATCCATTTCAAAAGTCACTAATTCACTTTGCGCAATGGCCACAAAATGACTAATAGAGGGAAAGTAAGAGGGATGGATTAGGATGTTCATTTGGTTTATGGTTTGTGGTTTATAGTTTATGGTTAAAAGTGTAAACCACAAACCACAAACTATAAACTATAAACATTTAAACTTTACTTGCTTTTCTCTTTTTCCAAAAATATTCCCCAACAAAATACAAAACCAATAAACCAAGGAAATACTTAAAGTAGGATTGAGGTTGACCATCACCACTAACTGTCGTGAACAATCTATCCCAACGGATTTTGTTGATACCTTTTCCGTTTGTATCCCAACTCATCCAAATAAAAACGGGTTTCCCAACGATGTGATCATCGGGAACATATCCCCAATAACGACTATCTTCTGAATTGTTTCTGTTATCTCCCATCATCCAATAGTAATTTTTTTGGAACGTATAGGAAGTCACTTTTTTATCATTAATGTAAATGTCATTGCCTACCACTTTCAAATCATTGTTTTCATAAACCGTAATAATTCTTTTATAAAAAGGTAAGGTTTGAAGATTTAATGCCACTGTTTTTCCAGCTTCCGGAATATAAATAGGACCAAAGTTATCACTATTCCAATTTGGATTATGACTAAAGATATTACTTTCACCCTCTTTTGAAATCGCTTGTGTCACTGATTTTATTCCAGGAACATTTCGTAAACGGTTAGCACCTTCGGTTGTCAAAGCTCTTAAATATAGAGTGTCTCGAGCTTCATTTTTAAATCCTGCACCATCTGTAGAACCAATATCTTTTAATAAAAATTCAAAATCAATAGGTACATTCATATCATAAGTTACAAAATAGGAATACTGTGTCTTTGCTCTTTCGGGTAAAATTAGTTCCTTTCCATTAATATAAACTATTCCTTTTTTAATTTGCAAAGAATCGCCAGGTGTTCCTTGACAACGTTTTACATAGTTTGATTTCTTGTCAATTGGTTTTAAAATACTTCTTCCAGAGGTATCAAAGAATTTGTATACCGTGTCTGCTGGCCAGTTGAAAACAACAATATCATTTTTCTGAATTTTTTGAAAACCAGGAAATCTAAAATAAGGCAGTTGAGGCCAGCTCAAATAGGATTTTATTTTAACTAATGGCAGTGTGTCATGAACCATTGGGGCTGCTACAGTTGTCATAGGTGTTCTAGCGCCATAATGAAATTTACTCACAAAAAGAAAATCGCCAATTAGTAATGATTTTTCCAACGAGGAAGTTGGAATGGTATACGGTTGCATCACATAAGTATGAACTAAAGTAGCCACAACAATAGCAAAGAGTAAGGAACTAATAGTATCTCCCGTTTTTGTTCTTGCCATTAAACTTCTATCGGTAATGAGAGTTACGTCTTGAGTATAGTTGATATAATAAATATAAAATCCAAAAGTGAAAATCCCAAGCCAAGTGTCAGCTGTTGAATTTCTTCCAAAACTTCGCAAGGTTTCTACCCAAATTACAGGAAACATGATTAAGTTGATAATAGGAATAAACAACAAAACGGTCCACCATGTTGGTCTATTGATGATTTTCATTAATACGATGGAATTGTATAATGGAACAAAAGCTTCCCATCTTTTTCTTCCTGCTTTTTCATATAATTTCCAAGTTCCTAATCCGTGAATTAATTGCACTATAAGGAAAAATAAAAACCAGTGATATGTTGTCATGATGTTATTTTTAAAAGTTTATAAGTGTATAAGTTTATCAGTTTGTTGGTTTGTTACAATAATTATAAAGAATATAGAAAATAGAATAAAGAAAATAGACTTAATCCAATCCGTTTTGAAACGACATTGTCATTCTTTGAAATTATTCTATTTTTAATTCTAGTTTTTGATACGTATTTTCGATTATATATTTTCTATGTTTTGCAACGATTAATTGTGTTATCAATTCAAATGACGATCCTAGTGAAATATCTAAAAAATGACTAAAAGACTTATCTGTTCTCGATGAACCTTCTGCTATATTGCTAGGCATTGAAACTGAGCATCTACTTATTTGAGAACTTAAATCATATCTTTCATGTTTTGGAAAATCAATTAAGATATCAGATATATCATTTGCAATTTCGATTCCCAATTGCCAAATCTTTAAATTCTTGTAGTTATGGCGTTTATTTGAACTCATCTCAAGTCTATTTTCTTTATTCTATTTTCTATTATCTAAATCAAGTACATCCTTCATCGAAAAAACCCCTTTTTTACCAATAATCCATTCGGCAGCAATGATTGCACCTAAAGCAAAACCTTCTCGGTTGTGAGCTACGTGTTTGATTTCGATAAAATCTACGTCAGAATTATAAGTAACAGTATGTGTTCCAGGCACATTTGCAATTCGTTTGACGTCAATAAACAAATCGTCTTCTTTTGGATTTTCTATTGCCCAATTACTTTTATCTGTGTGATTGATAATCGCATTGGCCAATGAAATAGCGGTTCCGCTAGGTTTGTCAAGTTTTTCGGTGTGATGAATTTCTTCCATAGAAACGGTATATTCTTTGAACTTCGACATTATTTTAGCCAGATAATCGTTCAATTCAAAAAACAGATTTACACCCAAACTAAAATTAGAACCATAAAGAAAAGCGGCATTTTTTTCTTTGCAAAGTGAAACCATTTCGTGATAATTTTCCAGCCAACCCGTAGTTCCTGAGACAACAGGAATTCCAGCATGAATAGCTGTAGAAATATTATTTACAGCTGCTTTTGGCACACTAAAATCAATAGCAACATCCGCAGATAAAAGCCCTTCAAAAGTATTGGTATCGTCTTTTCTAAGAACGATTTCGTGTCCTCTTTCTAAAGCGATTTTTTCAATCACTTTACCCATTTTACCATATCCTAATAAAGCTATTTTCATTTAGAATTTGTAATTAAAAGTTAAACCAATGTTCGGTTTTGCCGTAAATTCATTTTGATAAATATCGGGTGCAAGTGATAATTTTTCATTTACATTAAATTGAGTTAAATGCGCATCAACATTGGCTTCTACAATGTTTAAAACGTAAAAAGCTATAGTCACCAATAAAGATAAATCTCTATTTCGTTGGTAAAATCGTTGTGCTGCTATTAGTCTTGAGTCATCAAGGTAATCATATTCATCTGGAAGTCCGAGTAATCTCTTTTTATAAGCATCACGGTAACTATGGTATTTTTTATTGTTATCTAAATAAAAATACATACTGGTGCCAATAGCTCCATAAACTAGAGGTATTTTCCAATATTTTTTATTATAAGCTTGACCCAATCCAGGTAAAATGGCCGAATAAAAAGCAGCTTTGGAAGGTCTTAGTGGATCAATTTCTTGAAGTTTTGTGGTGTCTTTTGCAATGATAACATTGCCAATTTCCTGAGAAAAAAGTGTTTGATTTCCAAATAGAATATATAATAGACCTATGTAAAGTAACCTATTCACTAACCTTTTATTAATTTGATAATGCGGTTAAAATCTTCTTCGGAATGAAAAGGTATGGTGATTTTTCCTTTTCCATTTCCAGCTACTTTTACATCTATTTTGGTGCCAAAGAAATTTCCAAACGCCTTCTTTTGCTCGTCATCAATAGTAAATGTAGTGCTTTTTTTAGCTTTAGCTGGAGTAGGTTTTATACTGTCTTGGTAATTTTTTACCAAAGCTTCTGTTTCACGAACGGATAGATTTTGACTGACTATTTTTTGGTAAATATCGGTTTGAACCTCTTGGTTATCGATATTGATAATCGCGCGTCCATGACCCATGCTGATAAAACCATCTCGAATTCCGGTTTGGATAATAGGGTCTAATTTCAACAATCGAAGATAGTTAGAAATTGTAGAACGTTTTTTCCCAACTCTATCGCTCATTTGTTCTTGTGTCAGTTGGATTTCGTCAATTAATCTTTGGTAAGAAAGTGCAATTTCTATTGGGTCTAAATCGTGACGTTGAATATTTTCAACCAGTGCCATGATTAATGACTCATTGTCATTGGCAATTCTAATATAAGCAGGAACAGTAGCAAGTCCAATTAATCTGGAAGCACGCAAACGTCTTTCTCCTGAGATTAATTGGTATTTGTTGAAATCTAATTTTCGAACTGTAATTGGTTGAATAACACCCAATTCTTTGATGGAAGAAGCCAATTCTTGTAATGACTCTTCATTAAAATTGGTTCTCGGTTGAAACGGATTAATTTCAATAGCATCAATATCTAGTTCGATAATATTCCCAACAACTTTGTCGGCATTTTTATCACCGATGGATTTAATATCATTTTCAGGATCTTTTAATAGAGCAGACAATCCTCTTCCTAACGCTTGTTTTTGTATCGCTTTTGCCATGGCTTATTTGCTGTTTTTCTTGATAATTTCTTGTGCCAAACTTAAGTAATTTGAAGCACCTCGGCTAGTTGCGTCAAAGTTAATAATACTTTCTCCAAAACTTGGTGCTTCGCTCAATTTTACATTACGTTGAATAATAGTTTTGAAAACCATATCGTTGAAATGTTTTTGCACTTCTTCTACCACTTGATTGGACAAGCGCAAACGCGAGTCAAACATGGTTAATAAAAGACCTTCAATATCTAAATCGGCGTTGTGAATTCTTTGTACGCTTTTAATGGTGTTTAATAATTTTCCTAAACCTTCTAGAGCAAAGTATTCACATTGAATAGGAATCAAAACACTATCGGCAGCGGTTAAGGCATTTAATGTTAGTAAACCCAAAGATGGTGCACAATCAATAATGATATAATCGTATTGGTCTTTAATGGTTTCCAATGCTTGTTTGAGCATGTATTCACGGTTTTCTTTGTCAACCAATTCAATTTCAATGGCAACCAAATCGATATGCGCTGGAATTATTGAAACATTTGGAGCAGTACATGAAATGATAGCTTCTTCTGGGGTATTGCTGTGTTCTAGAATTTGATAGGTTCCTATAGCAACATTTTCCACATCAATTCCCAATCCCGAACTAGCATTGGCCTGTGGGTCAGCATCTATTAAAAGCACTTTTTTTTCTAAAACTCCCAGTGATGCTGCAAGATTTACCGAAGTGGTTGTCTTCCCAACACCGCCTTTTTGATTGGCAATAGCAATGATTTTACCCATTTATTTTTTAAAAATTTTGAACGGTAAAAATACAATTATTTATGGCTTTGCCAACGGAATTTTGTTAACAATGTGGTAAAGTTTTGAGAGGAGTGTTCAGTGTTCAGATATGAGTATTCAGTAATCTGACTGCCAACTGAAACCTGCCAACTGACCACTATTATTTACTCCCTTTATTCTTAATCATCGTCTCTAGCATATCCCACATTTCCTTAGGGATTTTCTCAAGGATGTTAAATTGTCCGGCGCCTTGCAACCATTCCCCACCATCTATGGTTACTACTTCACCATTGATGTAGGCAGAGAAATCGGAAACTAAATAGGCCGCTAAATTGGCTAATTCTTGATGGTCGCCAACTCTTCGTAATGGCACTTTTTTAGCCATATCAAATTTTTCGGCTAAATCTCCTGGCAATAATCGGTCCCAAGCACCTTTGGTAGGAAATGGTCCAGGCGCAATGGCGTTCATTCGGATGCCGTATTTTGCCCATTCCACCGCCAAACTTCTCGTCATGGCTAGAACTCCCGCTTTGGCTGTAGCACTTGGCACTACATAACCCGAACCTGTCCAAGCATAGGTAGTCACGATATTCAAAACATTGCAGTTGGTTTGTTTGGTTTCAATCCAATGTTTTCCAAAAGCCAAAGTACAGTTTTTGGAACCTTTCAGCACAATATCAATGATAGTATCAAAAGCATTGGCCGATAATCTTTCAGTAGGAGAGATGAAGTTTCCAGCAGCATTGTTAAGCAGTACATCTACTTTTCCAAAAGTTGTTAGCACTTCGGCAAGCATAGCTTCTACTTGGTCATAATGACGAACATCACACTGAATAGGGAGGCATTTTCCACCCGTTTTTTTTTCAAGTTCAGATGCAGTGGTTTTTAATTTTTCTAAATCTCTTGAAGTAATGGCCACTTTGGCGCCAAGTTCTAAGAAATATTGGGTCATTGCTTTGCCCAAGCCACTTCCACCACCAGTTACTACTATTACTTTGTCTGATAAGGCATTATCACGAAGCATTTTTGCTGAAAAATTCATAAGTTTTATTTTTTAGTAAAGATATAATTTTAATTATAATTTTCGCAATCGTTCTGCGGCTTGTATCAAGGTAACATCGTCTTTGGCAAAGCAAAAACGGATGCATTTATTGTCATTATAATTGGCATAAAAAGTTGAAATAGGAATAGTTGCCACACCAAAATCGGTAACTAGTCGTTTGGTAAAATCCATGTCATTTTCATTGGAAATTGAAGCATACGAAGCCACTTGAAAATAGGTTCCTTCGCAAGGCAAAAGTTTCAATTTGGTGTCTTTAAGTAGGTCTTGGAAGAAATCTCTTTTTTGTTGGTAAAACTTTCCAATAGAGTTCACATCGACCAAATCGATATATTCATTGATGGCATGTTGACCAATACTGTTGACACTAAAAACCAAGAACTGATGTACTTTTTTTATCTCTATCATTAAATTTTCGGGAGCAATAACATAGCCGACTTTCCAACCCGTAATATGAAATGACTTTCCGAAAGAGCCAATAATAATACTTTTCTCCCAAAGTTTAGGACGATGATGCACCGAAATATGTTTTTGTTCAAAAGTGATGTATTCATATACTTCATCCGAAAGCACGTATAGGTTAGGGTAGGCATCCAATAATTTTTCTAATTGTAAAAAATCATTCTCTGTCCATGTTTTTCCAGTTGGATTATGCGGATTGTTGATAATAATGAGTTTGGTATTTTTATTGGTAGCATTAGCTATTTTTTCCCAATTGGGTGTAAAATCATCGTTAAGTGAAATCCGAACAGGTTTGGCATTACTCAATAAAATAGGCGCTTCATAGCAGTCATAACTAGGGTCAATAATAATAATTTCTTCATTGGCTTTTACTAAGGATTGTATGGTGGCAAAAATTCCTTCGGTTGCACCAGCAGCAATTAGAATTTCTTCTTTCGGTGAAATAATTCTCTGATAAGATTGATTTGTCAGCTTGGCTATTTTTTCCAAAAGCGAAGGTAAACCACTCATGGGAGTGTATTGATGAATATTTTCTTTGGCTAAACGAGCAAGAATTGAGGTCAATCTTTCGTCAACCGGAAAATTAGGAAAACCTTGGGAAAGATTGATAGCATTATGTTCCGCAGCCATTTGCGACATTACGGTAAAAATGCTTGTGCCAATATGTGGAAGTTTAGACATATGTTTTAATTGGTTTTAAAAGTACTATTTTTATTAATTTGGAACAAAAAAAGCACCTCATTTCAGAGATGCTTTTTTGTAAAAAGGATATTTTCTTTTTCTTTTTATTTTTATTTTTTTTCTTTTTCAGCTTCTTCCTTACTTTCTAGTCTTCTGTCTGATGCAGACATATCTCTCACGCAAAGATATTTTCCATCTATTTTTTCAAAAACAGCTATGTAATTTCCAGTATACAAAGCTGTGCTTGTTGAGTCAGAAACTCTATAGTTACCAATTTCCACCACTTGTATACCATCAGAGGATGGAAAAATTTCATTTACAACAAATGCGATTTGGTATCCTTTTGGAAATCCAGCCAGGTCTTCTTTAATTGATTTCTCGATATCAAATCTTCCAACAATTGGTGGTTTATTTTGAGAAAAACTTACGGCATTTACATCATAGTAATGAGAGGCATTTACATTTCGATCATTAAACATTTCTGCCATCTTGTTTTCGATGGCTTGTATTTCGTTTTTTATTTGTTCTTTATCTATTCCAATTGGTTCTTCTTTTTTGGGTTGACAGGCAATAAAAAGAATAGTTAATGAACATAAAATCATTCTTTTAAAAATTTTGTTTTTCATAATAATAGAGATAGATTAATACTAATTTTAGGTTTCTTAGAAATAGAAACAAATGTTAAAGATAATAAAATTTGTTTTTTGTTTAACTTTATTTTTTTAAAATTTTAAATCCTCTAATAGCACTTCCAAAATAGTTATGGCTGCTTCACTAATTTTTGTTCCTGGGCCAAAAACAGCAACAGCACCTGCATCAAAAAGGAATTGATAATCCTGATGAGGTATAACACCACCAACAACCACCATAATATCTTCGCGACCGTATTTTTTTAATTCTTCTATTACTTGTGGAACAAGAGTTTTATGTCCGGCTGCTAAGGAAGAAACACCTAGAATGTGCACATCATTTTCTATGGCTTGTTTGGCAGCTTCTGCTGGAGTTTGAAACAATGGACCAATATCAACATCAAAACCTACATCGGCATAACCGGTTGCGACTACTTTAGCACCGCGATCATGTCCGTCTTGTCCCATTTTCGCAATCATGATGCGTGGACGACGCCCTTCTTTCTTCGCGAAAGCATCGGCTAATAGTTTTGCTTTTTCAAAGCTTCCGTCATTGTTTATTTCTTTACTGTACACGCCGCTAAAGGATCTAATTTGTGCTTTATATCTGCCAAAAATTGCTTCTAAAGCATCACTAATTTCACCCAATGTGGCTCTATTTCTTGCTGCTTCTACTGCCAAAGATAATAAATTGTCATTTTGATGACTATCAGAATCTGTTTTGTTTTCCGTCGACTTCTTTGCAGAGGCAGTTAATTTTGCTAAACATTCGGCAACTTTAGTGCTGTTACGAGTGGCTTTTATTTGTGTTAAACGTTCAATTTGTTGCTTGCGCACCATTTGGTTATCCACATCCAAAATATGCAACGGATCTTCTTTGTCTAAACGGTATTTATTAACCCCAACTATAATATCTTGTGAGCTGTCAATTCGTGCTTGTTTTCTTGCTGCTGCTTCTTCGATACGTAATTTTGGAATTCCGGCTTCTATGGCTTTCGTCATGCCACCTAATTCTTCCACTTCTTCAATTAATTTCCATGCGTTTTGCGCAATTTCGTTTGTTAAACTTTCTACATAATAACTTCCTGCCCAAGGATCAACTGTTTTGCAAATTTTGGTTTCTTCTTGTAAAAAGATTTGGGTATTTCGAGCAATTCGAGCCGAGAAATCGGTTGGTAATGCAATGGCTTCATCTAAGGCGTTGGTGTGTAAGGATTGTGTTCCGCCAAATGCCGCTGCTGCTGCTTCAATGCAAGTTCGAGCAACGTTATTAAAAGGATCTTGTTCGGTTAAACTCCAACCCGAGGTTTGGCAGTGCGTTCTTAGCGTTAATGATTTTTCATCTTTTGGATTGAATTGTTTTAGGAGTTTTGCCCAAAGCATTCGTGCGGCGCGCATTTTGGCAATTTCCATAAAATGGTTCATGCCAATAGCCCAAAAGAAGGAAAGGCGAGGGGCAAACTCATCGATTTTCATTCCTGTTGACAAGCCAGTTCGAATATATTCTAAACCATCGGCTAAAGTGTAAGCCAATTCTATATCGGCAGTAGCACCCGCTTCTTGCATGTGGTAGCCCGAAATAGATATTGAGTTGAATTTGGGCATTTTTTTGCTTGTATATTCAAAAATATCAGCAATGATTTTCATGGAAGGTGATGGCGGATAGATATAGGTATTTCGCACCATAAATTCCTTTAAAATATCGTTTTGTATCGTTCCCGAAAGTAATTCTGGAGCTACGCCTTGCTCTTCGGCAGCCACAATATAAAAAGCCATAATGGGTAAAACAGCACCATTCATGGTCATGGAAACCGACATTTCATCTAGCGGAATTTGGTCGAAAAGAATTTTCATATCTTCCACTGAGTCAATGGCAACACCTGCTTTTCCAACGTCACCAAAAACGCGTTCGTGGTCAGAATCGTAACCTCTGTGTGTGGCTAAATCAAAAGCTACGGAAAGACCTTTTTGACCAGCGGCAAGATTTCTTCTGTAGAATGCATTACTTTCTTCAGCTGTCGAAAATCCAGCATATTGACGAATTGTCCATGGGCGACGCACGTACATTGTGGCATAAGGACCGCGAAGGTTAGGGACAAAGCCGGCTCCGAAACCGAGGTGTTCCAGATTTTCAATGTCCGATTGTGAATAAGAAGGTTTTAGTTCGATGCCCTCGGCGGTCAGGAAAATGCTGGAAGTTGGAATCTGGGAGCTAGAAGTTGAAACTACAGTCTTCTCAATTTCTAACTTTAAATTTTGGATATTTTTTCGCATACTTAATCTTCTTGAGATAATCGTTCTTGTTCTAATTTCTCCGCTAATCGCTTTTCTATAATCGGTGTAATTAACGTTTTACGAGGATTTTGTTTGACAAAAGGGTACAATTCCAAATCGTGTTTCATTTTGTCGTTTTTATTTGGATATTTATTGGTTCCCAACAAAATTTCTTTACCAGTATCAAACAGTTCCTGTTCTTTGGCGGCGCTTTCACTGATTTTCTTTTGGATGTTGCCTTCGATGAGTTGGGTAATGAATCCGCCTTTAGCTTCAATTTCTTTGAAAAGAGTCAACGCTTTTTCGGCCAATTGCTCGGTAAGACTTTCTATATAATATGCACCATCAGCTGGATTAATGACCTTGTCAAAATAGCTTTCGTGTTTTAAAATCAACAATTGATTTCTAGCAATTCTATCACCAAATTCATTGTCCTTGTGGTACAAACTATCATAGGTCAAATTAGCAATGCTATTGGCTCCGCCCAAAATTGTCGACATACATTCGGTGGTGGTTCGCAACATATTTACATTGTAATCGTATAATGTTTTGTTTCTTTTTGTTGGGGTCGCAATAATGTGACAATCGAAATTGAGATGGTATTCTTTGGCTAAAGTATTGAATAATAATCGTAATGCTCTCAGCTTGGCAATTTCAAAAAAGTAATTGGTTCCTACTGAAACTTCAATCGTTATGGGTTGATTTATAGATTGAATTCTATTGAGATATTCATTGATATGAGCTAAAGTATATGCTAATTGTTGCACCATATTAGCTCCAGCATTTTGATAAATTCCGCTATTTATAGTTAAAAAAGGAATAGAAATTATGTTACTAATTGTATTCAGTTTTTCAAAATCTTTATCTAAGTTATCAAACCAATTTCCATCTTTAGCTAATTGTCCAATTGGGTCAATTTGAATGTGACATTTAGCCTGATTTTTGATAACAAACGCATTGATTTTATTAACGAAATCGATTGAAAGGAAAGGCAAATAAAAAAAATACTGTGTTTTTCCCAAAGGAAGATTTTGCATTACATCTACAATAGAAACAGTATCATTTTCTATTGTAAATCGAATATTATCGGCACCGCGATTTAATGTATCGAATGCTCTTTTATTGGATAAGGCAACATCGTGCACGTAGATGTTTTGCAGAATGGAGAAACTATTTTTTGTAGTCTTGATGTCATATTTTGCAACCTCTTCATCATTATGATAAAATGGTTTTACTTTAATGCCTTCAGGACTTTCCCAAACCAAAGTATCGTTATAATCAGCACCTTTAAGTTCGTATTGAATTAGTTGTTTCCATTGTTTGGAAGACACGGTATTGAATTCTTGAAATAAATGCTCTGCCATGGTTTTTATTTATAAAGATTTTGATTTTGATTGTTCTTCGTTTAAAGAGTCACCTTCAAATTCAATGATGTAAATATCTTCACTGTCGCGTTTCATATAGTATTTTTCGCGCGCGTATTTTTCTATCTGATCGGGATTTTTGAGAAGTTTGATATTTTCCTCATCTTTTTTTATCTCATTTTGATAATACTTTTTGTTATCTTCAAGTTCATTTAACTGCTTGTTTAAAATGCGTTGTTCCATGTAAGAAGTATTGTCTAAAAAAAGCATCCAAATAATAAAAAAAATTAAAACAATAACATATTTATTGGCAAGAATTTTGAGAATAGGATAGGCATTTGTTAGGTTTTTAAAAAAACTCATTTAGAATATTTTAAGTAATTCTTTGATTGATAACTGCTCGAACTACATCAATTGCTACAGTATTATATTTGTCATTGGGTATAATAATGTCGGCAAATGCTTTAGTAGGTTCTATAAATTGCTGATGCATAGGTTTTAAAGTGGTTTGATATCTATTTAAAACTTCTTCCATATCGCGACCACGCTCGGCAATATCTCTTTTTAATCTCCTAATTAATCGTTCATCAGAATCGGCATGAACAAAAACTTTTATGTCAAATAAATCACGTAATTCGGGATTAGTCAAAATCAAAATTCCTTCCACAATCATCACTTTTCTTGGATGCGTAATGATAGTGTCATCGGTTCGATTGTGGGTTATAAAAGAATAAACGGGTTGTTCTATTATTTTACCTGATTTTAAATCTTTGAGATGCTGAACCAAAAGTTCAAAATCAATGGCACGAGGATGATCAAAATTAACTAATGCTCTTTCTTCAAAACTTAAATTATTATTTTCTTTGTAGTAAGCGTCTTGAGACAAAACACCTACTTCTGTTTCGGGTAATTCATTCATGATTTGATGAACAACGGTAGTTTTACCGCTACCTGTACCACCAGCAATACCAATAATTAACATAGTTATAGTATTTGTTAAATTTATAACAAAAATAGCAATTTTATCGGAAGTTTGAAGAGAAAAGAAAATAGAATATAGAAAAAAGAGATGGGTGATTGTTGAAATATTACATGACTTCGAAAAAAAGTAAAAAGCTTTTGATTGCTAATTAATAATTCTATATTTGCACTCTCGTTTTCGGGGTGTAGCGTAGCCCGGTTATCGCGCCTGCTTTGGGAGCAGGAGGCCGCAGGTTCGAATCCTGCCACCCCGACAAAAAGACTATCC
This sequence comes from Flavobacterium sp., assembly GCA_020403245.1. Lineage (GTDB taxonomy): Bacteria > Bacteroidota > Bacteroidia > Flavobacteriales > Flavobacteriaceae > Flavobacterium. Next base: position 118,162 of record JADBYA010000030.1, on the reverse strand, counting down.
GTTGATAGTCTTTTTTCATTTCATAAAATTTTATACTATTTTTTTATTCAAATATTACATTTACTAATTACAATACAAATTTATATTTCACTTAAAAGTTTACCTTTGCAACCAAATAAAATACTAATTATGTCAGATACAATTGAAAAAGTAAAATGCTTGATTATAGGTTCTGGTCCTGCAGGTTATACTGCAGCAATTTATGCCGCGAGAGCTAATATGAATCCTGTTTTATATCAAGGAACACAACCTGGTGGACAACTTACAACAACCAATGAAGTGGAAAATTGGCCTGGAAATCCTGAAGGAATAACGGGTCCAGAAATGATGGTAGGTATACAAGCTCAAGCGCAACGTTTTGGGACTGATGTTCGTGATGGTTGGGTTACTAAAGTTGATTTTTCTGGAAGTATCCATAAAGTTTGGATCAACGATACAAAGGAAATTCATGCTGAAACTGTAATAATTTCTACGGGTGCAACGGCCAAATATTTAGGAATACCTTCAGAACAACATTATTTACAAACCGGTGGTGGTGTATCTGCTTGTGCGGTTTGCGATGGCTTTTTTTACAGAAATCAAGAAGTGGTAATTGTTGGCGCAGGAGATTCTGCATGTGAAGAAGCACATTATTTATCAAAATTATGCAAAAAAGTAACCATGCTTGTTCGAAGTGATAAATTTAGAGCTTCTAAAATTATGGAAGCTCGTGTCCGCAAAACAGAAAACATAACTATATTAATGAATCACGACACGGTTGAGGTTCTTGGTGATGGTCAAGTCGTGACTGCTGTTAAAGCCAAAAACAAAACTACTGGAACTATTTTTGATATTCCTGCTACTGGTTTCTTTGTCGCTATTGGTCATAAACCTAATACTGAAATTTTTGCTGACTATTTGAAACTAGATGAAACGGGATACATAATTAATAATCCAGGTACTTCCAAAACAAATATTACTGGGGTTTTTGTAGCAGGCGATGCAGCCGATCATGTGTATCGACAAGCTATAACTGCCGCAGGAACTGGCTGTATGGCTGCTCTAGATGCCGAAAGATATTTAGCGTCTTTGTAGTAATTCTAAATAATTGGTTTTGAAAATTTAATTTTTTTGATGTTTATTATATAATTATTTCGTTTCATAAGGATTTTATAGAATAGATTTATTGGGTTACCACAAGTGCTTCTTTTGTATTTCTTCTTGAAACACAAGTCAATTATGTTAATTTATTTAAATTTTGTTACAAGAAAAACTCATCATTCATGTAAAAAACCTTTACACCAAAAGTGGAATAAAGCTACTAGAATTAGTTTTTAACAACATAGATGGGGTTACTGTAAATTATATTTTATTGGGAGAAGTATCATTGTTTTATGACAAAACTAAACTTACCTCACAATACATTTATAAAAAAATTGAAGATTTAGAATTTGTTATTGTTAAAGATGAAAACCTCATTTTGGTTGAAAAAATAAAAATTGCTTGTATAGAACTTATCTATATGGCAAATAATGTAGACTCATTGATTAAAAAATCTAATTATATAAGTGAAAAGTTAGGTTTACCATATAATAAAATAAGCAAGATTTTTTCTGATTTTCAGCCTTATACTTTAGAAAATTACATCATTTTATTGAAAATTGAATGTGTAAAACACATGATCAGAAGAAACGAATATAACTTAAGTGAGATAAGTTATATGATGAATTACAGTAGTGTTCATTATTTGAGTAATCAATTTAAAAAAATAACTGGTTATACAGTTTCTGATTTTAAAAACAATAAAGATTTAAAAATTAAACCTTTAGAAGATATTTAAAATTTTATACATTTTAAATAAAATTTTATAAATATTTTTTGGATAACTCACCCTTTCTTTGCATTATCAATTTTTAAAACTAATAGATATGAGTATATTAAGAAATGTAGCCATAAGTGAAAGTGGCTTTTTGTTTAACCCTACTACTGGCGATTCTTTCACATTAAATGATACCGCTATTCACATTGTTTCTCTATTAAAAGAGAATAAAAATAAAGAAGAAATTATCTCATCAATAGTTGATAAATTTGATGTAGAAAAAAACACTGCTGATAAAGATTATGAAGACTTTGTCTTTAGTTTAAAGTCTTATAAATTATCTAACTAATGAAAACTAAACCAATTTATACGATAGCTGTAACTGGTTTAAATGCCATTGATTCACCAGGTCCAGGCTTTGCAGTGATTAGAAGTTTAAAAGAAGCTAAATCATTTGACGTAAGAATTATAGGATTAAGTTATGAAACTTTAGAACCATTAATTTATTTAAAAGAATATGTAGATAAGACTTATCAAATTCCATTACCTTCAGCAGGGCAAGACATATTGTTAGAAAGGTTAGCTTATATTAATGATATTGAAAACATTCAGTTTCTGTTTCCAAACTTTGATGCAGAATTATTCAACTTTATCAAACTAGAAGACTATATTTCAAAAACTTATGATATAAAAATGGTTTTGCCAACCATGGATCAATTTAATGCCAGACAAAAAACAAGTTTGTATGAATATGGTATAAAAAATGAAATCAATGTGCCAAAATCTGCAAATATTGTTAAAGTTGCTGAAATTGCAACTGAATCAGAAAAATTAGGTTTTCCATTAGCAATAAAAGGTAAATTTTATGATGCCAAAGTAGCCTATAATATTGATCAAGCTATTCAATATTTTAACAAAATCAGTAGTCAATGGGGTTTGCCTATCATTTTACAAGAATTTGTTCATGGTTCTGAAGTAAATGTTTGCGGCGTAGGTGATGGCAAAGGCAAATTAATTGGTGCTGTACCCATGCGAAAATTGTATATAACTGATAAAGGCAAAGCTTGGGCAGGTGTGTCTTTAGATGATCAAGAATTAATAAAAATAACAAAAAAAATGGTTAAAAACACCAAGTGGCGTGGTCCATTTGAATTGGAGTTTATCAAAAAATATCAAGATGAAAAACCAGTTTACCATCTAATAGAAATAAATCCTAGATTTCCTGCATGGTGTTATTTAACAACAGGATGTGGTCAAAATCAAGTAGAATCTGTAGTCAATTTAGCCCTTACTGGCAAATGTAAATATTATGAAGAATATGAAGTAGGTCAAATGTTTATTAGATATTCTTATGACCAAATAGTAAATATAAAATCTTTTGAAACAATTAGTACATTAGGCGAATTTTAAATTATAAATCATGGAAAAATTAAAATACGAAAGACCAATTATCAAATCATTAAACACAGGATTAATGAATAAATTTGGCACAAAAACTGAATACAACGCATTAACACACATAGACGGTGTAGCTGTAAGAGACATTATCAAAGACTATGGCTCTCCTACTTTTGTTTATTCTGAAAAGAAAATAAGAGATAACTATCAAGATGCCAAAAGGGCTTTTGAAACAAGATATCCAAAAGTGCAGTTTGCTTGGAGTTATAAAACTTGTTATTTGAATGCAGTTTGTAATATTTATCATCAAGAAGGTTCTTGGGCAGAAGTTGTTTCGAGATTTGAATATGACAAGGCTATTAATAATGGTGTGCCTGGTAATAAAATTATTTTTAATGGTCCAGAAAAAACAGAAGATGATTTAACCACCGCTGTTAAAAATGATAGTTTAATTCATATCGATCATTTTGATGAGTTGTATCTATTAACTCGTATAGCCGAAAATTTGAAGAAAAAGCCTAGAGTAGCCATTAGAGTTAATATGGATACTGGCATTTATCCTATTTGGGATAGATTTGGATTTAATTATGAAAGTGGTCAAGCATGGGAAGCTATCACAAAAATTATCATTTCAGACAAATTGAATTTAGTAGGTTTACATTGTCATATAGGCACCTATATGCTAAGTACCAATGCTTATGCTATTGCAGCCTCTAAACTATCAGATTTAGCATTAGGAATAAAACAAAAATTCAATAAAAGAATAGAATATCTTGATTTAGGAGGAGGTTTTCCGTCTAAAAACACTTTAAAAGGAAGCTATCAAGTAGCTGCTGACTATATTCCAGAAATATCAGAATTTGCAGATGCTATTTGTAATACTTTATTAAACATGGGCTTTCCTTATGACGAATTACCATTTTTATATCTTGAAACAGGCAGAGCATTGATTGATGACGCAGGATTTCTTTTGGGGAGTGTCATTGCTAATAAACGCTTGAGTGATGGAAGAAAAGCTACTATAATGGACTTTGGGGTAAATTTAATGTTTACATCTTTTTGGTATGATCATAAAATTACACCAGCTCAACCATTTGGTTATCATACAGAAGACACAGTGCTATATGGCCCTTTGTGTATGAACATAGATGTGGTAAGAGAAAACATCAACTTACCACCGTTAAATAAGAGCGACCAAGTTGTAGTTCATTATGTAGGAGCCTATTGTATAACCCAAAGTATGCAGTTTATAGCCTTGAGACCTAATGTTGTTTTAATTGATACTAGAGGTCAAACTCATGTGATTAAATCAAGTGATGATTTAGCTATTTTAGAACAAAATGAAAAAAAACCAGCCCATTTGCAAAGTATAGAAAATGAATAAATTAATTAAGCAAAATCTTATCTATTATATTGAAGGAATACTTTTAAGTTTTTCCAACATTATTTTTGCCAATAAAAAATGGGTGGGATTTTGTTTGTTTTTGTTAATTGCTACTTTTCCTATCAAAGCATTTGTTGTATTATCAAGTCTTTTCATTGCTTTATCCCTTTCAAAACTTTTTAATTTTGATAATCAACTTGCTCAAACAGGTACTTTTACTTTTAATACAGTCTTAGTTGCTTTGGGTTTATCTTCAAGATTTTCATGGAGTTTTGACTTTTTAATGCTGTTGTTATTATTTACTACGCTTTCTTTATTTTTAAGTGTATGGCTTTTTTATTATTTTAGTAAAAAAGGCTTACCTTTTTTGGTATTACCATTTTTGATTTGTATGTATATTTTAAGTATTAATCAACAATCTTATGTTCATTTAAATATAACAACTAATATAAGTGAGGATTTTTTTTTATTAAAAGATTTTATAAATTATTTTAGGATTAATACTTCTAATGTCTTTTTTGATTATTTTAAAATTCTTTTAAGTTCATTGGCTGCAATTTTTTTTATACCAAGTCAATTTATAGGATTTTGTATTTTAGTCATTATCTTTTTTTATTCAAGAATTAATTTTTTATTAGTTCTTCTAGGATTTAGTATAGGTGTAATTTTCTATTTGAATTTTTTAGGCGATTTTAAAGAGCTTGTTTTTCAAACTATAGGATTTAATTTTATTTTAGTTGCATTAGCACTTGGCGGTTTTTTTATTATTCCTTCTACTAAAGTTTTTTTACTGCAATTTTTTACAGTTTCTTTTTCATGTTTGTTAGTTGGTGCTTTGAATCCATTATTTATTAAAGTTAATTCACCCTTGTATTCATTACCTTTTGTATTAGTTGTTTTGCTATTTTTAACGGTATTAAAATATAGAGAAAAGACCAATAGCATTGAATTAGTTGCTTTTCAACAAGGTAGTCCTGAAGATAATTTATATAAAAATTTTTATTCTAAATTAAGATTTAAAGCTAATACGTTTTTTCATGTGTATCTACCTATTATGGGTGAATGGCGAATGAGTCAAGGCATAGATGGAAAAGTAACACATCTTGGCGATTGGAAACATGCTTTTGATTTTGATATTGTAGATAACAATAATAAAACATATAAAAATCATGGTGCATTTCTAAAAGATTATTTTGCTTATGAGGCACCAGTGATTGCCCCTGTTTCAGGATATGTGGTAAACATTTTAGAAAACATTATTGACAATCCTATAGGGGAAATTAATACTTTAAACAATTGGGGAAATAGCGTTGTGATTAAAATATCAGATAATTTTTATCTTAAAATATCTCATTTATTAAATGGAAGTCTAAAAGTAAAGCTAGATGATTATGTTTATGCGGGTCAAATTATAGGATTATGTGGCAATAGTGGTAGATCACCTGAGCCACATATCCATTTACAATTTCAAACTTCACCCGAAATTGGTGCTAAAACGATAAAATATCCTTTTGCTTATTATTTAACAAAAAACGAAAATGGTCAAAAGTTTCATTCATTTGATTATCCAAAAAAGAATGAGGTTGTAAAAAATATTTTGCCTAATAATTTATTGAAAAATGCTTTTAAATTTTTACCTAATCACCAGATTGAATGGAAAGTAGAAAAAAACAAAAAAATCTATTATAAAAAATGGTTTTTTGGTATTGATGCTTATAATAAATCTTACATTTTAGACGAAAGCACTCAAGCTATAGCTTATTTTAAAAATGATGGTATTTTATTTTATTTCTATGATTATTTTGGTTCAAAAAATACTGAGTTATTTCAATTTTATTTAGCACATCAAAAAGTTTTGCTTGGAGTTTATAAATCAGTAGAAGTAAGTGATTGGATTATTCCAAATTTTGTTATTCCAAAATATTTACAATGGTTTTTTGATTGTTTTGCACCATTTATCCAAATCGTAAAAGCAAAATATCATAATGAAATTAAAGAGATTGACAACGAACAAAATCCGAGTCAAATTGTTTTACATTCTAAAATAATTTCATCATTTTTCAATTATAAAAGAAAATATTTTCAATCAAAAACAATCATTTTTAATGATACTATACAGTCTTTAAACATCCAAAAAAACAATCAAAACATCAACTTATCATGTTTAAAAATTTCGGCTATTGCTTAATTTTTCTTTTTCAATTAGGTTGGTCACAAAAAACAGAAGAGAATTTAGTTTTTTTAGCAAATTTTTATACCAATCAGCAAAATTGGGAACAATTAGAAAAACTAGAATATAGAATTTTAGCTTCAAATAATGCTGATTTATTTAGCACTTTAGGTAAATTATATTATAGTAAAAACGACTTAAAAAAAGCCGAAAAATATTTTAAACAATCTTATCAAATAAATAAAAACCGTGAAATAGATTTAGAATATTTTTTTACGCTTTATTTACAGGGATATGTGCAAGAAGCCAACTTTCTTAGAAAAAAACTTAGCACAGCTAATCTAAATTACACAAATATCCATTTTCCGCAAAAAACTATGAATTATTTGGCATTAGAAGGAGGTATAAAAGTAATTGAAGATAAAAATTTAGGTGGTAATTTGAATTATGGCTCATTGATGATGGGATTAAATTTAACTTCTCAAACAACTTTAGATATTGGAGGAAATTATATATCCCAAAAAATAAATCAAGGTGATTTAAAACAACAGGAAGCACATTTAGGTGCATTTATAAATATAAAAAACTATTTTCAAATCAATCCTGCTATACATTTTACACAAGCTACTTATAATGGTATTTCTGATAACACTAATTATGAAGGAAAGTCAAATTTTTATAATGGTTCATTAAGCATAAGCAAAAGAATTAGAAATTTTACGATTAGTCCTAATATTGGCTATATCTTTGGCAAGAATGAAATTAATTATACTTTTGATCAAAGTATTACACAAAAAGCTTTTCAATATGGTTTAGGCTTGCATTATAAATTAAAATTGTCTCAAAATCTCTATTGGACAATTTCACCGAGTTTTTATCAAATTAATCAGAATAATAGAACTATATCAAAAGACGAAAATAGTGAGGATGAAACTTCAGAAGATATTAAAGGTCAAGCCATTGCAATAAATACAACTTTTTACTATAAGAAATTTATTTTAGGCTTTGATTATTTAAAAAAAGACAACAACTTATTTTCATTATATCATGCTAAATATTTTTATAACTTTCCTGGCGAAATTAAATATAACTTATCAAGTACGCTTGGTTATCAAATTAATTCTAATTTTAATCTCTATATAACAGCACAAAAAGAACAAAATATTAGAACTTATGACAATCTATCATTTAATTATAACAATTATTTTTTAACATTAATCTATAAATTTTAATTAGTATCCTTATGAAGAGTATTTTTTTAACATTAATTATTTTTATTTCTGTGAATGTATTTTCACAAAACAAAGCAAATTTTGCTAAGAGTTATGAGTTAGAATACAAATTAGATTATGATGGTGCTATAAATGCCATAAAATCTGAATCTTCTAATTATTTTGGTGCAGCAAGATTAGGTTATTTGTATTTTACAGCAAAGAATTATAAATCTGCAATAGATGCTTATAAACAGGCCATTTCATTAAATGGAAAAAGTATTGAAGCCCATTTAGGCCTTGCAAACGTTTATTATGCCAATCAAAACTGGAAAGAATTGGATGACAATTATTCTAAAATTTTAACAATTGATCCAACTAATTATACTGCTGGTTATAACTTAGCATTATCAAAATATAACCAAAAGCAATACACACAGGCGGAAACATTGATTACAAAAGTTGTTAATTTATATCCCTTTGATTATTCAGCCAATTTGTTAATGGCTGGAACAAAATTAAGTTTAGGCAAATTAAATGATGCTAAAACCTTTTATAATAATGTTTTAATTATTAGTCCTTCAGATACTATAGCTACAGAAACCTTAAGTCAGTTGAAGTAATTGAAATTTATAAATAAAAAGGAAAGTTTGTCTGCTAAAATAATATGCTATACCAAAAAAATACTTATAAAATAACCTTTGTGGAAGAAAACTATTTAACTAATTGTTTTTTAAATAGTGATGCATTTTCAATAAATCGAATAATTTCTATCTTAGTTGGTTCGCCAAAAAGCTTTATTTCACTGGTTCCCGATGCGTTTAAGGTTAGGATGTTATTAACATTTATGGTGTTCTTAGAATCATTATTAGTTTCTAATATTGCATTTTTAGTTATCAATTTTTTTCCCATAAATTCTGAATTATTATCTTGGCGTACTTTTAAATTAACCACCTCACCTTCTATCTCGGCTGATGATTTTTGATACATATCAAATCGCATGTCAATAGATGAAATTAATCCCTTTACGTATGCATTTTTACTTAAGTCAATAGCAGTTTTATCTGAATTTAGGTTTAATTCTACTTTGGATTTATCATTAGCCATCAAGGTAAAATCTTTTGTTTTTGCATTCAAAAACAATTTGGAATAATCATAACATTTAAAGGTGATAGTATTCAAAACTATATCTGATAAAGCAGTCACATTGGTTTCGTCTTTTACAATTACCAAGTTAAAAGTATCAGTGTAAGTTATACGAACACTCAATTTTTTATAGCTTGAAAGGTCTTTTGATGTTGATATTCTGAGATTTTTACCAGTAAGTTTGTATTCAATAAATTCGATTAAATTGTCATCAGCTTCAATTTCAAGACCACATTCTTTTCCTTTAACCAAAAAAACATCTAGGTTATCTTCTACTTCTATACTTTCGAAATTTTCGACTTGTTTTTGTTCAAGTTTAACAATTTTAGAACCTTTTACTTTTTCTTTATTCTGTGCAAATGTTATACTTGAGATAAAAAGTAGGGATAGTGTAATTATTTTTTTCATAAATTTATATAATGATTGTTTTACATCGTTCATTTTTATCGTCGTATGAACGTGTCTCTTGTGTCAAAAATAGAAAAAAAAACATCCCAATTTTCATTGAGATGTATTATTAACTTATTCTTTTGAAACGCTTCCGCCAGAGCTTTCTTCTTTAGTAACTGTTTTAGGGCTAGAATTATAATCTATAGAACTTCCGCTAGATGCTTTTGCTCTTAAGCTAACCAATGGATGAACATTCGTTGAACTTCCACTTGTTGATTCTGATTCTACATCGTTTGCTAATAATCCATTAGCTATAATAGAACTTCCGCTAGATGAGTCAGTTTTTAGGCGTAATGCTTTTCCATTTATAGTTAGTGAACTTCCACTGCTTGCCTCGCAACTGATTTTGTCATATTCTAAAGTGAGTTTTGTTTCGCTTCCGCTAGTAGTTTCTATAGAAATTTCAGTTCCTTTAAGTATTCCATTTGAACTTATAGATGAACCACTTGTAGATTTTACAGCTTTTAATGTGGGAAGTTTTACTCTAATGTTTTTGGCTTTGGCTTCATCAATATTTTCATCAGAGGTGATAAATAGTGTTCCGTTTTCAACTCGAGTAGTGATATGATCTTGCAAGTTTTCATCTGCTTCAACTTCAACAAAATAAGTAGTAGCTTGTTCTATAGTTACATTTAAACCTCTACTAACATCTACCTTTGAAAAATTATTTTCAACGTTACGGGTTTTTGTAGTTACATTCCCGTTGCCATCTATACCATCACCTAAGTTTAGATTAGTGTTACAAGCGCTAAATAATAATGAAGCAAAAACGGCTACAAAAATTTTGGTGCAAATTATAGTGTACTTTATCATGATTATTCTGTTTTAATGATTATTCCATCTTTGTTTAATTTTAAACTTCCTTTTTTTTCTGATTTGGTTTCAATGACTGTTTTACCATTTACTTTCACGGTTACCACATCAGTGCTATCGTTTTCATTTGTTATAATTTCGGTCGTACTGTCTTCTACATCTTTAAATTCGTTTTCATCAGCTGGGCAATTCAAGCATTTAACTTTTGAATTTTCTACTTTATAAATATAGTCTTTAGAACTAAAGTGTAAATTGAAAAAATCATTATTTGTTGTGTCGTAGTCTTGTACATTTTCATCGGCTTTAAACAAAGTTCCTTTTGGTAAATACAAGAACAGTTCTACTCTTTGGCCTCTATATTTGTTAACAGCATCAGTCAACAAATAATTGTCTAAAATCAATTGATTTCCTTCAATCTTATAACCGTATCTAATTTTTTCTGCACGATTTCTGGCATCTTTTGCCGATTTACCAACTGTTAATCTTTCGATTTGGATATAAGGCAAAGTTTCTTCTGTTGGCATAATTTCTATTGTAACATTATTAGAATAGATGATTTCTTTGTTATTCTCGTCTAGAGTTAGTCTGAAATCGATTTTGTCATACTTGTCTTTTGAATAAAAATCGTTGTTTTTAAATTTGATTTTCAAGGTATCTGTTGGAGCAATGTTGATTACCTCTTTTTTAACTTCTTTACCATCAAAGGCAATTTGTATAGCTTCATTTATTCCTAATGAAATTAAGATACCTACCGCAATGATCCAAATGGCCAATAAACTGTATTTAGCTATATTTCCGATCGATTTCAAATTGGTTACTAATAGTTTTAAACCCAATATTAAGAAGAAAAACATTGGAATTCCAGCTGCTAAAAGAAACAATATTCCTTGAACCCAGATAGGTGTTTCTAATCCAATTGGTGTATCGATGTGGTTCAGAATAAAATTGTTAGGCATTGATGAAGAAAAAATTAAAATAATGGAAGTAATGCAAATTACAAGTAATAACAACGAGGAGAAAATAATGATAATTGTGCCTAAAATTTTTGCAAATACTTTGAAAATACTTGTTAAAACATCACCAATTCCACCAGCAACTCTTTCAGCACCATTCTTTACTTCGTTTCCCATTTTGTCATAGTTGACGTTATTTAGTTTGTTTGAAACGCTATCAAATTCTTCTCTTACTTTTTTTTCAATGTTAGAAATCGTTACTGGTTCACCTGTCATTTCCAACTTTTCAGAGGTTGTTACGGCTTTTGGCATGGCTATCCAAAGTACAAAATAGGCAATAACACCAAAACTTGTAAATGCTAAAATCAAGAATAAGATTTTTACCCATACGGCATCAATCCCAAAATAGTGACCCAAACCAGTACAAACACCAGCAATAGTTCCTCGGTCTTTATCGCGATACAGTTTTCTAGATTTTGTATAAGGATAAAATGGTTCTTTAGGTTTGTCATCTGAGTCTTCATCAATACGATAATCTTCAGGTTGACCCATAACCACAATTACATCGTCAACGTCTTTAGTATTGATTACATGCTTCTCACTTTTTTGTTTTTCTGTAAGCAATTCGGCCACACGCATTTCAATATCTTTCATGATTTCGTCTTGTCCAGAGGAATTGGAAAGAGAACGTTTTATAGCTTCGAAATAGCGAGTTAACTTTTGGTACGCATCTTCATCTATGTGAAAGAATAAACCACCTATATTAATATTTACTGTTTTGTTCATGATTATTATTTTTGATTAGTTATAATGTTTACAGCATCAGAAAGTTCTGTCCAAGTACTGTTTAATTCAGTTAAAAATGTTTTCCCTAATTCGGTTAAACCATAATATTTTCTGGGTGGTCCCGATGTTGATTCTTCCCAACGATAGTTGAGTAAACCGTCATTTTTCAATCTTGTCAATAGGGGATAAACTGTTCCTTCTACGACAAGTAATTTGGCGTTTTTTAAAGTGTCTAATATTTCAGAAGTGTAGGCGTCTTTCTCTTTAAGGACAGACAAGATACAAAATTCTAAAACACCTTTACGCATCTGGGCTTTTGTGTTTTCAATATTCATAATACATAATTTATTTTTTTATTTACTGATACGTTTCATGGTTAATGATTGAAAGATTTTTAATTTTCAGAAACACTAACAATCATATTTGACTGTTTATTTCCGTGGAGCAATATGGTATATTTTTCATTTTCTTCCATGCTAAAAGCGATTTTGTTATTGCCTTTTTTGCGGTATACTTTTGAAAAAACCACTTTGTCTTGTTGATTGGTAACAAGAACTTTTACCTTGTCCTCTAATTTTAGATTAAATTTTAGATTGACATTCACATCTTCATTGGCTACAATTTCGAACTGATGATTTTCTTTTTGTATTTCAGAAGTAGGTTTTTGAGAATTTTTGATTTCAATAGCATTCTCTTGTGCTAATATTTTAGTTGTTATTACAACTAAAAGCGTTGTGATTAAGATTAACTGTTTCATTTTTTGATTGATTTAAATTGATTATTAATGATTTCCTTTATTGATTATTTAAAAAACGATATACTTAGCGGGTAGTTGTAACAATCTCCGTTTGATGCTTTTACAGCGGCGTTTATGATTAAAACAAACTCGATTATTTTTATAAAAATAATTATTAAAACCCCCACAATTCCTATGATTGCCCAGCTGCTATTTTCACCAAATAAAATTCTTTCATATATAAAATCCTCCGATTCTAAATTAGCATGATGAGGTAGATTTTTGAAAACAGCATAAATCAAAATTGGAATTGCAATTGCGCATAGTACGATAGTATAAATAAGGATACTCAGTTGAAAATTCAAAACTTGTTTACCGTTATAATCTACAAATTCTGATTCGTTTTTCTTCGCACTCCAAATCATGGTTGGGAAAATATAATTTCCAAACGGAACTATATATTGTGCTAATGCACTCAAGTGAATTAATGTTGCAGTGTTTTTTTCGTTTGATGTTGTCATTTTATTTGATTTTTTTAATTTGATGATTGAAACCCAAATTAATAATACTATTGATAGACCATTAATTTCTTATGCAAAGATAGAGTTAAAAAAAGATACTATGCAATACAAAGTACTAATATTTAACATAAAATTAACATTTAATAAAATGTACAAACCAATTTACTTTTTTGTACTTTTACAGCAAAATCAAGCTTTCATGGAATTTTCTCCTTCAAAATTTAACAGTTTTTTATTTTTCAAATTACCATCTGCATTTTGGTGTGGTGTTAGGGTTAAAACACTTTCTGAGCAACAATGTGTGGTAACTGTAAAGCATCGTTGGTTCAATCAAAACCCTTTTAAATCGATGTATTTTGCAGTTCAAGCTATGGCAGCTGAGTTAACAACAGGCGCTTTGGTAATAATGAAAATCAAAAAAAGTGGAAAGAACATCTCCATGTTGGTTGCCAATAATACTAGTAGTTTTTCAAAAAAAGCAACTGGCAGAATTACATTTACTTGTAATGATGGACATTTGATAGACAATGCTATTGTTAAAACCATAACCACTGGCGAAGGACAAACCATTTGGATGAAATCTATAGGTGTTAATGAAAAAGAGGAACAAGTTTCAGAATTAAACTTTGAATGGAGTATAAAATTGAAGTAATAAACAAAAGTTAAACCCTTTATAATTGGGTTTAATTTAAGACGCTTTGATAATAACTTTGATAAAAATTATTCGAAATGAAAATTCTAATTACAGGTGCAACAGGATTAATAGGAACTGAACTGGTAAAATTATTACTATCAAAAAACCATTCCATTCATTATTTGACTACAGCAAATGCAAAAATTAAGGAAGAACCAAATTATAAAGGTTTTTATTGGAATCCACAAGAAGGAAAAATTGATGGAAGTTGTATTGATGGAGTTGATGCAATTGTTCATTTGGCTGGAGCCAACATAGCGCAACGTTGGACAAATAAGTACAAACAAGAAATAATAGAAAGCCGAACATTGTCTAGCGAATTGCTTTTTAATCTGATAAAAAAATCTCCAAACCAAATAAAACAAATAGTTTCCGCTTCTGGAACTGCTATTTATCCCGAAAGTTTTTCCCAAGTTTATGATGAAACTACTACAGACTCGGAAGATAGTTTTCTGTCTAATGTGGTAAAGAAATGGGAGGAAAGCGTCGATACTTTTCAAGTACTAGGAATAAAAGTTTGCAAACTCCGAACCGGAATTGTACTTTCTAACCAAGGTGGTGCTTTACCAGAAATGGTAAAACCAATTAAATTGGGATTTGGAGCAGCCATGGGAACTGGAAAACAAATTCAATCATGGATACACATAACAGATTTAGTTACGATGTATTATTTTGCAATCGAAAAACAATTAGAAGGAATTTTTAATGCTGTTTCTCCCAATCCAGTTAGCAATCAGGAATTAACAAAAGTCATTGCCAAAACATTGAAAAAACCATTATGGCTTCCCAATATTCCAGAATTTGTAATGAATCTAATACTTGGTGAAATGTCTTATTTACTCTTCTCAAGTAAAAATCTTAGTTCAATAAAAATCACAGACTCTGGTTTTCATTTTCAATTTCAAAAAATTGACAAAGCAATCTATGATTTATATGCATAAAAAAAAGTGCTATTTTTTATAGCACTTTTTACTATGAGGATTGTTGAATTAATAATTATTTGTAGCTGTAAGCTAACCTAAATGATTATTGTTTTGATTTAATATCACAAACATAGTCAAAACGAAAACGTAATAGTCTTAAAATTTTATTAAAATTTGGTTAAATTATTTATTACATTTTAATTAACTATTTTCAATCTCCCTTTTTTAATTCAACAAAAAAATAATGACAATATGACATTTTTGAAGAAATGGCAGTACTTTTGCATTTCTAGAACTTGGAATTAAGAAAAAATATGAAAATCAAAAATATTTTTAAAGATAAAACAAAAATGAATACTGAAAATACGGAAAAGGAACACATCGAAAGCGAAATCGAAAATGTAGTTAATGAAATAGAAACAGCAGAAGAATTGAGTGTTGAGGCCAAGCTAGAAGAAAATTTAGCTATTGAAAAAGACAAATTCCTTCGTTTATTTGCTGAATTTGAAAATTTCAAAAAAAGAACTGCCAAAGAGCGTATCGATTTGTATAGAACTGCCAATGAGGAAGTATTACAAGCCATCTTGCCAGTAATGGATGATTTTGACAGAGCAATGGTTCAAATATCAAAATCAGAAGATGAGGAATTGTTGAAAGGTGTTGCATTAATTTATGAAAAATTAAAAAACACTCTTGTTTCCAAAGGTTTAGAACAACTTGATATTAGAGCTGGTGATGTTTTTAATGCAGATTTTGCCGAAGCAATTACACAAATTCCTGCACCAACGGAAGATTTAAAAGGTAAAATTGTTGATGTAATTGAAAAAGGATATAAATTGGGTGACAAAATTATTCGTTTTCCAAAAGTCGTTATCGGACAATAAAACAGTAGTATGAGCAAAAAAGTAGATTTTTACGAAATATTAGGCGTTTCAAAAAGCGCTTCTCCAGAAGAAATTAAAAAAGCCTACCGAAAGAAAGCGATTGAATTTCACCCTGATAAAAACCCCGGAAATAAAGAAGCTGAAGAAAACTTCAAAACAGCTGCCGAAGCATATGAAGTATTAAGTGATGCTGATAAGAAAGCCAAATACGATCAGTATGGTCATGCTGCTTTTGATGCTGCCAGTGGATATGGTGGTGGGCATCACATGAATATGGATGATATTTTCAGTCAGTTTGGTGATATTTTTGGTGGTGCATTTGGAGGTGGTGGTTTCAGTGGTTTCGGAGGAAATTCTGGAGGCCAACGAAAAGTTAAAGGAAGCAATCTTCGTATTAAAGTGAAATTAACTTTAGAAGAAATTGCCAATGGTGTAGAGAAAAAAGTAAAAGTAAAACGCAAGGTACAAGCTGCCGGTGTAAAATATAAAACCTGTTCTACATGTAATGGTCAAGGACAAGTATTGCGAGTAACTAATACTATTTTAGGCAGAATGCAATCGGCTACGACCTGTCATGTTTGTGGTGGAACGGGACAAACTATTGAAAGTAAACCGAACAATGCCGATGCGCAAGGAATGATTTTAGAAGACGAAACAGTTTCTATCAAAATTCCAGCTGGTGTAGTTGATGGTATGCAGTTAAAAGTTTCTGGAAAAGGAAATGATGCACCAGGAAATAGTATTGCTGGCGATTTAATAGTAGCTATTGAAGAACTAGAGCATGCATTTTTAAAGCGTGAAGGCGAAAATTTACACTATGATTTATATATAAGTATTGCAGAAGCAGCTTTGGGAGTTTCCAAAGAAATTGATGCAGTTAATGGAAAAGTGAGAATTAAACTAGAAGAAGGAATACAATCAGGTAAAATTCTTCGGCTGAAAGGAAAAGGAATTCCAAGCTTGAATAGTTATGGTAGCGGTGATTTATTAGTTCATGTAAATGTTTGGACACCAAAAACATTATCTAAAGAACAGCGTCAATTTTTCGAGAAATCATTGACCGATGAGAATTTTATTCCAAATCCTGAAAAGGGCGACAAATCTTTTTTTGAAAAAGTAAAAGATATGTTTTCATAATTAAAAAAATAGTTTTACTTTTGATTATTACTTGGAAACAGGTAATTTCTTTTTCATAGCAATTTTTCCCATCCTCGTGTAAAAATTAGGGTGGGTTTTTTTGTAACTTTTATTTTCCTATAGTTACTTATTCAGTACTTTTACAGAATTCAATAGCAATAGCAATAATAATAGCAATAACAATAGCAATAATAATAGCAATAACAATAGCAATAGCAATAGCAATAACAATATTTGAGATTGACATGGCTATTGAATTTTGACATTGAACTTGACATTTAAATTTATTTTATGAGTAACATACTTGAAGTAAACAAAGTAGTGAAGCAATATGGTGATTACACCGCGCTTAACGAAGTTTCTTTAATCGTTCCAAAAGGCAGTATTTACGGACTTCTAGGTCCAAATGGTGCCGGAAAAACTTCCCTAATTCGCATCATCAATCAAATCACTATGCCCGATAGCGGTGAAATTATATTGGATGGCGAAAAATTAAATCCTTCTCATGTTCACAGCATCGGTTATATGCCCGAAGAACGCGGTTTGTATAAAACCATGAAAGTAGGTGAGCAGTGTTTGTATTTGGCACAGCTTAAAGGTTTGACCAAAGCCGAAGCCAGGCATGAACTTGATTATTGGTTTAAACGATTAGAAATAGAAGGTTGGTGGAACAAAAAAATAAATGAGTTATCCAAGGGAATGGCGCAAAAAGTACAATTTATTGTCACGGTTTTACATAAACCTAAGTTGCTAATTCT
Organism: Flavobacterium sp.; assembly: GCA_020403245.1. GTDB lineage: Bacteria > Bacteroidota > Bacteroidia > Flavobacteriales > Flavobacteriaceae > Flavobacterium. The sequence goes on along the minus strand of JADBYA010000030.1, from coordinate 100,400 downwards.
TGACGAACCATTTTCGGGTTTTGATCCTGTGAATGCCAATTTGATTAAGGATGAAATCATTGAGTTGAACAAGCAGGGAACATCGGTAATTTTTTCAACACATCGAATGGAAAGTGTGGAAGAAATGTGTGACCATATTGCGTTAATTCATAAATCGAATAAACTTATCGAAGGCAAGTTGTCTGACGTGAAGAAAAATTTCAGAACCAATGATTATGAAGTTGGCATTCTAACTGACAATGTAGAAGGATTGATGTTTGACTTGTCTCAAAAATTTACGTTATCTCAAGCCAATTTTAAATCATTACACGATGAATTAAAACTCAAAATCAATATAGGAACTTCAACACCAAATGAATTGTTGAATACTCTATTACAAAGAGGCCAAGTAACCCATTTTGTGGAAAAAATCCCGAGTGTGAATGATATTTTTATACAAACGGTAACAAAGTAAAATAACAAAAAAACTATTGGAACCTGCCTGCCGGCAGGCAGGTTTGGAATTTTAAAAAAAAATATGAGTAAATTAAGTTTAATCATCAAAAGAGAATTTATCGCCAAAGTGCGCAACAAATCCTTCATTGTAATGACTTTTTTAAGTCCATTACTGTTTGTCGGTATTGCTGTTTTTGTGGGCTATTTAAGTGCTATGAAAGCCGATTTAAAAACCATTGCTATTCATGATGAAACGGGTTTGTTTGCCCAAGAATTTAAAAGTGATGACGAGTATAAATATGTAGATTTATCATCGGTTAATACCAAAATTTTAAAAGATAGCATTGTTAACGAAAGTTATGAAGGCCTTTTGATAATCCCAAAAGTAACCAATAACAAAGCGCTCGAAAAAGGCATACAATATATTTCCAATGACAGCCCGAGTGTCATGTTTATTGACGATATCGAAGACATTGTAGCCGAAAAACTCACCCAAGAAAACTATATCAAATCGGGTTTAGATACTTTGGCAATCAAAAACTCTAATGCCGTAGTTGACATCAAACTCTCCAAAGCATCAGGCGAAGCGGCGTTAAAAGGGTTAAACGAAATCAAAATCGCTATTGGTGGTGCTTTTGGTTACCTCATTATGATGTTTATTGTGATTTATGGTAACATGGTCATGCGAAGCGTTATCGAAGAAAAAGTATCCCGAATTATTGAAGTCATTATCTCCTCAGTAAAACCATTTCAATTGATGATGGGAAAAATAATTGGTACATCACTGGCTGGAATTCTACAATTTTTCATTTGGGCAATCCTTGGTCTGACAGCTATGTTTGTATTGTCTTCCATTTTTGGTGTTCAAATGGGCGCAACTTCAGGTATTCAAGGACAAGCCATGCAAACGGCACAAAGCGAAATGGGGGGAACCATCCAACTTTACATTAAAGAACTTTGGAACTTGCCCATAGCCACTATCCTCATTTCGTTTGTCATTTATTTTATTGGTGGTTACTTTTTATACAGTTCGTTTTATGCTTCTATTGGTGCTGCTGTGGATAACGAAACCGATTCGCAACAATTCTTGTTACCTATCATTATGCCTTTGATTTTGGGCGTTTACATAGGTTTCTTTACCGTAATGAATGACCCTCACGGAACGGTAGCGACAGTTTTCTCCATGATACCATTAACATCACCTATTGTAATGATGATGCGAATACCATTTGGTGTGCCGCTATGGCAAATTGCCGTTTCGATGGTTTTATTATTTGCAACCTTCTTTGGTGTTGTTTGGTTTGCAGCCAAAATTTATCGTGTTGGAATTTTAATGTATGGTAAAAAACCAACTTGGAAAGAACTCTACAAATGGTCTAAATACTAATCGATATGAAAAAAGTAGTGCTAGTTGTAGCTTTATTATGTGTCGAAATTGTCAATGCTCAAAAGGAGCAAGTGCAAAAAACCATTGTGACGTTCTTCGAAGGATTTCATGCCAAAGACACTATCAAAATCAAATCCACTTGCAGTGACACCATGATTTTGCAATCAATATCGGAAAACACCAAAGGGAATAAACTTTCAGACGAAACGACCAGTAGTTTTTATAAAGCAATAGCTTCTATTCCTGCCGATATTAAATTTGAAGAAAGAATATTGAGTTACAACATCCAAGTTGATGGATCGATGGCTCACGCTTGGACACCCTATGAATTCTATGTCAATGGAAAGTTAAGCCATAAAGGTGTGAATTCATTCACTTTGTATTTAGATAAAACTACATGGAAAATCATTCATATTATTGATACTAGAAGGAAATAGTGAAACGATTATTTTTTATTTTAAGCTTTGGGTTTTCAGCTTTTGCTCAAGAAAACAAAGCATTTAAACTATCCTTTTCGGGCTTTTTAGAAACCTATTATGCCTATGATTTTAATACGCCAAATTCGGAACAAAAGCTTCCGTTTATGTACAATTATAACAGGCATAACGAGTTTAATATCAATATCGGATTACTTCGTGCAAAAGTGGAATATGATAATGCTTATGCAATTGTATCATTGCAATCGGGAACTTATGTTGACGATAATTATGCTAACGAAACCACTAAAATACTCAATGAAGCATATATTGGTCTTTTCATAGATAGCGCAAAAAAGCAAACTATTGAAGTTGGAATTTTACCAAGTTATATTGGGTTTGAAACGGCTACAACGGCGTCAAATTTGACTTTAACACGTTCGCTATTAGCGGATAATTCTCCTTATTTTATGACGGGAATTAAATACAATTACAAACCATCAGATAAATGGAATTTTGCTGCTTTGTTGACCAATGGTTGGCAACGAATAAACAAACCACAAAAAGATGTTCTTCCCTCTTTTGGAACTCAAATTGTATATAAATCCAATGCAAATTCTACTTTAAATTGGAGCACTTTTATCGGAAAAGAATTCAATGGAATAGATTTTTCCATGCGCTATTTTAGTAATTTGTATTATGATATAAAATGGAATGATAAATGGCGAACTATTCTGGGTTTTGATTGTGGTTTACAGGATTTGAGCTCAACTAACAATCCAACAGCTTCCTGGTTAAGCCCTATAATTGTGGCACAATATTCTATCAATTCTAAATGGCAAACGGCTTTTCGAACCGAATATTACCAAGATGAAAAGAACGTAATTATCGATACCAATGATGAGTTTAAAACACTTGGATTATCATTAAATTTAGATTATCTTTTTAATTCTAAAGTAAAATTGAGAACCGAAGCAAGGTATTTAAACAGCCAAGAAAAAGTATTTGTGAAAAATGATGCACCTATTAACAATAACTTTTTTGTAACGACTAGTTTGTTATTTGAATTTTAACAATCCGCCATATTCACAGCCACGGCCAATCCTCCTTCGGAGGTTTCTTTGTATTTGGAGTTCATATCTTTGGCAGTTTGCCACATCGTATCAATCACCTTATCCAATGGCACTTTGGCATTTTTAGCATCAGTTTCCATAGCGAGTTCTGCTGCGTTGATGGCTTTAATGGCACCCATAGTATTGCGCTCAATACACGGAATTTGAACCAAACCGCCTATTGGATCACAGGTTAGTCCTAAGTGATGTTCCATGGCTATTTCGGCAGCCATTAAAACTTGTTCTGGTGTGCCACCCATAACTTCACAAAGTGCAGCAGCTGCCATAGCAGACGAAACGCCAATTTCTGCCTGACAACCACCCATAGCGGCGGATATGGTAGAACCTTTTTTGAAGATACTTCCAATTTCTCCAGCTACCATCAAGAATTGTTTAATTTCTTTTTCTCCAGCTTGATGATTTTCAATTACTAAATAATACATTAGAACGGCTGGTATCACACCAGCACTTCCATTAGTCGGAGCTGTAACTACTCTTCCTAAAGCTGCATTTACCTCGTTAACAGCAAGTGCAAAACAGGAAACCCATTTTAATATTTGTCGAAACTTCACTTCTGTTTTTCGAATAGTTTCTAACCATTCTTGTGGAGTTGAGTAGTTTGCCAAACCAATCAAACCTTGATGCATATCAAAAGCGCGTCGTCTTACATTTAAACCACCAGGCAATATCCCTTCCGAATGACAACCGATATACATACATTCGAGCATAGTATTCCAAATACGCATCAGTTCACTATGCACTTCTGCTTCGGGACGCATAGATATTTCATTGGCATAAACAATCTCTGATATTAATTTGTTTTCTGAGATAGCGTATTGCAGTAATGCTGCTGCATTTTGAGTAGGGAAGGGGAACGCACACTTTATAGCTAATTTTTTTTTAGCATTGATTCGTTCTTCTTTTACTACAAATCCACCACCAATGGAGTAGAAAGTTGACACATATTCCGTTCCGTTAGAAGCATAGCTAGTAAACGTCATTCCATTGGCATGAAACGGCAGGAAGTTTTTATTGAATACGATATCGGTTTCAGCATCAAAAGGAATTAGCAGTATGTTAGCTAACTTGATTTGATGTGTTTTTTTTATGGTTTGTACAATATTATCAATATTTTTTACTGGAATGTATTCTGGGTCCTGACCGCTTAAACCTAACATTATAGCAAAATCTGTAGCATGCCCTTTACCAGTGAGGGAAAGCGAACCGTATAAATCAATTTTTACTTTGGTTGTTTTGTCTAACAGGTTTTCTTCTTTCAGTTCGTTAAGAAAACGTTCTGCGGCACGCCATGGTCCAAGTGTATGTGAACTTGATGGTCCAACACCTATTTTTAGCATATCAAAAACGGAGATGCATTCTTCCATTACTATATCGATTTAGTTAGGCAAATATAGATAAATTAAGATTTTGCTTTCGCTTTTTGTTATCATAATTAATTCGTATTTTTGACTTATTAAAAAAAATATATGAAAATCGTTATATCCCCAGCCAAATCATTAAACTTTGAAAAAGCAGTGCCGACTTTGAGTTTCACTGAACCACAGTTTTTAGAACAAGCTGCTACTATTCAAAATACCTTAAAAAAGAAAAAACCAAAGCAACTTTCGGAGTTAATGGATATTTCAGATAAATTGGCAGCACTCAATTGGCAACGCAATCAAGAATGGGAAACACCTTTTACCCTAGATAATTCCAGGCAAGCAATTTATGCTTTTGATGGTGATGTGTATAGCGGATTGGATGTTTATAGTATGCCATCAGAAAAATTATCCGTTTTACAGGACAAACTCCGAATTTTATCAGGATTGTATGGATTGTTAAAACCATTGGATTTAATGCAAGCGTATCGATTGGAAATGGGAACTTCGATGGCTATTGGGAAAAACAAAAACTTATATGAGTTTTGGAAAAAGACCATTACCAAATCTTTAAATGAAGAATTACAAAAAGGAGAGTTGTTTATCAACTTGGCTAGTAATGAATATTTCAGTGCTATAGATACTAAGACATTGAAAGTTCCAGTTGTTACTCCAGAGTTTAGAGATTATAAGGACGGTAAACTTAAGATGATTAGTTTTTTTGCCAAAAAAGCAAGAGGCATGATGGTTCGTTATATCATTGATACCAATGCAGAAACTATCGACGACCTTAAAGGATTTAACTATGAAGGGTATGCTTTTGAAGCAACTTTGAGCAAAGGGAATACGATTGTGTTTACAAGATAATTTAGGTGTATAAATATTCTTGATGCTCTCTAACAGTTTCTTTGGTGGCTTTTTTTTGTTCCCTAGCTATTTCTCGAACGGCTTCAACACCTTTCTTGGCACAACGTTTTACTTTATTCAATCGAGTGGAGAAACTATGAAGTTTTTCAACATCTTGAGGTGAAAGTTTTTTTTCTATTTCGTTTACAAAATCATTAAACTCTCTAATAACAATTTTGTTTTCGTCATAATCAGTTTTTAAATCGTCAAAGAGTTCGTCTATTTCTTTGCTAACGTCTTTACCTATAGCTTCACTCTTTCGGCAAAGTTCGTTGATTACTTTCTTTTCATGAATATTAAAAAGCCCCATAATAGTTTGGTTTTAGTTGTTGATTTGACAAGTAAAAACAAATTTAGGAAAATGTTTAGTAATAATTGCAAAATTGTTGATAACTAAGTAATTAGCAAAATAAAACCAATACAATTATCAAAACAAGTTCAGTATAAGTAAAATCTATAGCTAATATTTAATTAATTGTTTATCAATTTATTACTATACTTTAATTAAAGTATATTATAGATATAATTTTCAATAAAATGAAGTCCGTTTTTTGTAATCTATTGAATAAAACTACTACCAATTATAGCTCATTTTTGGTATTTAGTAGCTTGTTGAAATATGGTTTAACTGCTTATTCCGAATTCAATAATTTGAGGATTTTTCAAATTCATATTGGCAATTCTTTCAAAATAGTTCATCTGAATTTCATCAAAACTATCTCTATTTCCCTTAAATGACTACTTAATTATATGTAAACTAATACTATTAGTTATATTATTTAACAATTTGAATATTATATATTTTAGATTAATTAATAATCCAATTTTTTAATATTTGTTTACCAAAAGGTGTTAAAATACTTTCGGGATGGAATTGCACTCCTTTTACATCAAATGTTTTGTGACGCAACGACATGATTTGTCCGTTTTCATCTGTTGAGGTGATTTCTAGAACATCTGGAAAATTATTTTTATTGACTACCCAAGAATGATAGCGACCCACTTCAAACTCGTTTGGTAGTTTGTTAAATAAAGCTTCATCTGTAACGGATTTAGTGACTTTGCTAGCAATACCATGAAAAACCTCATCCAAGTTGATTAAAGTACCGCCAAATACTTCGGCAATGGCTTGTTGTCCTAAACAAACGCCAAGAATACTTTTGCTTTCGGCATATTTTGAAATAACCGCTTTTAATAATCCAGCTTCATCGGGAATTCCTGGTCCAGGTGAAAGTAGAATTTTGTCAAATTTCACTAATTCATCCAATTCAAATTCATTGTTTCTATATACAGTTACCACCGTATTCAAATCTTCTAAATAATGAACCAAGTTGAACGTAAAGCTGTCATAATTGTCAATAATTACAATTCTTTTCATGGCATAAAGTTAATTACATTAAATTAAAACAAGAAGTATTGAGCTTAGATATTATCATGTATTCATTAAAAAAACCTCGAAAATGGCTTTCCGAGGTTTGATTTTTTTAAAAGTATAAAACCTAATTAGAACTGTAGGGCAACAGTTAATTCGAATTCGTCATAAATGGCTTTGTCTCCAATACTTTCAAAGAAACTTTTTGAACCATATTTGATGTCATATTTTGTTCTGTCCACTTTGAACGTGGTTGAAGCAGTATTTCCATTTACAGCCATATTAAAGGTTACTGGTTTGGTAATTCCTTTGATGGTTAAATCGGCAGTAACAGTGTATAATTCTTTTGATTTTGTAGCAATAGTTTTAAATTCAATTTTTGCAGTATCAAATTTTTCAGTTCCAAAAAAATCATCTGCTTTCAAGTGATCTTCTAAATCTTCTTTTCCTTCTCCTGCTTTTATATCGGTAACAGTGATAGAAGCCATATTTACTGTGAAAATTCCACCGGCAAGTTTGTTTTTTTGGAATACTAAAACACCATCTTTGAAATTAATTGTTCCCGAATGTTTTCCAGTTACTTTTTCTCCAACCCAGTTGATTTTACTTTTTTCAAGGTTGATTTTTTTGTTTTGTGCAGAAACAGCAGTTGTTCCAAAAGCTACTAATAATGCAATTGCAATTGTTTTTAGATTTTTCATTTTTTTAATTGTTTTAGTTATTGATTATAAATTGATAAATAGTTCTTCATTTGATTTACGCACTTTAGCATAATTTTGTGTGGCATCATCCTTATGACGGTATCCAATAGTAGCCAATACTGATGCATTCAATCCTAGCTTTTCTAAACCTAGAATTTCGTTTAATTTTGCAACTTCAAAACCTTCCATCGGAGTAACATCAATTTTTAATTCGGAGGCAATGTTTAGTAAATTACCCAAAGCTAAATAGGTTTGTTTTGAAGTCCAAGTATTTCTTTCTTCTTCTGGAAGCGAGGTTATCTTTGATTTCATAAAATCGCCATATCCTTTCAAAGCATCAGCTGGTAATCCTCTTGTTTTAGCAGTTAAAGCTAAACTCTCATCAATTTCTTTTTCCCCGATATTAGTAATGTTTGCAAATACAATCAAGTGGGAAGCATCTACAATTTGCGATTGTCCCCATGCTGCAGGTTGCAATTGTGCTCTCAATTCTGGGTTTTCAATTATAAACACTTTGTAAGGTTGTAAACCATATGAAGAAGCTGATAGACGAATGGCTTCTTTAATAGTGGCTAAATCTTCTTTAGATACTTTTTTTGAAGAATCAAATTTTTTGGTAGCATAACGCCAATTGGCATTATTGATAAAATTACTCATAGTTTGTGATTAATTAATAGTTCGGTACTTCTCTAATAAATGGTTTAATTGTTCTAATTCTTCTTGATTTAAATTATTAGCAAATAGTTGCTCGTGTTCTTCAACTTTTGGATCTAATTCTGTTAGGATATCCAATCCTTTTTGTGTTATTAAAACTTCTATTTTTCTTCTATTTTCTGGACAAACTTCTCTGGTTACATACTTTTTAAGCAATAGTTTGTCAATTAATCGGGTAGTGTTACTATTTTTAGCTAGCATTCTCTCTTGGATAACACACATGTTTGCGGGGGATCCTTTTTGTCCTCGAAGAATTCTTAATACATTATATTGCTCACTCGATAAATCATTAGGTTTTAAAATCTCATTAAACTTATCGTTGATAACATTTTGAGTATATATAATGTTAAGAATTACTTTTTTAGCATCCTTTAATGTTATGTTTGATTTTATTACTTCTTCAATTTTCATTATAATCATTACAATATTTGTAGGTACAAATTTAAGTCATATTTTATTTGTGCATACAAATGTTATGTTATTTTTTTGTTAATCTTTTTTAAGATGCTAGTTTGTGGCGTCACTTATCCAATTTAAATTAGTAAAATCGTTATATTTGTTTCTCAAAATAAATAGAAAATGAACTTATCACAACAAGATTGGAAATCAAGATTGGAAAGAGATACGAACTCGGTAGTTTTGGATGTTAGAACGCCAGAAGAGTGTAGTGATGGTATAATTCCTAGTGCTATAAATATTGATATTTATAAAGGACAAGGATTTATACATGCAGTTGAAGAGCTAGACAAAACAAAAAACTTTTATGTCTATTGCAAGGCAGGCGGTCGAAGTGCTCAAGCATGTCAAATCATGAATCAATTGGGTTTTGAAAACACTTTCAATCTCGAAGGAGGATTTATGAACTGGAAAGGCGATGTTGCCTTTTCAATTGAAGAATAACTTTTATTATGAATATTCCATCATCAAATAATCCCAGGGTAATTATAATAGGTGCTGGCTTTGCTGGTATTGCAATAGCCAAAAAACTCAGGAATAAAAATGTTCAAGTGGTGCTTATCGACAAACACAACTATCATACGTTTCAGCCACTGTTATACCAAGTTGCCACTGGAGGTTTGGAAGCAGGTTCTATTGCCTATCCCATTCGTAAAGTAATTCAGGAATATAAAGATTTTTATTTTCGATTGACTTCAGTCAAAGAAATTGATACTAAAAACCAGAAAATAATCTCTGAAATTGGAGATTTACATTATGATTATTTAGTGATTGCTACTGGTTCTAAAACCAATTATTTTGGAAATAAGGAAATTGAGCGCAATGTCATGTCTATGAAAACCATTCCTCAATCATTGAATATTCGAAGTTTGATATTGGAGAACTTTGAGCAAGCCGTTTTGGCTAAAGAACAAAAAGAAAGAAACTTGTTAATCAATTTTGTGATCGTTGGTGCCGGCCCAACAGGTGTTGAGCTTGCAGGCGCCTTGGCCGAAATGAAAAAAGCGATTCTTCAAAAAGATTATCCCGATTTGGATATTGCCAAAATGGAAATCAATTTGGTGCAAGGCGAAGACAGGGTTTTGGACAGTATGAGTGAAAAATCATCCGCCGAAGCTGAAAAATTCTTGAGAGATTTAGGTGTTACGATATGGAAAAATGTTCGGGTAACTAATTATGATGGAAGAACGGTCACTACCAACTCTGATTTGACATTTGAAACCGCAACTGTTATTTGGACAGCGGGTGTTCAAGGCGCAAAGATTGCCGGATTGGACGCTAAATCATTAGTGGAAAGAGTTGAACGAATTCGGGTTAATCAGTACAATCAAGTTGCAGGTTATGAGAATATTTTTGCCATTGGCGATATTGCCTCTATGGAAACAGAACTTTATCCCCATGGTCATCCCATGATGGCACAACCCGCCATGCAACAAGGAAAATTATTGGGTGAAAATTTAGTCAAAATATTAAACAAGCAACCCATGACACCTTTTGAATACAACAACAAAGGCGCTATGGCAACCATTGGACGAAATCTCGCAGTTGTCGACTTGCCACGTTATCATTTTAGTGGCGTTTTTGCTTGGTTTGTATGGATGTTTGTGCATTTATTTTCCTTAATTGGTTTTAAAAACAAGGCGGTAGTCTTCCTCAATTGGGTTTATAATTACATTTGGTTTGATCGAGAAGGCCGATTGATAATTCGTCCTTTCAAAAAGAAAAATTATAATTCGTTTACGAGTGATGAGGTTTGAAAAAGTTTCGAGTTTCGAGTTATTCCGTTTCGATTTTTTATATAATTTTAATGCTGATATATAGATGAAATTATATGAAAAAAAATTCATTTCTACTAATTTTAGGTTTTCTATTCTGCTTCGTTAGTTCGCTTACACTCGTGTCCTGCAAATCAAACTATCTTAATTCCTATAAATCTCCAGTTTTATTAGATATTACAAAAGAAAAAGACAGCAATGCGTTTGTCAATCTCAAAAACTACAGTAACGATTTTGTATATGATATGAAATATGCTACAGCCGATAATTTCCTCAAAGAAAAAGTATATCCTTGCGGTGAGTGTTTTCTAAGAGTTAAAACGGTAAAAGCTTTATTAGAAGCCAATACGTCTTTTATTGCGAAAGGATATAAAATCAAACTTTACGATTGCTATCGCCCAAAAGCCATTCAGAAAAAGATGTTTAAACTTGTTCCCGATGCGAATTTTGTGGCCAATCCGAAGAAAGGCTCCATTCATAATCGGGGTGGGGCCGTAGATATTTCGCTAGTAGATTTAAACGGTATTGAACTAGATATGGGAACCCAATTTGACTTTTTTGGTAAAGAGGCCAGTCATAATTTCTTAGAATTATCAGATGAAATAGTAGCAAATAGAAAATTTTTGAAAGCAATAATGTTGCAAAATAACTTCAAATCTTTCGACTCCGAATGGTGGCATTACAATTTAAATGGAAGCAGTACTGATAAAGTGGAGAATTTAAAATGGAATTGTAATTAGTCCTCGATGCATTTTAAATAGTTGATGAAATAATTCTCAGGTTCGTATTTCTTTTTATCCATTTCGGAAACAAATTCCGTTTTAAAAGGAAAATCTATCGTTTCTCCGGCAAATTTTACTCTCATAAAGGTTACAGGTGATATTTTTAAATCCTCATAATTATCTTTGGAAAACACAAACAATCCACTTATAACTCTTGTGTTTTTGTTTGCATCATTTCGAATTAATGAGCCACAAGTATCATTTCCAACATAAAGCAAAGTAATAATTTTTCCATTATTTAACTGAAGATAAATTTTTGAATTTTTATCAAAACATACAGCTTTAACAAAATCAAAACTACTCGATAATTGCTGGGTTTCTAATCCTAAAACGCCATTATTGTTTGACAAGGCAAAGAAAATATTAGTTGAATTTCCAGCAAAGCTTCTCTCAAAAATCAATCGTTGTTTGGTTAATTTATACGTTCCCAAACTATCAGAAATGTTTGTTTCAATTTCGCAAGGTTTTTGTGCTAAAGCACCTAAATTAGTAAACAGAAATAAAGCTAAAAATACGTTATTACTCATAACTTTAAAATTGATTTTTCGGTATTGTTTTACCAGTTCGCTGGCGCTCGTGTCGTGAACCTTCGGTTTCATATGTTTAAATTTTATTTTTCAGCGGTAACATATGTTATCGCCTTTTTAATCATAGGTGTTTGCTTGCGCAAACTTGTTTTTAATGGCGATTTCATAGATTATTTTAATTTGTCACAAAGTAAAACTATTTTATTATTATTCACATCCGTTGTGAAAAAACAATATAAATTTCCTCCCACTGCAATTCTCCATTTCTTTCTAATATTTTCAACAGTTTCAGGAAAATTTCGGGTGGTTACATTTGCTTTGTTATTTTCTAAATGGAACTTCATTTCAGCTTTTGAATAATTGATGCATTTTTGGACTTCAAAAATTCTACCAGGAAAATCTAGTAAACTATCAGAAGTATAAATATGTGAATGTTGGTGTAATTTATCTAATTCAAATTGTGTTGTAATGGCATCAAAACCGCCAGATTTCATGATGGCTGCATTGGGTTCGTAAATATATTTTTTGGGCATATTATACGTTACCAATTTTTCAGAATTATACATAAATGAGAATGCTTCTGTTTTGTCTTTTAGAATATTGACGGTAACAATTTTTATAGATTGTGAATAGTTTTTTTCTAAAATCCAAAGTAATTCTTTGACTTCGTTTTCAATGGCTACAATATGAATGGCTGACACACTTTTTAATTCTGATAATCCAGCAGTGATATCAAGAATTGGTGCTGTTTTAATCAATATGTTAGAGCTGAATTCAAAGTACAAATCTAATAGTTCAGGAACATTTGGCAAGCAATCTTTAAGCATAAAAACTTTTCCTTTTGCATCATTTCTCCGAGACGGATCAATGTATATCCAATCGAATTTTTGATTTAGAGTTGCCAAAGTATCGAGACTTTCTCCTGCTATACATTGAATGTTTGTTGCGTTTAATGTCTCAAAATTATGTTTAACAATTTGGGAAAGTTTGTCTTTTATTTCGCAATGAATAACTTGATTTATTTTCTTTGAAAAATAGTAATCATCTACTCCAAAACCGCCTGTCAAATCGATTAGTTTTTCACCTGAAACGAGTTGTGATTTGTATTCCGCTGCTTTTTCTGAAGAGGTTTGCTCAATAGAAACGGTAGCTGGATAAAGAATGTTTTGGGTATTATACCAAGTGGGTAATTTGGATTTTGCTTTTTGCTTGCCGTTGATTTGATCAAGAATATCGAACCAATTTACTTCAGGAAATGGATTTTTTTGCAATGCTATTGTTGAAATATCATTTCCAACATTACGGTTAATAAATTCTTGAATATCAGGATTTAAAACTGCTAAATCCAAATTAAATATTTTTTGTAAGTAATTGTATTAACTTGTTTTCGGGAAAAAACTCTTTCCCAAATACCTTCAGAATGGTATAAAAGGGGATGGCAATTATCATCCCAGTAATTCCAAATAAGAATCCAATTATCAAAATTACTAGAAAAATTTCCAATGGATGAGAATTGACGCTTTTTGAAAAAATAAGTGGTGATGAAATATTATTATCAATAATTTGAACCACCCAAAAACCAATCATCACATAAATTGTTACGGGCAAAATTTCGGTTTGAAAATCACTTCCGATATGGCAAAGCATTGTTAGTATCGCCGCAATAACGGATGCTATTAATGGACCAAGATAGGGGATAATATTTAAAACAGCACATAAAAATGCAATCACTAAGGAGTTTTCTACACCAAAAATCAGTAATACACAAAGATATAAGATAAAAACAATCAATAACTGTAATAGCAAACCAATGAAATATCGTGATAATAGATGATTTATTTTGTGTAGCGAATTTAAAATTCTTTCTTCTTGATTATCGGGCATTAAATATTTTGCATTGATAACAAACAATCTCCGTTCTTTCAAAAAGAAAAAAGTAATGAACATTACGGAAGCTAGTCCAATTCCAAAATTGCTTATCATTCCTAGGATTGAATTAAAAAAGTTAGTTAAAAAACTAAAATTTAATTCAGAAGGAATATTGGCTTCACTAAAAAAACTGGTAGAGTCTATATTGTGAGATTCCAAGAAAGCGCCAAATTGATTTTTTAAAACTATAATGTCTTTTTCAATTTCGGCCGTATTTAAAAGAGATAAATTCCGTCCTTGGTTCAAAATTAGAGGAACAAACAACATGATTAACCCAGCTATTATTGAAAGAAAAAATAACAAAGTGGTTATTGTTGCTGCTACATGGTTGAATTTAAGTCGGTGTTTTAAAAAATCTAAGATAGGATTTCCAACAAGCGTTAAAATTAATGATACGACCAAATAGATGATAACAGACTTAATTAGATACAGAAAATATAATGCTAAAGCAACAAAGATTATAATTCCAAATCCTTTAGCGATGCCCAATGCAATTGTTTTTGAATTTATCATATTTTAATTTTTAAAAATATAATTTAGGATATTGGTTCCCATTTTCAACGCCTTTTCGCGCATTTCTTTGGGGTCATTGTGCACTTCTGGATCTTCCCAACCATCGCCCAAATCACATTCAAAGGTATAAAGCAAAACTAATCTATTTTCAATAAAAATTCCGAAAGCTTGCGGACGTTTGTTATCATGTTCATGAATTTTTGGTAAACCATTGGCAAAAACAGTAGGTTTTTGAAAAATGGGATGATTACCCGGAATTTCTACTAAATCGTTATTGGGAAAAATTCGTTTGATTTCCCTTCGAATGTATTGATCCATACCATAATTATCATCGGCATGAAGAAATCCTCCAGATACTAAATAGTTTCTCAAATTAACGATTTCAGCATCGCTAAAAACCACATTGCCATGACCTGTCATGTGTACAAACGGATAACCAAAAATATCAGGACTTCCAGGTTCAACGGTTGCTGGTTTTGGTTTTATATTGGTGTTTATGGTTTGATTGGCGTATTTTATTAAATTGGGTAAAGAAGTTGGATTAGCATACCAATCGCCGCCACCACTGTATTTTAGCAAAGCAATTTCTTGTCCAACACAAACTGTAGTAGTAATATATAAAAGGAATACTATTTTTTTCATAAATCAAGTTCAAAAATCAAGTTCAATATCAATATCAATATCAATTTCAATTTCAATATCAATATCAATTTCAATATCAATATAAATTTCAATATCAAGTTCAATTTCAATAATCGTTAAACATCAATTTTCATTATTAAAAACGACACTGTGACAAGCCACTATCGCTGCAGTTTCGGTTCGTAAACGTGTTTTGCCCAAAGATACTGGAATAAAATTATTTTCTATAGCCAATTCAATTTCTTTAACAGAAAAATCACCCTCTGGACCAATTAATATGATAACATCTTCATTTACTTTCAACTCTTTTTTCAATGATTTTTTATCGGTGTCTTCACAATGTGCTATGAACTTTTGACCGTTGAATTCTTTTTTAATAAAATCTTTGAAAGCAATTGGCTCATTTAATTTAGGCAAATAATAGTGTAGCGATTGCTTCATAGCGGTTTCTAAAATCTTCTGAAATCTATCGGTTTTAATCACTTTTCGCTCAGAATGTTCGCAGATTATAGGAGTGATTTCTTGTATGCCAATTTCGACGGCTTTTTCTAGAAACCATTCGTAGCGTTCGTTCATTTTGGTAGGGGCAACAGCCAAATGCAAATTGAATTTTGGAGCTTCTTGTTTCTCAAAAGAAGTTATTGTAACGGTACATTTAGTATCTGATGCAACCATTATTTGGGTTACAAACAAAAAACCTAAACCATTAGTAACATGTAGAATATCGCTTTCTTTTTTTCGCAACACTTTAATAATATGCTTGCTTTCTTCTTTGTCAAAAACAAAGGAATTTGTGGTTTCGGTTATGGATGGATTGTAGAATAGTTGCATTTTATTTGTATTCTTTTTTTAGAATATGATTAAGCTCTTTTTTACTGAATTTTATAGGTTCATAGGGTTCCATATTTCTAATAACTCTTGGAAAACCACAATGAGGATAGATGAAAAAACTGTCTTTCTCTATTTCAAAATTATATTCATAATCTGAAAAGCAATATTCAAGTTGTGGGTTATTTGTTTCTTCATATTTTGCATTTGGGTCGTCTAGTTTTAAAATTTCTTCAATCTCTAATTTAGATTTCTCAATATATTTATTTTGCTTTGATTTAAAAATAGTTTCAAATTCATTTTGTTTAGTAATTATTTCTTTAATACTAATTCTCTCTCCTGTTTTAGCATTAAAAACAAATTGTTCGCCCCAACTATCATATCCGTTACTGTGTGCAATTTCGTAATGAAGATTGATAGAGATAGTATTTTTTGAAAGTGATAATTTGTGCGTCAAATAGAAACTTGCTTCTTTATCAGATTTAAACCTATCTATTATTTCCTTTCTGTTTTTTGCAGGAATAATATCTTCAAAGAAAAAATGATTATTTATACTGTCAATTAAGCATTTGTAAATTTTATCTTCAACTTTTTTGTTTTTTAAATTCAATAAAGGAAAATTAATTTCATCTGAAAAAGTGTTGAGAATATTGTGATTTTTTGTAAAAGAACTAGTTAATACAATGGTGAGAAATAGAAATAATATATATAAACTTATTGATTTCATAATTTAAAACTCAATTCGTGCTTTAGAAACCACGTTAGCATCTGAAAATTTATCGTGTAAAAATTTATGATAACCCACAATACCTATCATTGCAGCATTATCAGTAGTATATTCAAATTTTGGAATAAATGTTTTCCAACCGTATTTGCTTTCGGCTTCTTTTAAGGTTTTTCTAATTCCTGTATTTGCTGAAACGCCACCGCCAATGGCGATTTGGGAAATTCCTGTTTGGGCAACCGCCATTTTTAGTTTTTCCATCAAAATTTCAATAATGATATTTTGTACAGAGGCGCAAATATCGTTTTTGTTTTCTTCTATAAAATTCGGATTTTCCAGTACGTTTTTCTGTACGAAATAAAGAATTTGTGTTTTCAATCCCGAAAAGCTAAAATCCAAATTGGGAACTTTTGGTTTGGTAAATGTATATTTTTTTGGATTTCCTTTTGCTGCAAATTGGTCAATTAATGGTCCACCGGGATAAGGAAATCCTAATATTTTAGCGGTTTTGTCAAACGCTTCTCCCACCGCATCATCAGTAGTTTCGCCTATGATTTCCATGTTGAAAAAATCGTTGACTTTTACAATTTGAGTATGACCACCCGAAATGGTTAGTGCTAAAAAAGGGAATATTGGTTTGTCATAACCCTCTTCGTCAATAAAATGGGCCAAAATATGTGCGTGCATGTGATGAACCGCAATCAAAGGAATCTCCAAAGCCATTGCCAAAGATTTTGCAAAAGAAGAACCCACCAAAAGCGAACCCATCAATCCTGGTCCTTGAGTGAAAGCAATGGCAGATAATTGATTTTTGGTAACATTTGCTTTTTTCAAAGCAATATCAATCACAGGCACTATATTTTGCTGGTGTGCACGAGAAGCCAACTCGGGTACAACGCCACCATATTCTTCATGAATACTTTGCCTAGCCACAACATTGGAAAGTACTCTATTGTTGCATAATACTGCAGCTGCAGTATCGTCACACGAACTTTCGATAGCTAGAATAAAAACTTCTTTGTGATGCATAAAAGGCACAATATTTGGATTATATTTGACATTTTAATAATAAAATCAAATGTAAAGATTTTTACAAAGGTAATTTTCTTTACCAAGTCGTAATTATAATTGGAAAAAATTAAAACAAATAGTGGTTTTAAAAAATTTCGAAAAATTCTTTTTCGCACTATTGTCGTGCTGATTTTACTTTTATTACTCATTAGTATTTCACTTTCGTTGCCTTATGTTCAGACTAAAATTGCACATTATGCAACCGATAAAATCAATAAAGATTTTGGAACCAATATCAATATTGACGAAGTGGCCATTACAGTTTTCGGAGGTGTTAAACTGAAAAAAGTATTGATTTTAGATCATCACAAGGACACTTTGATTTATGCAAAAAGGATTAAAACAAACATTTTAGATTTTAAAAATCTGATTGATGGTAAGTTACAATTTGGTGATTTGCATTTGGATAATTTTGCGCTGAATATTGTTAATTATAAAAAAGAAAAAGAAACTAATTTAGACAAATTTATTGCCGCTTTTGATGATGGAAAACCAGGTTCGGGTAAGTTTTTATTTCAATCTAGTAATGTATACATAAAGGATTCTCGTTTCTCAATGATGGATTATAATAAAGAAAATCCAACGGATATTGATTTTACCCAACTCAATGCCAATTTGAAAGATTTTAAAATTAAAGGCGCAGATGTTTCTACAAGTATTAAGCAACTGTCTTTTAAAGATCACAGAGGATTATTTGTTAAAAATTTGGTTGCTGATTTCACCTATAATAAGAAAATGATTGGGCTTGAAAATCTAAATTTAGAGACTAAAGAATCCGTTTTTAAAGGAAAAGTTATATTAAGTTATAACAGAGACAATAAAGATTTCAGCAATTTCAATAACAAAGTAATCTTTGATATTAATATTGAGGAATCCTTCTTGTCTACCAATGATATTCGTTATTTTTATAAAGAGATTGGAGAAAATCAAACGTTCTTTTTGGATGCCAAATTAAAAGGAACATTGAATGATTTTTATTTAACTGATTTGTATCTTTTGGATAAAAAAAATTCGGTTATAAAAGGCGATATAAATTTAAAAAATTTGTTTTCTAGAAGTCCTGGTGCTTTTTATATGAAAGGTGATTTTAATAAAATCACTTCAAATTATTCTGATTTAACAAAGTTATTGCCCAATATTCTAGGCAAAAAACTACCTACTTCTTTACAAAAATTTGGTCAATTTACATTTGTCGGAAATACTGAATTATCTCAAAAATACATTAATGCCAATTTTGTAATGAATACCGCATTAGGAATTATTGAATCCGATTTACAAATGTCGGATATAGATGCTATTGATAATGCCAAATACAAAGGAAATGTTATCCTTGATGGTTTTAATGTAGGTGCACTTTTAAATAGAAAAGATATTGGTAAAGTTTCATTAAATCTAGCGATTGATGGAAAAGGATTTACTCAAAAATTATTGAATACCACTTTTGTTGGCGATGTCAATAGAGTAACTTACAACGGCTACAATTATACTAAAATAATTGTTGATGGAAGTTTTAAACAGCCTATTTTTAAGGGAAAAGTATATATTAATGATCCTAATTTGTTTATGGATTTTAATGGTTTAGTTGATTTAGGTAAGAAAGCAACACGCATTGATTTTCAAACAAAAATTGATTATGCAAATCTGCAAAAATTAAATTTTATTAATGATTCCATTTCAATTTTTAAAGGAGATTTGACCATAAAAGCCAATGGAAATTCTATCGATAATATGATAGGTGATGTTGTCCTAACAAACGCCTCTTACCAAAACAAAAAAGACACTTATTATGTTGATTTTTTAAATGTTAATTCTGTTTTTGATGAAAAAAGAGAGCGAACTATCACTATAACATCTGATGATGCGATTGAAGGAAGTGTGGTTGGGAAATTTCAGTTCAATCAGTTACTCAAAGTAGTAGAGAATTCTCTGGGAAGTTTATATACTAATTACAAACCCAATAAAGTTAGTAGAGGTCAGTATTTAAAATTTAATTTTACAATATTCAGTAAGATTATCGAAATATTTTATCCTGATATTTCGATAGCTACAAACACTATTTTGAAAGGAAATATAAGTTCAGACGCAAAAGATTTTAAATTGACTTTTAACTCACCTAAAATTAAATTTTCTGATAATGAAATGGATAACATTTCTTTAAAAGTAGATAACCAAAATCCATTGTATAATACATTTATTCAAATGGACTCTATTAAAACTAAGGGATATACAATTAGAGATTTTAGTTTAATTAATACTATTTCAAAGGATACTTTACATTTTAGAACTGAATTTAAAGGAGGTAAGCAAGGACTTGATTTTTATAATTTAAATTTATACCACACTATCAATAAACAAAATAAAAATGTGGTAGGTTTCAAAAAATCAGAGATGCAATTCAAAGATTATCTTTGGTATTTGAATGAAAACGGAGATGAAGTAAATAACAAAATTGTTTTTGATAAGAAGTTGAGTAATTTTTCATTTGAAAATATCATTTTATCTCATGAAAATCAAAATATTAATTTATCGGGAACCATTAATGGCAAAAATTCAAAAGATTTACAACTCACCTTTGAAAATGTAAATTTAAATAAAATCACACCCGATGTCGATAAGTTTAAGTTTGAAGGTAATCTAAATGGGAAAATTAATTTTAAACAAAATAGCACTGTTTTTCAGCCCACATCCACTCTAAATATAGGTAATTTGCATGTAAATAATGTTGAATATGGCGACTTAAATTTAGATATCTCTGGAGATGAATCACTAAGAAAGTTTTATGTCAATTCATCATTAGACAATAAAAATGTAGAGACATTCAAAGCAAGTGGTAATATTGAAATTGTAAACAGTCAGACTTTATTAGATCTTGATTTTAGTTTTGATAATTTCAATTTAGGAATTTTAGGAAAAATTGGTGGTGATGTTATTACAAATATTCGTGGTTTTGTATCAGGAAATGCAAGAATAGAAGGAAACGTAGAGCAATTAGATTACAACGGTAGATTATTTGTAAATGATGCAGGATTAACTATTCCTTATCTAAATACGGATTACAAGTTTATTGATAATACCATTGTAGATATAACCGAAAATAAGTTTATAATTAGAGAAACTTCTATTTCTGATACAAAGTTTGATACAAAAGGAACTTTAAGCGGCTTTATTAAACATAAGAAATTTGATGACTGGCAATTGGATTTATCTATTAACTCCAATAGACTTTTAGCGTTAAACACAACTGATTATGAAGATGCAGCTTTTTATGGAGATGCATTCTTTAATGGTTCTGCCAATATAAAAGGGCCAGCAAGCGGTTTGATGATTACCGTTAATGGTGAATCTGCAAAAGGAACCGATATTAAAATACCTATAAATGACGCAGTTGCTAGTGATGACAATAACTATCTTCATTTTTTAACTCCTGCCGAAAAGTTAAATAAGAAAAAGTATAAGTTAGCCGAAAACCGAAATTATGATGGGTTGGAATTGGATTTTAATTTTGCAATAAACAATAATGCTAACGTTGAAGTAATTTTAGATAGAGATTCTGGACATGCCATGAAAGGCAAAGGAAATGGTACATTACAATTTAGAATAAATACATTGGGGAAATTTGAAATGTTTGGAGAATTTTCTGCTACCGAAGGTTCCTATAATTTTAAATACGGCGGATTAATTGACAAAAAATTTGATGTAAAAAAAGGGAGTTATATAGTTTGGAATGGAGACCCATTAGCCGCAACGCTCAACTTAGCTGCAGTTTATAAAGTAGTGGGCGGCGCAAACCCAGCAGTATTAATTGATAATCCATCCTTTAATAAAAAAGTAGATGTAGAGGTCATTATAGATGTAAAAGGAAGTTTGACAAATCCAGATCCCGATTTTACTATTAATTTTCCCAATGTAGGAAGTTCGCTAAAATCTGAATTGCAATACAAACTTGATGACAAAGACACTAGACAAATTCAAGCGCTTTATTTACTCTCTACTGGAGGGTTTTTGAGTCAAGATGGAGTAAGTCAAAATCAATTATCCAACAATTTATTTGAAAAAGCAAGCAGTATGTTTAACGATTTGTTTGCTGGAGAAGATGATAAACTTCAATTAGGAATTGAATATGTAACGGCTGATAATAGTAATAATCCAGATTTTCAAACCGATGCGCGATTTGGCGTTTCTGTCTCTTCCAAGATAAACGATAGAATTACTGTAAACGGCAAAGTTGGTGTTCCTGTAGGTGGAATTACAGAAACTGCTATAGTGGGCGATGTTGAAGTGCAATATAGAGTAAATGAAGATGGTACTTTGAATTTGAGATTTTTTAATAAAGAAAATGATATTACCTATATCGGACAAGGAATTGGATACACGCAAGGAGTTGGTATTTCTTATGAAGTAGATTTTGATAATTTGAAAGAGTTGATAAACATAATCTTTAAAAATGCAAAAATTGATAAAGTGACTTCAAACAAAAGTGATGATTTGCACGATTCTGATTTAGAAAATATAGATATACAAAGTAAAGAAAAGAAAGATAAGGACAAGGACAACGATATAGAAAACCCATCATCAAATAAAGAAGCTATTCCAGTTGAGGATTAATATAGAATTCCTCTAAAATTAATCTTTTTTGAAAACTTATCAACGAAAACGATTGAATTTTACATCGTTTAGTAACATCTTGATGAGATTGATAAAAAACTGCTTCTCGTTTGCTAATTTTACAATTAAATAGCTGAAAAATGTCAAAAACTATAAAAAAGATTGGAGTTTTAACTTCAGGTGGAGATTCTCCAGGAATGAATGCAGCCATTCGTTCAGTAGTTAGAACTTGTGCCTATCACAATATAGAATGTATTGGAATATACAGAGGTTATCAAGGAATGATTGAAGGCGATTTCAAAGAAATGGGACCTAGAAGTGTTAATAATATCGTCAACAAAGGCGGAACCATTTTAAAGTCTGCTCGTTCCAAAGAATTTATGACTATTGAAGGCAGACAAAATGCACATCAAAATTTAGTTGCTGCAGGAGTTGATGCACTCGTAGTTATTGGGGGTGATGGTTCATTTACTGGAGCAGAAATTTTTAACAATGAATATGATTTTCCTGTAATGGGAATTCCCGGAACCATTGATAATGATATTTTTGGAACCAGCCATACTTTGGGATTTGACACTGCTTTAAACACTGTAGTGGAATGCATCGATAAAATTCGTGATACAGCTAGTTCTCACAACCGACTTTTTTTGGTTGAGGTAATGGGTCGTGATGCTGGACATATTGCTTTAAATGCCGGAATTGGAGCTGGAGCAGAGGAAATTCTTATTCCTGAAGAAGATTTAGGATTAGAACGCCTTTTAGATTCGCTTCGCAAAAGTAAAGCATCAGGAAAATCTTCAAGTATTGTTGTCATTGCCGAAGGAGATAAAATTGGCAAAAATGTTTTTGAATTAAAAGATTATATAGAGGAAAATTTTCCCGAATATGATATTCGTGTTTCTGTTCTTGGTCACATGCAACGTGGAGGTGCACCTTCATGTTACGATAGAGTTTTAGCCAGTAGATTAGGTGTAAAAGCAGTTGAATCTATCTTAGAAGGAAAATCAAATTTTATGGTAGGGATAGTAAATGACAAAGTGGCGTTAACACCATTAGAACAAGCTATTAAAGGACATTCAGAAATTGATAGAGAATTATTAAGAGTTTCAGACATTATGTCTACATAAAAATTAAAAGTGTTTGTGGTACCTTGTTCAAACCATAAACCATTAACCATAAAAATAAAAAACAATAAAAATGTCAAAAGTAAAATTAGGAATTAACGGTTTCGGAAGAATTGGAAGAATAGTATTTAGAGAAACTTTTAATAGAGATAATGTTGAAGTTGTTGCTATCAATGATTTATTGGATGTAGATCATTTGGCTTACTTATTAAAATATGACTCAGTTCACGGTCGTTTTGCCGGAAAAGTAGAAGTGAAAGACGGAAAACTTTTTGTAAACGATAAACACATCAGAGTTACTGCCGAAAGAGATCCAAAGCTTGTGCAATGGGATGACGCATCCATTGATGTAGATGTAGTTGCAGAATGTACGGGTTTCTTCACAACAATTGAAACTGCAAAAGCGCACATTGATGGTGGTGCCAAAAAAGTAATTATTTCTGCACCATCTGCTGATGCTCCTATGTTTGTAATGGGAGTAAACCATACAGAAGCTAAAGCTACCGACTTAGTCGTTTCAAATGCTTCATGTACTACAAACTGTCTGGCGCCTTTAGCCAAAGTAATCAACGACAATTTCGGAATTGTAGAAGGATTAATGACCACAGTGCACGCTACCACATCGACTCAAATGACTGCAGATGGGCCATCGAGAAAGGACTGGAGAGGTGGAAGAGCAGCTTCGGTAAATATTATTCCATCATCAACAGGTGCCGCAAAAGCGGTTGGGAAAGTAATTCCTTCATTGAATGGAAAATTAACTGGAATGTCTTTCCGAGTTCCTACTGTTGATGTTTCTGTTGTAGATTTAACCGTAAAGGTTGCCAAAGAAACTTCGTATGAAGAGATTATGTCAGTGTTGAAAAAAGCTTCAGAAAACGAAATGAAAGGAATTCTAGGGTATACAGAAGACGATGTGGTTTCTCAAGATTTTATTTCGGATAATAGAACTTCTATTGTTGACGCAAAAGCTGGAATTGGGCTAAATTCAACTTTTTTTAAAATAGTTTCTTGGTATGATAACGAATATGGTTATTCTAGTAAATTGATTGATTTGGCTGTACATATAGCAAATTTAAAATAACAATAGTGAAAAAAAGAACATAGAAAAGAGAATATAGAGAATAGATTTTTCGATATTTTTTTTATTTTCTATATTCTCTTTTCGCTATTCTTTTTTCTATACTCTTAAAATATGAAATTATTAGTTGACAGTGGATCTACAAAAGCAGATTGGATTGCTATTGATGAAAACGGAAAAGTATTATTCACGACACAAACATTAGGTTTAAATCCCGAAGTTCTTGATAAAGAAGAAATTATATCACGTCTTAATGACAAATTTGATATAGAACATAACAAAACGAAAGCCAAACAGCTTTTCTTTTATGGTGCTGGTTGTGGAACTGATAGAATGAAAGATTTTTTATCAAAAGTTTTTCAAGAATATTTCCCAAATGCTACAGTTTCTGTCCATGAAGATACCTATGCAGCAGTGTATGCTACAACACCCAAAGATGAAAAAGCAATAGTATGTATTCTCGGAACAGGTTCAAATTGTAGCTATTTTGATGGCAAAGTATTGCATCAAAAAGTACAATCCTTAGGATATATTGTTATGGATGATGGTTCGGGAAATCGTTTTGGAAGACACTTGCTTCGTGGGTATTATTTTAACAGTATGCCACCTTTATTGGCTAAAGAATTTGAAGAAGAATACAACGTAGATGCGGATTATATCAAAGCTAATTTGTATAAAGAAGCCAATCCGAATGCCTACTTGGCTACGTTTGCTAAATTTATTATTAAGCACAAAGACAACGAGTTTTGCAAAAAAATTATTCGTAAGGAGTTAAAAGATTTTACCAAAAATTATATCATGCAATATGAAAATTGTCATGATGTTCCGGTTCATTTTGTAGGTTCTATAGCTTTTTATTTGAAAGATGAATTAGAACAGATACTCAATAAATATGATATTAAAATGGTCAATGTGTTGCGAAGACCCATTGATGGTTTGATTGCTTATCATGTTTTAAATAAATAATAAAAAAAGTCCCAATACAGGGATTTTTTTTGGTTTAGTTTATTTCACCGCTATCATCGAAATCTCAACATTCACACCTTTGGGTAAGCCAGCTACTTGCACGGTTTCGCGAGCTGGAGCGGTTTTTTCGTCAAAGAAACTGCCGTAAACGTTGTTAATTCTTGAGAAATCATCCATGTTCATGATGAAAATAGTGGCTTTTATTACGTCGTCAAAAGTCATATCGGCAGCTTCGAGAACGGCTTTCATGTTTTCCATCACTTGCCTGGTTTCGGTTTCAATATCATCAAGTATCAATTCCATGGTAGCAGGATTGAGTGCAATTTGCCCCGAAGTGTACAAGGTGTTGCCAACCAAAACCGCTTGGTTGTAGGGGCCAATTGGCGCTGGAGCTTTATCGGTAAAAATTATCTTTTTCATATATAAATAGGTTTCAAATTATCAATAGTTAAAATAAATTCCCAACTCCCAACTTCCAACTCCCAACTTCCAACTCCCATCTCCCATCTCCCATCTCCCATCTTCCAGCTTTTAATTCAAAGTTCTGTCTGGAAGCGAGCGTTTATCCCATTTGATATCGCTCAACACACCCGATTTTATTCCTATAAAAAATCCCCAATAGGCATTATCTCCAAAAGGAACCCAGTTGAAATCCATTCGCCAACTCAATAAATCTCTTTCAAATCGGAACTGTGTAAATGTGACTCCTTTTTGTACAAAGTCATACCCTGTTGAAACACCTACTTTCCATTTTGGTGTTAAATCAGTATTCACAGAGAGCATTAAAGAGTTTCCAGTGATTTTCTGCTCTCTATTATTGTTGGAATAGGTTAGCGCATAGGCAAGATTCATGTCCCATGGTAATTTATATTTAAAAAATTCGGTTATATTCTCTTTACTTTCATCATCTTCAACAAACTGGCTCTGTCGCCTATCACTCAAATCGGTGTTGGTTCCAAATAAATCATCCTCACGTCCGCCATTTCTTGTTCCTTGCTTATTTTTAGTAGCTGAACCATCAAAATCGGTACTGGCAAAAGCATAGTTGATTGTTATATTGGCACTTGTCATTCTAAATAAACTACCACCGTTATCAATATTCCAAGTATTAACTCGTTGCCCAGAATTATTAATAGCATACGGATCAAGTGTTGCCGCAATATTCACATTCATCTTTTGATTTAATAACAGTGTTCCACCGCTGATACGCATTGGAGACCATTTTAGCGAGTCGGCAGTCATATCATAGCTAGTACTAAAATTCAAATTATTCAAAAGCATTATTTTTTTAGGTTCTGTTTTGGTGGAATCTTTATCAGTAACTTTTGCTTCAAATGTATTGCTTAAATTGAATCCGAGATTATTTGACATGTTTTGCCCTGGCGCTCCAAAAATGCCACCTTCAAACCGGGTATATTCTTTTTGCATTGTACCCGTTCCATCAGTATTGTAAGTGTCATAATATTTACTATAACTCGGTGTATAACTGTAGGTAATATTTGGTCTTACTACATGTCTTATGGATTGAATTTTTTTGTCTTTGCCAAAATCAAAGGTTCCATAAATTGTAGTTCCTATACCTGTCGAAAAAGAATAGGTTCTAAATGCATCAAAACCTTGAATATCTCTGGTAATTACTTCATTTTGAACTGAATTAAATTCTTTGTTAATGGTTTTAAAATACCAAACTTCGTTGTAGTTTATAGAAGTTGTGGCACTGAAATATTTAAAAACTTTAAAATTGGTACTTATTGGAATACTGTGTTGGAAACCTGTTTTGGCATCTCGAAACATTTGTGGTTTGAAGAAAAGGGAATCGTTGGTTTCAATTCGATTTTCGCCTCTTAAATTATATTGTAAATTAATATTTTTGAAAAATCCTTTTTTGATTCCATCTTTTGGTGCAAAAGGGAATATTCTGTCCACACTAAGTTGTAGTGTTGGCAATGTCATATTAATTTGTCCAGTATTGGTGTTTTGTGAATGAGTCGCTGTTAATGATAAATTTACTTGAGGTACAGAGTTAAATGTTTTGGAATAGGAAATAGAGGAACTTAGCGTATTATTTAAATTAGAACCCACATTTACCTGGTTTAAGGATTGACGGAAATAAGTACTACTTCCTAAATTTACCGAAGCTGAAAATCTGGAATTTGGATTGGATTTACTGTCCTTAGAGTGTGACCATTGGATGTTATATATTGTTGTTTTTGAATAGTCTGGATAACCTCTTTCACTAGTTATTAAATTTTCATATCTAAGATTTATATTCCCACTGAAACTATATCGCTTGCCATAGGACGATTCAAATCGTAAACCATAACTTCCATTAGTATAATAATCTCCTAAAACCGATAAGTCATAACTATCACTTAAAGCAAAATAATAGCCGCCATTTTGCAAAGAAAAACCTCTTTGAGCACTATCTGTATAAGTGGGAACGATTAATCCGGATCTACTTTTTTCTGTCATTGGAAAAAACGCAAAAGGCAATGCCAAAGGCGTTGGAACATCAGCAATTACCATGTTTGTTGTACCTACAACTACTTTCTTACCGGGTACAAGTTTTACTTTATTGGTTTGAAAATAATACTCGGGATCGTCAATATCTTTTGCAGTAGTAAATCGTGCTCCTTTCATAAAATAAACGGAGTCATTTTCTTTTTTGGTAAGGGCTGCTTTAACTTTAAATTCGCCTTGGTCGGTTCTAGAATTCCAAACTAATGCTTTCTTGGTTTTAAAGTTAAAACGAATAGAATCAGGTTCGACAACGTTTGCGCCTTGTTTGAAAACGGGTAATTGAGTATATTTTCCGGTTGAGTCTTTTATTCTTCCGGCATATATTTCATTTTTTTCATAATCAATCACAATAATCCCCGATTTTAATTCAATATCTTCATAGTACACTTCTGCCTTGTTGTAAAGTGTAATTTGTTTTTTCTTTTGGTCCAGTTTTTCATAATCAACGGCTTTCCTTTTAATCTTAGATTCTAAAATTTTTTTTTTCTTGACTATGCTATCAGTTTTGATTGTATCCACAACAGGAGCAAGGTTTTCTGACTTTGCTTTAGTTGTATCTATTTGATTTTTAGCTGGAAAAGAATCAGTTTTGAGAGGTATCTCTTGAGAATATATTTTTTGGTTTCCTAATGTTAGGAAAATTGTTAAAAAAACGATATAAAATAAGTTTCTTTGCAAAGGTTTAATGCTATTTTTGTAGAAATATGGCTTGATTTTTGACGAGGCAAACTTAACCATTATTTCGGTCAAAAATAAAGAAATATTGTTTTTATAACCTTTTGGTTTTAATTAAAATTAACTTTTCACTATCATATGAATTACATTAATTGCCCCAAAATTCTATATTTAGTTGGATTATTTATAATTTCCAATACTATTTACTGTCAATCTAAATTCAAAGTAGCACTCGATGCAGGTCACGGTGATCATGATTATGGTGCGGTATATCACGGACACATTGAAAAAAATATTGCATTGGCTGTGGTGTTAAAAGTGGGTAAGATTTTGGAAAAGAATCCTAATGTTGATGTTGTTTACACCCGTAAAACCGATGTTTTTATCGACTTGATTGAACGTGCCAATATTGCCAATAGAGCCGATGCTAATATTTTTGTTTCCATACATTGTAACGCCAATAAGAACACTGCTGCTTGTGGTACTGAAACTTATGTAATGGGTATGTCCAAAAACGCTTCCAATCTTGAAGCAGCAAAAAAGGAGAATGAGGTAATCACAATGGAGAAAGATTATAAGCAAAAATATGAGGGTTATGACCCTAAATCTCCAGAAAGTATCATTGGTTTGACCATGATACAAGAAGAATATCTAGAAAGCAGTATTGCTTTAGCTGGAAATATCCAAAATCGTTTTATAGATGAATTAGGAAAAAAGAGTCGTGGAGTAAAACAAGCGCCTTTCATGGTTTTACACAAAGCCTACATGCCAAGAGTATTGATAGAAATGGGCTTTATTTCAAATCCAGAGGAAGGAGCAATATTAGACTCTGAAGAAGGGCAACAAGATATTGCACAAGCAATTGCTAATGCAATTATAGCGTATAAAAAAGAATTTTATGGTGCTGGCGAAGGCGATAATATTGTCAAACCATCACAAAGAATGGAATTTAAACCAGTAATTGACTCAGCAAAAACGCCAACTACAACAAAAGTGGATAGTAAAACACAGAGTGTAAAAAAACCGGAAACTAAAGCAGAACCAAAACAAGATAGTGCTGATGCTGTTGGAAGTATTTTCAAAGTGCAACTTTCTGCAAGTGTAAAAAAACTAGAACTTGTTCCTAGTAATTTTAATGGATTATCCAATATTTCGGTGTCATCTGATGGAAACTTAAACAAATACATGTATGGCAATACTTCTAATTATGAAGAAGCCAAAAGATTACTATCGGAAGCAAAAACAAAAGGATATTCATCAGCATTTATCATCGCATTTAAAAATGGTAAAAAAGTTTCGGTTCAGGAAGCATTAAAGCAATAATTGTAGGGAGTATCAACATTTTATTTTAACTTTGTCAAAAACGATTTACCATTGAGAATCACTAGAGAAATTAAGACAGCAGTATTGGTTATTGCGTCTATTTTATTATTTATTTGGGGTTACAGTTTCTTAAAAGGAAGAGACTTATTTGTGAATTATAAAACCTTTTATGTGCAATACGACAATGTGGAAGGATTATTAAGTTCAGCACCAGTTACTATCAATGGTTTGATTGTTGGTAAAGTGAGTAACATTAAATTCATTGATAATTTAGGAAAAATCCAAGTGGAGCTTCAAATAAAATCTGAATTTCCTATTTCAAAATCTAGTATAGCGTCAATCTATGAGCCAGGATTAATTGGAGGAAAACAAATCATGATTATTCCCAATCTTGAAGATAAAACACTAGCCGAATCTGGAATGACATTAAAAGGTGGCAATAAACCAGGTTTAACAGCATTGGTAGCAGAACGCTTAACACCATTACAAGAAAAAGTAGAGAAAATGGTAGTTTCTGCGGATGATTTATTAAAAAATGTAAATTCCATACTTGATGCTAAAACAAAAGAAAGTATACAAAGTAGTATTGTGAGTTTAGATTCAACCTTAATCCAGTTTAAATCGGCTTCCAAAAATGTGAATGTAATGCTTGCTGATAATAAAGAAAAAATAAGTTCTTCATTAACCAACTTTGATAAAGCATCGGGTAATTTCGCAAAAATATCCGATTCGATTGCTAAAGTTAATATTGGTGAAACTGTCAATAAACTAGAAAAAACATTAGCCAGCGTTGATAAAATAATGGCTGAAATTCAATCAGGAAAAGGAACTTTGGGCAAATTAGCAAAAGACGAAACGCTATATAACAACTTTTCTAAAACTTCAAAAGAGTTAGAATTGCTATTGGAAGATTTACGTTTAAATCCAACAAGATACGTTAATGTCTCGCTTTTTGGAAAGAAAAACAAACCTTATAAAGCACCTGTAAACGATTCTGTTAAAAAGTAAAATACAAGTTATGACGCATATTGATAACCTACTTTTTGCTATTATACTCGCTTTGGGAATTGGTTTTTTTGCTAAAAATGTAAAAAAGCTAATTCGCAATATTAATTTAGGTCAACAGGTCAATCGTTCTGATAATGCTTCAGAGCGCTGGAAAAACATGGCTATGATTGCTCTAGGGCAAAAGAAAATGTTTGCTAGACCAATTTCTGCAATACTTCATTTTGCGTTATATTTAGCTTTTATAATTACCCAAATTGAGTTGTTAGAAATTATAATTGATGGAGTTTTTGGTACACATCGTTTTTTTAAACCGAGTTTAGGAGGATTTTATACTTTCCTTATCAGTTTTATCGAGATTCTTTCATTATTGGCGTTAGTTGCTACAATTGCCTTTTTGTTAAGAAGAAATTTGTTAAAATTACCCCGTTTCAATAAAGCAGAAATGTTAGGTTGGCCAACAAAAGATGCTAACCTAATTCTCATTATGGAGATTGTTTTGGTATCTTGTATTTTCACGATGAATGGAACCGATGAAGTATTGTATTCATTAGGAAAATCTCATTTTGAAGGAACAGGCTCTTTTCATTTTGCCATTTCACAACATTT
Organism: Flavobacterium sp.; assembly: GCA_020403245.1. GTDB lineage: Bacteria > Bacteroidota > Bacteroidia > Flavobacteriales > Flavobacteriaceae > Flavobacterium. The sequence continues at coordinate 68,823 of JADBYA010000030.1, read as the reverse complement.
AGGACCAGCAATTTTTGGAGGAATGAGCGAAAGTACTTTACATATTTTAGAAAGAGTTGGATGGTGGGGACATTTTTTAATGGTAATTGCTTTTTTAAATTATTTGTATTATTCAAAACATTTGCACATACTTTTAGCATTTCCAAACACCTATTTTGCCGATTTGAATGCCAAAGGAAAAATTGACAATCTTGAAAGCGTTACCAAAGAAGTAAAACTGATGATGGATCCCAATGCTGATCCTTTTGCTGCACAACCAGTTGATGAAAGTGCTGTTCCAAGTAAATTTGGAGCTTCGGATGTGCAAGATTTAAATTGGGTACAATTGCTCAATGCCTACACTTGTACCGAATGTGGTCGTTGTACCTCTTCATGTCCCGCTAATCAAACAGGAAAAAAATTGTCTCCTCGAAAAATCATGATGGATACACGTGACCGAATGGAGGAAGTAGGACGAAATATCGATGCTAATAAAGGTATTTTTGTTCCCGATAACAAATCATTATTAAACGATTATATAACTACCGAAGAACTTTGGGCATGTACCTCTTGCAACGCTTGTGTGGAAGAATGCCCAGTCAATATAAGTCCGCTATCTATAATTATGGATATGAGACGGTATTTAGTAATGGAACAAAGTGCGGCACCACAACCATTAAATGCTATGATGACCAATATCGAAAATAATGGTGCGCCATGGCAATACAGCCAACAAGACCGATTAAACTGGAAAGATGAATCATAACTTGCTGCAAAGCATTTGAATAAAAATGGGTTTACCCATTAATACTATCTGATAAATTCTCATATGTGAGCTTGAGGATTTGTCGAATGAATTTGAAAACTATAAAAAGTAAAAAATGAAAACGGAAGACATTGACAAAAACTTACAAAGAATCACAGAAAACGGGCAACATTTAAGTCCCATTTTACCAGAAGGAATTAAGAATTATCTAATCGACATTGACGGAACTATTTGTGACGATATCCCAAACGAAGAACCAGAAAGAATGTTAACCGCCGAGCTTTATCCCGATGCGTTAATTACTTTAAATAAATGGTATGATGAAGGTCACATTATATTTTTCTTCACTTCTCGAACGGAAGCGCACAGAGAATATACCGAGATTTGGTTGAAAAAACATGGGTTCAAATACCACGGAATTCTCTTTGGAAAACCACGTGGTGGAAATTACCACTGGATTGATAATCATTTGGTAAAAGCAACTCGCTACAGAGGAAAGTTTACGGATTTAGTGGACAAAGAAGTTACCATTCAAGTGTTTGATGACGAACATCATGAGTAGTTTGAAGTTGGAAGTTAGAAGAAGGAAGTTGGAATTAGATTTTTAAACCAAATAATCATCAAGCAGGTTTGATCCCGAAACTTTGGGTTGGAATTTTTAATTTGAAATTTATGAGTGAAGTAGTAAAAGTGCCAACCATGGCAGAAATGATGGCTCAAGGCAAACAACCCGAAGTATTATTTTGGGTGGGTTGCGCTGGGAGTTTTGATGACAGAGCAAAGAAAATCACAAAGGCATTCGTACGCATTTTAAATCGTGCCAATGTTGAATTTGCTGTTCTTGGAACCGAAGAAAGTTGTACTGGTGATCCAGCAAAACGAGCAGGAAATGAATTCTTGTTTCAAATGCAAGCCATGATGAATATTGAGGTTTTAAATGCCTATGAAGCTAAAAAAATAGTTACCGCTTGTCCGCATTGTTTTAATACCTTAAAAAATGAATATCCTGAATTGGGAGGCAATTATGAAGTTATTCATCACACCGAGTTTTTGAAATCATTATTAGACACAGGAAGATTAACCATTGAAGGCGGGCAGTTCAAAGGAAAAAGAATTACGTTTCACGACCCATGTTATCTCGGAAGAGCAAATAATATCTATGAAGCTCCAAGAGATTTAATTCAAAAACTGGATGCTGAATTAGTTGAAATGAAGCGTTCTCGTGCTAATGGTTTGTGTTGTGGTGCTGGTGGTGCTCAAATGTTTAAAGATGCCGAACCTGGTAATAAAGAAGTCAATATTGAAAGAACCGAGGATGCATTGGAAACTCATCCCGAAATCATTGCAGCTGGTTGTCCATTTTGCAACACCATGATGACGGACGGAGTGAAAAACAAAGAAAAAGAAGGTGAAGTGAAAGTGATGGATATTGCTGAATTGATTGCTAACGCTCAGGATTTATAAAATCTAATATTTAAAATCTCAAATCCAATGTACATTCCTTTTGAAAATTTACCCGAAGACTCTAAAATTTGGATTTACCAATCCAACCGAAAATTTTCTGAGGAGGAAATGACCGAAATCGAAAATGAGTTAAAAGCATTTTTAGAACACTGGTCGGCTCACGGAACGGGTTTAGAAGCTTCTTATTTGCTGAAATACAATCGATTTATAATTATTGCTGTAAACCAAAAAGTACAACAAGCCACTGGTTGTTCCATTGATTCATCCGTTGCTTTTATTCAGAGTTTGGAACAAAAATACAAAGTAGATTTATTGGATAAAATGAATGTAACATTCAAAAATGGGGAACACATTGCTCATAAATCTCTTATTGATTTCAAGAAAATGGCAAAAGAAAAAGCCGTGACAGCCAATACCATTGTATTCAATAATCTTGTAAATACTATTGAAGAATTCAATGAAAATTGGGAAGTTCCAGCTGGTGAAAGTTGGCATGGACGATTTTTTTAAGCTTCATTTTTCATGAAAAGTTTTTTATTTAGAATAGGTCTACTTATTATTTTAATGTTTTTGGTTACGAATTGTTCGTCTACCAAAAACAATAAAACTGCTGTTGGAAAAGCCGGTTTTGCTACTGAGGAGGAAATCTATATTCCGCATATTAAATCGGAAAGGAAAAACTTTTTTCCCGAAACCTATGCAGAAAATAAATGGGTTGATAGTATTTATAATCAAATGTCTTTTAACGAAAAAGTAGGGCAACTTTTTATGGTGGCTTGCTATTCTAATAAAGATACCATTCATACTAACGCCATTGAAAAATTAGTTCGCAATTATAATATTGGGGGATTAATCTTTTTTCAAGGCGGACCAAAACGTCAAGCTCGATTAACGAATAAATACCAAGCTGTATCAAAAGTTCCCCTATTTATAGGGATTGATGCTGAATGGGGATTGAGTATGCGATTGGATTCTACTTTTCGATATCCATTTAATATGACATTAGGTGCAATCAAAGATTTGAAATTGGTAGAGCAAGTTGGCGTTAGTATGGCCAAGGAAAGTAAAAGACTTGGCGTACATTTTAATTTTTCACCCGTTTTAGATATCAATACCAATCCAAAAAATCCAATTATCGGCTATCGCTCATTTGGCGAGAATAAAGTCAATGTTACCGAACATGCCATCGCTTTGATGAATGGTGTTCAAAGTCAAGGAGTTTTTTCAACAGGAAAACATTTTCCTGGTCATGGTGACACTTCAACCGATTCTCATAGCACATTACCTGTTGTTAACGCTACATTAGACCATATCGAAAAAGTAGAATTATATCCCTATAAAAGAATGTTTGATGAAGGATTAGTGTCAGTAATGGTGGCGCATTTGAATATTCCAAGTTTAGAACCCAGAGAAGGGTATCCAACATCTATTTCGTATTCAGTAGTTAACAATTTATTAAAAGAACAATTGGGTTTTGAGGGTTTGATTTTTACCGATGCTTTGAACATGAAAGGCGCTAGTAATTTTAAAAAGCCAGGAGATATTGATTTAGAAGCATTTCTTGCAGGAAATGACATTTTACTTTTTGCTGAAAATGTTCCACTGGCAGTTGAAAAAATTGGTGTTGCGTACCAAGAAGGACTTATTTCTGAAAACCGACTAGCCGAATCAGTAAAGAAGATTTTGCATTACAAATTCAAAGCAGGTTTAAATAATTACAAACCAGTTGAAGGAATCAATATTCATAATGATTTAAATCCAAAATCAAATTTAGACTTGCAATACCAACTGTACGAAAATGCCATAACAGTTGTAAAAAACCAAGATGCTATTTTGCCAATTAAAAATCTAAATCAAAAAATTGCCTACGTCAAAATGGGTGATGATACCAATAGTTCTTTTGTATCTACACTAAATAAATATACCGAAGTCACCGAAGTTTTTGATGCCAATAGTGACTCACTAATGACTAAGTTGAACGGCTATGAAACCGTAATTATCGGCTACCATAAATCAGATAAATCGTGGTGGAAATCTCCTGAATTATCCGTATCTGAATTGCAAATTATTAATAAAATTGCCACTCAAAAGAAAGTGATTTTAGATTGTTTTGCCAAACCGTATTCTTTATCAAATATTTCCAATTTTGAGGCCATTGAAGCCGTTGTGGTTTCCTATCAAAACGGAACTGTTGCTCAGGAAGTTTCAGCCGAATTACTTTTTGGCGCTATTGATGCCAAAGGAAAACTGCCCGTTTCTATAAATGAAACCTTCAAAGCAGGTGATGGAATAACAACAGAAAAACTCAATATATTAGGATTTACTACACCAGAAAACGTAGGCATGAGTTCCGAAAAGTTAAACCAAATAGAAAAATTTGCCCAGAAAGCCATCGATGGAAAAATGGCTCCAGGAATGCAGATTTTAGTAGCGCGTAAAGGCAAAGTCATTTATCAAAAATCCTTCGGTTCACACACTTATGACAACAGTACCAAAGTTAAAAATACTGATTTATATGATGTAGCTTCTTTAACAAAAATAGTGGCTACCTTACCTAATGTGATGCAAGTATATGACAAGAAAAAAGTCAATCTAGAAACAACTTTGGGCGAAATGTTACCCATATTTAAGGGGTCTAATAAAGAACAAATTACGTTCAAAGAATTGCTCTCGCATTATGGCAGAATGCAAGCATGGATTCCTTTTTACAAAGCTACCATTGATTCGGCAAAAATGCCCATGGAAAAGTACTATCGAAAAGTCGTAACCCAAGGTTTTACCAAACGAGTTTCCGATAGTTTATTCCTTCGGGATGATTATCAGGATACCATCATGAAGAAAATCATCATCAGTCCGTTAATGGATAAAAAAGAATACCGCTACAGTGATTTTACCTTTATTATTCTCAAGCAATATTTAGAAAAAATTACAGGCAAACCCTTGGATGAATTGACGTATGATAATTTCTATAAAACATTAGGAATGAATTATACGTTGTATAATCCTTTACAGAAATTGGATAAAAAAGTCATAGTTCCAACCGAAATTGACACCTATTTTCGCCATGATACCATTCAAGGATATGTTCATGATATGGAAGCTGCCATGGAAAATGGAGTTGGCGGACATGCTGGCATTTTTTCCAATGCTATGGATGTGGCTAAGATGATGCAACTATTTCTGCAAAAAGGAAATTATGGCAATCAGCACTATTTTTCAGAAGCTACCTTTACCGATTTTAACACCTGCTGGTATTGCACGGAAGGCAACCGTCGCGGATTAGGATTTGACAAACCACAACTTGGATCTGCCGGACCAACCTGCGGTTGCGTATCGATGTCTAGTTTTGGTCACACGGGTTTTACAGGAACCATAGCTTGGGCCGACCCAGCCACTGAGATTGTTTATGTTTTTCTTTCCAACAGGACGTATCCCGATTCAAATTTACCCAACAAACTCTCCAAAGAAAATATTAGAGAAGATATTCAAAAGGTAATTCAGGATGCAATTATTGAAAAATAGTGTATTTATATAGCCAAAAAGTATTTTTTTAGTTTTCACCGCTTATTTCTTTATATTCGTATCTTACAGCTGTGAAATTGTTTTGCGCATATATATGAGTTAGTGCGCATATTTATGAGTTATGGGCAAGCTTAAGCGACAACAATAAAGACAATGAGCAAGGAAATTACTTCAAGAATAATTGGACAACTTAAACAAGAAGAAAGGTTTCCTGACTGGTGGAAAAGTGCAGGAATTGAAATTCCATTTTTTGACAACGAAAAGTTGACAATAACATTTATGGACTTTGAACCTGAATATGACAAGTATTTTGTTGAAGAAGCCGACCAAGCGTTAACAAATTTCCTTAAACATACATCTACCGATAGAAACATAATTTCTGACCTTGCTCATAAGAACTGTAAGGACTTTTTAGATGCAGTTGGTTTTGACGAAGCAGACGAGCCTTTAAGACAAATAAATAAACAAGACGAAATTTGGAAATTTATTCACCCGACAGAAATTTATGTGACAAGGCGACACAGAAGAGATAATGATATTTATATACAAATTGCTTGTGAGTGTGATTGGGAACAAGAACACGGACTTCAACTTGTGTTTAGACAAGGAAAAAAACTGACAAGAATAAGTGACCAAGATGGGCATTTAACCGAAGCTGATGCTTACGACAAACCTGACGAGGAAGACGAATTATTATCACATTACAACAATGGAACGACAAGAAAGCCAGCCCATACCAGCACCTTGCCAAAAGCGGGGCGTTCGTGGTGGCAGAAACTTTTCGGCTCCGAATACACATTAGTGGTAGCTTGACAGATGGTGCTTCGAAAGCCCCGCCTTCGCCAAGCTGCAAACCGTCAGCAATCCGCCCCGAAATTCTAAGAAAATTTGTTTCTTAAAAAGGAAACTTATATCTTTACCCAAAATAATTTAAAAGCTTCAAATGGAATATAAATTCAAAGTTGAATTTCTTGAGCCAGTAATTGATTTTTTGGAAAGTTTAGATCAAAAGTCAAGAGAAAAAATACTTTACAATATTTGGAAATCAAGAAGTGTAAATGATAATGAATTATTCAAAAAACTTGATGGAGAAATTTGGGAATTTAGAACTTTATACAATAAGCAATATATGATTACTTGCTTTTTGGGATAAATCCAATAAACAAGATACAATCGTAGTTTCGTCAAATGGTTTTATAAAGAAAACAGACAAAACTCCAAAAACAGAAATAGAAAAAGCTGAAGCTTTAAGAATAAAATATTTTAACGAAAAAAAATAATATTATGAAAACATATAGTTTAGATGATGTAACTGATAAATTCGTTGGAAAAAAAGGAACTCAAAATAGAGATGCTTTTGAAAATGAATTAAAGCTAGAGCTTATTGGTCAAACAATCAAGCAAATCCGTAAAGACAGAAACTTGACTCAAGAACAGTTAGGTAAATTAGTTGGTGTAAAAAAAGCACAAATTTCGAAAATAGAAAATAGCTTAACTGATGCAAGATTTGACACAATAATGAAAGTTTTCAAAGCACTCAATGCGAAGGTTAATTTCAATGTTGAGATACTAAATCAGAAAGTTGCAATTCTGTAAATACATTGCCGAACGCACAACAGCAGTAACCGTTCCACAACCTCTCCAAAAGACTATCCCGAAGTTTCGGGATGTTGCATGGTTTAAAATAAGAAAAATATGTTTTTCTTACAAGTAATTTTTATAATTGTTTGTGGATTGTGGAAGTTTTTTCACAGTCTTAAGTTAGCAGACATAGCCAAAAATCTGCAAATCAAGAAAATTTACTTTAAAATTTGGAATCAATGTAACTTTTAAGTTACCTTTGAAAAATGAAAGTGCGTGAAGTTATAGCATATGAAAATCACTTTGAAGAATTTCTTCTTGAACAACCTCATAAAGTTCAAGATAAAATATTCAAAATAATTGAGGCTATTGAAACTTTGGAAAGAGTTCCCGCTAATTATTTGAAATCAATAGAAGGAACAAATGGGCTTTATGAAGCTAGAATTCAACTTGGCTCAAACATTTGGCGTGTATTCTGCTTCTTTGATAATGGGAAACTCGTCATTCTACTTAACGGCTTTCAAAAGAAAACGCAGAAGACACCAAAAAATGAAATGGAAAAAGCGTTGAAATTAATGACTAAATATTACACAGAAAAAAAATCTAAATAACTATGGAAACTAAAAGCTGGAAAGAAATTAAAAATAATGTTTACGGTGAAAAAGGAACCGAAAGACGTGACGAACTTGAAAGAGAATTCCAAGGCTTTAAAATTGGTTTGCTTTTAAAAAAGGCGCGTGAAGAAAAACATCTAACTCAAACAGAACTTGGAGATTTAGTTGACAAGAAAAGAGAATATATTTCCAGAATAGAAAATAATGGAAGTAATTTGACTCTCAAAACTTTGTATGATATTGTGGAAAAAGGGTTGGGCGGAAAAGTGAAAATTCAAATCGAGTTATAGCTACGTCTGCTAACCGTTCTCGCAATTAAAAATTTTATAGTAACTTCACGTTCACGTTTCGCAAGAATTTTTATCATAATGAAAAATAAATGGTAAAAAAAATAATATTAAGTGAAGCTAAGCGATAACATTCGCTAAGTAGCGGTAGGGCAAAGAAACTCCCTTATTTATTAGATATATTCGTTTTCTTTTGAAAACTATTTTTAGACTATTTTTTCCATCAGGAATTCAGGAAGCGATTATTGCCAAATAATCTTTAACATTGATTTAAAGGTTTTCGTTTCTATTTTCCTTAAATTCGTAGCAACAAAAAAATATCATGAAAATTGCCATAGTTTGCTATCCCACTTTTGGTGGAAGTGGTGTAGTGGCCACAGAATTAGGATTAGAATTAGCGCATCGCGGTCACGAAATTCATTTCATAACCTACCGACAACCTGTGCGCTTGGCATTGCTCAACCCAAATGTGCACTACCACGAAGTAAACGTCCCCGAATATCCTCTGTTCCACTATCAACCCTATGAATTGGCATTGTCTAGCAAGTTGGTTGATATGGTTAAACTCTATAAAATAGAATTGTTACATGTGCATTATGCCATTCCACATGCCTATGCGGGGTATATGGCAAAGCAAATGTTGAAAGACGAAGGAATAATAATTCCTATGGTAACCACCCTTCATGGTACCGATATTACATTAGTGGGAAATCATCCATTTTACAAAACTGCGGTGAGTTTCAGTATTAATAAATCCGATGTGGTGACTTCCGTTTCCCAAAGCTTAAAAGACGATACTTATAAACTCTTTAATATCAAAAAAGACATACACGTTATACCTAATTTTATTGAATTAGACAAAATAAGAAATGAGAGTTTAATTTCCTGCCAACGTTCTGTCATGGCAAAAAAGGAAGAGCGAATTGTGACTCACATCAGTAATTTTAGAAAAGTAAAACGCATTCCCGATATTATTAAGATTTTCTATAAAATCCAACAAGAAATTCCTGCCAAATTGATGATGGTAGGCGATGGTCCCGAAAAAGCAAAAGCAGAACAACTTTGTATCGAATTAGGCATTCAAGACAAGGTCATTTTCTTTGGCAACAGCCATGAGATAGATCAAATATTGTCCTTTTCTGATTTATTTCTTCTACCCTCAGAAACCGAAAGTTTTGGACTAGCTGCTCTCGAGGCAATGGCTTGGAGTGTTCCTGTCATATCTAGTAATTCAGGAGGTTTGCCTGAGGTGAATTTTGATGGCGTTTCGGGTTATCTTAGCAATGTGGGTGATGTCGATAGCATGGCAGAAAATGCAATTAGAATTCTTTCGGACAATAAAACGTTGACAAAGTTTAAAGAAAATGCTTTAGATATTGCCAAACAATTTGATATAAAAAACATTCTTCCATTATACGAAAACTTATATTTAAAAGCTATACAAGATTCCAAATGAAGAGATTAATCATATTTTTTACAGCTTTACTTTTATTTTCATGTTCAACCACAAAAAGTGTGGTAGAAAATACATTATACGAAGTGTTAAGTTTCAGCAATGATGGTGGCGCCAATATAAAGTTTTATGAAATTTTAAACGAACCAAACGAAATTAAAATGCTTTTTTCTGATCCCAATTTGAAGAAGAAAATTAAAACAGATGACATTCAAAAATGCAATTTTGTTATCTTAAATATGGGACCATTACCCGAAGGAAATTATAATATCATAATTGATAAAGTAGCAGAAACAGATAGCAATATTATTGTAACTATAAAAGAAATCAAACCCGCCACTGTTGAAGCGAATCCTTCTATTCAAACAAATTATATTTATCCTTATTGCGTGGTAAAAATCAATTCCAAAAAGCCAATTATTATAAAATAAATAGCATTTCCAATTTTTACTTTATTCTAAAATAGTATATTTGTTTAAAACACATTATCATGGCTGGAAATAGTTATGGAACACTTTTTAGATTGACCACTTTTGGAGAATCCCATGGAGATGCTTTAGGTGGAATTATAGATGGTTGTCCAGCTGGAATTATGCTAAATTTTGATTCCATTCGCAACGAAATGCAACGAAGAAAACCTGGTCAATCTTCGATAGTTACCCAAAGAAAAGAAGAAGATGAAGTCCAGTTTCTTTCGGGTGTTTTTGAAGGTAAAACAACCGGAACTCCAATAGGTTTTATCATTCCCAATACCAATCAAAAATCAGATGATTACTCACATATTAAAGATTCCTATCGTCCCAGTCATGCCGATTATGTGTATGAAAAAAAGTATGGCGTAAGAGATTATCGTGGTGGCGGAAGAAGTTCAGCCCGAGAAACTGTATGTAGAGTGGTGGCTGGAGCCATTGCAAAACAAGTGGTACCAGAAATAAAAATCAATGCGTTTGTTTCTTCAGTTGGAGAAATTTTTATAGATAAACCGTATCAAGAGTTAGATTTTTCATTAACTGAAAGTAATGCTGTTCGTTGTCCCGATATGCCGACAGCTGAAAAAATGGAAAACTATATCAAGGAAATCAAAAAACAAGGCGATACTGTGGGAGGAACCATAACCTGTGTTTTACAAAATGTTCCTATAGGTTTAGGTGAACCTGTTTTTGACAAACTCCATGCCGAATTAGGAAAAGCCATGCTTTCTATCAATGCGGTGAAAGGATTTGAATTGGGAAGCGGATTTTGCGGTGCCACAATGAAAGGAAGCGAACATAATGATTTATATAACGAAGATGGCACCACGAAAACGAACCTTTCGGGAGGAATACAAGGCGGTATTTCTAATGGAATGGATATTTATTTTAGAGTAGCATTCAAACCAGTGGCAACAATAATTCAAAAACAAGAAGTATTAACCAATCAAAACGTAATAATTGAAAAACAAGGTAAAGGTCGCCACGATCCATGTGTTGTTCCTCGTGCAGTTCCAATTATCGAAGCGATGGCCGCTTTGGTTTTAGCCGATTTTTATCTACTTAACAAAACATATCAAAAATAGTATATATTTTGCAGTCACATTATGCAGTAGTAATTACTGATGAAATGATGCTGAAAACGGATACTGAAAACTAAAAAATATGAATTCTCTCCAAACTCAAAAGAAATCTATTTTCTCCAATCTTACTGTTCAAATTCTTATTGCCATGGTTATTGGTGGTATCATTGGAATTTTTGTTCATAATAATTATTCGGAAGCAGCTGCTAAGGAGTTCAGCGGCTACATAAAAATGCTAGCTACTATTTTTATTCGATTAGTGCAAATGATAATATCGCCTTTGGTTTTTACCACTTTGGTAGTAGGAATTGCAAAATTGGGCGATATAAAAGCCGTGGGAAGAATAGGAGGAAAGGCATTGGGTTGGTTTTTTACTGCTTCATTGATTTCTTTGTTGATAGGAATGTTTTGGGTCAATCTTTTACAACCTGGAGCAGGGTTGCAATTATCAGACATTGATGCCTCTACCGCCGCAGAAGTTACAGATAAAACACAAAGTTTTTCGGCACAAAATTTTATTGAACACATTATTCCAAAAAGCATAGTCGAAGCAATGGCAACCAATGAGATTTTGCAAATTGTAATTTTTTCCATTTTCTTTGGATTAGCTGCCGCTTCTATTGGTGATCATGCCAAGCCAGTGGTCAATGCTTTGGATAAGACATCACATATCATTTTGAAAATGGTAAATTATGTGATGAAATTTGCTCCTATCGGAGTTTTTGGAGCTATCGCTGGTGTTTTTGCCATTCGAAATTTGGAAGAATTATTAATTACTTATGCTAAATTTTTTGGTTCTTTTTTGATTGGAATTTCCTCACTATGGCTTGTGCTATTGTTAGTGGGATATATTTTTCTCAAAAGTCATATGAACACTTTATTAAAAAGAATTGTCAGTCCATTAATAATAGCTTTTGGCACTACCAGTTCAGAAGCCGTTTTTCCTAAGCTAACAGAAGAGTTAGAACGATTTGGTGTAAAAGACAAAATAGTATCTTTTATGTTGCCATTAGGTTACTCATTCAATCTTGATGGAAGTATGATGTATATGACGTTTGCCAGTATTTTTATTGCTCAAGCTTATGGTGTTCATCTGGATTTTGGGACTCAAATGACCATGTTACTAGTTTTAATGCTTACCAGTAAAGGCATTGCAGGTGTTCCAAGGGCTAGTTTGGTAGTTGTTGCTGCCACCTGTGGGATGTTTAAAATACCTATTGAAGGTATTGCTTTAATTTTACCTATAGATCATTTTTGTGATATGTTTCGAAGTGCTACTAATGTTTTAGGAAATGCATTAGCAACTTCAGTGGTAGGTAAATGGGAAAAAGATAGTTAAAAATGTAAAAGATTTTAAATACTTTATTACTTTTGAACTTTAAACTAAAAAAACAAGAACTTATGAAAAAAAATTTACTTTTATTATTAATTGCATCATCATCATTTGTTTATGCTCAAGTATTACAATCAGAAAGTTTTAATGCGTTGACTGTAGGTAATATTTCTACAGAAATTACTGGAACAGTTCCTGGGCAGGGTAATTATTTGTTTTTTGCGAATAATGGTACTGCTCCTACAACTTCAACAAATGCAGATGTTTCCAATGCACAGATTGTTTCTGGCGGTAATGCCAGTTTAGGTTTGCAACTAGAAGGTCCAGATGGTGACAAGGGCAGCCGTTATTTGTGGCAAAGTGGTTTTTCAACGATTTGGGCAAGTAGAACAACTACAAATAATATTATCGAATTGGAATTAGATATTAATCCAGGTGATGGAACAAGTACTAGTAGAAATACATTTGGGGCATATATCTTTAATGCTGCAGGAAATGTAGTTGCTGGTTTTAACGTAAGAGCTGCAACACGAGAACTATTTTTAGTGGCTTATTCAACTCCAACTGGAAACCCTGTTGGAAATTATAATTATTCATTAGCCGCAGCTCCTGGTATACAACTACCAGCAAGTACATGGAGCAGAATAGGTGTTTCCTATAATAAAACAACTGGACAAGTTAGAATTAAAGGACCTGGAATTGCTGAACCTGGTTTAACCCTTAATGGTAGTGCAACTGGAACAGATCCCGATGAAATTGATTTTATTTCTTTTTCAGGAAACACAACTGCCGCACCTAATTTATCATCATCTACCATGGTTATGGATAATTTGCAAGTTAAAGCATCAAGCACCGATACATTATTAGGGCTTAATCAGATTGCAAATGATGAAGATTTTTCTGTTTTTCCAAATCCAGCAACTAATTTAGTTTCTATTTCAAGTACATCAAACTCTTCTATTAATAATGTTGAAATGTTTGATATCAATGGTAGAATAATTAAATCTATTCCTTTAGATAATTTGTCTAACGTTGATATTACTATTTCAGATTTATCCTCTGGAGTTTACATGATGAGAATAACAACAGATCAAGGTACAGCAACAAAAAAGATTGTTAAACAATAGTTGATAGTTTTTATAACTAGAAAGCCATCAGCAATGATGGCTTTTTTTATGCTAAAAATTTCGCTTTCAATTCGGGTGTGGGTATCATACAACTCTCTTTTTTACCATACCATTGATATCGGTTTTTTGCGATATAATCATAAACTATATCTCGTAATGGTGTTGGCAATATCCTAAATAATAGGCCATAATTAAAAAATCCTTGAAGTGATTTTGTGATTTCAATTATAGCAGTTGATTTATAATAATATGCAATTCCGGGTTGATACAAAACAATACTATCGATGTTTTTATCAGCTATTCCGATATGTTTCAGAATTTTTTGAGCCAATTCCGATTGCAGTGACACAAATCGAAACACATCTTTTTCATCATGTTTAATTACGTATTGAACAGACGCATTGCATAGATTGCAAACCCCATCAAAGAGAATAATTTTTTTGTCTTTTGGTAAATCTGAAATTTCCATATTGATGCTGAATTTATTGGTCACAAAAACAATTAAGACTATTCAATTTTAGTGCATTTCCTTTTTAGCATTTAAAAAATTTGGCACAAATTACACAAATTAATTCGTGCTAATTTGTGACAAAAAATATTTTTCTCAACTTGGCAGACTGAAAGACTGAAAAACAAAAAAATCGACTTTAAGGATTTAGTAGTTATGTTCAAAAAATGAATTATTTGGCTTGGACAAATTCTAGTTGTTCAAGGTTTACTTTTGAAGTAAACACGCCATAGTTGACCACGGCTTTGTTCTTTTCAATTTTATCGATTGTTCCCACGGCTTTACCATCAAACATTCTAACGCGGTCGCCCACTTTCAAAATTATTTTTGGTTTTTCAGATTCTATTTTTTGTGCTTTTATTTTCTTTTCTTTTTTGACTTCTCTAATTTCTTCAACTTTAACGTGAACTTCCTCAATCACTTTCTTTTTGATGATTTCTTTTTCAACTCGTTCTTTAGCAGTTGCTTTTTTGCGCTTAGAGTTTTCTATTTCAACAATTTTTAAAAACTCTCCAATCAACACTTTTTTGTCTTTATTATTAAAATATTTCTCCGCAATATCATCAATCTTTTGTCCCATATAAATCAAACGCTGATTCGCATCATACAATTCTTGATACCGTTCTAATTTTTCTTGTATTTTAGAATTTATCGTTACCATCTTTTTTCCTTCCTCACGCGCTTTACTTTCTTCTTCCTTTAATGTTTGTGACGTTTTTTCGAGTTTTGTACGCTCTTTTTGAAGGGTGGCAATTGTTTTGTCAAAACGCACTTTTCCAACTTCTATTTTCTTTTTGGCTCGATTGATTAATCCATAAGGAATGCCATTTTTTTGTGCCACTTCAAAAGTGAAAGAACTTCCGGCTTGACCTAAAATCAGTTTATACATGGGTTCCAAAGACTTTTCATCAAAAAGCATATTGGCATTACTGGCAAAGGGTAATTCGTTGGCTAATATCTTTAAATTAGAATAATGTGTAGTGATGATACCATAAGCTTCTCGATGATAAAACTCCTCCAGAAAAATTTCTGCCAAAGCACCACCCAATTCAGGGTCGGAACCTGTTCCAAATTCATCAATTAAGAATAAGGTTTTGGCATTGCATTTTTTTAAAAAGTAATTCATGTTTTTCAATCGATAGCTATAAGTGCTCAAATGATTTTCTATCGATTGATTATCGCCAATATCGGTTAAAATTCGGTCAAATAAAAACGTTTTACTGCGTTCATGAACTGGAATTAATAGACCACATTGTAGCATCAATTGTAGTAAGCCAACCGTTTTTAAAGAGATTGTTTTTCCACCTGCATTGGGTCCAGAGATGACAATAATTCGATTTTCATTGTTTAATTCAATGGTTTGCGGATAAGTTTTTTCTTTTTTTTCTAGATTATTTAAATACAAAATAGGATGGAAGGCATCTCTAAAATACAATTCCTTTTCGTTTGTAATAGTGGGTAATACTGCATTGATTTTACGGGCATATTTGGCTTTGGCGGCCACTACATCAATATCACTAAGAAACTCTTGATACTGTTTTAATAATTCTAGAAAGGGTCGGATATCATTCGATAATTTCTTTAGAATTCGGGTTATTTCTTCTCGTTCTTCATATTCCAAATTACTCAATTCTCTTGAATAACGCAATGTTGCTTCGGGTTCGATATAGGCAATACTTCCGGTCTTGGAACTTCCTAGAATTGAACCTTTTACTTTTCGTCGGTACATTGCTAATACAGCTAAAACCCTCCGATTTTCAACAAAACTTTCTTTAATTTCATCTAAATATCCCAATGAATTATATTGACTCATGGCTTGTCCAAAGCTTTGATTGACCTTGCCACGAACCAAACTCATATCCCTGCGAATGTTAATTAAATCTGGTGAAGCATTGTCTTTAATCTCGCCATATTTATCGACAATCTCATCAATTTTTTGAATGATGTATTTTGTATACTCTACTTGAGTTGCTCTTTCGTTTAGTTTTGGATAATAATCATGGAACTTTTTTAAGAAAACTAAAAGTACATTTACTGTTTCCGAAAGTGTAGCAATTTTTCTAAAACTACTTACTTCTAAGAAACTATCTTCAATAGCAAGAAATTTTATATCGTTAGTTATATTATCAAATCCGTGATTGGGGATGGCATTGTTATTGGTAAAAGAGGAGAGATATTCCGAAGTTTGTAGCAAGGCATTCATTAGATTTTCCTTGTTGTTAAATGGAACGATTTCTAATGCTTTTTGTTTTCCTATTTCAGTGTTACATGCATCTGAAACGGTTTGCAAAACGGTGTTAAACTCTAAGTCTTGTAATGTTTTAGTGGTAATCGATATCATCAAATTAGTATCTATGGTTCAAAGTTACAAAGGTTGCCTTCCATATTGTTATAGAAAATGTTATTTTTGATAAAATTTTATGAGATGTTAATTCAATTACATTTTTCTTGGCATGATGTACTAAAAAATGAATTTGAAAAATCTTATTTTCAAGAACTTATTTCATTTTTGAAATTGGAATATGCAACATATAGTTGTTTTCCAAAAGCAGATACTATTTTTTCCGCCTTTAATCATTGTCCGTTTGATGCAGTAAAAGTGGTCATCATTGGTCAAGATCCGTATCATGGTTTAGGTCAGGCCAACGGATTGTGTTTTTCGGTGAATGAAGGCATTTCTTTTCCACCTTCTTTAATAAATATTTTTAAAGAAATTCAGAGAGATTTGGATTTACCATTTCCAAATTCGGGTAATTTAGAACGTTGGGCTAATCAAGGTGTTTTATTGCTCAATGCAACTTTAACGGTTAGAGAAAGTGAAGCGGGTAGTCATCAAAATCAGGGTTGGGAGACATTTACCGACGCTGTTATACGGAAAATTTCGGAAGAAAAAGAGAACGTGGTATTTTTACTTTGGGGTGGATTTGCCAAAAAGAAAGGCAAAAACATTGACAGAACTAAACATCATGTTTTAGAAACCGGACATCCATCACCATTAAGTGCTAATCGTGGGTTTTGGTTTGGGAACCAACATTTTAGTAAAACAAATGATTACTTAAAATGGCTTGGAAAAAAAGAAATTAAATGGTAATTTAGTTTACTGTAAAGTTATAAAAACCATTTCCATCAAGCCCAGTAATTGTTGAATTAATGTTGAGTATTAAGCGTGTAGCTGGACTCAATGAACGCAATTCGACTGAACTTACAGAGTCACTATTATAACCAAAACTCATACGATAGATTCCTGTTGATAATAATGGAAACCCAACGCGGTATTCATAGAGACCTGATACGGTGTTATATTCACAAATAGCATATACATATGAACCATTTTGAGCATTTCCTTTTACTATGTCTAACTGACTGTCATTTACAGTTACTAGTTCCCAATCTGTTGCATTGATTTGTTTTTCTATAACATAGGAAAATACAAATTCATTTGCTCCTGTAGTTTGAAAAATATCTATAAGTGCACCATCATTCAAGATTCTAGGAAATTGAGAAGAAACATATAACTTTTGACCAACAGAATACGTTGCAGTTGGAGTTTCAATAGTGACTAAATTAGGAACATCTATAAATACATTATTGTAGAAACCATCATCATTGGTGTCGCAATTAGATACTAAAATGGCAATTGTTATCAGAACTGTATAGTGTAATTTTTTCATTTTCTTTTGAATTAAAATCGATATCCTAAATTTAAACCTACTCTTGAAATTACATCTGGACTTTTGTCGCGATTGGTAAGATTTGAACCAAATCCGACAATAAATTCTAAGGCTATACTATCTTTAAAATACATTTTGTACCCTAAACTACCTCCCAAACCAAAATCGGTATATTTTGATTTTTGAGTAGTATAATAATCGGGTTGTGCCATGCCAGATACCCTAACAATCTCTTTATAATCACCTCCATTATAGGAGCCAAAGATTTCTGCAAAATAATAACGCGATTTACTTTTAGATAATGCATATCTGATGTAGGGATTGAATTCAAATTTTGGAACATTGTTTCGGTATCCGTTATCAAAATCTTCATTAAGCTTATTGCTATTAGAAAAATTTACATTAAAACCCGTTGAAAAATCGTTAGCAAAAAATCGTTCATAACTCAAACTCGCTTTGGTATAGACTATAGCCGACAAAACATCTACACGGAACTCATTCTTTTTATTTTGAAGTACAGTATTTGTATTTTCTTGAGCGTATATGGTTATTGGTAGTAGGAGGAATGCACAATATAATTTTTTCATTACAGCTTTTTTTATTTGAAAACGAATATAAAAATAAATTACTAATAATTATCTAGTAAATACCAATTAGTTTTCAGTATTTTTTCAACTTTACTCTAAAGTGAGTGCTCCAAGAATTTCTTCGTTCATAAATGGACCACCAGGATATTTAGCAGTATAATCTAAGTTGAGCCAAATATTACCTCGTTCATCAATGTGATAATGGATACCTTTATTTTTGCTTTCTTGAGGGAAAAGTTCTTTTTTTATTAAGTAGTTGATGTGTTCCAAATCTATTTTATTACCGATATAGATTTCTGGATAAATATGTCCTTTGGTATGAATTAATCGAGTAGTTCCACCAATAGATTTTATACAAGTAGCCATTAAAATCGAATGATCATCACAATCACCCGAAAGATATTTTAGCGATTCTGTAGCTTTAGCAATATAGTCATGACCTTTCGGATCGCTAACATAATTCCAGTTACCATTTATTTCTTTGAAAATCGCAAACGATTGTATGATAGTAAAATAGTCATTGTACCCTTTAATTTTTTTGAAATGTTTATTAATAGCCATAAAAGCAAAATCTCTCACTTTTGGGTTTTGATATTCAACAGCATCTAAAATTTTAGATTTATTAGGGAAAGGCATTAATTTAGAGATAATAATATCCTGTGGATAAGGATCATCATTCATGGTGTATAACATCGACCGATAATCCTCAAAGACACTTTCAAATCCATATTTATCTGATAGTGAACCGTAAACCAACATAATAAGATACAGAATTATAGATATTAAAGTCACTTTTCTCATTAATTGTAAAACATACTGTATTCCCAGTAAAATGGCTAGAAACAATAATATTCTATCAACGTGATATGCCCACTCAAGTATAATTAAATTTTGATGGGCAATAATAAAAATGGGGATGGTGATAAGTATATTTAAGACAAAAATGATTATCAAATCCCAGGGACTTTTTATCCTGAATTTTTCTTCTAGTTTTTGAAAAGAAATATTATCAAATTCCATCATATTGCCAATGGCAAAAGCTAAATGGCTTTTACTATTTCAGCAAAAGTAACTTTTTTATCTATAATCTTTAGGTCAAAGAGTTGATTTTGAATATTGTTTAACACTTTTTCTTCGATTGGTTTTTGTGACCATTTGGTTAATAACAACCATTCCTGAATATCGTCAATTTTTTGATAGTATTTGGAGGCCAAAGTTCTATCGATACTTGGAATATCTTTGAATTCTATTGTTGTGTTATTAATAATAGCAAGAATGAGGGAAAGCGTTTGCTCGTTGTGTTCTAAAAACTCATTTCGCACCGCAATGACAAAGCAGGGCCATGGAGTTGGACATTCGGCAATACGACGAAAAATACCTTTATCTACCAATGGTTGAGTCATAAAACGTTCCCACATAAAATAATCTGCCTTTCCATTTGCCAGAGCTTCTACTGCGCCATCAATGGTATTGACGATTTCAAATTGCAGATTGTTAGTATTCCATCCCGATATCATTCGGGATTGATTTTGGGCATTGACATAGGCCATCAAATGGGAACCTGAACCATAGCGAGAAATGGCCCCTTTGGTGTTTTTTAAATCACTCATCGAATGGTATTTAGAGTTCGCTGCCACATGAATTCCCCAGATTAAAGGACTTTCTACATAAACTTGTACTATCGAACTTGGATTGCCTCCAATTATATCTTTTACTATTCCTTCTGTTAAAATCACCGCAATATCTGTTTCGCCATCGCGAAGTAATTGACACATTTTGCCTGTGCCTTCTGGTACATCTGTCCATTGTAAATCAATACCGACTTGTTCAAACTCACCATTTTCAATACATAAATGCCAAGGCAAATTGAAATGTTCTGGAACACCAGCTATTTTTATTGTTTTCATTTATTATTGTATTAAGATTGGAGTATTAAGTATTAAGATTTATACTTGTACCATTTATTTCATACTTCGTACGTAATAATTGCCACCATTTCCATAAAACGCCATCTTTATCTAAATAATCTTCCATGAAATTCATTCCAACTTTTTGTAGAATATGATTGGAAGCACCATTATCATGATGCGTATATGCATTTATTTTGTCAATGTTCATTTGGTTAAATCCATAATCAAGCCATGCAATCGATGCTTCTGTGGCATAACCCTTGTTCCAAAACTTTTCATTCAAACGATATCCGTAATCATAGAAATTAGTGTTCCCGTTTTCAACATGGTCATCTACAAATTTAATGCCTGTCCAGCCAATGAATTCTCCGGTTTCTTTTAAAATAGTTGCAAAACGACCAATGTTGTTTCTTTCATATTGTCCTTGAACAAATTCAATAATTTTGATTGTTTCTTCAATGGTTTGTGTTGGATTTTGCCAAAGGTATTTATGAACTTCAGGATTTTTATCCATAGCAAACATGGGTTCGGCATCTGATAGTTTCAGAGGTCGTAATAGTAATCGGTTTGTTTCAATAGTTAGATTCATGGGTTGTTATTTTTAGCCCCGATAGAGCCGATATCCTCGCGTAGTTTACGGAGCGAGATAAAGGCGAAAGCGGGAATTAGCTTCAAAAAATTATTCTGCCAATTTTCCCAAAGTATACTGAATTAGGGCATCTACCGCTTTATAAGGATCGTCACTAAATGTTCCTGTTGCTCTATTGGCAATGATGGCATTTAATGATAAACATTCATGCCCCAATAGTTTGCCCAAGCCATAAATAGCCCCAGTTTCCATCTCTAAATTGGTCATTTTTATACCTTCAAATTCAAAAGCATCCATTTTGCTATTCAGTTTGTTGTCTTGAATATCTAAACGTAAAACTCGCCCTTGAGGGCCATAAAATCCGCCAGCAGTTCCTGTAAATCCTTTGTGAATTTCATTGCTTTCCATGCGTTTCTCAAGTGTTATAGAACAACCAATTACATATGGTCTGCCTTTTCTCATATCCCAATCAGTTTGTTTGATAAAAGCATCTTCCATGTTCTTTTCGGTGATGTTGTCAATCAAATAGGAGCGAAGCATATTGTCTAAACCCAATCCAAACTTACTCATCACAAAACTATCGCATGGAATATCGGCTTGTAACGAACCCGAAGTTCCTATCCGAATAATATTTAATGAAGTTAAATTGGTTTTTGGTTTACGAGTTTCCAAATCAATATTCACTAAGGCATCCAATTCGTTCATAACAATATCGATATTATCTGGACCAATTCCGGTGGACATTACTGTTATTTTTTTGCCTTTGAAATAACCTGTTTGCGTTTTAAATTCGCGCTTTTGGGCAGAAAATTCAATACTATCAAAGAACTGTGTTATTTTTTCTACTCTATTTTGATCGCCCACAAAGATGATATCGCGCGCAATATTTTCGGGTTTCAGATTTAAGTGGTATACACTGCCATCTGGGTTTAGTATTAATTCGGATGATTGTATCATTGTTTTTTTTGTTGATAGTTTGTGGTTTATAGTTTCAAGTTTCTGACCACTAAATACTGATAACTGAATACTAGTTTATCCACCAACTCGTTTTGTTTTAAAACCTTTATCTTGTAACAGTTTCATTATTTTATCGCGGTAATCGCCCTGAATGATGATAGCTCCATCTTTGAAAGTACCACCAACACTCAGTTTTGTTTTTATTTCTTTGGCTAATATTTTAAAATCTTCATCACTACCTTCATATGCTTCAATGATGGTCGTAGCTTTACCTTTTCGCTTTTCATATTTGCAAATTATGGGTGTTGACTGAATAAAAAGCTCGTGATTTTTTATTTCAACGGCTTCTTTTTCGGAAGTTGGTTCGTGGTTTGGAAAAAGTTTTTTTAATTGTTCTTGTAAGTCCATTGTTTATAATTTTTGGAACACAGATTTAGAAAATTTAAAAAATTGTTAGATTTTGTTCTTTTTTAAATCATTTGTAAATATCTTTCTTATGAATTGTGGATCCTTACCAAAATTTAAAATTATTCCAACTTCACAATCAGTTGCTTTTAGATAATTTAATAATTGATTTTCATGTATATCAAGAAGGTATTCCACAGTTTTTAATTCAAGAATTACTTTATTATTTACTATGATATCTGGCACATACTCTCCAACAATTTCATTTTTGTATAAAACATTTAGTTTCTTTTGGTTGTCAATTTCAAAACCTCTTTTTTTAAGTTCTATTAGCATTGCATTATGATAGACTTTTTCCATAAATCCATAACCTAACTCATTATTGACATCATAATAAAGTCCTATAATTGATTTTGTTAACTCCTGATGTGGAAAGTTTTTAGTCATAATTTTAATTTTTTTAAAACCTCGATTTAAATTTTATTTTTTTAATTTCTTAAATCTGTGTTCTAAATAAAAAACCAAACCCCAGAAAAATTGGAATTTGGAATTTTAATAAAAGTAATTTTGAAAGCTTTACTTTTTCTTCAACCCTAGTTCTACAAGCCGTTCATCTAAGTATTCACCTGCCGTGATGTCTTCAAATCCTTTCGGATTTTTATCATCAATACATTTCTCTAAACAGTTTAATGGCATATCACTCACAGGATGCATAAAAAACGGAATAGAAAAACGCGATGTTCCCCACAATTCTCTTGGCGGATTAACCACTTGATGAATAGTAGATTTTAATTTATTGTTCGTATGACGAGACAACATATCACCGACATTAATCATTAACTCGTCGGGTTGTGCCATTGCGTCAATCCAGTCGCCATTATGATTTTGTACTTGTAATCCTTTTCCTTGTGCGCCCATCAAAAGCGTAATCAAGTTAATATCACCATGAGCAGCCGCACGCACAGCACCATCTTGTGGCTCATCGGTAATGGGCGGATAGTGAATAGGTCTTAGGATGCTGTTACCGTCTTTGATGTAATTATCAAAATAAAATTCATCCAAACCAAGATACAACGCCAACGCTCTCAACACATAAATACCTGTTTTTTCAAGCATTTGGTATGCTATTTTGCCCACTTCGTTAAAATGAGGTAATTCAGAAACAGTTACGTTATCTGGGTATTCGTTAGCATATTTTGAATCTTTGCTAACATATTGTCCAAAATGCCAAAATTCTTTTAAGTCTCCAGCCGAACGTCCTTTGGCATGTTCTTTTCCAAATGAAACATAACCGCGTTGTCCACCTATACCAGGAATTTCATACTTCTCTTTGGTTTCCAATGGAAGTCCAAAGAAGTTGCGCACTTCCGAATATAAATCTCCAACTAATTTGTCATCTAAAAAATGACCTTTTAAAGCTACGAAGCCAATATCTTCATAAGCCCTTCCGATTTCATTTACAAACTTTTGTTTACGTGCCGGCTCATCCGACAGGAAATCACGTAAGTCAACACTAGGGATTTGTTGCATACTAAAACTTTTTTGTTAATAACTTAAACCTGTCTGCCGACAGGCAGGTTGAAAAAAATCCAATCATAGCTACAAATGTAACGAATTTATAAATATATAAAATCATAGTTATGCACAATTAATCACTTTAAATAGCATTTTTATTTATTCAAAGTTTATTGTCCTTTCTCTATTTTCTTTTCTCTATTTTCTCTACTTTATTTGCTAAATAACTAAACACTTTTTAGTACTTTTGAGCGACTTAATATTACAACAAATTAGCATGAACTTTGATAGAAAAGAGTTATCCAACATCCAGTTATTGAACTTATATAAAAGACTGCTAAAACCCAGATTGATAGAGGAGAAAATGCTCATTCTATTACGTCAAGGCAAAGTATCCAAATGGTTTTCAGGTATTGGGCAAGAAGCTATCTCTGTGGGAATAACGGCTGCCTTGGGTAAAGACGAGTACATCTTACCGATGCACCGAAACTTGGGGGTTTTTACAGGAAGAGATATTCCGTTACACCGCTTATTTTCGCAATGGCAAGGGAAGAAAACGGGCTTTACCAGAGGGCGCGACCGCTCGTTTCACTTTGGCACACAAGAGTTCAATATCATTGGAATGATATCGCATTTGGGACCTCAAATGGGAGTTGCCGATGGGATTGCTTTAGCCAATAAACTTAAAAAAAACGGAAAAGTAACAGCCGTATTCACGGGTGAAGGCGCTACTTCTGAGGGAGATTTCCATGAAGCGTTGAACATAGCTGCCGTGTGGGAATTGCCTGTGCTGTTTGTCATTGAAAACAACGGCTATGGTTTGTCGACTCCTACAAATGAGCAATACCGTTGCGAAAACCTTGCTGATAAAGGCATTGGTTATGGAATGGAAAGCCATATCATAGATGGTAATAATATCCTAGAGGTTTATTCTAAAATATCCGAACTAAAAGCGTCTATGGTGGATAATCCTCGTCCGGTTTTATTAGAGTTTAAGACCTTTAGAATGCGCGGACATGAAGAGGCGAGTGGTACAAAATATGTCCCACAAGAACTAATGGAAATGTGGGCTATAAAAGATCCAATAGCTAACTATAGAGACTATTTACTTCGCGTTAGTGTATTATCCCAAGAGGAGGATGAAATAATAAATGCGACTCTCAAAGCAGAAATTGATGAGCACTGGGCCATTACACAAGCAGAACCAGAATGTGTTGCTGACTTAGTCGAAGAGCTGACTGACATGTATGAACCTTACGAATTTGAAGCTGTCATCCCTAGCGATGCAGTGGAGAATATCCGTGTGGTCGATGCTATTTCTAATGCCTTGCGCCAGTCTATGGAGCGCCATGAGAACTTGGTTATTATGGGACAAGATATTGCCGAATATGGCGGTGCATTTAAAATTACGGATGGTTTTGTGGAGCAGTTTGGCAAAGACCGTGTTCGTAACACACCTATCTGTGAAAGTGCTATAGTTTCTGCCGCCAATGGCTTATCCATCAACGGTTTCAAAGCAATAGTTGAAATGCAATTTGCCGATTTTGTTTCCTCTGGTTTTAACCCAATAGTCAATCTTTTAGCAAAACAACATTACCGTTGGAACGAAAAAGCCGATGTAGTAGTGCGCATGCCTTGTGGTGGTGGTACGCAAGCAGGGCCGTTTCATTCGCAAACAAACGAAGCCTGGTTTACTAAAACACCCGGACTAAAAGTAGTCTATCCTGCCTTTCCCTATGATGCCAAAGGATTATTAAACACCGCCATCAACGACCCAAATCCGGTTATGTATTTTGAACACAAACAGTTATATCGTTCCGTTTATCAAGACGTACCTTCGGATTATTATACCATTCCTTTTGGGAAAGCGGCGCTATTGAAAGAAGGAACACAAGTAACTATTATTTCTTTTGGAGCAGGAGTTCATTGGGCATTAGAAACTTTAACCAAAAATCCTCAAGTGAGTGCTGATCTTATTGACTTAAGAAGTTTACAACCTTTAGATACTGATACTATTTTTGCATCTGTAAAGAAAACCAACAAAGTAATTATTCTGCAAGAAGACACTTTGTTTGGTGGGATTGCTAGTGATATATCTGCGATGTTAATGGAGCACTGTTTTGAACATCTCGATGCACCTGTGCGCAGAGTAGGTAGTATTGAAACCGCTATTCCGTTTGTAAAAGCTTTAGAAGACCAGTACCTTCCTAAAGACCGTTTTGAAAGCAAGTTGTTAGAGTTGTTAGCATATTAAACTGTATATAGAAATTGTTTTTTTAAGTTGGGTTATTTACCTCGTCCTCCTCTATGTTTTCTATCTCGCCTTCATTGTTAAGAAATGTTTCCAATTCTTTTTCATCTTTCAAGTTTCTTTTAATAAGAAACACAACTAAAGCAATAGCTAAAATGCTTACTCCAAATACAATAAACCAATAAATATTCATGATGTTTTGTTTGAATTAAAATTACAAAAAAAAAAGTATAATATTATTGTTATCAAGGTGTTACTAAAAGAGTAAAAAGTAGAAATATTTTCTAAATTAATATCGCTTGTGGTTTTCTTTTATATGCTTTCTAATTCACTATTTTACAATACAGCACCAAATGAATTACCACTATCAGTTCTATTATCAATAATTTTTCCAGCCCAATAGGCCATGGGGATATAAGCCACAAACAAGTCCAGTACCGAAAACCAAACTGGCGATGGCAACATCAATACCATATAAAAGCCACCCACAAGGAACACCAAACCAATTCCTAAAGCAATTTTAAAACGATGGGTTACCGCAATAGCAGCAGCCAATAGTGCGCCCATAAAGGTGCCCAGCGCATGCGCCAAAAATGGCATTATATAATGCTCTGGTCCTAAAAGATGCATCGATGCCTGTAATCCTTCTGTAGTGGTAACATCAATGCCATCGGGTGATGGAATGATGGATGGTCCCATCAAGATAATCATCATATTCACCGCAATACCTATCAATAATCCGATAATCACTGCAGCGATGTTTCTTATAGTGGTTTTCATAAGGGTTTGGTTTAAAGGTTTGTAGAGTAAAGATATGAAATATTTTGATGTGTAGTTTTCAAATCAGATTAGTAAATATAGTACAGATGGGAAAGTTAAGTAGGTAATTGGGTTATTTTATTAAGTATTTATTTGATTTCCAATGTTAAGTTTTAACCGACTCGAAAAACTTAACATTATAGTATTGTTTTATATCGTATATTTGTTTACAATTAATTAACATTCTAGCAACATTGAAATAAAAATAGCAGTATGATTAAAAGAGCAACACCAGTTAGACAAAAGTCAACACCGACAACACCAGCAATGCGAGAAAAACCTTCTATTGCAAATGGTGCTATCACAGAAACTGAATTTACACCTGTTGAAGAAGTGACAATGATCAGTATAACTGAAGAAGTTATTGATATTGTACCTATTGATAACGATAGTGACCAAACAGATGTCAGTAATGACAAGAACACCATAACTTGGAATGATAAAGACAAAGAAAAAGTAAAAAAAGAGAAAGAAAAAGCGAAATCAAAAAAAGCAGCCGAGAAAAAGAAAGAAAAAGCTAAAAAAGAGAAAGCTAAGGAAAAAGCCAAAGCAAAAGCCAAAAAAGAAAAAGAAAAGAAAAAAGAAAAACCCAAAAAAGCTAAGGTAAGTGCTAAAAAGAAAAAGAAGTCTAAAAAGAAGAAATAAAAGAGTTCCCAAGTTATTACTTTTCTTGGGTATTTTTTTGGAGTGCAATTAAACAAATTAACTAACAGATTTTTCAATCAAAAAGGGTTTTTCCAATATAGGTTTAAATTAAGTACTAGAAAGTACTATAATCTATTCATTTTCTCAAATGGTTTTTATCATTCTTAAAACGAGTTATTATGTGGTGGCAATATGCGTTAGTTTTTTTAGGTGCCTTTTTTTTTGATGTTGTTCCTTTTCCATTTCCTCCAGCTTTTACCATCATGGTATTTTTGCAAATAGTTTTTAAATTAAATGTCTGGCTAGTCATTTTAATTGGAGTGGCTGGTTCAATTCTTGGACGATATGTGCTAACGCTCTATATTCCTCGAATTGCGGGCAGTATTTTCAACCCAGACAAAAATGAGGATGTTCAGTTTTTAGGTAAAGTTTTGAAAGAAAAAGGATGGAAAAGTCAAATGGTAATCATAGCTTATTCTTTATTGCCTTTGCCAACAACGCCTTTGTTTGTAGCAGCAGGAATGGCAAAATTAAGACCACTATATATTATTCCAGCTTTCTTCGTGGGCAAATTTACTAGTGATACAGTCTTAGTTCTTTTCGGAAAATATGGTACAGAGAACGCTGAAAAGATACTCCAAGGTGTTTTTTCATGGCAATCTTTTTTGAGTATAGTATTTGGGATTTTATTATTAAGTGCTTTATTATTTATTGATTGGCGCTCTCTTATTCAAAAGAAAGAATTCAAAGTAAATTTTAGAATTTGGAAATAAAAAATCCTAAACATTCGGCATTATTTTTTGGAATTATGTAGTCAGTTTACTGTTTTTGTAGCCATACAGGAAGTATAAAACTAATCCAATAAGAAGCCAAATACCAAACCATTGCCAGTTGGACACCGCCATACCGGTTAGCAAATAACAACAAGAGATAAGACCCAGTAAAGGAATAAGCGACAGATTTTTAAGAAATGCCAAGACTGCCATTACTATGCATAATGCAATAAATAGTACCATAGGAACATTGGTAGCAAAAAAGCTATCGGAATAACTAAAAGTATCCGGAAAGAAAGTGGGCAAATAGTATTGTACCATTCCAAAGGCCGCTAAACAAAGTACTGGAAAAATATATTTTGAATTGATATAAGGAATTCTGAATTTCCCTTTAGTTGCCTGTTCTGCAAGTTCAGCTTCACTTTGTGGCGAAAGCATTAAAACACCACCACAGACTAATACAAAAGCAAATAAAGTTCCGATACTCGTGAAGTCGAGCACAAAATTTTCATCGGTAAAAAATATCGGAATGCCAACCACCAATCCAGTTACTATAGTGGCAAATCCAGGTGTTTTGTATTTTGGGTGAATTTCTGCAAACTTCTTTGGCATTAATCCATCGCGACTCATCGTCATCCAGATGCGTGGTTGTCCCATTTGGAATACTAACAAGACACTAGTCATGGCTACTACTGCTGCAATAGAAACTATAAACAACATCCATTTTACCCCTTTTAAAGCAAAGATTTCTGCCAAAGGATCACTCACTCCAAGTAGCGTGTACGATACCATTCCAGTAATGACCAAAGCCAAAATAATATAAACAACAGTGCATATTACTAGGGAGTTGATCATCCCTTTAGGTAAGTCGCGTTGTGGGTTTTTACTTTCTTCGGCTAAAGTTGATACGGCATCAAAGCCAATATAGGCAAAAAATACTGCTGAAACACCACCCATAACACCTCCAAAACCATTGGGCATAAACGGTGTCCAGTTGTCAATATCAATATAAAAAGCACCGACAACAATTACCAAAACAATGATTGCCAACTTGATATACACCATCAAGTTACTGATGTTTCTAGATTCCTTAGTACCCCGATATACCAAATAGGTAATCAATATATTAATCAATACTGCGGGTAAATCAAATATGATTCGCAAACCACTAACCATTGGAGCGGTGTTCCAAGCGTTAAAACCTTCACCTAACTTGTTCGCTATTATAGCATCGTGTGCCGATTGGTAGTTGATAGTAAGCCATGCTGGCAAATGAATCCCAAAAGTTTCCAATAAATTAGTAAAATAACCACTCCACGAAAATGCAATATAAATATTTCCAATCGAATATTCCATGATTAAGGCCCAACCAATAATCCAAGCGAAAATTTCGCCAAAAGAGACATAGGCATAAGTATAGGCACTACCCGAAACTGGAACACGTGAAGCAAACTCGGCATAACACATGGCGGTAAATCCGCAAGCAATAGCACAAATAACATAAAGAAAAATAACTCCTGGTCCAGCTGAAAAACAAGCGTTTCCAATAGCACTAAAGGTTCCACCACCTATAATGGCTGCTATACCAAAGAAGGTTAAATCTTTTACAGTTAAAACTTTATTTAATCCACTATGTTCACCATCACCTCCCTCTTTTAGGATAACACTAGTTGATTTTTTTCTAAAAAGATTGGATATGGACATAGTTTTGATTTTGATTTAGTTTGAAACAAATATATAAAACTATATTTAAAAGAAAAGAGCCCAATGAAGATTGAGCTCATTTAAAAATAATGAAAAGATAAAAGCTAATTATATTTCTTTTTCAATTAGCTAAACTTATTTTTTCAAATACTTTTTGTAGATAAATAGTCCTAAAATAATAAGTACAATAATAGACCAAAGTTGCGCTATAAATGCAATAATCGCTTCAAACATAAACCAACCGGTTTTTAAACTATCCCAGACTTGCAGGCCAATATGAGGTCGATAAGCATTGATACTTTTTTCATTGGCTACCATTTCTTGCACCACGCTTTCTCTTTGATATAAATATAAAGTCACCGTGCTAAAATTTACTTGATCTTCTAAGCTGAGGTTTTTTAGGATGGTTTCATCACTTTCAGTTTCTCGGTCTAAAACTTTATCTTCGGCATTGGTAATGTCATTTAATTTTTTGCCTTTGGTATCAATTCCTTTTTCCAATCGTTTTTGATGCGAGGTCAATCTTTTTTGTGCCATTTTATTCGATAAGAGTTGCAAAGCCACATCATCGGCTTTAATCAATCGGCTGTCAAGAAATGCCACTTCTTTTACCATCGATTTTAAAACGGTGTCTAATTGGGTATTTGGAACTCTTAATGTGATGGTATTATCAACCGTAAATCGAATCGTTTCTAAAGTGCTGTCCTGACTGATTTTGGTTTCCGATTTTTCGTTGATGGTACTTTTTAAATCTGTAAACGTTACAAAGCCACCATTTTTTGCCACTATGTTTTCAATGGAGTAGGTCGATTTGGCTACATTTTTCACTTTGAATTTTAAATCGGCCGTTCGAACAAATTTTCGATTACTTTCTTTTTTTACTACAGCTGCATTGGAGGAAGTAGTTTCAACACTGACACTGTCAGCAGCCGTTTCAGCACTCGCTTCATCTGAAGAAGTAGCTTGTTTACACGCAAAGGCAAATCCAAGTAGGAGTACTGCCAAACCCAATTTTGATACTTGTTTCATTTTACATTCAATTTAAATAGTTATTAATAGATTACCACTCTGGTATTTATTTTTCAATAAGGTCAGTGTAATTTTCTATCAATAATGGATAAATGAATTTTGGGTTACTTACTTTCTTAACTCCTACTAAAAAGCGTGCCAAAAATTTTGGTTTTTTACTTTAACAGTTAGAATTATTTTTATCGTAATTTTGAGTGCGATAAAAAAAAACATAGGAAATTGAGAACCGTTATTTCGAAAAAAATTGAAAATCCAGAAGTATTCAAAAGCCAATTATTACATTGGTCACAACAATTTAGGGAAATTATTTTTTTAGATTCCAATGATTATCCTCAAAAATATTCCAGCTTTGACAGCGCGCTTGCCGTGGATGCTTTTACAGCTATTAAAACCGATTACCTCAATGCTTTTGACGACTTAAAACAATACCAGCAACAAACCAAAGATTGGCTTTTCGGCTATTTATCGTATGATTTAAAAAACGATACTGAGAAATTGCATTCCAACAATTTTGATGGTCTGCATTTCCCCGATTTGTTTTTCTTCCAACCCAAGAAGTTGTTTTTTTTAAATGGAAACGAACTCGAAATGCATTACTTGTATTTATGCGATGATGAGATTGAAAGCGATTTTGAAGAAATTCAAAATCCGCGACCCGCAACCCACAACCCGCAACCTACTATAATAAAACAACGCATTTCCCAAGGAAGTTATCTTTCAAAAGTACGTTCAATGCTCGAACACATTCATCGTGGTGATATCTATGAAGCTAATTTTTGTATGGAATTTTATGCCGAAAATGCAACGATTGACCCTTCAGATATCTATCAGAAACTCAACAGCATTTCTAAACCACCCTTTGCTACTTTCTTTAAAAATAATCAACATTATTTGCTTTGCGCTTCACCCGAACGCTATTTGAGAAAAGAAGGAAATAAAATAATTTCCCAACCCATAAAAGGCACCGCAAAACGATTTGGAGATCCAATTTTAGATGAAAATTCGAAAAAAGAGTTGGAACAAAATCCAAAAGAACGTTCCGAAAACATTATGATTGTGGATTTGGTTCGAAATGATTTATCGCATACCGCCACCAAAGGATCTGTAGAAGTGGAAGAGTTGTGTGGCGTTTATACTTTTAAACAAGTGCACCAAATGATTTCTACAGTGATTTCCAATGTAGAAAGCACAACATCACCTATCGACAACCTTCAAACTACTTTTCCTATGGGAAGCATGACGGGAGCGCCCAAAATCTCCGCCATGAAAATCATTGAAGAATTAGAGGAAACCAAACGGGGTTTGTATAGCGGTGCTGTGGGTTATTTTACTCCAACCCATGATTTTGATTTCAATGTGGTCATCCGAAGTATTTTATACAATGCCACAGAAAACTATGTTTCCTTTTCTGTGGGAAGCGCCATTACGGCACAATCCATTGCCGAACTGGAATATGACGAATGTTTGTTGAAAGCCAAAGCGATGTTTGAGGTACTTCAATAGAAATAATTACTACTTTTGACTATGCTTACAAAATTCCAAAATCACATCATTGCCAACTTCCCTTTTTTGCTAAAAAGCAGGTTTTTTATTGCCGTAAGTGGTGGCATCGATAGTATGGTTTTGGTACATTTATTCCAACAGGTGGGTTATCCTTTTGCTATGTTGCATTGTAATTTTCAATTGCGAGGAAAAGAAAGCGATGATGATATGAGATTTGTTATGAAATATGGCGATAAATATTTAATTCCATGGTCGGTTGGACATCTTGATACAAAGGGTTATGCCAAAGAAATGAAAGTTTCCATTCAGGTTGCTGCAAGAGAACTTCGCTATGATTGGTTTTATGAACAACTAAAAGAAAAAGGTTTCGATTACATACTAACGGCTCATCATCTAGATGATAGTTTAGAAACTTTTTTAATCAATTTTACTCGTGGTTCTGGTTTAGAAGGATTGACTGGAATTCCGGAACAAAATGATAAAATCATCCGACCTTTATTGCCTTTTTCCAGAAATGAAATTGAAGCGTATGCACAGGAAAACAAGATTGCTTGGCGTGAAGACAGCAGTAATGCTTCGGATAAATACTTGCGAAATAAATTCCGTCACGATGTTATCCCAATAGTAAAGGAAATTAATCCGAGTTTATTGGCTTCGTTTGAAAACACTCTTAGTCATTTAAAACAAAAACAATCAATGGCAGCAGACGCTTCAAAAAGTTTGTATTCAAAAGTAGTGACCAAAAACGAAAACCAAATTTCAATCGACTTATTAAAACTATTGAAATACGAAAATTATAAGTCCTATTTGTTTGATTGGTTGCAACCCTTTGGTTTTTCTGATTGGAGTTCCGTTTATGATTTAATCCACGCACAATCGGGAAAACAAGTACATTCTGAGACGCATTCGCTATTAAAAAACAGAGAAACATTGCTATTGTTTTCAAAGCAAGAGATTTCAAACGATGTGGTTTATTGGATACAAAAAGAACAAAATGAAGTTAAAATTCCCTTAAATCTTACGTTTTGTACTGTGGATGACATTTCTAATCCTTCCAGTCATACTATCTTTGTCGACAAGGAAAAATTACAATTTCCGTTAACCCTTCGCCGTTGGAAAGAAGGTGATTGGTTTTTCCCTTTTGGGATGAATGGTAAAAAGAAGCTCAGTAAGTTTTTTAAAGACGAAAAATTTTCTTTACTAGACAAATCAAATACGTGGCTTTTGTGTTCGGATAATCAAATTGTTTGGGTTGTTGGAACTAGGCAGGACGAACGTTTTAAAGTAACCAAAACGACAACTAGAATTTTAAAAATAAATTATACAACCTAATGAAGAAAGTACTTTTTTTTCTTTTGATTTTTTTGGCTACAGCCAATGCCAATGCTCAAATCGTAAAACCAGTAAAATGGACTTCTAAAGTAGAGCAACTATCCGATTCCGAATTCAATTTGGTAATGAATGGTAAGATTGATGAAGGTTGGCATTTGTACTCTCAATTTACCCCTGAAAATGGACCATTACCAGCCGAATTTAAATTTGAAAATTCCAAAGGAAACTACGAATTGGTAGGAAAGACAAATGAAAGTGACTATAAAAAACAATACAACGATGTCTTTGAAGTGGACGAATATTATTTTGAAAAGAAGGTTACTTTTATTCAGAAAATTAAAATAACGAATCCAAAACTTACTTCTATTAAAGCCAAAATTGATTTTCAAGTCTGTAAAGATGTTTGTATTAATGGCGATAATACCTTTACTTTTCAATTACCAAAAGTTGAAGCATCAACTTTTATTCAACCTGTTTCAAGTACTGATACAGCTAAGGTTGATACTACACAAATAGCTCCTGTAGCAGTAAAACCAGCAACAGTTACCGAAACTACAGCACCAAAAAAAGCAGAAGATAAAGGATTGTGGACTATTTTCTTTTTAGCTTTCTTAGGCGGTTTTGCCGCTTTGTTAACACCCTGTGTTTTCCCAATGATACCCATGACGGTTAGCTTTTTTACCAAACAAAGTAAAAATCCAGCACAAGGAAAACGCAATGCAATAGTATATGGAATTTCTATCATTGCCATTTATGTGGTTTTGGGTTTAGCGATAACTGCCATTTTTGGTGCCGATGCGCTGAATGCTTTGTCTACCAATCCATGGTTTAATGTGTTTTTCTTCTTGCTGTTAATTGTTTTTGCAGTTTCATTCCTTGGCGCTTTCGAAATCATGTTACCCAATTCTTGGGCAAACAAGGTTGATAAACAAGCCGATAGAGGCGGAATTGTTGGCATTCTTTTCATGGCATTGGCTTTAGCCATTGTGTCCTTTTCGTGCACCGGACCCATTGTGGGAACACTTTTAGTCGAATCAGCTTCCAAAGGTGGCATTGCGCCAATTGTGGGAATGCTTGGTTTTTCATCCGCATTAGCGTTGCCCTTTATGTTGTTTGCCATGTTTCCGAGTTGGATGCATTCCTTACCAAAATCGGGTGGTTGGTTAAACACCGTTAAAGTTTCTCTTGGATTTTTAGAATTGGCACTTGCCTTTAAATTTCTATCCAATGCCGATTTGGTGTTGCAATTACACTTATTAGAAAGAGAAGTCTTTCTAGCCATTTGGATAGCAATTTTTGGGACTTGGGCTTTGTATTTATTGGGCAAAATAACAACGCCACATGATAGCCCACTAACCCATATTTCTGTGGGAAGATTGTCACTCGGATTGTTGGTTTTAGCTTTTACCGTTTATATGATACCGGGTTTATTTGGTGCACCATTAAAATTAATCAGTGCGTTTCCGCCGCCACAAACCTATAGCGAAAGCCCAATGGGATTTTTTGGAAACACGTCCGAAAATAAGCAAGATTTGCCCGATGGTGCAAAAATTGGCGAACATGGAATTATCACGTTCACTGACTATGAAAAAGGTTTTGCTTATGCAAAAAAGGTTAACAAACCTATCATGTTAGACTTTACTGGACATGCCTGCGTTAATTGTCGTAAGATGGAAATCAATGTCTGGTCTGATAAAAAAGTATTATACCATCTTAAAAATGATGTGGTTCTAATTTCATTATATGTGGATGAAGATATCGATTTGCCAAAAAATGAACAGTTTATTTCTAAATCTACTGGTTCAGAAATAGTGACTATTGGCGATAAATGGACTGACTTTATCATTACGCGTTACAAAACCAACACGCAACCGTATTATGTTTTAACCGATTTGAATGAGCAAAAATTAAACGAACCGATTAGCTATACACCAGATATAAAGGAATATCTAACATGGCTAAAAGACGGAATTTCAAAATTTAAATAAACGAATTCTAATTCAAAATGGCGGTTTACTCATTTAAAAGGTTGTTTTTGTATTTATAAGCGCAACCTTTATTATTTTTGGCTACCTTCGTAATACATAAAACCTAAAGATTATGAAAAATCTCCATTCCTTTTTCTGTTTATTGCTTTTAGCAGTTTCTTTTTCAAGTTGTAATCCAAATGATGATTCCAATAATAACGCGGGTCCAAACGATGATGCCTTTGCACAAAACTTCGGAAGTGCCGTTGCAAGAGATTTTATAGGTCAAATTGTCGATATGGACAATAATCCTATTCAAAATGTTGAAATCAAAATCGGAACTTCAACTACTCAGACCGATGTTAACGGTGTTTTCATAATTAATAATGCCAACGTCTATCAAAAGTTTGCATATATCACTGCCAAGAAAACTGGATTTATAGACGGTTCTCGTGCTATGGTTCCAACTTCTGGTAAAAATAATGTCAAAATAATGTTGCTGCCGAATGCGCCATTAGAAACTATTCAATCTGGAGTAGTAAGCGAAGTATCTATTTATTCGGGAACCAAAGTTAAATTCCAAGGTGGGTTTCAAGATGAGAATGGTACTGATTATTCTGGACCAGTTCAAGTTTCCATGTTTCATTTAACACCATCTGATGAAAATATTGATAAGCTGATGCCTGGGATGTTATATGCACAAACTGCTACCAATCAAGAAGCTATTTTAGAAACCTTCGGAATGTTAAACGTAGAGCTTCGCGGAAGTGCCGGACAAAAATTAAATATAAAAGAAGGACAAACTGCCGAAATTACGATTCGTATTGACGATAGCCAAATAGCAACCGCACCAAGCTCCATTCCATTATGGCATTTTGATGAAGCAAAAGGCTATTGGAAAGAAGATGGTGTGGCGACTAAAGTGGGGAACAAATATGTGGGTGAAGTAAGTCATTTTTCATGGTGGAATTGTGATGCGCCTTTTCCGTTAGTTACCCTTACAGTTACCATAGTTGATGCTAATGGTAACGGAATTTCTAATGTTGGAGTAGGGTTAATAGCCAACGGAAATTCATGGCCGGTAATTGGCTATACCAATACTAATGGTCAGATTTCAGGTTTGGTTCCTTCAAATCAAACTTTAGTACTAAATGTTTATCCTGATTTTTACAGTTGTAATTCGAGTAATATTATTTACACTACTTCCATCGGACCACTTTCCGCCAATACTACATTGTCTAATATTGTCATCAATAATTCGCAAACGATTATAAGTTCAACCGTAGTTGGGAATTTAGTGAAATGTAATAATACCAATGTAACTAACGGTTATGTAATTCTAAATAGAGCCGGAAGTTACTCTGTTTCTCCTGTAACTAATGGTAGTTTTAGTTTTAATGAAATCTATTGTCCGAGTAATACGCAATTTACCTTGAAAGGATTTGATATAGAAAACTTACAACAAACCGATTCAATTAATTACAATTTTACAGCTCCTATAACAACTATAGGTAATCTTCAAGCGTGTACTGCAGTTGATGAATTTATATCCTATCAAATTGATAATAATCCAACTGTTTTTTTTACTCAAAATGTTAGTGGAGGATTGACAGGTGGTAATTCTTTTGGTGGAAATCCCTCTTTTTATGTCTATGGTAGCTCGATTAATACTGAATTTTATATTGGTAGTAGTAACGTACTAACTCCAGGTGTTTATACAACACCTCAATTTATTATTGAAGGTAGTGGAATTTATATTGGTTCTGGTACAACTAATACTATGCAATTTAATGTAAGTCAAATAGGAGTTATTGGAGAGTTTATGGATATGACTTTTAGTGGAACATATCAAGATCCAAATGGAGGTAATCATACTTTAACAGGTGTAGCTCATGTTATTAGAGATAATTAATTCCAAATAGAAATCAATAAAAAGCCCCAAATCAATCGGGGCTTTTTGTTATCCTAAAACTTCAGTAACTTCATTTTTTAAATAACCCAAAGCTAAAGTACTCGCCGATTGTCCGTCGAGCATACTGCTTAGTATTTTTTCCCTTAGTTGGTCAGCAGTAGTTACATTTTCATCCAAAGCGGTTTTTCTGATATTTTGAATGATGGTGTTTTTGGCAGTCAAAAGCATCGTCCATAGTTCACTTGTAATATATACTTGTTGCGTGATGTTATGCTCGTATTCCTGTTCAATATGATGAATCAAAAGGTTTTGATAATCTACTTTGTTGTCACTCAAAGGCGCTACTCTAATCAGCAACTTCGCCGGATTTATTCGCTCTAAAAACAAAGCCAATCGTTCATACGCCTGCAAACGTAATGGCAAGGAATGTTTTTGATTTTCTTTATGCAACAACCAACGTCTTGTATTTTGCTGGTCTTTGAAGTAATTATCAAACAAATAATACGCTACACCACCAGTTATCAGTGAAGGAACAGCATACATTAGTAATTCTAAAATTTTATCTGAGTTCATGGTTAATTAGTGTCTAAAATTGTTCACAAATATAATAGAATAAATAGTAAATCTATATTGCAATATAAGTCAACTAACATTAAATTTGTCCGAAACGATTTTTAAACTCAGCAACTCAGCGACTCAAAAACTTAGGTACTTTTTTAATGCAACACTACATTTCCCAACTTAATGAAGCCCAACAACAACCTGTTTTTCAGAAAGACGGCCCAATGATTATCATTGCAGGTGCTGGTTCTGGAAAAACACGTGTGCTGACGGTGCGTATTGCCTATTTGATGAGTTTGGGTGTGGATGCGTTTTCTATTTTGGCACTCACCTTTACCAACAAAGCAGCACGCGAAATGAAAAAGCGTATCGGCGATATTGTGGGTGCAGCCGAAGCCAAAAATCTTTGGATGGGAACGTTTCACTCCGTTTTTGCACGAATTCTGAGAAGCGAAGCCGATAAGTTGGGCTTTCCTTCCAACTTTACGATTTATGATACCCAAGACAGCGTTCGATTGATTTCGGCCATCATCAAAGAAATGCAATTGGATAAAGATGTTTATAAACCCAAACAAATATTGGGCAGAATATCATCGTATAAAAACTCTTTAATTACCGTAAAAGCATACTTCAATAATCCCGAATTGCAAGAAGCAGATGCCATGAGCAAAAAGCCACGCTTGGGTGAAATTTATCAAAATTATGTAGAGCGATGTTTCAAAAGTGGTGCGATGGATTTTGATGATTTATTGCTAAAAACCAATGAATTACTCAACCGTTTTCCCGATGTGTTGGCCAAGTACCAAGACCGTTTTCGATATATTTTGGTAGATGAGTACCAAGATACCAACCACTCGCAGTATTTGATTGTACGTGCCTTATCCGATAGATTTCAAAATATTTGTGTCGTTGGCGATGATGCTCAAAGTATCTATGCGTTTCGTGGTGCGAATATCAATAACATTCTCAATTTTCAAAAGGATTATGACAATGTGAAAACCTATCGTTTGGAACAGAATTATCGTTCTACCAAAAACATAGTAGAAGCTGCCAATTCGATTATCGATAAAAACAAAACCAAACTCGAAAAAGTGGTTTGGACCGCTAACGATTTCGGACCCAAAATAAAAGTACAACGCAGTATTACTGATGGTGAAGAAGGCCGATTTGTAGCCAGTGAAATCTTTGAACAAAAGATGCGCAACCAAATGCGTAACGGACAATTTGCTATTCTATACCGCACCAATGCGCAATCGCGTGCTATGGAAGATGCCTTGCGCAAACGCGATATTCCGTATCGAATTTATGGTGGATTATCATTCTATCAACGAAAGGAAATCAAAGATGTGTTGTGTTATTTGCGGTTGGTTATCAATCCAAAAGATGAAGAAGCTTTGGTTCGGGTTATCAATTATCCGGCACGTGGAATAGGCGATACGACAGTCGAAAAACTAACTGTGGCTGCCAATCATTACAAACGTTCCCTATTTGAGGTCATGGAAAATATTGATAAGATTGACTTGAAACTCAATTCGGGAACCAAACAAAAGTTGGAAGATTTTGTCACTATGATTAAGAGTTTTCAGGTTATCAACGAACAGCAAGATGCTTTTGTGTTAACCGAACATGTGGCAAAAAAAACAGGATTAGTACAAGAACTCAAAAAAGACGCAACGCCCGAAGGTATTGCTCGTATTGAGAATATAGAAACCTTGATGGGCGGTATTAAAGATTTCATCGAGGGACAACGAGAAATTGATGGTGCTCGTGGTGCCTTGTCTGAATTTCTGGAAGATGTGGCTTTGGCAACCGATTTAGACAAAGACACTGGCGATGATGATAGAGTTGCACTAATGACTATTCATTTGGCTAAAGGATTAGAATTTCCTTATGTGTTCGTGGTCGGAATGGAAGAAGATTTATTTCCGAGTGCGATGAGTTTGAATACCCGAAGTGAACTCGAAGAAGAGCGCCGTTTGTTTTATGTGGCATTGACGCGTGCCGAACATCAAGCGTATTTAACCTATGCACAATCGCGTTACCGTTGGGGAAAACTCACCGATGCCGAACCTTCGCGATTTATTGAAGAAATCAAAGACGAGTATTTGGAATATATCAATCCGATGGATACAGGATATCGTTATAAACCAAGCATGGATTTGGATATTTTTGGCGACGTAGATAAATCCAAGCTAAGATTAGCGAAACCAGTTGGCGGAACACCACCCAAAAGAAATGATAATGAACCCATTCCTTCAGCAAATATTCGTAAATTAAAACCTGTTGGCAATGCACCGAGCAATACTAATTTGTTTGATAGTAAACTAACCATTGGAAATGTCGTAATGCACGAGCGCTTTGGCAAAGGTGAAATTATTAACCTTGAAGGAGTTGGCGCTGATAAAAAAGCCGAAATCAAATTTGAAGTAGGCGGAATTAAGAAGTTGTTACTTCGATTTGCCAAGTTGGATGTGATTGGATAATAAAATAGTTTAATGTTGTTTAAAATGGTTTAAAACCGTTTAACAAAACAACTTTAAACTATTAAACAATTTTAAACTTTTAAACTAATAAATGGCCGAATTCATCAAAATATACGAAGACAAACCCAGCGAAGCTTCCATAAAAAAGGTAGTTGAGGTATTAAAAAATGGTGGTTTGGTGATTTATCCAACTGATACTGTTTATGGTTTGGGTTGTGATATTACCAATTCCAAAGCTTTAGAACGCATTGCCAAACTAAAAGGCATTAAGTTAGAAAAAGCCAATTTTTCTTTTGTTTGTCATGATTTAAGCAATTTATCCGATTATGTAAAACAAATTGACACTGCCACTTTCAAGATATTAAAACGAGCTTTGCCTGGACCGTATACTTTTATTTTGCCAGGCAATAACGATTTGCCCAAAGAGTTTAGAAAAAAAAAAACCGTCGGTATTCGTATACCCGACAATAATATTGCACTGGAAATCGTAAGAATGCTGGGCAACCCAATTGTTTCCACTTCCATTCACGATGAAGACGCCGTTTTAGAATATTCTACCGATCCAGAATTAATCTTTGAGAAATGGCAAAACAAAGTAGATTTAGTTATCGATGGTGGTTATGGCGATAATGTGGCTTCAACCATCATAGACTTATCGGGTTATGAACCAATAGTTGTTAGAGAAGGAAAAGGAAATATAGATATATTTTGAGTTATGAAAGAATTCTTCTCACTTCTATTTTTTGGTTTGCTATGTAACCTTTCTTTCTCGCAATATTTGAAAGGTAGAGTTGTTGATACTTCAAACCAACCCTTGCCAAGTGCGTCAGTTTATTTTGATGGAACTACATTAGCAACCCTTACCAATGATAATGGAGAATTTATTTTAGA
The DNA here is from genome assembly GCA_020403245.1 of Flavobacterium sp. Lineage (GTDB taxonomy): Bacteria > Bacteroidota > Bacteroidia > Flavobacteriales > Flavobacteriaceae > Flavobacterium. The sequence continues at coordinate 27,133 of JADBYA010000030.1, read as the reverse complement.
ATATAATAGCAAATTAAGTAGACCTCTTGTCATAAGTTACATTGGTTATCAGACACTATATATTCAAGATTATTCTTCAGACCAACCCATGGAGATTGTAATGGAAGTAGCAGAAAACAAGCTTAAAGAAGTTGTTATTAGAAAAGATCGATTTTCGAGAAAGGAAAAAATGAAGATTTTTAAAGAGCGGTTTCTGGGAATAACAACTTTTGGAATGAAAGCTATTATTCAAAACGAATCAGATATTGCATTCGATTATGATGAAGAAACATTTACTTTAACGGCCTATTCCCAGAAGCCACTAATAATTTTAAATCCATCATTGGGTTACAAGATTACCTATGAATTGGTTGATTTTGAAACAAAATTTTCACGATTAAGTATAAATTCTCATGCAATCTCACAAAGCTATTATGCTGGTTTTTCCCAATTTGAAGAAACAAAAAATAATTCGAAAATAGGGAAAAATAGGGAAAAAGCATATAAAGGTTCTATTGTCCATTTTTTTAGAAATTTAATTAATGGAGTTTGGGGAAAAAATGAATTTCAACTTTTTGCAAAAGGATTTCTTACTAATCCAGCAGATCATTTTACCCTCGCTTTTGAAAATGATAAATACAAGGTTGATGTAAAAAATCAAAAATTAAACTCCAATTATATTGCATCATTTGGTTTGTTATATGATGGTGAAAAATCTCAAGTCTTGTTTGCCACTGAAACCATCTATATTGATCAGTTTGGAAATAATATTAGTTTAAGAGATGTTACTTTTTCTGGAGCTATTTCAACTAAATCTGTAGGTGATTTGTTGCCATTAAATTATGGTATGTAAAAAAACGTCCCGATTTCTCGAGACGTTTTTGTCTATTTTCTATGCTCAATATTCTATTCTCTTTATAAAAACTATTGTTTTGGATTTTTCATTTCTTTTTCTATCATTTCATAGAACTCATCAATTTTAGGAAGTACAACAATTCTTGTTCTTCTATTGATAGCTCTGTTATCGACTGAATTATTTTCAACCAACGGAATGAATTCACCTCGTCCTGCAGCAATCAATTGTGCCGGGTTAACACCCAATTCTTTTGTCAATACTCTAATGATAGCGGTGGAACGTTTTACACTCAAATCCCAGTTGTCAAGCAATACGCCTGTTCCAGTGTAAGGAACATTGTCGGTGTGACCTTCCACCATACATTCAAATGTAGGTTTGTCATTAACAACTTTGGCCACTTTACCTAAAATTTCTTTGGCTCTATCGCTCACAGTATAACTACCGCTTTTGAATAATAATTTATCAGCTATAGAAATAAAAACTACTCCTTTTTCTACGTTAACTTCAATATCTGGATCAGAAATTCCAACAGAGCTTTTCAAACTTGTAACTAAAGCTAAAGTAACGCTATCTTTTTTAGTCAAAGCATCTTGCATTCTAGAAATTTTTAAATCTTTTTCTTTGATGGTTTCCAATGCTTTTTCAATATTTTGAGCACCTTTTGTGGACAAAACAGTCATCTCTTTTGAACTGTTTATTAATTCTGAATTGTTTTGCTTCAAATATTCAGCTTGCTTAGCAAGGGCATCTTTTTCAGAAAGGCATACATTCAGTTTTACAGTAGCAGAATTTAACAAATCTTGACATTCTTTGTTTTTTGCTTCTAATGCGGCAAACTGCTTCTTCGAAACACACGAAGTTAATGTTAAAAGAACAAACGAAAGGGTAACAATTACTTTTTTCATAAGGTAGAATGATTAAAATTTCAACAAATTTACGAAATATATTAGATTAAAAGAGAATATATAAATGATAAACTCTTGTTAAAATAGCTTTCCAAAAATAGTGCCGTTCTTCAAGAAGTACTTGTAAACAATACTTTTGATGTAATAATAATTTTCAGATTGGGGTGCCTTCCTTTTCTTCATTGTTTTGTTTATTAAATAATAATAGTGAAAATGAGCTTTAATAATTACCCAAAAATGATTAAATTTTCCTTTAAAAATAAATTGTATTCCAGCTAAGCCATCGAGCAAAAGACGCACAAAAATAATAGAAGCCAATTTGTTTTTCGGTAAATTCTTAGTAAGCATCAACAACGAATTTCTAAAGTTTAAGAATGTCTTTTTCGGATTACTCTCTTTTAAAGTTGCTCCACCAATATGATATACTACCGATTTTGAAGTATATTTCGCTTTGTAACCCAAGTTAAAAGCACGCCAACACAAGTCAATCTCTTCCTGATGCGCAAAGAACTCACAGTCAAAACCATTTAGTTTTCGATAAATTTCTTTTCGAATAAAAAAACAGGCACCACTAGCCCAAAAAATTTCGGTTTCGTCATCATATTGTCCGTTATCTTTTTCAATCGTATCAAAAATGCGCCCACGGCAAAACGGATAACCATATTGGTCAATAAAACCTCCGGCTGCACCAGCATATTCAAAGTACTCCTTGTTTTTATAATCCAGTATCTTAGGTTGAATGATACTTACATTAAGTTCTTTATCAAAAACCGATATGATAGGAAAGAGCCAACCTTCGGTTACTTCTACATCAGAGTTTACCAAGGCATAATAATCCTCTTCAACCTGTTGCAACGCCACATTATATCCTTTGGCAAAACCATAATTCCCATCATTTTGAATAATTTTTACACTTGGAAATTTGGTTTTAATTACTTCAATTGAGGCATCTGTTGAAGCATTATCCACCACATAAATTGTGGCTTCATCCGAATGCTCTATAACCGAAGGCAAAAACTGCTCAAGCAATTTGGCTCCATTCCAGTTTAGTATTACGACGGCTATTTTTTTCAAGTTTATTTGGTTTATCGTTTATGGTTTAAAGAGGTTTAATATTGTTTAGTGTTGTTATAAAAAAAACATTATCCTTTCCTGTATTTTGTATTAACATACATCAATCAGACTTAACAGGTTTTGGAAAGCTGTTAGGACTTAAAAAAAAGGCAACTCTTCCAAAAAAATATAGGTTTCTTTTTCAAAGTCCATTTGGCAAAAGTAATGATTTAGTCCATTAGTTACCATCAAAAATTGTGCGTTAAGTTTCAAGTTATAACGTGCAATTTGATCAAAGGTTTCTTGTGTTATTTTTACATCAGGCGATTTGCATTCAATCAATAAAAATAATTCGCCATTGGGTTTAAAAACAACAATATCATAACGCTTGTTGATGTCATTTAATTTAATCAACTTTTCTACGTTGAGATATGATTTGGGATAATTTTTCTCTTTTAGTAAGAACTGAACTGTGTGTTGACGCACCCATTCTTCGGGAGTAAGAATGATAAACTTTTTCCTAATGTCATCAAAAATAGACACTTTATTTTCACTATTTTTGAAGCGAAAGTTATAGGAAGGAAAGTTGAGTTGCTGCATTAAGCAAAGATATATTTTTTTAGAGAAAAGAATATAGAACATAGAAATTAGACAAATTCCAACTGCGACTGAACACTGAACACTAAATAATGGACGAAGTACTAAAAATAATCAACGATATCAAAGCAGGTATTATCAAACCTATCTATTTCCTGATGGGAGAAGAACCCTATTATATTGACCGAATTACCGAATATTTGGAAAATAATATTTTATCTGAAGCCGAAAAAGACTTTAATCAAATCGTGTTGTATGGCGTAGATACTACTATTGACGATATAGTGGCAAATGCCAAACGCTATCCCATGATGGCCGAGCGCCAAGTAGTAATTGTTAAAGAAGCGCAAAGCTTGGTTAAAACTATTGATCAACTTGAATTGTATGCTGAAAATCCACAAACAACAACGGTTTTGGTTATCGCCTATAAATACAAAACTCTCGATAAGCGTAAGAAGGTTACTAAAAACCTAGCCAAACACGGTTTGGTATACGAAAGCAAAAAGATGTATGAAAACCAAGTAGGACAATGGATTTCCCGAGTGCTACAAGGCAGAGGCTACAGTATAGAACCCAAAGCCAATGCGATGCTAGTAGCTTTTTTAGGCAATGACCTTAGCCGCATTGCTAATGAACTTACCAAATTAGAGATTTTATTACCCAAAGGAAGCACGATTTCGCCCAGCCATATTGAAAAAAATATTGGGTTTAGCAAAGACTTCAATATATTCGAATTTAGAAAAGCGATTGGAGAGAAGAATCAATTAAAGGCCTATCAAATAGCCGATTACTTTGCTCAAAATCAAAAAGAAAACCCAATGGTCTTAATCAACGGACAAGTATTTTCATTCTTCTCTGGCTTGTTGCAATACCACGGATTAAAAGACAAATCTCCATCCAATGTTGCCAAAGTCTTACGTATCAACCCTTATTTTGTAAACGATTATATTGGTGCTGCAAAAAGCTATCCAATGCGTAAAGTGAGTAGTATAATTGCCACACTTCGCGACATTGATGTGAAAAGCAAAGGAGTAGGTGCAAATGCTTTGCCTCCGAGTGATTTATTAAAAGAGATGTTGGTAAAGATTTTTAATTAAAGTGTTATTGTTTTTTATACAAGGGCATTTCTAAAATGTAGGTCTTTTTATCATAATATAAAAAATTCCAAAGAAATCAATGATTTCGAGGTGTTTTATTTTTTAAACCTCCAAACTAAACTGGGAAGAAATGAAATCGGACAAATTGTAATCTAAAGCAGTTATAGCATTTTTATCGTAGGTGAATAGGGTGATTTCAACAGTAAACGCTTTAAAAATTTTATAATCGGGATGATGATGCATTTTATCTGCTTGTTTGGCTATTTTCAATACAAATTCGGCCAATTCAGTTTGCGATTTAAATTCAAAGGTGTTTACCAATTTTCCTTCTTTCGTTAACCATTGCATAGTTTTAGTATTTACCGTTTAGTAATTCGCCACCAATAGCAGACATAGCTTCGATACCTATTTTTTTCATCATTTCATAGGTCGTACAAACCGCTGCTGAAGTTACCGGAATGCCACATTCAGCTTGAATTATATCGATAGCTTCTAACGACGGCATTTGCACACATGCCGAAACGACTAATACATCAACTTCAGTTAAATCCAGTTGCTTATATATTTCCAATAAATTCATCGGGTTTTGTGCTGCCACTTCTAGGTTATCTGGAATTTCTAGTGCGATGCTTTGTTTTACTTTTATGCCTTGATGTTCAATATAATCAACTACCATATCAGTCAATGGACGCATGTAGGGTGTAATGATCGAAATTTGTTTAGCGCCTAAAACTTTTAATCCATTTATCAATGCACCAGCTGAAGTTACAATAGGCGTGGGAAAATCGTTGGCGACAGTTTCCTGATGCAAATTCACTTCAGAAACACAATGATAGCCGCGACCCATACTCATAATCGCTACCAAACACGCATATCCCATGACATCAACATGGGCATCGGATAATTCCTGAGCACATTTCAAACTCATCGCATCCATGGCCTCGAGTTCTTCTTTGGTTACTTTTTTCATGCGCATACGGCTGCTGTGAAAAGTGAAGCGTTCTGGTAATATGCTCTCTCTGGCTCTGAAAATGGCTGGAATTTCCGTTTCCATTGTCACATTAGAGGAAGGGACGATTTGACCTATTCTGTATTTTTTCATATCATCAAATTTCAAAAACTTTAGCAACCGAAAGTAGAAAAAATAATTGACGAATTTATATTATTAATTAATCTTTTAGAAATAGACTAAAGAAACGTGAGTTCGATTTAAAACAAATTGTTTTTTTTATTGAAAAACATAAGATTGTTAAGAAATTAAGTATCGTAAATCTTAACAAAACTTAATTTTAATGGCTTACAATTTTTTCGTATTTACTTTTTTATGTCACAACAGAAAAAAAAACTACTTGATTTTAGTTATTAACCGCAATTTTTTAAATGCTACTATCGAACCCACGATAAATTAATTTGTTGGAATCGCTGAAAGTTGATTTTCTGCCCAAAAATTGCTTCCTACCCCCGACATACTGTACGATGTTGCTACAGAACCATATTTTTGGATATTTGCCCACATGTAATAGCGTTTGGTACTTCCGCTTGTGTTATTGATTACAGTTTGTCCATTGGCTAAACCAAAATCAGTCGGCCCAGCTAATATGCCTGAAACTAATCCACCAGAAACAATATCAGGATTTGAAACAAATGAATTGCTAACCGATAGTGTTGTTCTTACAAAGATACTTTGACCGCTCAAAAGGGTAGTTGCTCCAGCAAGAAGATAGGTGCCAAATACAATCCACTTACCGGGGGGTAAATCGATATAAACATTACAATAATTCATGGCACTTTGAGTGCCTACGGGAGTTCCGTTGCCAAAGCTAGCACCACCACCAGCAAATACTCCAATAACTGCGGGTTTTATAGCACTATTGTTGACCCAAGTTCCCACTCCATTGGCATCTGAAGCTAAAATTCTACCTGCTGCTTGAGTTCCATCGGTAATTTTTACTTTTCCTATAACGTCTAGTTTTTGAGCAGGATCTGTAGTTCCTATTCCCATATTACCATCATTAGTGATAACTGCCTTATCGATGTTTCCAACTCTAAAGCCAATATATCCTAAACCAGTATTTTCTTTGTTTATTAGAGCAAAGTTCCCATCATTAGAATGTAAAAAACCATATCCAGTTGTGTTTGCTTGGTTTTGATGAGCAAAACCTGCCCAAATACTACCAAAACCCATTTCTCCAATTATCGTATTATTTAAAGTTGCATTTCCTCCTTGAACATCCAGTTTTGTTGAAGGATTTGTTATGCCTATTCCAACATTTCCATTATTCAAAACAGTTAATTTTGGGGTGTTATTTGTAGTTAAGTGAATCGAGCCAAAATTTCCACTATAAGTACCAAATTCGATGTCATTTGCGTTACCAGCATAACTTCCAAAATAACCCCTATAGATTCCGTTTTCAGCAAAGGAAATATACAAATCATCGCCACCATCAAAAATTACTGGATTTGATGAACTGGATACAATATGCAAATTTGTAAACGGATTATTGGTGCCAATGCCAACATAGTCATTTAGGTTAGTTGGATAAAGTTGCCCAAAACCATTTCTGTTCCACTTTTCATCATTGGTAGAAACTAATTTTGCCCAAAAGGAACCATTCCAATAATAATAACCTACGCCATTTCCGCCAACTAAAAAGGGATTTGTATTGTATACCAAAAGACTTACCGCTGGAGATACTATGGGAGATGTTGAATTTGTGACATCACTTAAACTAACTCTTGGTATAAGAAGTCCAGAAGAATTTGAATTAATATCTAAAATTGAAGACGAATTAGGAGAAGTAGTGCCAATACCAACTTGAGAGTAGCAGTTGATGGTAAAAAAAGCTATAATTACTGAAGTGTAAATCTTTTTCAAAGCTATCTTTTTTTTAGGTAAACCTATAATAATTAATTAGCAATGTCAATCAACCTTTTGTATCATTTTTTAGCTTTTGCCGTATAATTTATTTACAGCTTCTGTTTTGTTTTGAACTTGCAATTTTGAATAAATATGGTTTAAGTGACGTTTGACTGTACTCAACGAAATAAAGAGTTTGTCAGCAATTTCCTTATAAAGAAATCCTTTGCTTAAAAACTCTAATACTTCTAATTCTCTTTTAGAAAGTAAGCTAAGGATTGAATTGTTTGAAATGGTATTAAAAGTTGATAATACTTTTCGAGCAATTTTAGGAGACATTGGGCTACCCCCTTCATGAAGTTCAATTATTGCTTCTATAATTTTTTGTGGGTTTGTATTCTTAAGAATATAACCGCTTGCTCCAGCTTTAAGCGCATCAAATACCTGATCATTATCTTCATAAATCGTAAACATAATAAATTGAATGTTTGGACAACTAATTTTCACTTCTGCTACACAATCTATTCCTGTTTTTTTGGGTAAATTAATATCGGTAATTACCACATCTGGATTTAAGTTAGGCAAAGCGAGTATGGCTTCCTCTGCATTAAAAAAGCATGCCTGTAAATGAAATTTAGGTTCGCTTTCTAGAATAGATTGTAAGCCCTTTTGAATTTCAACAATGTCTTCAATTATACAAATGTTTATCATTAACTTTAATTTATAAACAAAATAACTTTTTTTTTATATTTATGACAATAGTCCTTTTGGTTGATTTTGGTTAAAGCAACTCATTCAATGGTAAGCTAACTTGAATTGTTGTGCCATTTTGAGATAGAATAGACAACGTACCGTTCATCTTTTTTACTCTTTGTTCCATATTTTTCAAGCCATTATTGACAATTGTGATATTGTTTTGATGAAAACCAACACCATTATCTATGATTTGTATTTCAATCATTTCATCTCTTAGAGTAAAATGAATGTATACTTGATTTGCTTGTGCGTGTTTTACAATATTGTGAAGTGCTTCTTTAATTACCATATAAATACTTCTTCGGTTATTGCCATTGATGTTTACATTTTCGCTATTTTCAGGAATACTGATTATTACAGCAATATTATTGCTTTCCAGGTACGCCACCGCTTCAATTTTAACAAAAGAAATTAAATCGGCTAGGGTGTTATTATCTTCTTTCATCGCCCATATAATTTCACTCATATTAGTTACTAATTCGGATGAAGTCTGATTGATTTTTCTCAAATTTTCATCGACATCAACTTTAGAAATCGCCATTTGACTTAAATAATTAATTTTAGTTAATCCACTACCCATATCATCATGCATGTCTAGGGCAATTCTATTGCGTTCATTTTCGAGAGCGGTTTGTTTTTCTAAAACAATTTTTTGCATGGCAATGATTTCATTTGCATCTTTTAATAAAGCTAAACTCATACTTTCGAATTGTTTTTTATTCCGATAACTCATTGCTATTGAAAAGAAAATGATATCGATAAAGCTGCCTATCATTAGCCATTCGGGTGGATAAATACTCATGTCGTTAGATAGATTTAGGTTTGATATAAAACTTATAATCCCAAACACAAAATATAGGGCACTACCGATTAATATGAAAAGTTGAAAAGTGATGTGGCGTAATCTGAAACATTGCCACAGCATTATAAACGTGAGGAAAAATATAAAAATACGAATAGCAATAAAGCAAATAGTATAATTTTCGAATTTGAAAATGAGTTTCGTGATAAAAAATATAATTGAGTATCCTATTAAAATCGTGAGAATGGCTATCCAAGAATAATATAAAAATGTATTTTTTGATTTTTTAACTTCAATTGATTGCAGAATAAAGTTAAAATAACTTGCTAAATAAATGATTTGAAATGGTTCGTTTAAATAGTCATAAATAGTTTTTTCAATTTCAGTATTAGTCCAATAATATATGAACCTTGTCCTTTGTAAAACAAAGACACCTGTAAAAAAAAGATAAAGTAAATAATGAATTAATAGTTCATCACGATTATAAAAATACATGACAATATGATAAATAATTGCCAGAATTACTGCGCCCAGCAATACTACAGCAATTGGAGATTCTATAATTATTTCATGCACCTTTTGTATTTTTTTTTGAGTAAAATTTATTGCAGCGCTACTATACTTCTTTAACCGTATTTACAATCGTTCCAATACCTTCTACAGTGGCTTCAACCACATCGCCATCGTGCAACCATTCTTGAGGATTTCGACCTGCACCAACACCAGCAGGCGTTCCAGTGGCAATAATGTCGCCTGGTTCTATTGTAAAAACAATACTCAAGTCTTCAATGAGTTCGTTAATATTAAATAACATGAATTTGGAATTAGCATGTTGCTTTTCAATACCATTTACTTTTAATGATAAATTCAAATTATGAGGATTTTCGATTTCGTCTTTGGTCACCAAAATGGGTCCCATTGGCGCAAACGTGTCCTGACCTTTAGATACTATCCACTGGCCTTCACGACGGCAATCACGAGCAGAAATATCGTTGATTACTGTGTAACCAAAAACATAATCCATTGCATCGGCTTTTGGAACATATTTTCCTTTTTTCCCAATAATTACTGCCAATTCTACTTCCCAATCCAATTGAGAGGTTAATTTAGTGTTTTTAATAATTTCAGTATTTGTTGCTGTAACGGTTGTGGGTGGTTTTGAGAAAATAATTGGTTTTTGAGGAAGTTTACCTGATGTGTCTAAACCTCGGGCACTTTCAGCAACATGTTCGGTGTAATTCAACCCAATTCCGATGATGTTTTTTCGTGGTTTCGGAATAGGAGCGAGGAAGGTAACTTCGTCCATTTCATAGGCAATTTCTTCAAAGAAACTTGGGTCGGTTTCGGCAATCATATCGTTTAATTCTTCGACCAATTCAAACCCCATATCAATTAATTCCAACATGGTTGTAGGTAATGGAAAATTGGATATTTCTCCAAAATCTTCCATATCGATTACTTGGTTGTTGTGAATGAACCCTAAGCGTGGTTCGGTGTCCTGTGTTTTATAAGTAAGTAATTTCATTTTTTTTTATAGGTTTAAACCATTAAGGCATTAAGCTTCATTAAGTTTTTTTTGAATTGGATTTTTACAATTGTTATTGCATTTGAAACCCATTATTTTCTTCCAATTCTCTTTCCTGATACAATCCCAGTTTTTCGATAACAGGTAAATCATTAAACGAAAACAAACACGCCTCTTCGGTTTTTGATTCATTGTGATGTTCGTGCCAAGCCCAAGAAGGCACACAAAAAATATCGCGCTCCTTCCAGTCAAATCGTTTGCCATTAATGATGGAATACCCTTTTCCTTTGGCACATTGATATACAAATGAACCGGTGTGTTTGTGTGCTTTTCCTTTAAATCCTGTTGGTAATAATTGCATAGATGCACTCATAGTTTGCATGACGTGTCCACCTGTTAGCGGATTGGAATATTGCATTAGAATTCCATCAAATAAATTAATTTCATTCACTTTAAGAGCTTCTACCAATGCCGGATAAACCGATTTCCAGGAATATTTGAATAAAGGTGAATACGGTTTGTCCCACGTATTATCTGCTGGAATTAGTCCAGCGCAACCATACGTTATTGGGGAATGATTTACTGGAAAATCTAATGGTTGCTTTCCATCATAAACCGCATAATCATTTGCTTCAAGTGCATTTACTAAAGGAATATCCAAACCATCCTGCCATATACAAGTTTTGCCATTAGCATCAACGCCGTGTTCGTGCCATGTCGAGTTGGGTGTAATTACAAAATCGTTGACTTCAAACGTGATTTTGTTACCATCAACCACAGTATAACCACCTTCACCTTCCATTATGAAACGCAATGCTGAAGCTTTGTGACGGTGTGCCGAAGTACTTTCGCCTGGACGCGTAACCTGAATTCCGGTGTACAACCAACCCACAGCGGCAGAAACGTCTTTACGTTTGTCGTTTACCAAATACACCACTCTTCGTCCAGCTTGTTCTGGTGTTACGAGTTCGGATGATTTTAAAACCAAGCTACGTAAATCTTCATATTTCCATAACATAGGAACTGATGAGCTTCTTGGTTCCCAAGGCTCGATATCGTTAGCAACGGTCCATAAGGCACCAGCTCCAAGAGTTTCTAATTCTTTGTAATAGGCCTCTAGTTCGGGTGTGTCTTGCACTCGAGCTCTTCCTATTTGGTCGTCTGAATGATTTTCGTTCATAATTATTTTAATTATCAACTCCGACAGAGTTCATCCCGAAACTTCGGGACTGTCGGAGTTGTATTAGTTATGCTTTATTCAATTATAAAATTAACAATTTCATTAGAATTTTGTTTTTGAGAATGATAAGTAATAAACTCATCTTTGTTTCCATATAAATCGATTATCTCTTTTCGTTTTAACTTTGTTGGTTTATCTGATAAAATACTGTCAAACGATGACCAAGGATATAAACTCATTTGTTTAACAAATCCATGTTGAACTGGATTATTGTGAATGTAATAGATTACATTTTGTAAATATTTATTCGAAGTTATTAATTTTCTTTCAAATGGCTTCTCAAATAATCCACCAGTTCTATTAAATTTTTTATTTATTGCTTGTGTATAAGCGTTGAACAAATATCCAAACTGTTTAGAAGGTTCAATTGATTTCGATTTTTCAATCGTTGAATATTCTAATTTTTCAAAATCAATTTCATTGTCCAACCTTGTGTAAACTAAGATATGAAAATGATTTTTTAATAAGCACCAAGCATATATATCAGCGATTGGTGAAATATATTTGTCAAAAAGTTTTAAAAAATGATAATAACTCTCGTTATCAAAAAAAATATCAATACCATTATTTCCACGATTATAAATGTGGTAATAATTTCCTTTTTCAAGAGGTATTGGTTTGTAGTTTTTCATTTCTTTTTTTACTAATTTATAACTCCGACAGAGTTCAAAACTCTGTCGGAGTTAAACTCTATCGGAGTTGTAAGACAAACTATCTCTTATTAAACTCCTCATGATTATCAATAAACGTAATTTTCCGAGTAGGAGCAATGTTTACTCGTAAATCGAAAATATCAAATCTATTGTAATGTCCTAGAATATCGTGCATTTGTTTGGGTTGTATGCATTTCTCCAAATCGATATCGGCGTACACAATTCCATCATCATCAATTAGCGGTGTTCCGATTACAGCACCATTGGGACCAATAAATCCTGAAAATGCAGAATTTTTTCTAGTTAAAAGTTCATCAACATTGGGAACATCGGCACGTAAAGCATCTTTAATTTCTTGCGAAATGGTTGAACACGAAACAATGGTAAATAACTTTCCTTCGAATGAATGTGCGGCTGCACGAATTTTAATTGCTTCAGCCATATTGTAATCTGGTGGCGCAACCGGAAGCGAAATGTAGTTGGCAATATGAATTAATTCACCTTGTGATAATAATGTAAATCTTGCTAATGTGTTTGTATTTTCACCACATGCCAACGTTCCAATTGGTCCAATTTCGGTATCATATACTTTTAAAGAAGAACCGTCGCCCGATGTCCAAGTGAGTTTTTCTGCCCAAGTTGGCACTAATTTTCTATGTTTTCCAATCAGATTTCCGTGATTGTCAATAATAAGATTGGTGTTGTAAATTTCGCCATAACTGTCCCCACGTTCGTTGATTCCGATGACGATATGACAATTAAAATCTTTTGCCGCTTGAAATAACGGTTTCAATGAATTATCGGTAATTTTTACAGATGATTTATATAATTCTTCGTACCATTTGCTTCCTTGCACTGGTGTCATGATCCAATTCCAATAGGGATAACCCGAAATGAAAACTTCGGGAAAAGCGATTAATTGTGCTCCATTTTGACTGGCTTCTTTGATGAAAGAAATGGCTTTGTTAATCGTTTTTTCTACGTTTAGAAAAACTGGTGAGGTTTGGACAGCGGCAGCTTTTAATTTTTTGAATTCCATTGTTATAGATAAATATTTTGATTGAAATAGCAGGGTTGTTCTCCATATTGCACTCCCTTAATTAGGAGTAGCCATTCTGTGTCCTGTGGTACAGAACTTCTATTTTCTCTGTTATACTTAATGAACTTGGCTTTTTCTTTAATTATTTTTTTTAGGCCTTTATCAAATTCGTCAGAATATCCTTTGATGGATATAACTTCTTTTATGCTTAAATCAGCATTCAATATAACCTTGTAAACTCCATATTGATTTAGAAAATCACAAGCATTATATTTATTAAAATGTTCGCTGAAATTATCTTTGCTATTGGATAATAAAATTTTATTTGAGATTTCAACGTTGTACTTTTTAAAGAGTTTCAAAACTTCTAGAGTATTATTAATCATCAAATTGTGATTTTTTGTAGCATTAGGATATATAGAGTCAGTAAAAACTAGATCAATTTGTTTAGAACCTGAACACAAATCGGTAAAATAATGATTATCATTATTTTTATAAGCGAATATAATCCATTCAGAATTTTCAGAAATTACTAAACCACAACTTGCATCACTATAACTGCTTAATGAAATACTCGTTATTTCTTCCCCTTTGAAAAGTTCCTCAATAGTGAAGCTAATACTGTAAGGATTAAAAGCATTTTCAAAATTCCATTCTTTAAGAGATTTTGTGACTTTTACTTTCGCGACAAAGTCGGCATACATAAATTTACTATTTATCGTACTGAAACCACACGAACACGCATAAAATTTTAGCGTTACAAGAAAGAATAATATGAAATATTTGATTTTCAATTTACTATAAATTTAGATAACAACCTTTTCATTTCGTCATTAAAAGCTTCTGCTTTAATGTTACCTCTATCATCAGAAATACCGACATTAACCAAGGTTACTTCGCCTTCCAAACAAGTTTTACCATTTTCATCTTCAAATTTAAAACCGCAGTGAACAGATGCACCACCTAATTTAATTACCCAGAGTTTTTTGGTTAACACTTCTCCCAAACGAGCAGGTTGTTTGAATTGTACTTTCAAATCTACTGTTGGAATACCATTCGTTTCGTGCATTTTGGAGAAAGGTCTTTCTAATGCTTCCTCGAACCAATCTTCCACTAAATCGTTGAGCATTTCTAAAAATCGGGGATAGAAAACGATGCCAGCATAATCAACATGTTTGAAACGTATTTTTTCTTGTTTTGTAAAAGCTTGGTTCATAATCTTTATTCTATTTTCTATTTTCTATATTCTATTTTCTTTTATTTTAATTTAAATCGTTGAATTTTACCGGTTTCTGTTTTGGGTAATGTTTCAACAAAATAAATTACTCTTGGATATTTGTATGGCGCAGCGACTTGCTTGAACCAATGTTGAATGTGATTTTTCATGTTTTCTGTAGCGTTTGATTGCTCTTTTAAAACAATGTGTGCACAAACTAACATGCCACGTTCTTCGTCGGGCAAACCCACAACTGCACATTCTAAAATAGCTTCATGGGTTAGTAAAACACTTTCTACTTCAATCGCTGCAATATTGTATCCAGCGGAAATAATCATATCGTCGCCACGCGCTACGAACCAAAAATAGTTGTCTTTGTCCTGACGAAAGATATCTCCTGTGAGATTCCAACCGTTTTCGACATATTCCTTTTGTTTTTCTTCACGATTTAGATATTTGCAACCTGTAATGCCACGAACGGCTAATCTTCCGGCTTGATTTCTTGGGACTTCATTTCCGTTTGTGTCAATAATTTTAGCTTCGTAACCCGTTATTGCTAAACCAGTTGCTCCAGGTTTGATATTGGTTTCGTTTGACGATATAAAGATATGCAAAAGTTCGGTTGCGCCAATACCATCGATGATTTTCAAGCCAGTAGTTTCATACCAATCTTGCCAAACTTTCAAGGGCAATGTTTCTCCTGCTGAAACACATTTGCGTAAGCTGGAAATATCAAATTCGTTTACTTTGGTTGTTATAATTCGCCAAGCTGTTGGTGCAGTGAAACATATAGTTATTTTGTAATCTTGAATGGCTTGTAGTAAAAGGTCTGGCGAAGGTTTTTCGATTAAAAAAGTTGATGCTCCAAAATACATTGGGAACAAAACCAATCCACCTAGACCAAAGGTAAATCCAATTGGCGGACTTCCTGTAAACACATCATTTTGTTTTGGTTGTAATGAATAATTTGGAAATGCTTCGCAAATATTCAGAAGGTCTTTGTGGTAATGAGCCGTCATTTTTGGCAAACCTGTTGTTCCTGATGTAAAACCTATTAGCGCAACACTGTCAGCTTTGGAATGAAAATTATCAAAAGTTATGGGTTTGGTAGCCATTAATTGTTCCAATCCCGAATCCCCAAATTTTGGGACGGAACCATTTCTGAAGAAACTGACTTCTTGTAGAAAATCTGATTTTACTAAATTCATTTCTTCGGATAATTCGCTGTCGCAAATAGCATGACTGATTTCGGCACAATTAATTATGGTTGTTAATTCTTTGGAGCGAAGAAGTGGCATAGTTGCAACTACAATTCCACCTGCTTTTAAAATGGCAAACCAACAAGCGACCATCATAGGATTATTGGCAGAACGAATTATAACTCTATTACCAGATTGTAATCCCAAATCATCCACTAAAACATGAGCAATTTGATTGGCTTTTTCATATAAATCTTGATAGGTCCAAGTTTCTGTGAATGAACGAATGCAAATGTTGTTGCCGTTTCCAATTTCAATTTGATAATCCAATAATCGATTAACACAATTGAGCATCTCTGAATGTTGGAATTGTGGTAAATCCAGGAAGGTATAATCAGGTTGTAAATCCTGATTAGGAAGATTGTTGTGTGCAAAATTATCTTCGTAGTGTTTCATTTTGAAATTCCAATAGTTGAATTCCAAATTCCAATTTTCTTTTTTTTGGAATTTGGAATTTTATTTTTGTAATTTATAATTTATTGCTTTTCGGTTTCAACGCTTTTTTCATTCCTTCGGTTTGTCTTCGTTCTGAAGCCTTTAATGGATATAAATGTGAAATTCCCATTTTGTATTGATTTGGAATATCTTCAGGTTGAAATTGTTCATAGGCTTGTGCGTTGCGTACAAAATTAGCATCGAGCAACAACGGTTTCCCTAAAGCCACTAAATCAGCTTTACCATTTAAAATTATGGTGTTTATTTGATCAATATCAGTTATGTTTCCAGCTGTAATTGTTGGAATATGTACTGTATTTCGAATGGTATCTGAAAACGGAACTTGCCACATTCTACCTGTTTGTGGTTTTTGATTAGCAACTGTGTTTCCTGTAGAAACATTGATGATATCTGCTCCAGCAGTTTTAAAAGCGGTTGCTATGGTAATCACCTCTTCGTCTGAAATTCCGTTTTCCGCCCAATCGGTTGCTGAAATTCGAACAGACATTGGTTTTTCTTTTGGAAATACGTTTCGCATTTCGGTGAAAACGCGTAACGGAAATTTCAATCTGTTTTCAATGTTTCCACCAAATTCATCAGTACGATTATTAGTCAATGGCGATAAGAAGGAAGCCAATAAAAATCCGTGATGTGCTTGCAATTCAATCATGTCAAAATCGGCTTCATTGGCATTTTTTGTAGCTTGAACGAATTGAGAACAAATCAAATCCATATCTGTCAAAGTCATTTCTTTTGGTGTTGTAAACTTTTCATTAAATGGAATTGCTGAAGCCGAAATTAATTCCCATTTTTCATCCAAATCATTCTCAACCCAAGGTTTTTTAGTAGCACCTTTTCGACCTGAATGTCCTAATTGAATTCCGATTTTTGTTTGTGTATTTTGATGAATGAAATTAGTTATTCTTTTCCATTCATTTATTTGATTTTCATTATAAATACCTGCACAACCTAAAGTAATACGTCCATTTTCTGAAACTGCCGTCATTTCAGTCACTATTAATCCTAAACCACCAATTGCTCGAGAAGTATAATGTTGAAAATGCCAATCGTTTACCAGTCCATTTTTTGCTGAATATTGTCCCATAGACGACATTACAATTCGGTTTTGCAATTGTAAATCTCGAAATCTAATGGTTGAAAATGCAGCCGATTGATTGTTGAAATTGATATTGCAATTGTCATTGAATTCTTCCAGAACTTTATTTGTAAAACTTTCGTCTCTTAATTTTAAATTTTCGAAAGTTACTTTTTTAGAACGGGTCATGCATCCGAATGCGAATTGGTAAAATGGATGTTGGTTGTTTCTATCCATATTTTCAAACCAATCAAGTGATACCAATGCTGCATGTTGTATCATCTCAACGGTATTTCTTCGGGATTTGTCATACTGTTGAAAAGCAGCTTGAACATCGTTTGGATTTGCTAAAACAGCATCAGACAGACCAATGGCGCTATCCATGGCTAATTTTGTTCCTGAACCGATGGAGTAGTGTGCAGTTGCTTTGGCATCGCCGAGAAGAACGATATTTTTATGATACCATTTTTCGTTGGTAACATGAGGAAATTGACGCCAATGTGATTTGTTTGTAATTAACGAATGACCATCTAATTCTTGCGCAAATATGTTTTCAATTCTAGCAATGGTATCGGCTTCATTGCTGATTTCAAACCCATGTTTTTCCCAAGTTTCATTACTACATTCAAAAATCCATGTGCTCATTCCAGGTTCGTATTGATAAGAATGAGCTACAATCAATCCGTGTGGCGTGTTTCTAAAAAAATAAGTAAACGCATCCAACGGTTTTGTTGAACCACACCACACAAAACGATTTTGTTTCAATGCTATTTTTGTTCCAAATTGGTCTTGAAACTGTGTTCTAATCTGACTTCCGATACCATCACAAGCGACAATGATATCTGAGTTTGAAAATTGCGAAAAGTCGTCTACATTTTGTTCGAAGTGCAGCTTTACGCCTTCTTCTTGGCAACGTTGGTGCAATAGTTGTAACAATTTTTTTCTGGAACAGCCACAAAATCCATTTCCTGCAATTTTTACACTTTGTCCATCTCGAGCAATTATAATGTCATCCCAATAGGCAAAATTGGAGCGAATTAATTCATAAGACTGCATATCTCTTTTTAGAAATTCGCTTAAGGTTTCATCTGAAAAAACAACTCCAAAGCCAAAGCTGTCATCAGGTTTATTTCTTTCAAAGACAATTATTTCCCAATCGGGTTTTGCTTTTTTGGTAAGTATCGAAAAGTAAAGTCCACCAGGACCGCCACCTATAACTGCTATTTTCATGATTTTATGGAACGCGGATAAATCGAATGCTTTGCAACGCGAATTATCGCTGATTTGTTTTTTTATTTTTAATTTTTTTTGAACTCAGATAAAAGAAATTTGAATAATTTTAAAAATCTGTATAATTTCTTAAATCTGAAATTCTTACTCAATTATTCTTTTTATGGAAAACAATTCTCCTAGTTTAGCATAATTTGAACCTGCTAATCGTGCAATAGGGTTGTAGTTCTCCAGATTGATTTTATAATTGTCTGCTAAAACAGTTTCATCAAAATGCATCATTACTATTCGACCAATTAGGACACAAGCTCCACCATTTTTATGGTCTTCAAGAAAATAATGATGGACTAATTCACATTCAAAATTTATGGGACTTTCCTTAACTCGCATTGGTTTTATTTTTTTGGAGGCAATTGGCGTTACACCCGCTAATTCAAATTCGTCAACATCATAAGGAACTGCTTTTGCTGTGATATTCATTTGTTCAACCAATTCTTCAGTAACCATATTGACAACAAATTGTTTGGTTGCCAGAACATTAACAAGAGTATCCTTTTGGGTACGATTACCAATTCCGGTTGAAAACATGAGATGTGGGGGATCATCGCCAACGGCATTGAAATAGGAAAAAGGCGCTAAATTATTAATTCCATCCTCGCTGATACTAGAAACCCAACCAATTGGTCTTGGGATAACGGAACCTGTTAAAAGTTTGTAAACGACAGTATGTTCAAGTTCATTTGGGTCAAATTGCATGGTGTTTTTTGTTTATAACAAAAGTAAAGCAATTTTTTTATTTTTTTTTCTAACTTTCTAATAGATTTTATCTAATTTGTGGCACTAATTTAAAGATTATAAGGGGTAAATTCATGTACAAATAATATCAGCACTTTAATTGAAACTAGAAAATGATTATTGCCATTTGTTGTTCCCAAAAGTATAAGCTGCTCTTAGTGAAAAACCATTGTTTCCCCATTCCACTTTTGCATAAGCTAAATCTCCAGTTCTATCAACATTGGTATTTAAGCTATTAAAAGCTCCTGTAATATTAAAATGTTTTGATAATTTGTAAGTAGCAGAAATATTGTAACTCACAACTTGTCCTTTAATATTCCCAATGGTTATAGCAAAATAATCAAATTCAGCATTTAGCGCAAACCTTTCAGAAAAAGCATAACCACCCCAAATTCCAAAATCAGGTAATGGAGCAGTAACACCAAAATTATCGTTCACTTCTGTACTAATATTAGCGCCTTTTATTCCAATCCCTGCTTCCATATTAATGATATGTGAACCAATTGATAAACCAACTTCATATTTTGGTTTACTAAAAATAGCATAACCATAGGAAAAACGATAAACCGCTGCATTGAAATAAGAGTAGATATCGGCTCCAACATTATAAGTGTTATCTCCAAATTCGAATGTTTTTTCTAATCTATAATTTGTGTCTCTTCTTAAATTGTAATAACTTAACATAAATCTAGAACGACTAGTAGAGCGCCATTGAAAATCTGCAAAAACAGAAGAAGAATAAGAGTCGTAACCTAGATCATTTTCAAAATCGATAGTAGTTCCTATTTCACCTGAATTACTGTTTAATTGAATATTCGTATTGTTGTTTCCTCCATAAAATCCTAAAGAAATTCTAAATCTATCAACAAACCAAGGAACATCTCTCACGGCTTTGGCTTTTGTACTATCTTGATTTTTCAGTGTCGTTAAAATATAATTTTCAGTTTCAAATTGGGATTGATTGCTAGCTATATTTTCGTTTTCTGAGAACGAAAGTGTTCTTTTTGCATCTTGTCCAAAAGCAATAATTCCAATAAGCAATGCTGTCATTGTATGTTTATAGTTGAGTTTCATTTTATTAAATATTAATAGTAGTTCTGTAGTTTAATTTATGAATAGAGATTTAAAAAAAAAATCAAATGATAAGTAAAATTAGTGTTTATTTTTTAAAATTTTAACATTTTATTTTTTTTTGCAATTCAATTTAGTCATAAAATAATTTTCTGCTATTGCTCTTGTAATAGTATTTTCTTTCATATCATGTTGTATCTGTCTTTTTAAAGTACTTTTATTGATTTGGCTTTCCTTTTAATCGTTTAATGTTATGGTTGAACCCCTTTTGTCCTGAGTGAAAGTTTCTCCTCAGTCTATAGCTTTTTTGGAATTATGTGTGTCAATTGTAATTTTATTAAAACGCATTATAGCTACATCTCCCATATAGAAATTCATGGTTTTTCCATCTTCGGAAATGGTGTAGGATTGAATTTTACTTAAGGATGACATAAAAATTTGTTCGCCTTGACCTTCACAAGCCATCATGGTGGATATCATTTTAGAGTCTTTAAAGTTGATTTGGTTACCTTTCAAAGCCAGGCTTCCCGAATAATCATTGCAACTATTATTACCCGAAACTCGGTTTCCTTTTAAATCAAAAGTTATAGTCGGCTTATTTTGTGGATACAAACCGTTAAAAGCTATTCTAGGCCCAGTAATGTAATTCAATTGCCATGTTCCTTCAAGAGTGCTAGAAGAATTAGTTTGTCGTGCTTTACACGATATAATGATACTGCACAAAATTGGAAGAAGTAAAAAGATTTTTTTCATATATAAAGAATAATTAAAATAAGATAGAGCAATAACAAGAATAATCCAACGAATTTAAAAATATATTTGATAATTCATTAATAAGTATAATGTATTCTATATTTATTCAAACTACTTTATCATTTTCAGGATGATGCAGCTTGTTTTGTTGTCCCGATTGATTCGTAAATCCATTTTATATTTTGAAATCTTTTTTTTCTTTCTTTGAATTTCGTTTGCTAATCCCACGAGCAAGTACTTTTTTGAGAGTTTTTACCTCGTAACTTTATTAAATTCAGCTATTAATTCTTTTTGGAACTCTTTGGTTCCTTCTAAATCTTCTATTCGTTCTTTGAGTTTTTTAATCTACTCATTCTTTAATAATTTTCTATTTGTATTCGTGATATCGCTTCGCTAAGTTCATAATTCTTTGAAATAAAGGTTTTTTGCTGGGTGTAATTGCTTAATTTTTTATCTAATAGTGTATTTTTGCAAGTGAAATGTTGTACTTTTTTGAAGTAAAATTAGCAGACCAGAGCCGAAAGCGAACTGGCAAAGCAAATTTGACCATTATGGATTTAGTCACACGAGCCAAAGGCGAACTAGTGAAGCAATGACAAAAAGTTTGTGCTCGAAAGTAACTTTTTGATAGTCGGTTTTACGACTTTTTTTTCCCCATAGGTTTCTAAAAGTGTTTATTTATCTCATTATTTGTTGTGTTTTTTACTTCAATTTGAAATATACTTTAAAGAATTTCAATTACTTCTCCAGGGATAGATTAGAGTTCATTAATTTTAGTTGTCTATCGAGTTCTTTCTAAACTTTGTAAGCAGCAAAGTTTAAACAAATATATGCTTCTATTCGTTCTCTTTTTTGGTGATAAATAGGTCTTATTTTTACATCTGATTTAGCAGTTCTAAATACTTTTTCTATTTGCAATAAGTTACTATAATTCTCTAAAATTTCATCTTTTGTAAGTTTCGCATTGGTTTATAATCTTTTAATTCATCCCTCTTTGTGTCTTGTTCGAACTTAACTTTATCGATGACAACTTCTATTTCTCCTTCAATTTTTTAAGTATTTATTATAACCCGATTATTAATACTGGCTTTGGTTAATTTACCAGTTTTAATTTGCTTTTCGAGTTTTTTTTAATCCTCTTTCACGGTTTAGTTTACCTTTTTTTGCTCTGCTTTCAGAATAGGTAATATTGAGTTTTAAATTATCTTTTTCAATGATTTCAGTTTCTCCATTCTTTAATCTTAAAGCAAGTACTTTTTCTTTTATGGATTTACTTTCTGATTTTATTCTTGTCCCAAAAATGAACTCATATTTTTTTTCTTGAAGTTCTTCAACATTGCTTGAGGAAAGTAATCCAGAGTCAGCAATTATAACTAACTGATGGAGATTGTATTTCTCTTTAAACGTATCAATTATAGGTAACATCGTATGTCCTTCAAATTTATTTCCCTCAAAAACTTTATAAGCCAATGGATAACCATTTTTACTAACTAATAATCCTAAAATAATTTGTGGGTTTTGATGCTTTCCTTCTTTTGAAAACCCTGTTTTACGAAGTTCATCTTCATTATCTAATTCAAAACAAATGGTGGTAACATCATAAAAAACAACACTTATCTCTGAATTTAAAATCAACCAAGTGTGTTCATAACTTATTTTCTGAACTGTTTCTTTTTGCTTGCTATGAAGCTTATCCATGTAACGATAAATATCATCCTCAGAGTATTGCTTTTGTAAAAAACGATAGAGATATTCAGTAGTGTTTAATTTGCTTTTGGGATAAACTAATCGGTATAAAACTAAGTCTTAGAACAAATTGTCTTCAATTTTACTAAATTCAATTTCGTCAAATATTTTACCAAAACTAAATCAATACCTGATATTTTCTAAAATATTTTGAGTAAATTCATTTGAATTTGAAAAATCAAACTCGTTCAATTTTTTAATTTCTTTAATATAATTTTGAACCTGTTCAATAAGTTTATCAATTTGAACAAGATCACTACTAACGATGGTTTTCAGGAACTTATACCTGCCATAACTTTTATTAATAACTTGAATACATACAACACTACTTTTTTTTCTTCTTCTGTCTAACAAACATACAACAAATGTAAAAAACACCCTGGGACGGCTAAAACCATAAGAACATAAATCATAAAAACCTCAAATTCAGAGTTAAAATGATTAATAATTTAAAAAAAGTGCGGAATTCAAGAAAAGAGCACTCATTTCTGACTGCTTTTTATGAATTAAAAAAAATTCTTATTATAAACTTGTAATAATAAATTCGCTTCTTCTGTTAAGCTGGTGTTCGGCTTCGGTACATGGTACATCATTGGCACATTTGTTAACTAATTCAGTTTCTCCAAGACCTTCTGATGCTAACCGGTCAGCAGCAATTCCTTGTTTTATCAACCAGTCTTTTGTTGATTTTGCTCTTTTTTCAGAAAGTTCTTTATTGTAACTATCAGTAGCTCGACTATCGGTGTGAGAGCGAATATTGATTTTCATTGTTGGATTTTGGTTTAATACATCTTGTAATTTAGCTAAATCTACAGCTGCATCAGGTCTAATATTCCATTTGTCTAAATCAAAATAAATAATATTGATTTTGAAACAATTGGCTAAATCATCTCCAATTTTCACTTTACAAACCGTTGTTTTATGCTCGATGTTAAGTTCAGTTTTACCCGATTTTTTACCAATAAAAACAGGAGATTCTTTAGTTTCATATTTATCAAGAGAAGTATTTACATAATATTTTGAGCCACACTCTAGCTCAGTAAATTGATAATTACCATTAGCATCAGAAACAGTTTCTTTGATTTTATTAAACTTTTCATCAAACAAAACTACTTTTGTGTTGGGCAATACGGCTTTAGTATCTTCATCCGTAATTACACCAAAAAGAATTTGATCACAAAAGATAGGTGTTTTTTCCAAGAATTTATAGATGTCATCATTTCCTTCACCACCATCTCTGTTGGAGCTTAAGAAACCTCTTTTAGTTTTTGAATCGATAATTAAGGCAAAATCATCTTTCGGGCTATTAGCTTCTTCACCAACATTTAATGGGTCTTTAAAAGCAGTACCTTCAGTAGGAATTCTAGTTACATAGATATCCAAACCACCTAAACCTGGTCGGCCATCAGAGGCAAAGTATAACTCGTTATCATCCGATACGAAAGGGAATGTTTCTCGTCCTTCGGTATTAATGGTGTTGCCAAGATTTTCAACATTTCCAAAACTACCATCTTCATTAATTTTTACTTTAAAAAGATCCGATAGTCCATGAGTTCCTGGCATATCAGAAGCAAAATATAATGTTTTTCCATCAGGTGATAAAGCAGGATGTGCAACTTGATAACTATCACTATTGAAAGGTAAAGGTGTTATTTCAGTCCAATTACCCTCTTTATCAAGAGTTGCTTTATAGATTTTCAATAAAGTAACTTTACTAGCATCGTAACCTCTTCCATTAAGGTAGTTGTTTCTAGTAAAATAAACCGTTTTCCCATCTTTACTGAATACTGGAGTATCTTCATGAAATTTAGAATTAATTTTTTTACCAAATTTATTTACACTCTTCAAAGATCCATCTTCACTTATATCAGAACAATAAAGATTGGTAAAATATTCGCCCGTCCAGGTGTGAATTCTTTTTGAAAAATTTCCTGTATCTCGAGCAGAACTAAACACTACTTTTGTTCCCATATAGGTTGTTCCGTAATCAGAGTATTTAGAATTGATGCCAGCATTTTCAATATTATAACGTCCAGAATTATTCTTGATAGTAGTTAAATAATCTTTATTATTAGCAAAAATTTTAGCTCTAGAATCATTCCCACTTTTATCATTGAACTTGGCCATCATTGCATCTGCTTTATCATATTCCTTTGAAGCTCTCAATGATTGTGAATAGCGATAGTAAAACTCAGGGTCTTGCTCCGGATTGGTTGCATAGAGTTCACTATACCATTTGTTTGCTTTTTCAAGTTCAGCATTGTAGTAGTAGGCATTACCTATTTTAAGCAACATGTCAGGAGATTTATATCC
Organism: Flavobacterium sp.; assembly: GCA_020403245.1. Classification (GTDB taxonomy): domain Bacteria; phylum Bacteroidota; class Bacteroidia; order Flavobacteriales; family Flavobacteriaceae; genus Flavobacterium. The sequence goes on along the minus strand of JADBYA010000030.1, from coordinate 1,860 downwards.
TTTTTCGTAAATACGCTCATAGGTTTTTATGGCATCTATGTATGCATACTTGTCAAACTCTTTATTTCCTTTTCTCTCTTTTATAGTCCCTTGGGAATAACTATTCAAACAAGTTAAAGCAACTAGTACTAAGTATATAATTTTATTTTTCATGATCAATGTGTTTTTAGAAGAATCTTGGAGATACCATTTTACTTACTTTACTGAACAACTCAAATCTTAAGAATACCTCGTGGGAACCAGAGTTATAATTTTTTAATTCGGTTGTTTCCATATCATAACTGTAACCAATAAAAAGTCCGTCTGTTATTTGAAAACCTGCCATTGCACTGAATGCTGAACTCCAACGATATGCTGCACCAATTGTCAGTTTATCAAAGAATAAGAAATTAGCAGAGGTATCAACTTGTAAAGGTGAGCCAGTTACGGCTTTGGTTAGTATAGCAGGTTTGAATTTTACAGATTGTGAAAGATCAAATACATACCCTCCAATAAAATAAAAAGTCATACGTTCTTGAAAAACAGCAACTGCGTTGTCATTAAACTTAGAGTCTTGTAAAAAGTTAGGAACAGAAGCCCCTATATATAATTTATCAGAATGTAAATAAATCCCAGCTCCAAAGTTAGGAGAGACTTCATTATTAAAATTCTGAAGGTTGGGGTCATTTGCATCAGCAGGATTTAACATAGATGTATCTAAATTGAACATATTTGCTGAAGCTTTTATCCCAAAAGATAATTTGTAAGTTTCAGAAGTTGGAATCGTGTAAGAAACGTCTGCAGAAAGTGTATTGTCTTTCGTAGGTCCTATTTTATCACTCAAAACAGATAAACCAATACCAATATTACTATTGTTTATGGGCGTGTTAAGAGAAAAAGCATTTGTCGTTGGTGCGCCATCTAATCCTACCCATTGGGTACGGTGTAAACCAAAAACACTCATTACTCCTCTCGATCCAGCGTAAGCAGGATTAATATTGATGGTGTTATACATGTATTGGGTAAACTGAGCATCTTGCTGAGCAAAACCAGTGAAACATGTCAACATTAAAGCGAAAATTAAAATCTTTGTTTTCATATCTTCTTTTTTATCCTGAAGGTTTTTACACCCTCAGGAGTTAGTAGGTAGGTTTATCTAGTAAGGTATAAATATCCGTTTTTATTGATGGTATTTCCGTCAGAAGTAGTCCATTGAATGATGTAAAAATATGTTCCAGAAGGTAACTCAGCATTTTTATCAACCGTAACTCTTCCATCTGATATACCCTCAAATTTTCGGGTACTATTATCATAATTTTTAGTTTCATAAACCAAAACTCCCCAGCGATTAAAAATTTCTACTTTATTAGTTGGACGACATTCTTGATTAATATTTTCAATATAAAAGTACTCATTTGTCCCATCTCCATTCGGTGTGAAAGCATTGTGAATAATAACTTCATCACACGCGAAAGGTTCACAATCATCTGTAACACTCATTTTAATTTGGTAAATTCTTGGGCATGGTCCGTTAACGATTGTATAAGTGAATGTATATAATCCAACAGGGATTTGCCATGCATTAAACTCAGTACCTGTAAATCCACCAACATTATCATCATTTGTCCACGTTCCATTGGTTGAAGTTCCAGCTGGTAGTAATGAATTTAAATCAATTGTATCAAATTGAGCTTCATTACAACTTTCACTTTCAATAACAATTGGGTCACAAGGATTAACACAAGTATCATCAACTGTCATATCAAGATTGTATGTAAGTGGACACGGGAGATGATTGTTTATAAAATAACTGAACCTATAAACCCCTAAAGAAATGCCATTAGCATTGAATGAATTGCCATTAGTGAAACCGCCTACATT
>JADBYA010000003.1 GCA_020403245.1 Flavobacterium sp. | reverse complement strand
TTGGAGGAAATGGTGTTTATCGTTTCAATGGCAAGTCTTTTGAAAGAAAATATTAACTACAAGTACGAACGCACAACAGCAGTTTGGCAAAATGGCGGGTTCAGTGCTAAATTGAACATTTATTTTTCAAATGAACATTAGTGCTAAATTGAAAGTAAGTGCTTCTAATTCCGCCACTTCGCCAATCTGCATTCCAAGATCAAAAACAAGTTTCTTATAAAAATATTTCAGGCAGCAAATTGGCTTAGTTCAACATAGGGTGTGCCGCGATTGATAGTAGCGAAAACCCTTGAAACCAGTTTGTTTCTGATTATATTTAGTACAACCATTTTGGGTTTTCCTTCTTCTACCCGCTTTTCGTAATACCGCTTGAGTTCCTTGTCATGTTGTATGGCACTGATGGCCGACATGGATAGTAAGCTCTTCATTTTTCGGTCGCTAATGGGATGAATTTTCATACGCCCATTTATGCTTGTACCAGACTGATGTGGAAATGGCACTAAACCACAATAACAGGAGAACTGACGCCAACTTGCAAACCGCGTATAATTGTGGGTATGCACCAACATTTGTACGGCTAAAACCAAACCAACTCCCTTTACACTTCTGCTTAACTTATAGTGTTTTAGCATCTGACTATCGGTTTTAATGAGACTTACCATCGCGCTTTCTAACTTTTTCATTTGTTGCTCCAGGTGGTAAATGGTGTCTGCTATCATCGCCTGTGATACATCTTCTGTTTGCTTGTTTACTGTTAGCACCTGCATTCCCTTTTCTAGGCATTTTAAAGCGCGTAGTTGCTTGGCTATTTGTTCCCTTAAGCTCATCATGCGTTGTAGCTCAATTAACTTCTCTGGTGGTGGCACACTGGCTATCAACTCCTCGCGATGAAGCCAAGCATAACGTGCAATTTCTTTTGCATCTGCTTTGTCTGTTTTGCCTCTTTTAAGCCCTATAGATCGTTTAATTTCCATTGGGTTTACACAACAATAACGAACCTGCTGTTGATGCAAATAATAGCTTAAATGCAAGCAATACCAACCTGTATGCTCAAAGCATATCACTGCGGATGTAATGGCTACTTTGTGTGATTTTATCCATTGTAAAATCTTTTTGTAACCGGTTTCATCATTGCTAAATTGCTTGTGGTGTTGCTTTTGATGTAGGTGTACATCCAATGTTTTTTTTGATACATCAATACCGATGGTTTCTTCAACATTTTCCATAATTTCGTATTTAAGGATTAAACAAAAAAACTTGCTGTGCTATCGCCTTTAACGGGCCCTATCGCCCAATATTCCAATTAGTACTTGCAAGTCCGAATAGGGAAACGGGACTTATGCAGCTTACAGGAATTGATTCCTACAAAACGTTTGAGTTCACCCGTTTCTCTTTTCGGTTAATTTAATGTTTTTTTCTTGATGCAAACTAAAGGCAAAACGTTAGCGATCAGCCTTATAGAAGGTCCTATAATGCCTAAAAATTAAAAATACCGGGGGAGTTGATAAATTTACTTCCTGGCTACCAAATTATGGGTCAAATGGGTAGTTCCTCACCCCTTCCCAATCCCCCAAAAAGTTCGAACTCGTGGCAGTCATCCCGACATGATAACCCCGCACTGAAGTGCGGGGTTATTCTAAATTCTGAAGATATCTTTACGAGTAGTTCTACAATAGAAAATGCCGATCTGTGAGGGTCGGCATTTTGCATTAGGGAGTAGTTTGAAAACTCTACATGAAAAATATAAACTTTAGAATGAGGCAGATTTTGGCTGAGTTTATAGAATAATTCAGTTCTAACACAAGTTCTGCAATGCGGGTATGCGGTCGGTAGGGTATCAGCAGAACCATGGTTTGTTGAAATGGGTGAAATGGGAAAAGGGTCTTTTCAAGTATGCCTCGCTCCGTTACATGCTGGCAAGTTGCTATCAACAGCCTACCTTATTTGCCCATTGGAGTTTATTACATACATGACTATCTTTAGTCAAGTGATTGAGAATAGGAAGAGCCGGATGAATCGAGAGGTTCACGTCCGGTTAGGTGGGAAGGAAGGGGTGAAATTTCCTTGCCTGACCCGATTGTGTGCAATGCGCTCCGACTGCTTTCAAGCTTGAAGTTTAATTGAAATAACAATAGATTTTTCGTAAATTTATCTTGTGAAAACAAATAAGCCCATACTTCTTGACTTTATTGTAGACAAGCTGACTAATTCCATCCAAAATACAATTTCGGGTGATAGTTTTGCTACAGAAGTATTGCGTTTGACTAAGGCTGACTTAAAACAAGTAACTAAAAAGAACGGTTGGAATTTTGATTGGAAATTAGAGCTTTCAGACAATACAAAAGAAGTTTTCAAATTGACAATTCCTAATAACCCTCATATCATTCAAGGTTTGCTAAGTCTGACTTCCGAGCCTGACCATATTTATATGCACTTGCTCGAAAATGCACCATTCAACATTGGACAAGTTAAACTTTACGAAGGTGTTGCAGGAAATTTAGTTGCGCATGCTTGCAAAGTTTCTTTTCAAAAAGGTTTTGACGGTTTTGTAGGTTTCACAGCAAAAACAAAACTAATAGATCATTATCAAAAAACTTTAGGTGCTTATACATTGGGTGGACACAGAATGATTATTCCAACTCATTCAGCACAAATACTCATTGATAAATATTTTAAATCATAATCATTATGGGGCACATAAAAGAACCAAAAGGTGTCGACTTTGTAATTGCAAGCGACCCGTTGACAGAGAAAGCTCGCAAAGAAATTAGTGATTTTATACGCAAATACAAAACTAATGTGACGAAGAACAAAGTAAAATCAACTTTAGTTAAGAAACAACGAAAGGTAACTCATGCTTGATGTTAATCGGACTTCTAGAAAGCCCTGTACACAACAATAGGCTTTGCATAATTTGGGCTCTCTTCTTTGGCCCTTCATCATTTGGTATTGCTAATCAACTTTAGTGATTAAATTATAAAATAGTAAATAAAAAAAATTATTCCTGGGCGACAGATTTATAGGCCTTATTAGAAGTTTCTCAACCCCTCCCAATCCGCCAAAAAGTTCGAACTCGTGGCAGTCATCCCGACATGTTATTTTAGAAAATAACACTTTTTAAAAGAAAATGCCGATCTGTGAGGGTCGGCATTCTCTTTTGAATTTATTAATTTGAAATTTAAACTTGGAAAATACAATATTTTCTGTCACTATTCTCCCATTTTTTCTTTCAAAATCATTTCTCTCAAGGTATTCAAATCGCAAGTAGAAATTTTTTTTATCTTTCCTTGTCTATCTACGATGATATGAGTTGGATAACCGTAAATTTTCAAAACATTTTGTAAGTAATTTTTTTGTTCGGGTATTATAGTATAGCTAAAACTGTGTGTTTGTAAGAAAGTTTCTATTATAGATTTGTCGTCAAATGCTGGTGCTAAAAAGATAATAGATTTATCCTTTTTAAAATATTTGACGAGGGAATTTAGTTCAGGTATTTCAGCAACACAGGGACTACAATGAGTATACCAACAGTTAAGAACTATTATTTTTCCTTTAGTATTTTCGGAATCAAATACGTTACCAGACAAATCTTTGAAATTGAATTCAGGCAATGATTTTCCCTCCCACTTATAATAACTATATTCTATTGCTGCCTCACTTTTGATTGTTGAAAAAATATCTTTTTCCATTGTTGTATCTCCTCTTCTAATCTGATACAAATTTGAATCATTTCTTGTTCCATATTTTATGACATAGTAATTTTCAGTTATCAATTTAACGAAGAAAGAATCCTTTGAAATCATTTTAGCATCAATATCCATAGGAATAAAATTCGAAAACCAATTGATGTTATTTTTATGGTAAGTCCACCAAGTTATAAAGTTGGAAGTGATCTCTTTTTCATTTATAATTTGACTTTGATTTGTTACGTTTTGGGCACACAGAAAATTTGAAATACCTATCAATTGTGATAGTAGAAAAACTGAAATACGAAATCTTTTAAATGAGCGGATTAGAAATTTTTCCATTTATCGTTATTATTATAAATATGAATTTACGGGTTGAAAAATTTGACTTTATTATAATGAAGTTTCATTTTGATAATTAGCGCTAATTAAATATACAAAATATTTTTGTAAGTGAAGTTTTTTCTAGATAGGTGAACTACAATAGTCCCAATTTAAAATTTAGTCGTTTGATTATTTGCAGATGTGATTAAAATGTATCACCCTCTCCCAATCCCCCCAAAAGTTCGAACTCGTGGCAGTCATCCCGACATGATAACCCTGCACTGAAGTGCGGGGTTAATCCGAGTAGTTTTACAAAAGAGAATGCCGATCTGTGAGGGTCGGTATTTTGCTTTAGGGGGTAATTTGATAACTATACATAAAAAATGTAAACTTTAGAATGAAGCAAATTTTTGGGGAGCTGACAATACTAGTTGGAATAATACGGTTTTATCTTTAAGATAATTTTTAAGTAGCCTATTTTTTGATAGAAAGTCAAAATCAGCAATCAATAGTGATATTAATTTGTCATTTGAATATGTTTTTTTCTCACTCATTTCTACCCAAAGTGGATCGTTTTTAACAATCAATTCGTTTCTATTATTCGGATTTATTACAAGTACTAGGTAATTGACATTCCAGGCTAAACCTCTATTGATAGTATCTACCCCTTTTTTTATTGAACCTAATATTCTAAGATAAGTTTGCAAATCTTT
>JADBYA010000029.1 GCA_020403245.1 Flavobacterium sp. | reverse complement strand
ATGCAAATGATTCAATGAAAAAAAGCAAACTAATATTAGCAAAAAAATACGCATAGGAGCTACTGGTCTACTTCTGTTGCATTCTCACTGCGTGGTCTAATTGGCCGATCGGAAACCTCAACATCTGGAAAATCCTTTTGTAATTGAGCAATAATCGCCTTGTTTTTATAATACTCTTTAATCGCATCATTATCTAAACAAAGGTTAAACTCTTTTCTTGACACTAATTTCTCTTTGAGTAAAGGGACTGAGACCAGTTGCATGCTAGTCAAAAATATTTTTGTTGCATAGATATTTAATTTTTTATCTGTAGTTGTAATCTCTAGAATAAGACCTGGGAGTCCATTGTACTTAAGCGGTCCAATAGATACCGCAATTTCAGGACAATACCATGCAATGTAGTCTCTGCCCCTAAATCTTGTAGTAGCTTTTTTACAAAGATATTCACCAATCATTTTTTGTTCATTAGACAAGACCCATTTCATCTCTACAGTATCAATATATATTTTTACATCAGACCCGCAGAAGTCACGGATTACAAATTGCGGATTATTACTATTCATTGCCCTTATTACAAGTCTACCAATTGAATCGGTATCTACCCATTGGATTTTCCCAATTCCCTCATTCCTTGTCCATCTTTTTTCTATATTATTCTTATACTGAAAAACTGAAGTGTCTTTGTTAAAGTAAAGTGTACCAGGATAATATAGATTATCCTCCATCAATTTCACTTCATAATTAATTCGACCGTTGATCGACTGTGCAAAAACACTATTAATCGGGGCTGAAAAAATAAGTACTATGAATACTATTGGTCGCATTTTTAATAATTTAAACAATATATAAAATATTTGATAACCCCATTTCTAACCGTTCAATGCTAAAAAGACAAAAAAGGGTCTGCCTCAATACATTGAGACAACCCTTCAAAGCAAAAGATGCTTTTCATTGTTACTTTATTCACTCTCGCCCATGCTTCATATGCCTTTTGCACTTGTTTATAGTTCCCTTTAGCTGAAAAATGACTGTTCCCTGCTTTGTCATGAATTTCACAATGTGCCAACTTTACTACTTTATTGATATCAATCTTACTAGAAGAATTGTTTTTTGCTTCAGATACAGTTGATGTCATAAAATAACTTGCAAACAATATAGCCGGTAAAATTATCTTTTTCATACAATTGTGTTTTTTATTGACCTCTCTTTCGCTGTGGTGTAGATTATTTTGTATATCAGCGTCACGCAGAATTCCCGCTACCGTGAACTCGCTTTTTCCAGTTTCGCTTTTGGCCGGAATGTCTATTGTTAAACCCCGGGTTGTATCGTTCCAACCAACGTCCTTTTTTCATCCGCGGCCGCAGACTTATGGCTAATGAAGGAGAAAAGCCCTGATTGCGTAATCAATTATGTACACCATAATTTCTTCTGTAAAATGATAAATAATCTCAAACAAAATTCATTTCCCCGCCATTTCAGAAAAATAAATGCGGAAAACCGTAATTCTATTTGCATTTTTTACGGAAAACCGTAATTTTTTTAACCTGGAAATGATAACAGTTAACACTGGCATAGATATGCCTCGCTAAAAAAGGCTATCTAACAGATGTACTTTTGAATATTCAGTTTTTGCAAACTCAGAAAAGATAATTCCGGTAATGAAAATAAACACCCTCATTACCTTCGGTTTATATACGTATTTGTAGCACTACTTTCTGCCTCAAACTCAAAGAAATTTTGATATTTAACCTTTTTCTGGCGTTGCCATTCATAAAAGCCCCAGAAATAAGGAACATCGGCATATAAATATTTGGAGAAAATATTTTTCACTTTACTCCCAACAAATTTTTCTGCGGGTTTACTGATCCATGCATTTAGTGTCATATATTCATAATACTGGAACTCATGCACGAGTTCATGAGCGATAAAATAAGGATGTAATTCATAGTTTTCATTACCAACCACCATCGCATTATAAGAACTTAATCCTGCTACTGAACCCACCCCGGGAACATCAAATAAAACTGATTCGCGATGATGAAAAATAATACTCCCTGTCTGCAGCGTTTTACCTAAATCAAACTTTCCATATAGGGATGCTCTGTAAATATTGTAGGGGGATAATGGCAGGAATCTCCATCGCATGGGATTATCCTTCTTCACTGAAAAATCCATGCGTACGATTCCAAGATATAAATGCCAATTTTCTAAAAATGGCCGGTGATATGCAGCATTCTCAACAATAGACAATCCCGCTGCATGTACAATTCTTGCAGGCCAGGCATAATACAAACTATTTCGACCTACCTGATAGGTCAATTCTTTACCTGAAAATTTCAGAATACCTCCAATACCCCCCTGCCAAAAACCTGTAAGAAAAGCCTTCCCCTTCTTTACATTTTTTGGGGCATTAATCATTGAACCGATACCACTGGTTACACCACTGAAAATCACATTATATGCCAATAACTCTGCCTTTTGTGCCCCTTTTTGAGCACAGATATCTGAAATAAGAAAACTGACTAATAGTATGCTCAGAAATAATTTCATAGGGTAAAGGTAACACAGAGCCATACAATATGGCCCTGTGTTTATTTTAAACTAGTTTATTACAGAAAAACCCGGGAGAAATGTAGTATTTATAGACAATATATCAATAGGGCTACCATTAAGATACTGAAGGAAGTTGGTACCGCTTCCAATTGATATATCAATTGTTTCTCCTATTCCGAATGCGGAAAGTACGGAAGGGTCAATGGTAAATGAGTTTATATTTGGAGGCACAACCCAGTACATAGATGTTCCAGTAGTATGCAACAAATCACCTGGCACTAATGCAATTACAGTTACTGCATTTTCAACTTGGCGAACTATTTCTATCGGCCCCAAATTATTGAAAGAGGTGGTTGAAGCTGTATTAACTGAATTTGAATTACTAGACTGTCTCTGCACTGTCCAATTCAATGTCAAGCCCTTTTTCTTTGATATTTGCCAGGCACTTAGGTTGTTATCGATAGTAACTACATTTGCATAGGGATTCTTAGGTAAACTTGATAATTCAACTCCATTTAATCTTATTTTTATAGGGTTACCATAAAAAGAAGATATTCTTTTGTTTAACTCTTTATCTAAACTAGTAGATGTAAAAAACATTCCACTAGGTTTCTTATTTACAGAATAATCGCTTATCCTAAAATCATTAATATTTAGGTCATCTTTAAAAACAGCTTGAATAGAAGCTGTACCTGTAAAAGCTCCTTCCTTATTTTGCATATTATTAGTTACTACCGAAATACGAGCACTCATTTTATCAGAAGTATTTCCTAATAAAAAGTTTTTATTGTCTGATAATTTAGTGCATGACAAAAAAAGGAAAGGTAAAATTATTCCAAGTAATTTTCTTTTATTCATTTTGGTTGGTTTTATGAGGTTATGGGCAACAAGCATCGTAATATTTGTTCTGAATAGTACAAAGAAAATAGTGGCTTCCAGGATTTCCACCATTAGTATAAGTAAATTGATCTTTAAAATACTTACGACTGGCTCCACCACCAGGTCTAAAACATGTAAATCCGGTAGTCCAAGTACAATCAAGACTTTTTAGAGTATATTGTATAACATAAGCACCACTTGTTGGAATCCTAACTCCTGAAATATTTAAAATAGGATCAGGACCTCGAGTTATATTCGGAAATTGCTTTACAATTGTTGAAAAATTGGTTGCCTGATTTGCACTATTTATTGTTTGAACAGATATTTCAACCTCAAACCCCGGCCCAGTTCGCGTAATCGGACTATTTGGAAAGCCGATTGGTGCCTCCCATTCAGGATTCGAAATCTGCACGAGGATAGTAGGATCATTAGGAGTAGGGGGACTAGTATCAGGCAATCGACAAGAGGGTAAAGAAATAATCAACAGTAAACAGAATAGCAAAAATACAGTACATAATTTATTACATAACAACTTGTTGAAAGTTTTAAATGCATTCATTTTTTAAATTTTTAATTTGATTTTTTAGGTTGATGAATATGATCGGCCCAGATTATATTCGAAGTAGTATCGTCATCTACCAACGTCCTTTTTTTATCCGCGGCCGCAGACTTAAGGCTAATTAAGGAGTAAAGCCCTGATTGCGCAATCAATTATGATCATAAAAATTCCTATTGCAATTTTTACATCTTTCATTACATACCAAAAAAACAAATCAATTATTTTTAAAAACTTGAAAAATAAATACGTAAAGACGTAAAAAAAATGATTTTGGATTACGTAAATACGTAATTACTATCTCAAATTTTGATCTAATTCGTTGATTTTCAATAAAACCATTTTTTCCCTACCGATTAGACGAAAAAATCAATTGTACTTTATTTTGTTCAAAAAGTATATAGCCCTCAATTACTTTCCGACGCAAATAATTTGAAAGGATAATAGGTGAGGTGATTTTTTTAAATGAAAACAAATAGAATCTCGTTTTAAAAAAAGAGGATACTTGCTTAAAAAATCAGTAAGAAAAGCCTTCCCCTTCTTTACATTTTTTGGGGCATGAATCATTGAACCGATACCACTGGTTACACCACTGAAAATCACATTATATGCCAATAACT
>JADBYA010000028.1 GCA_020403245.1 Flavobacterium sp. | reverse complement strand
TCCGCTTCTTCGCAAAGCCCCAAAACGTTACCAGCAACCCTAAAAAACATCCAACACAAATGACAATTTACAAATCATTACATGATCGTCTAAAAAATCAACACGAGACAATCGGGGAATTAATATCTAATATCAATAATACTCGACTGACTTTTAGACCTTCGCAAAACAAATGGTCAATTAAAGATAACATTGCTCATTTAGCAACATATCAAACTGTTTTCACAGACAGAATAAATACTATTCTAAAAAAAGATTCACCGAATTTTGACAGATATATAATGGAAAATGACCCTGACTTTGAGACTTGGAGAGAATTGAAAATAGATTGCCTTTTACAAAAAATGAATTCTGACAGACATGAAATTTTTAATCTAATTACAAATCTTACAGACCAAAATCTATCAAGAATAGGACAGCATAGTAAATACGGGAATCTGACAATAATAAAATGGACAGAGTTTTTTCTCTTACATGAGGCGCATCACATTTTTACAATTTTTCAACTTGCAAATGACACAGAAATTAGAAATAACATATAAAATAGCAAATAGTAAGAAGGAGTTTGATGATGGAAAAAAACTGTTTAAACAATATGCAATCTCTCTCAACCTTGACTTATCATTTCAAGACTTTACTAATGAACTTAAAATGATAGACATACAATACAACAAACCAAAAGGCGCGTTGCTTTTAGCTTACAAGGAAAAAATCGCAGTTGGCTGTTTAGGAATTAGAGAATTTAACATAGAAACAGCTGAACTAAAACGAATGTATGTTCAGACAGAATATAGAGGCCACCAAATAGGTCGAAAATTATTGGAAATATCCCTTGAAATAGCGGAAAAACTCAAATACAATAAAATTAGACTTGACACATTGCCAAGTATGACACAAGCACAAAACCTTTACCGAATATTCGGTTTTTATGAAATACCTTCTTATCGTTTTAATCCAATCAATGGGACAGTTTATATGGAAAAGAATTTAACTTAAAACATGACAGAAATTAATACGGATTGTACACAACAGCACAACGGACATACAAAAGGGCAGCTGGTAACAGCGGTTTGGCATAATGGCGGGTTCAGTGCTTAATTGAAGCTTTATGCTTCGTATCAAGCTCAGTGCTGGCTGATCTGCCTTTGGCAGATGCTCCCCTGCCTACCGGAAGGCAAGGTAACCCACATGAACGCGCAGCCCCAAACCGTTTCTACCAATAGGATACAGTAGATAAAAAGTCTGCTTGAGATCTTATGATATTTTTATTAGATTTGAATAATGCGCTACATCTACACACCTTACCTACCATTTTCTGATAGGTAGGTGAAGAATGGTGGCGGGTATAAATGAGTTAGCAAACATTAAAAAAATCCACTTCTCAGATATATTTTTAGATTCAGTGTGATTTTTTCCTGATTCATGCGAATAATGTATAAGAACTTAAATGTAACAAGACTTGACTAATGGATAAGGAGAAATTCATTCAAATATTAAACGAGAACAAATGGATTTTATACAAAGTCATAAATACCTACTGCAAAGATACAGACGATAGAAAAGACTTGGAACAAGAAATAATAATCCAATTATGGAAATCCTTTAAATCGTATAATAGTCAATATAAAATATCGACATGGATATATAAAATTGCAATGAATGTTTCAATATCTTTTTATCGGAATAACATAAATAGAAAATCAAGGACTTCTCCAATAAGTGAATCTATATTTCAAGTTGCTGACCCAATTGATATTTCTGTATCAGTTGACGAAGAACGAAATTTTATCAACGATTTTATTAATCAACTTGATGAGTTTAACAAGGGAATACTAGTACTTTATTTAGATAATCATAGCTATAAGGAAATATCTGAAATTGTTGGTATTACAGAAAGTAACGTGGGGACAAAGATTAACAGGATAAAGAATAAATTACAAGAAAATTATATTAAACTAAACAATATTAGCCATGGAATTAGATGATTTAAAAAATATTTGGTTAAAAGAAAAAATGGAACTAGAAAGTAGAATTGTTCTCAATGAGAATTTGGTAAAAGAATTGACTTTTAAATCAAAAAGTTCATTCGACAAGTTAATAAAAACAGCAATATTAGGTCGTAATCTTGCACTTGTATATATGATTATATCAATAATTTTAGCTTCAAAAGTATTTTACGAATTTGAGTATAGTATTCCTGCTTTAATTGGTGCAGGTGCTATGTTGTTTTCGTTTTTTCAGCATATTTCACTTAAAAGGCCTGATTTTAATAAAATGAGTACAATAGAATTACAAAAAGCTATTTGTCAATTTAGAATTCATACTTCAAAGTTCTCAAAATATGACAATTCAATTGTGTGTTTATGGTTTTTGACAGTAGTTCCCATATATTTTAAATATATCCTAGATATTAATATTCCTAATTTACCTCTATATTCTATTATTATCTCATTGATTATTTTAACACTTTTATTTTCAAAATACATCTATACAAAATGGGATAAACAATTAGAAGAAAATGAACAACAATTAAACCAAATAATTGAATTTGAAAAAAATTAACGTTTGCCAACAACGGCTATGCCCAATAAGGGTTTCATGGGTTTTCAGACAGTTATCATCCGCATTTAATTGTGTGCAGTTTGATAGTGCTCTCCTACTCAATCCCTTACTGGGCATAGCCACAACCGTTAGCACCAATTTTATGAAGACTGAATTAAATCAAAATTTTAAAATTAGGTAATGACAGACAAGTTAATCTCTGAAATAAAAAATATTGCCGATTTTTCAGCAGCGGATATAGACTTATTTTTGAATTCTTTATCTGAAACTTTTATTAAAAAAGGAGAACATTTTTTGATGCTTGGAAATGTTAGTAGGCATATTGGCTATATAAAAAGTGGGCTTATGATGTATTATAAAATTATTGATGGCGTAGAGGTTCCTGCTGACTTTGCCAAAGAAAATGAATGGGTTGCCTATCTGAAAAGTTTTTCAACAGGTTCAATATCTGATATGTCAATCAAAGCAATAGAAGTTACCCAAATTTTAACTTTGTCAAACACGGCAATGATCGAGCTATTTAATAAGCAGCCAAAATTTTTGGCTCTAAGGAACTATTATGTAGAACTTTCATTTTTACGAAATATTGAACATACATCAGCCTTATCTACACTTAACGCAAAGCAACGATATTACAAGTTTATGAAAGACCGTTCTGATTTAATTAACAGAGTGCCACAATACTATATAGCAGCGTATTTGGGCATTAAACCCCAATCATTAAGCAGAATTCGCAAATGATATTAATTAACAATTGTGAATGAATAGAAATTTTATTTACTTGATTTTTGTGCCATAATTTAAAAATAAACATCATGGCATTCAAAATTCAAAATTCAACAAGGGCATTGCTCTTTATCTCAGTAACACTTTTTGCTTCCCATTCACAGGCACAAGACTGGAAAAAAGACCAAAGAGTAAATGTAGTTTTCGGACTAACACAACCAATTTTCGCAAAAGGGTTTAATATTGAAGGAAACTATATTCATAATCGTTGGATAGTTGATTACTCACATGGGGCTTCATTAGATTTGTCAGGTCAATCTGTTACAGCAGAAATGAGAAAAGAAGGCTTGGCTGTCCACATGCCGTGGACAACAGGGTTTGGCATTGGCTATCGCTTAAAAGAATGGATTAACGTAAGAGTTGAACCCAAATGGCATCGCTTTGAATTTTATTACGATGACGAAGTACAGAATAGTGCAACCCAAATAACGTCATACAACACAATGAGTCTGGGTATAGGCATTTATGGGCATTATCAACCTTTTAAAAACAAAACATCCTTTCTAAAAGGAATTATGTTTGCTCCAAGTATACGATTCTGGCCTACAATTTCTTCAACTTTGAAAAACAACAGTTTTATGTATTTAAATAAAAATACTGGAACAAATGAAGAAATTAAGACATTGGATTCCGGACCTGGCTTTACCCCATTTATTTTTAATATAAGTGTAGGGTATTCATTTAGCATAAAAAAGAAACAATAATGAGCTCGAGAATAATTTTTGTTGTACTTAGAACTAAAATACTTGATACAACTAAATTATTTTTCGAAAATAATTTAGGTTTTAAAATCAAAGAATATTCGCATCAGCATTTTGTTATTCATACAAAAGGGATACGTATCGTTTTTTTGGAATCGGAGACTGAATTGGAACCTGAACTGTACATAGAAACAGATATTACAAATTGCTCAAATTTATTTGACCCAAATGGTATCAAGTTGTATTTAAATAAATTTAAGAAGGAGCCAATTGAAAAAACTAAGTT
>JADBYA010000027.1 GCA_020403245.1 Flavobacterium sp. | reverse complement strand
GTTATGTTTCCTTAACCGAATTACACATCCAACTCAACCCATCTCTTTGCGAACCGCCGTATACGAGACCCGTACGTACGGTGGTGTGAGAGGCGCACTCCGCCAGTTTCTGGCGGAGCCGTCTACTCGATTATGCCTTAGTGCTTTTGTCAGTTTGTTAAAAATGAAAACCATTTGTTTGTCATATTTTCTTTGTTTAACATTCCACTATGTCCGCTTTTAGATTTTAGAACTGTCACAAAATTATAATCTTTACTGAAGCCATTTCTTCCAGCATATCCAATCCACTTTTGAAAGAATATTTTTCTTAATATTTTTGCAAATAAAACGGCTCCATCATTTGTACTTTGTTCAATCAAAACGTCACCAATTTGATTTCCTTTTTTTAGTTTATTCCAATCATAGTTCCTGTCTAAAATATTTCCTGCTAAAACAACTTTATCACAAATAAAATTCTCATTTTCTTGTATTGCTGTCCCAGTAATATAAGTCCCAAAACTATGAGCAACTAAGCATTTACGCTCGCAATTCCCATAAGTATCCAATATTTCATTGTATCGCTTGACAAATTTTTCAATAGCTGTTTTCCTAGATTTTTGAATAAAAAATCTCACCTTAAAAGTTCCATAATCCCAAGGTAATAGAATGAACTGAATGTTTGTGTTTCTTTGATTGCTCGACATTATCTCTGTCAAATCGTCTTTCCACGCACCACGTGTATTAAATCCGTGTGTGTAAAACAATAAATAGTCAATTCTCTTCGGTGTTTGTGCTAAATTGTTGGTATTAATAAAACTGTGCTTTTTAGAATCAATTTGACTCATTAAATTCAACAAATGTTCAGAATGAGTGTATTCGTATAAAGACTGCCAAGAGTTTAATGATTTTCCAAGAACGTGTTTAATTAATTGATTAGTTTTTTCATATCCTTCCTTATAAGTTTTATCAGAAGAAATATTCATAACCTCGTTTGCGTACTCACAACTTTGCAATAATTCTTTTATCGTTTGTCGTTCAAGAAACTCCTTTTCTTCAATGTCTGTTTGTAAAATGCCCACTTGACATTGTGAAATATTAAACTTTAAAATGTAATAGTTTAAGAAATGATTTGCTAAAAAGTCTTCAGGTAATTCTTCTTTTTTTCGGGTATTATATATTTCTTCAGTGCGTCTAAAATAGAAAAGTGCCTTTTTATATTCGTTATTATCAAAATAGCTTTTTCCGATTGGAAAGTATCTATGAGTTTCGGCTGTGATTCTATGGGCAACTAAAAACTTATACCAACTTTTAATATTGTCCTCTTGAATGTCGTCTTTCTGGTATTTGCTAATAATATTGTCAATTATTGATAATTGCTGAACGCTTATGTCTTGACATTTGGTAAATTCTTTTTTCTTTAATGCATAAGCAAATTGACAATCTAAACTTTCGTAACGGTAAATAGTAGATAAAAAGTCCTTTTGTATTTGACTTACTTCTGTCGATTTAATGCAGTTCTCGTATGCTTCGTCATATAGTTTTTGAGCGTCAATATATAATTCAAATAAGTCAACTTGACTATTTGCTTTATTCTTTAATTCAGATGCTCGTTGAGTTATTTTATTTATGTCGTCAATATTCATTAGTCGTATGGTGTTTGTGTCGTCCAAGCATTAGGCATAACTCCTAAATACCCGCAATAACTTGCGCATATCTACCCAAATGTAGGTCTATAGCAGCAAGTTTACTTCACTTTGTTTTTTCCACCACTAAAATATAAAAATATTCCATATTAAACATTTTCCTACCTAAATAACTTATCAACATAGTGGTTTTGCCATTGTTTTTAGTGGGTTATAATTTTGCAAAAGTGGGCTTGTTGTGTTTTTTAGTCGGCTACCATTTGTTTTTAGCGTTCCAAGAATTACCCACAGTCGGCTTGGAGCAATTTTTAGTCGGCTTCAAGACGTTTTTAGTCGGCTTGGCATAGTTTTTAGTTATCAATTGAGCGTTTTACTCGGCTTAAAACAAATGGTAGTCGTCTAAAAATCATTCAAAGTGCGCTTGGAACTATTCAAAGTGCGCTACCGGTAATTCTTGGAACGCTAAAAACAATCCCAAGTGAGCTTAGAACAATTTTTAGTTGGCTTGGAGCAATTAGTAGTCGGCTTCAAATGATGTAAAGCCATCTATAAATCATTTTTATACCACTAGAAATAATAATTAGTCCACTTGAAACTATTTTTAGTCGACTTGGAATAATTTTTAGTCGACTTGGAATAATTCTTATTCGACTTGGAATAATTTTTAGTCGAAAAGAAACAATTTTTTTTACCCTCGGTAGCCCTTTAAAAATAAGGAATTTTGAAAAAAGTTTACCTTTTTTTTATTTTTTATGACAGTGATATACTATAAAATAAGTTTTAGCGTTATAGATGAAAATATAAAAAAATGCTCCGTTTATGAAATGAATACTACATGATGTTCAAACAATTTATTAATTTAATTTAGTTACTTATGAAGTATTATGTAGAAACAAACGATGAGAAATTTGCCATGCAGTTGAACAATTTTGCTACAAACATTGTGATTTATGCCGGGCTATTTGGATTAACCGCTGATGATTTATCCAATGCTAACAAAGATGCTGCTTTTTTTACTTGGGCTATTGCCGGTGCCAAAAAGTATGAAGACACAAAAAAAGGATGGACTGGTTTTAAAACCATCCTACGACAAGGAGAGCCAAACTTGCAAAACAATGATCCGCCACAAACACCAAATTTGGAACCAGTAGCGGCCACTGTATCACCAGGTGTTCAGTTTCGGTTTACCTCATTGGCCAATCGCATCAAAGCCAATCCCAATTATACCTATGCCATTGGACAAATATTAGGTATTGAAGTTACCTCTCGTGCGCGCGTTGCTTTTGAAAACGTGCAACCGCTCTTGAAACCAGTAATGCGTGGTGGTAGAGTAAACCTTGATTGGAAAAAAGGGATGTATAGTGGCATTGTTATCGAGAAAGATAGTGGCGATGGCTTTGTCGTATTTGATAAAGACACACGTCCCAACTTTGTTGACCCAACACCACTACCAGAGCCGAGCACTAGCGCCGTGTGGAAATACCGCGCTATGTATTTGTATAACGATGACCGCGTAGGCGATTGGAGCGATGTAGCGACCATAACCGTTGGGGGATAAGTGCGAGTTAGTATTGGTATAAAAGCTCATGGGTTTAGTAAAACTTATGAGTTTTTTTTTGTGAAAAAAAAACACCTGCCGTGAAGCAGGTGTTAATTTTCATATAGTATTAACTTTAAAATTTATATGTTTGGAACATATAACAATAAAACAATCAAATATAACCCGTTGGGTGTAATTAGTTTTTGATGATAATTTTTCGTCAGTTCGAGTGATTTTCGATAGAAAATCGTATCGAGAACAAGAAAAATTTCATTAAAAACGGTTCTCGATACATTTTTTGTTCCTCTCGTCCCAAAAGACGAGATGCACAAAAAACACTCGAACTGACGTTTCTAATAATTACCCCCAACGAGTTAAATATAATAAGATACAATTACATGTCCAACTATTTTTATGGAAAATCGATGAACTACACTAAAAACTAACAAACGTAAAATAAAAACACTTCATCCCAATAAATCAACAGTTCGGTTATCTTATATTTTATAATCTCATCCTTTTTTGGAGATTTGCTTCATCAAATTGTAAAACATGAAACCACTTTGCCTTTTTTTAGTTACATTTTTAGCTGTAGCAAGTTATGGACAGCAAACCATTTCCGGTATGGTGATAGATGCAAAAAACAAACCCATTGTAGGTGCCAATGTTTTTATCGAAGGGACTTATGACGGAAGTTCTTCTGATGAACAAGGGAATTTTAGTTTTACTACAACTGCCAGTGGCAACCAAACTTTGGTGATTAGTTTTTTGACATACGAAACCTTGAAACTTGCTATTGATGTGGCTACTTATAAAAATGGTACTATCCTACTAAAAGAAAGTGTGAACACGCTTGATGCGGTGGTGATTACTGCAGGAACCTTTAGCGCGGGAGAAAAAAGCAGGGTTTCGGTTTTGAAACCTTTGGATATAGTTACTACAGCTGGTTCGGCTGGCAATATTATTGCGGCCTTGCAAACCTTACCTGGAACGCAAAACGTGGGCGAAGATGGTCGTTTGTATGTACGAGGTGGCGAAGCTGACGAAACCCAAACTTTTGTAGACGGCATTAGAGTGGCACAGCCGTATGGAGCTACAACCAATAATTTGCCCACTCGTGGACGATTTTCTCCTTTCTTGTTCAGTGGAATTTCTTTTTCTACTGGTGGTTATTCGGCGGAATATGGCGAAGCGTTATCGAGCGTTTTATTGCTCAACACGATTGACGAACCCGACCAGAACAAAACCGATATTTCGTTGATGACCGTGGGATTAGGGTTGAGTAATACCCAAAAATGGAAAAAAAGTTCGCTAAGTATTAATACTGCTTATATTGATTTAGCGGCTTACCAAGTCGCCATTCCTCAAAATGTAGATTGGAACAGGCCTTTTCAGTCCTTATCAGGTGAAGCGGTGTATCGTTATAATTTTGCTAATGGTATTTTTAAGGCCTATGCCGCTTTTGACGCTTCACGATTTGATATAAACCAAGAAGATATCAATCAGCCAGAGCCCGTGAGAGTGGATTTGAACAACACTAATTTTTATTTCAATTCTTCTTACAAAGGAAATTTTGGAGGCAATTGGCAACTATTTACAGGATTGAGTTATGGTTACGGACAAAATAAAATTGGCATAGATTCTAATGATGTAAACAATAATGAACACGCATCTCATTTGAAATTAAAACTCACCAAAAAGCTTTCAGACAAAGTAAAACTGGCTTTTGGAAGTGATTATTTTATTACCAAATTTGATGAAGACTTTAATACTACTTTCTCTAACGGTTATGATGCTACCATTGCTGCTTTTTATACCGAAGCTGATATTTTCTTTTCCAAAAAGTTTGCAGCTAAAGTAGGTTTAAGAGCTTCAAATAATGATTATATTAATGAAAACACTATTTCTCCAAGAGCTTCATTGGCTTATAAAGTTTCAAAAAACAGTCAGTTTGCTTTTGCCTATGGCGATTTTGAACAAGCACCACGACAAGAGTATTTGAAGTACACAAATCAGTTTGAAACCGAAAAAGCATCACACTATATTTTGAACTATCAATATGTAAAAAACACTAAAACGTTGCGAGCTGAAGTGTATTACAAAGGGTACACAGATTTAATTAAATATGACACTGAAAGAGCACAATTCAATTCTCAATTTTCGAATGCTGGAAATGGCTATGCCAAAGGATTGGATGTTTTTTGGAGAGATGGAAACAGTATTAAAAATCTGGAATATTGGATTTCGTATTCCTACATTGATACCAAAAGAGATTATCAAAATTACACAGCAACAGTTACGCCGAGTTTTGTGGCCAGTCATAGTTTGTCAGTAGTTACAAAATACTGGATTTCCGACTGGAAGTCGCAAGTTGGTTTCACACATCAATTTAGTACAGGAAGACCTTATAACAATCCAAACGAAACCGTTTTTATGAATGGTAAAACAAAGTCCTTTAATAATTTAAGTTTCAATTGGGCGTATTTGCTAACACAGCAAAAGATTTTGTACTTTTCAGTTTCCAATATTTTAGGAACTCAAAATGTTTTTGGGTATGATTATGCCAATACACCCAATGCTAATGGCATTTATGAAAGAAAAGAAATTATCCCAACAGCAGATCGGTTTTTCTTCGTGGGTTTCTTTTGGACTATTAGTGATAATAAAAAAGACAATCAATTAAACAATCTATAACACATGAAACGAATTATTTTATTGACAGCATTTATTTTATCTTTTAAAGTATTTTCTCAAAATATTACTTTAAAAGTAGAAATCACAGGTTTCAAAAGCAATAAAGGAATGGCTTACATAGCTGTTTACAAATCAGAACAGGAGTTTTTAAAAAAGCCAACTATAGGTAAAATTGTAAAAATTGAAAACAATAAAGCAGTAGTTATTTTCAATGATTTGCCAAAAGGTGAATATGCTATTAGTTCCTATCATGACGAAAACGGCAATGGTAAGTTGGATACCAATTTTATGGGAATTCCAAAAGAAGATTATGCCGTTTCAAACAACGCAAAAGGTTTTATGAGTGCACCTAAATACAAAGATGCCAAATTTATAGCCAAAGAAAGTAAAACAATAACAATGAAAATTTAATATTTAACAGTTCATCCATCAAAATAAACAGTTCAGTAAGTATAAATTTCACAACAAACAAAACCACAATAATTTTACATCAGAAATCAAATTCAAAAATCAAATTCAATTTCAAAAATCAAATTCAAAAATCAATATCAAAAACAATTTTAAACAACAGTAAACTTTTAAACAATATTAAACTTTTAAACAACCTTAAACTTTTAAACAACCTTAAACAATTTTAAACAACCTTAAACAACCTTAAACTTTTAAACAACAATAAACTTTTTAATTATGAAAACAATTATCATCACCACCGCATTATTAATTAGTTCATTACTAACAGCGCAAACCTCTTTTGAACAAGGAATGGGGAAAGCTCTTGGGCTTTGGGGAGAAGGAAAAGCGAAGGAAGCATCAGATTTAATGGAACGTATAGCAGGAGTTGAAAAAAATAATTGGTTACCCAATTATTATGTGGCATTAATCAACGCCACCGAATCGTTCAATCCTGCCAATAAAGAAAAAGTGCCAGCCATGATTAATAAAGCACAAAATGCCATTGATAACGCTACTTTAATTAGTCCGAACAATGATGAAATCATGGTAGTTCAAGCGATGCTCTACACTGTTGTTTTACTTCAAGATCCAATGACAAATGGAGTGAAGTATACAGGATTAGTGATGGAACAATATGTAAAAGCATTGGCCATTAATCCAAACAATCCTAGAGCAGTTTTCTCAAAAGCAGAATTTGAAATTGGTAGTGCTAAATATTGGGGAACCGATACTAAACCAATGTGCGCTCAAATTGAAAAATCAATCCAACTATTTGCTAACTTTAAAGCAGAAACACCTTTTTCGCCAAAATGGGGTTTGGACAGAGCGCAAGAAGCATTGAAGGGTTGTAAATAAAGAAAAGAAGTGTTACGGTTCTAAGGCACTAAGAAAAAAACCTCAGAACCTAAAAACCATTCACAATGAAACAGTTGATAAAAGAAATTCCAAGAGCTATCGTCATATCCTTCACCATCTTTTTTGTGTTGTTATTGGTTAGGATAATTACTGGAAACAAAATTCAGTTTGATTATTATTTATTGGTAAACTTTGGCTATACAATGCTTTATAGTCTTTCGTTATACTTTGCTAATGCTACTATTTTTATCTATTTGGATAAAGTTTTTAAATCAGATAGATTTATTCCAAAGAGAATAGTAATTGGTTTTATAGCATCATTTCTAGTATCAATTTTGGTTATTTTTTTATTGCGAATTTTTGAAGATGTACTAGTAGAAGGAAGTTCATTTAGCGCTTTTTTAAATAATGAAGAAATGTCCAATTACTTAGTAGCTATTATTGTTACGTTTTTTGTTACACTGGCTTTTCATGCGTTCTATTTCTATAAAGCATATACTGAAAATAAGGTAAAAGAACAAAAAGTAATTGCTGGAACGGCTTCGGCACAGTTTGAAAGCTTAAAAAATCAAATCGATCCACATTTCTTGTTCAACAGCTTGAATGTGTTGAGTTCCTTGATAGAAGAAAATCCGGAGAATGCTCAAAAATTCACCACTTCGTTATCAAAAATTTATCGCTATGTTCTGGAACAAAAAGACAAAGAACTAGTTTCTGTGGAAGAAGAATTGGCTTTCGCCAAAACGTATATGAACTTGTTGAAAATGCGTTTTGAAAATAGCATTACGTTTGATTTGCCATCAGATTATATCAATCCAGAAGCCAAAGTAGTGCCGCTTTCGTTACAACTTTTACTAGAAAATACGATAAAGCATAATGTGGTGAGCGAACAAAGACCATTGCATATAAAAATTTACATTGAAAATAATTATTTAATCGTTGCCAATAATTTGCAAAAGAAAGAAATCTTGCAAGAGCGAAAAGGTGTTGGACTGCAAAACATCGTCAATCGATATGGCTTGATTTCGGAACGAAAAGTTTTGGTAGAGGAGACACAAACTGAATTTAAAGTAAAAATTCCAATTTTAACAAAACAAATTGCCATCATGGAAACAAAAAACATTTACAGTGAGAACATGTCTTTTATAAGAGCAAGAGAACGAGTTGAAAAACTCAAAGGATTTTATGGCAATTTAATATCCTATTGCTGCGTCATTCCTTTACTCATATTTATTAACATTCAATCAGGCGGATTTCAATGGTTTTGGTTACCCGTGTTGGGATGGGGAATGGGCGTTTCTTTTCATGCTTTTGAGACTTTTGGTTATGGAAAATCATGGGAAGAAAAGAAGATTCAAGAGATATTAAATAAAGAAAATAAGACAAAATCAAAATGGAATTAGACATGGAGACAAATAACGAATTCGAACGGTACCAACGAGCCAAAAAGCAAGTAGAAGAGATCAAAGGATTTTACGGACATTTAATTTCATTTATATTTGTAATAGCATTGTTTTTATATATTAATATACCATATTCGACGCAATATTTGTGGTTTTTTTGGTCATTTTTGGGTTGGGGAATTGGACTAGCATTTCACGGAATGAAGGTATTTAACTATACTCCACTACTTGGAAAAAATTGGGAAGAAAGAAAGTTGAAAGAATTTATGGAACAAGAAAACAGAAAAAATAAATTGGAATAATTATGGAAAATTTTGATGAAATAAAATACCAAGAAGCAGCGAAAAGAGTTAAGAAAATCAAAGGATTTTATACGCATTTAACTGTTTATATTGTTGTCAATATCATGATAGTTATTGTCAATGTTCAAAACCTCGATGAAGGTGAAAGTTTTTTAAAATTTAAAACTTTTTCAACTGCATTATTCTGGGGAATTGGTTTAGCAGCCCACGGATTATCAGTATTTCTGCCTTCCTTAATTATGGGAAAAGATTGGGAAGAAAAAAAGATTAAAGAGCTTATGGAAAAAGAAAAAAATAATAAATGGGAGTAAAATCAGTGTTCAGTAAACAGTTACAGTAAGCAGTTATTATTTTAATCCGCTTGGAACTATTTCAAACAATTTTAAACAATTTTAAACAATCTTAAACAACCTTAAACTTAGCAATGAAAATCATCATCATCGAAGACGAAAAACCAGCCGCACGATTGCTTCAACGAAAAGTGGAGAAATTAGGATTGCAAGTCAATACACTTTTACATTCGGTAGAGGAATCAATAGATTGGTTTCAAAAAAACAGTCATCCCGATTTGATTTTTCTTGACATACAATTGTCTGACGGATTGTCTTTTGAAATTTTTGAACACTTCGGCTCCGCTCAGTGTGACATTAAAAGTGCTGTAATTTTTACTACGGCCTATGATGAATATGCGTTGCGTGCTTTTAAGCTAAATAGTATTGATTATTTACTCAAACCTATTGACGATGAAGAATTAGAAATTGCAATTTCAAAATTCAAAAATCAATTTCAAAAAAGTATTGTTTCCAATTTTGATTTTGAAATGATAAAAAAAATGTTGGTCAACCCGATTGATAGAACCTATAAGAAACGGTTTACTATCAAATTGGGCCAACATCTGAAAATGGTAAATATAGAAGAAGTAGAATGTTTTTATAGCGAAAACAAAGGAACCTATTTGCACACTTTTGATAATAGAAATTACCTTTTGGACACCACTTTAGAACTTCTTGAAACCGAACTTGATCCGGCGGCTTTTTATCGCGTTTCTCGCAAATTTATCATTCCGATGAAAGGAATTAAAGAAATTCAAATGCATAGTAATTCTCGTTTAAAAGTAATTCTACCGTCTTACAAAGATGATGAAGTAATTGTTGCACGTGAACGTGTCAATGATTTTAAAGTATGGTTGGGGTAACGTGAGTTTGAATTAAAGTTAATTGTTTTTTTATTGAAACCATTACCCTAGTTGAGCAATTTAGTATAATCACGCTTAACTAAACTTAATTTCTTAATGGTTTAAAAACTTTTCTGCATTTACTCTATTATTTGTTACAACAATAAAAAAAACTATTTGATTTTTTATTGTTAAAAGCAATTTTTTAAAAGCTAATATCGTATTCCCGTTAAGTTAATATTTTTTTTCTAATTACTATCAATGCAAAAAGCAATAGTGTATAGGCAATAAAAAATGGCACTATAAACTCAATCCACCCCAAAGGCAGCATCACAGCAATGATAAGTAATTGAAAGCCCAAACCATAAAGCGAAAGTAAGGTCATAAACCAGTTGGGAAAGGTTTTTACTTTATACGCATCTTTGTCTAAGCCATGAATGATTTTATCAAATACCCCGTAAACAACAGTATAAATTCCAAATAAAATATTGACTGATTTTTGACTTTCTCCTGGTAAAGCTTTTGGTGTTTTATATTCAAATATTTTACTGGTAGTATCTCCACCAACTGATTTGTTTCTGAGAATTACATAATAATAATTGTATAAAGTGCCTTGCAATTGAATACCAATAAAAGCTAAGAAAGTAAACCAAATAGTTGTTTTGGAAACATAACAAATGGCCATCAAAAGCATGAAATTCAGCACAATATCAAACACACTGTCCAAATACCTCCCCGAGTAAGAAGGTGTTTTTTTCAATCGTGCCAATTCGCCATCTGCAGCATCTATACCCGATTTTAAAAGGATAAAACATCCAGCCAATACATAATGATTGGTCAAAATACAATAGATAGCAATCAATCCAGAGAGACCAAAAAGCAAGGTAACATGGATAGGAGTAAAGCGGGTATTCTGTAATTGAGTGGCAAAAAATCTTCCAAAAGATCTTCCGTAATCTGACAAATCTAAAAATTTATCTTGAGCGGCTAGTTTAGACATTTAAGTTGGTAAACAAGGAACTGCGACAATATAGTCGGGGTATGCGTTTTATTTTGATAATCGATGCAAAGTAAAAGTCATGGCTGTCAATAAAAAGAATGCCATCACTTGATGGGTTAATCCTAACCAAAGCGGAACGCCATATAACAAGGTGAAAACGCCTAAGGTGAATTGCAAAAATACCAATATAACTAGTGTTTTCAAACCATTATGTTGTTGTTTAGTTAGCATATATTTTTTACTTTTGAAATACAAGAATACAATCAATCCAACTACCAAATATGCCATGGTTCTGTGTACAAATTGCACACCACTTTTTCCTTCAGTAAATCGAAGTAGCCAACTCTCTTTTTCCAAAGCGATACTATCATGGAAGAATTGTCCGTCGCTCATCAATGGCCAATGATTGTGAACTAAACCAGCATTTAAACCAGCAACAAACCCACCATAAATTATTTGAATAATTAGGAAAATCAAACTTAATTGGGCTAGCTTTTTCAGCGGAATGATAACCTCTCTTTTATCTGGATAAATCAAATCTAAGGCAACCCAAAGTGTGTAAGCAAATGTTAGAAAAGCAAATGTTAAATGCAAAGCTAGTCTGAAGTGGCTCACATCTGGGTTGTCAACCAAACCGCTTTTTACCATAAACCAACCAAAGAAACCTTGTAATGCTCCCATTCCAAGCAACACACAACACTTGCTCAAAGTAGCTTTGTCAATTCTTTTTTTGATTAAAAAATAAATAAAAGGAATGATGAAAACCAAACCAATAATTCTACCAATAAACCGGTGAAACCATTCCCAGAAATATATGAATTTATAATCTGAAATCGTAAAATCATTGTGAATATTGATTTTTTGGTATTCGGGAAACTTTTTGTATTCTTCAAATGCTACATTCCATTTGGCTTCTGTCATTGGCGGAAAAGTATCAGTTACCAAATGCCAATCGGTCATCGATAAACCTGAATTGGTAAGTCGTGTAATCCCGCCAACAACAACCATTATAAATACCAAAACACATCCCGTAAGAAGCCAGATTATAACAGATTTATTTTTTAACATTTGATAGTAATAATTTTATTATGATAAATCAATTTGATTGTGCAAAATTAATTGATTTTTAATGGTATTGATTTTTAGACAAATCATAAAGTTTTCCTAAGAACTTTTTCAAATGCTTTTCTTGGACTTCCTCTAAAATAAACTTCACCACAATAGGTGTATTCCATTTTTTCAAAAATTTTCAACATGGCAAAATTATCAAAATTGGTATCTACTTTGATGCTGAATATATGGTTATTAATTGAGAAATCTTCAACATTTTTGAGCATTATTTTTGATAATCCTTGCCCTAAATAGTTTTGAGCAATTGCAATTCTATGTACCACAACAAAATCATCATTAGTAAGCCACTTACCAACAATTTTTTCATATTCAGGTTCATAGTTACTAATAACGGCACAATATCCAATAATGGTATTTTCTTCAGTTAAAACAAAACCATGTCCTTTTTCAATATCATTTTCAATCACTTCCGGGTTTGGATAGCCATCTTGCCATTGATTGCTGCCATCTTCTTTTCTTCGTTTAATAGCAAATTGAAGAATTTCCCAAATTTTTGCTTTTTCAGAAGGTAATGCTTTTCTAAAGTGATAAATTGACATTGGTTTTGTGTGAAATTAAACTTTTTTCAACCCTAATTTTTCGGCACGTTGTAATACAAACTCATAGGCAGCTCCATATTCATTTGGAATTTCACCTTCCAAAATAGCTTCTTTCACGGCTTCTTTTAATATACCAATTTCGCGAGACGGTTTTAAATTGAAAAGTTTCATAATTTCTTCTCCCGAAATTGGTGGTTGAAAATTACGAACATGGTCACGTTCTTCTACTTCAATGATTTTACGACGAACGATGTCAAAATTATTGTGATATTTTTTAAATTTCGTTGGATTTTTGGTGGTAATATCGGCTTCGCAAAGTGTCATGAGATTGTCCACATCTTCACCAGCATCAAACACCAAACGGCGCACCGCCGAATCAGTTACCATATCTTCCGACAGAACGATTGGTCGTGAACTCAGCACCACCATTTTTTGTACAAATTTCATTTTTTGGTTCAATGGCATGTGCAATCGTTCAAAGATTTTCTTGACCATTTTCCCGCCTAGGAATTCGTGTCCGTGAAAAGTCCAACCTTGTTTTTTATTGAATTTTTTAGTTGGTGCTTTGCCAATATCATGCAACAAGGCTGCCCATCGCAACCAAACATCATCGGTATTCGGACAAATATTATCAACAACTTCTAGCGTGTGATAAAAGTTATTTTTGTGTGTTTGCCCCTCTATTTCTTCTACATTATTCAACGCTGTCAATTCGGGAAGAATGATGTCTAATAATCCCGTTTTATATAAATGCAAAAATCCAATGGAAGGTTTTGATGTTTCTAAGATTTTATTCAATTCATCTACAATTCGCTCGCCCGAAATGATTTTGATGCGTTCTTTATTAGTTGCAATTGCTTCCAATGATTTTTCTTCGATAGTAAAATTCAATTGAGTCGCAAACCGAATAGCACGCATCATTCGCAACGGATCATCAGAATAGGTAATATCTGGATTTAAAGGTGTTCTAAGGATTTTGTTTTTTAAGTCTGACAATCCGTTGAATGGGTCAACAAGTTCCCCATAATTAGTCGCATTTAAAGAAAAAGCCATCGCATTAATCGTAAAATCACGACGATTTTGGTCGTCTTCTAAAGTTCCGTTTTCCACAATAGGATTACGACTGTGTTCGGCATAACTTTCTTTTCGAGCGCCCACAAATTCGATTTCGATTTCTTTGTAGCGAAGCATAGCAGTACCATAGTTTTTGAAAACTTGAACTTTGGGTTTGTTTGGCAACAACTCTGAAACTTTTAAAGCTAAGTCTATTCCAGAACCAATAGCCACGATATCAATATCTTTCTTATCTGTGGCAGGCAGGTCTAAGTCACGTTGCAACAAATAATCACGCACAAAACCTCCAATCACATAACTTTCAAGATTAAGTTCTTGGGATGCTTTTGAAATGATTTCAAAGATTGGTTTATTTAGTGCTTTGGTATAGTTTTTTTTTGTAGCCACAGATTCACAGATTTTTCAAATATTATTTGATGATTCTTTTATATTCAAGTGAGGTTTTGTTAAAATTCACTAAAATGGCAAGTCTGTGACCTGATACGTGTAAATAATTTAAACACTGAGAAATGTGTTTTTCATGTAATGAATCAGTCGACTTTACTTCAATTATAATTTTATCAAGAACAACGAAATCAGCATAAAATTTATGATTTAAAATAACATCTTTATAATGCACTAAAAATTCTTTTTCTCTTTCAAAAGAAAAATTAATCTTATTTAATTCATATTCAAAAGCATCTTTATAAACAATTTCTGAAAAGCCTTTCCCTAGATTTTTATGAACTTCAATTAAAGCGCCAATAATTTTATATGTATCTTCTTCGTATAAATATTCAGACATTTTATTTTTTTTAATCTGTAAATCAGTGGCTATAAAAAAATTATTTACGTATTATCTTCACTTGACTATCACTACTTAATTTAATAATAGTCGAAGGTTTATCACATATTTTTTCGCGATGCAAATTTACTACATAGTCGACACCTTTTATAATTTCGGGGCTGATTTCTTTGAAAGATTTTGGGCTGAACATTCCTGAGATATTAGCAGAACTAGAAACTAATGGTTTTTTCATGCGTTCCATCAGTTTAAAACAAAAAGGTTCTTTCACAATTCTTACTCCAAGTGATTTGTCATCGCTAATTAGATTTAAAGCTATGTTTCTAGGATTGTCAAGAATTAAGGTAGTGGGTTTCTCCGATAAATCAAGTATTTGCCAAGCCACTTCTGGAATGTCTTTGAAAACGTTGTACATCATTTTTTCTCCGTTCATCAAAACAATCATACTTTTACTTTCTTCGCGTTGTTTTAGAGCATAAATTTTTTTCACAGCTTCAACATTGGTAGCGTCACAACCAATTCCCCAAATCGTATCGGTAGGATAAAGAATGATGCCGCCGTTTTGTATGACTTCGAAGGCGTTGTGGATTTCTTGGTTGATGTCGTTCATTATTGTTTTAAAAGGTAAGAGGTTCTAATTGTATTTTAATAAATTGTTTTTTTTGATTTATTTTTGAGAAATTGGATCAATCTTATTTTTTTAAAAATGGAGGTATCATTTTTAGATTCAATTTTTTTAATTTTAAAAGATTACAAAGAAAAATAAAAAACTCCTAAGTATACTTTTTAGTTTTAATCGTTTCTTGTAATTTGAATTTGAATTTCAATAAATTTTTTTTCCAAAAAGGCAAATTACTTACTTTTAATTTAAATATCTGTTTATCAAGTAATTTCTGTACTTTAGTATTAAAGTTATCTTTAATGTTTTCAACAAAATTTATCCAGATAATTTCTCTTTCATTTTGTTGCTTAGATGACCAATAGGAAGTATTATGAACTCTATATATAGCCATTGTTTGATTGATGAAATGAATTTTTCCGTATCGAGCATTAAGCATGTGTAAAAAATAATCGCCAATTGGAGAAGTATAAAAATAGTTTGGAAAATCGGCAAATAAGTGATTTCGATATACTACGGAGCATGTATGTATATAATTTCCCTTGGCTAAATCATAAATTGTAGTAGTTTGATTAGATTTACCAGTTATGGTATCGTTACTAATTATTCCATTGGTTTCAACATTTACTTTATGAAAACATATTGCAAAATCAGTATTTTTTTCTAAAAAATCTACTTGTTTTTGTAATTTATTTTCATCTATCCAATAGTCATCACCTTCGCACAAGGCAATATAATCGCCATTACAATTATTTAAAGCATAAATCAAGTTGGGCATCATACCTATATTTTCTTTATTATTTAAAAATTTGATTTTATATCCATTTGGATGTTGATTAATAAATTCTTCAATAATGGTAATCGTATTGTCAGGGGAATTATCATTGGCTATCACTAGTTCAAAATCAAACTGTGTTTTTTGTATTAACACACTTTCTATTGCTTGTTTAAGATAATTTTCATGATTATAAGTAATCATACATACACTTACTTTCATATATTTTATTGGAATTGAATTATATATGTTAATAGATTGAAAATTATTAAACTTTTATTTGCCTTTTATTAAAAATTTTATCAATAATACTTAAAAGAAAAAATCGTAATGGATATTTTATCTTTAAATCTTTTCTAACTTTATTATAATTATCTAGTATATCAATTTTATTATTATGGAATAAAGTACTATATTTAGGATATTCTTCAATTATTTTAAACTTATCATTGTAACTTAAGCTTAATTTTTTTAGTTTTTTTGTTAAAATGTAGAATGATAAATTAGTTTGATGAATATCATAAATATGTAATAATTTATCCTTTTGCTTTTCATTTTTATCAAAAAAAACACCGCCAACTTGCTGTTTAGAATGTATTCTATAATAAAAATATTTATCGTTAAGCATTACTATTTCATCTTTTGATGCTGCTATTGTGGCAATCCATGCATCGTGGTGGTAATTTTTAATACTTGGAAAAGGGATAACATCTGGAATAATACATTTTCTAAAAGCCATAGATGCTCCAGTAAATATATTTCCAAAATAAGTAATCATTTTAAAATAATCAAAAGGAATATTTTGCTCTTTTAAGAAATTTGGAATATCCCAAAGGGAGTATTTATCAATCTCATTAGAGTTTTCATCAATACAAAATCCATTAGAGCCAATTACATTAATATTTAGATTATCATTAAAATATTGTATATAATCTTTAACTTTATTTTTAGCCCAAACGTCATCTTGATCAGATAAGAAAATAATATCACCAGTACAAAGATTTATAGCTTTCTCAAAATTTTTCACACTCCTCAAACAGATTTCATTTTTATGCAAATAAATTATTAATGGAAATTTTTCAATGTACTCATTTATAATTTCAATGGTAGAATCTGTAGACCCATCATCGCAAATAATAATTTCATCTACACATACAGATTGTTTTAAAATAGAGTCTAGCTGTTGTCTTATAAACTCAGCACCATTATAGGTGCACATAGCTACTGATAGTTTCATTTACTAATTCAATTTGAATACTATATTTATCCACGATTCAATGGTGTATTGATTGTAAATTTCATCTGATACAGGGATGTAATCCGTTTCAAAAAAAGATGTCATAAAGTCTAATTTATCTTCAATAACGAGGATGTTATTTGGATTATAAAAATTATAGTTTTTCACATTTGAATTATTAGTGATTATTTTTTTTTGAAATCCCATAGCTTCAAAGAACCTAAAACTTAAACCAGATTGGTTATCTTGAACAAGATCAATTATTATTTTTGTTTCAGAATATAATTTTAATAATTTTTTTAAAGGAATTTTTTTTGATTGGAACTTTATTGATTTTTCAATTAATTCAGCAATTTTTAGCTTAATAATTTTATTGAGATTGTATTTGAATATTTTGTAACGAATGTTTCGACTTACAAATATGAATTTAAACGATAAGTTATGCTCTTTTAATTGGTAAGCAATTATATTAAAAATTGGAAAGCGTTTGTCAAATGATGTAACTGTTAATACATCATATTTAGGCAAAATAGTATCTTTTGGTTTTTCAAAATAGATATAATTAGTCATTTGTATGAAATTATTTTTTAAACAATCTTCAGAATCAAAAGAGAAAATTGTATCAAATATATTTGCCTTTATGAGTTCTTCAACTGGGCATCTATCAAGACTATCATATAAATAAGTATTATATTCTTTGGTATATTCTTTGATTTTTTTATGGTATGCTAAATCTATTACATTAGGATTTATAACTAAAATTTGATCATGTTTTCCATGATATTTAAGTTGATCTAAAATATATTCCTGTTTTTTTATATGCTTTGGATTTTTTTTTAATATGATTTTATTAAAAGTATTAATAATACGAGACATTAAATTAGCATGTTTATAAGCTCCTAACTTTATGTGATATGCATCAATGTTTTTCTTTCTTAAAGCTTCAATTATGAATGAATCATAATGCCAATTATCAAAACTTATCAAACAAATTTTTTGTACATTCATTAATTACAACATTTTTAAGTGTTTAAATTTACTTATTTTTTTATTTAAAAAGAGAGATTTTATTTGTAAAATAAAATAAAGAAAGAGTAATACTAATTATTGATATCAAATCTATTTTTTTTGGAACAACTCTAAACCTTTTAGTTTACCTAAAAAATATTTTTTTCTAAAATTTAATTCAGTTTTATCATATTTTTATTAAAATTAAACTTTAATAAACATATTTATATTAATTTATATTTTCAAATTTGGAAGTTAAACAATTTAAATCATCAACACTATTTATTTTTCTTAATTATCTCTCTTTAAACTCGAGACACTCCAATCTAGAATAAAGGTATTTTTTAAATTGAGAAAAAAGCAAATTTTGCAATACTTTCATTATTAAAAAATAAGTCTAAAATTAATCAGCAAATTTTAAATTTGTAATATTTTTATTAATTCTTTACAGTGTGTTAGAAAAATTAATCTTTTTAAGTAATATTAGTTAAAAAATAGTATTTTCACTTCTAAATAATTTTGATGAAAGCGTCAATAATAATGACCACATATAATTCTGAAACTTGGTTAAGAAAAGTCTTGACTGGATTTAGTGTTCAAACTGAAATGGATTTTGAAGTTATTGTAGCCGATGATGGCTCTACTATTGAAACGAGAAAGGTTATTGAAAATTTTTCATCCAAATTTATGTATCCAATAATTCATGTTTGGCATGAAGACAATGGATTTCAAAAGACAAAAATTTTAAACAAAGCTATAGTAAAGAGCAATTCAGATTATCTTATTTTTACCGATGGTGATTGTATCCCTAGAAACGATTTTATTAAGAATCATATAAAAAATAAAGAAAAGGGTTATTTTTTATCAGGAGGGTATTTTAAATTACCAATGTCAATTTCAAAATTAATTTCCGAAAGTGATATTGTTAGTCAAAATTGTTTTAAAATTTTATGGTTGATAAAAAATGGTTTAAAAATTAATTTTAAAATAACAAAATTAAGTAATAGTAAGTATTTTTCTAATTTTATGAACTGGCTTTCACCAACTAAGCGAACTTTTAACGGACATAACACCTCATGTTATAAAATTGATATTATTGCTGTCAATGGTTTTAATGAAGATATGCAATATGGTGGTCTAGATAGAGAAGTTGGAGAAAGATTATTTAATAACGGATTATTATCCAAACAAATAAGATATAGCGCTATTTGTTTGCATCTTGATCATGAGAGAGGTTATGCTAATGAAGAGAGATTAAAAAATAATATGGAAATTCGACGTCATAATAAAAAAAACAAAATTACTTGGATAAAAACGGGCATTGACCAAAGCTAAATAATTAAATATCAGTTATTTTTGGAATTATACAATTCTTTGAGATAATAATATTTTAATGAAGCACCTTGTGCTACTAAGTAGGCCCATATATATCCTTCGTAAGCGTTCAAAAAATTTAGATTAAAAAAATATTCTCTTAAAAAGGTAAAAGGAAAGGTAAGGTAAAGTTTAATCCAGGTACACTTTTTTCTTTTTTTAAAATATTCGTTTGCTTTTAAAAAGGCATAGTAGTCCATTTTATGAATAGCTTCCTTGAGTTCGCTGATAGTGTAATGAAGTAGAGAGCCTTTTATTTTAGATATATTACCCGTTACTTGTATGCCTTCATGAACAATATTATCTGTTACACCACCTTTATTTTTATTAAATAAACGCAAAATCCAACTCCTGCTTTCTTTTCCATAAAGGAATTGTTTGTTTAAAAAAATATGTTTTCTGTTAATTAAAAAACCAGAATTATTTTTAAAATCATTATGTGTTAGTTTTAAAATATTTGCTATCAAATCATCACATAGGACTTCATCAGAATCAATAGAAATAATCCAGTCGTTTTTACATTTGGTCATCAAAAGCTTTTTTTGAGCACCAAAATTCTCAAATTTATTTTGAAAAATTTGAGAAGTATATTTTTTACAAATTTCAATAGTTTTATCATTGCTAAAAGAATCTAAAATAACGATTTCATCACACCAGTATAATTTTTCTAATACTTTATCAATTAGCTTTTCATTATTATAAGTAAGTAATGCAGCTGATATTTTTTGAGAACTCATCTTTATTATTTTATTAGGAATGGACTGCTAATTTAAACAAATTCAAGGTATTTATCTAAACCGTTTTGACAGCGGATAAGTTTTTCAGATATTGTTTTTTCTAAAATTATCTCGTTTGTAGATAGCATTTTTCTTGTGCTTTCGGGGTGAAAAATATGTAAAACATTTGCATTAAACTTTATGTTTTTTCGAATTATTTTAGCATTTAATAATCGTACTACTAATTCAGTATCTTCTCTACCCCAACCTACAAAATCTTCATTAAATCCATTTACTTTAATCAAATCGGATTTAAAACAAGCCATGTTACATCCTCTCACCTGCTTGAAACTAGTTGTTTTATAACTGCAAATTTTTGATAGAAAAGAATTATTTATTTTGTTTTTAGAATTGGCTAAAATATGGTTATTATTTACTGAGAAATCGATATTTTTTTCGCATAAAAGTTGTTTGGAATAGTCATCTTTTAGTAGAACTCTTGTGCCAATAACAAATTCATTTACATTACAATGGCTCACATGATCTTTTATAAAATTGGGATGCAAAACCAAATCTCCGTCAATCATCAATATATAATCTCCGGTTGATTTTGCTATTGCTTTATTTCGAGAAGTAGCTAATCTAAATCCGAAATCTTCTTGCCATGAATGAATGATAGGAGTTTTTATTTTCTTTTGCCATTTTTTAATTAAATCTTCAGTTTCCTTTGTAGAGCCATCATCAGCAATTATTATTTCATCGGGCAAAACAGTTTGTTTTTCTACACTCATTAGAACAATTTCCAGTGCTTCTGGCCAATTATATGTTGTTATCAATAATGTCGTTGTCATAATCAATAAGTCTAGGAATTATCATCATTCTTAAAAATTTCTAAATATAAACTATTTATAGAATTAGCTATACTTTCATCATTAAATTTTTGGACAAACTCAAATCCTTTATCAGTAACCTCATTTCTTAGATTTTCATTGTTTAATAATAAAAATATTTTTTCTTTTAATTCATCAATATTAGTTGGGTTAATATAAATGGAATGAGGACCACCGGCTTCGGGAAAAACACCAGAATTAGTAGTTATAACAGGTGTTTTGGAATATAATGCTTCGATTATAGGAATTCCAAAACCTTCAAAAATAGAAGGGTAAACAAAAATTGTTGCTAATTGATATATGATGGCCAGCTCTTTATTGTCCAATTCGCTTAAATGAAAAACTCTATCTTCCATTTTATTATCAATAATGTATTGATGAATTTCATTGTAGTATGATGTTTTTTTACCAATAATAACAAGTGGAATATCAATATCTTTAATAGACTTTACTACACTGAATAAATTTTTACGTTCTTCAATTGTACCAACATTTAGGATGAACTTTTCAGGCAGATGATATTTTTCAGTTACTGTTTTTTTTTCATCTAAAGTATATTGTATTTTAAATACATTTTGACAACCTTGGTAAATTACTTGAATTTTTTCGGGATTGACTTTTAAATAGAAAATAATATCTTTTTTTGTTTGTTCACTTATAGCAATTATTTTATCGGCATTTTTAGCTGCTTTTTTGAATTTTATATAATGTATTTTTCGATCAAAAAAAGAATACAATTTTGGGTATCGCATAAAAATAAGATCGTGAATGGTTACGATACTTTTAATGTTGTTTTTCCGTAAACCATAAGGCAATTCTCCAGACAAACCATGGTAGATATTTATTTTATCTTTAATTAAATCTTTGACAACGCCTTTTTGACGCCAATAATTATAAAATATTTTAGATAAATTACCATTAGGAAAACACTCGATAACATTAGTGTTATTTACTGTAAAATATGATTTTTTGCTTTTTTTTGGGTTGTATAAATAGTAGGTGTTTTCAGGAAAATAGTTACTCAACACATGTAAAATATATCGTGCGTAATTTCCTAGTCCCGTTTTATTGTGAAATATTCTTTTAGATTCGTACCCAATTTTCATTTCATATATGTTAGTTTAGATATACGTATTTTTCTAGATTAATAAAATAACAAATATTTCATTATTTTTATATTTACAAATTAACGTTTTTTATTATAAATATATTCTATTTTTACGTTGATTATTTGAACTTATTCATCTGTCTTACTAACATAATCATTTTACTTTTTTTAGTATTTGACAACTTTTTTTATTAATACTACATATATTTTTTAAAAAATTAAATATGACTCAAAATCGAATGAATTACTATTTAAAATCAGGATTATATTTTTTTGAACGATATATACTAAATAAAAAATACTTGATAGGATGGTCTCATAAATATGATCTTAAATTCAGATTTAGAACTCCTGACAGTGTAGGAAGACTTATTTTTAAAAAAGGAGTATATGAAGAAGACTTATCAGACTACCTTATTAGTAATCTTGATTTAGAATCGGGAGATATTGTTTTTGATGTCGGAGCAAATATTGGCTGGTATTCTATTTTATTATCAAAATGTTTTTCTGGAGTAGAAGTTCATTCTTTTGAGCCCGATCCCGAAAATTTTAAAATTTTAAAATTTAATGTAGAGTTAAATAATTTTAAAAATGTGATTTCTAATAATATTGGTTTAGGCAAAGAAACGGATACTGTAAAACTCTACCTTTATAAAAAAGGGAATTTGGGTAGGCATTCTATGCTAAATATTAATGATGGGCTTGGTTCAACAATTGATGTAAACATTTCTAGTTTTGATGAATATATAAATACTATGAAACTAAATTTATCAAAAATTAAATTTCTTAAAATTGATATTGAAGGTTATGAGTATTTTGCATTTTTAGGTGGAAAGGAATTTCTTAATCATGTACCAATAATATTAGCAGAATTTTCCCCTAGTTATATGCGAAAGGAAGGTTTAGACCCAGCAGAACTAATTTCTTTATTGAGATCTTATAATTATTGCCCTTTTATAATTAATGGGATGAATTTAGAACCCATTGATGATACGTTTTTACTATCCGTAGAGTCTAATTATGATTTAATTTGGAAAAAGTATAATTGTTAATTTGAATTCAATATATTTTTTATGTAATTAAGTTTTTTATACTCCCAAATCATATTCTCTAAACGAAATCTTTAGCAATGTTTTTAAATCAGTAGGTCGTTTTTTGAGTAAATTATCAAAGAACCAGAAACTTGATAATTTTCATCCTCAAAATATTTAGAATAATTTCCAGGAATTGCTAGGAATAGTCTCATATTTACTCATAATATTGAGTAGGCTCACTTCATGTTAGATCTAATATTATACCTTAATTTTTAAAGAATACTTGCTTGTTTTGGATTAAAGTGCAAATAATCATTTTCATAGCAGGTATTAGATAATTTATAAACTAAAATTCTATTGTTGTTTCAAAGCCCAGTTTTGTCATAAAAAATCTTTTGGCATCATATCCGATCTCATTTTATATACAATTTAAATCTATAAATTTTTTTAATTTATCTTCGAAAAACTCAGGTTTAAACTGATTATACATTTCGGCATTGTTTCCGGAATCGTTTTCTACATAATCATCTACATGCACTGATATATTTGTAGTATTATTTTCAAACATATTCCAACCAATTTTTTTAACAAAAGGGGCAAATATTGTAAATGTAGGTATGTTCAAAGCTTTTGCCATATTTGTTGCACCACCTTCATTGCCAATCAACGCCTTGCAATGAGATGTTATTGCAAGAAATTCGCGAAGATCTGACTCATAAACATTAAAATAAATTTTGTTTTGAGTTTCTGGATTGCAAATTTTTAATAAAGAATAAGCTAAATCTCTTTGAAGAGGCATATAGTTAAATAGCAATTGAACCTCTTTATACGTTGCAATTTGTTCAATAACTTTGCACATATATGGTAGATTGTAAGTTTTGTTTTCATCACTTCCAATGGCACTAATCATAATGATAGGTTTTGAAATTGAAATTCCGCTAGAAATTAATTTATTTTTTGCAATTTCCTTTTCTTCGATTGTTAAAAATATTTTTGGTTTTATTTCTTTGAATTTGATTCCTAATGGTCCGAGTAATAAAATTCTGTGCTCAATAGCCGTTGTGGCATTTGTGTTCAATTTTATTTTTCTACTAATTGTATGAGTATAAAAAAGTTTGGTGTATTTTTTTTCAAAACTAATTTTTGTTTTTGCTCCTGTAAAAATTCCAATTAGTAAACTATTTGGCTTTGCATATACATCAATAACAAAATCATATTTCTTTTTTTTTATAGAAATTAAAAAAGTAATAAACTTTATAAAATTTTTTTTTGTTTTTTCATCAAGTAGTATCACATTGTTTATAAATGGATTGTTCCTAACAACAGGTTCGCAATTTGGATAAATTAGATAATCTAATTCAATTGATGGAAACTTTTCCTTGAGCGCTTCAAAAATAACTGTAGAAGTTAAAACGTCACCAATTTTTTTCTTTTGAATTACAAGTGCTTTCATTTATATAAATTTAAACCGCTACATCATATTCTCTCAACGCCTCGTTGAGCGATGTTTTTAAATCAGTTGATGGTTTGCGAGTTCCAATGATTAAAGCACACGGCACTTGATAATCGCCAGCAGCAAATTTCTTGGTATAACTTCCCGGAATTACAACAGAACGCGCAGGAACAACTCCTTTGTATTCAATAGGTTCGCTCCCAGTAACATCAATGATTTTTGTGGATGCAGTCAGGCAAACATTGGCACCAAGAACGGCTTCTTTTTCCACCCGAACTCCTTCTACAACAATACATCTTGACCCAATAAAGGCACCATCTTCAATAATAACCGGTGCGGCTTGCAATGGTTCTAAAACACCACCAATTCCAACACCTCCAGAAAGATGAACATCTTTTCCAATTTGCGCACAACTACCCACGGTTGCCCATGTATCCACCATAGTTCCTTCATCAACATAAGCACCAATATTTACATAACTTGGCATCAAAATAACACCCTTGGAAATGTAAGCGCCATATCTTGCTACAGCCGGAGGAACTACACGAATTCCTTTTTCGGCATAACCTGTTTTTAGTAACATTTTGTCGTGGTATTCAAAAATTCCCGCTTCCCAAGTTTCCATTTTTTGGATTGGGAAATACATGACTACTGCTTTTTTTACCCATTCGTTTACTTTCCAAGAACTTGTACTGAGCGAAGACGAAGTATCAGTTGTTGGTTCAGCAACACGTATAGTTCCCGCATCAAGTAATGCGATGACTTCTCGGATGGTTTTTAGAGTAGTTTCATCTTTTAATAATTCTCGATTCTCCCAAGCTTTTTCTATAATGTATTGTAGCGTATTCATTTTGTCTTAGTTTGGAACAAATATAAATCCAATTTTTAAATTAATCCTTTTTGTACCGATTGATTTTAGCTGTAAATTTGTAAAAAAACATATGCCAAGAATTCTCGCTATTGATTATGGAATAAAGCGCACAGGAATTGCCGTTACCGATGAATTGCAAATCATTGCCTCAGGTTTAACAACCATTCCATCAGAAACTGCTATTTCTTTTTTAACAAATTATATTAATAAAGAGAATGTTTGTAAAGTCTTGATTGGCGAACCCAAACAAATGAATGGTCAACCTTCAGAAAGTACTCCAATTATTGAAAAATTTGTTTCCGATTTCAACAAAACTTTTCCTGAAATGACAGTAGAAAGAGTAGATGAACGGTTTACTTCCAAAATCGCATTTCAAACCATGATTGATAGTGGATTGAAAAAAAAACAACGCCAAAATAAAGCGTTGTTAGATGAAATTGCTGCCACTATTATGCTGCAAGATTATTTGACTAGAAAAATGATATAAATTTATCTTTTTTCAATTCTGTAGTTTATACTATTTTGAAAACGATTGTATATAATTTTATGTTTTTTGTATTGATCAGGAGTTAACAATTTTTTTATTTCTTGATTTTGGTCTTTAATCAATTTATTTGCTTTTGTTGTAAGTTCAGTATTCGAAACACTCTTGTCCTTATTGACTGCTTTCAATTTTTCAGAATATTTATTGATAGTTTCTAAATATTTTGTTTTGACAACTGGTGACATTCCGATTTGATCAATTTCCTTCAAAAAAGTTTTTTTGATTTCTTCCTTCTCTTTAGGAGAATATAAAGTATTTGTAACTGGTTTATTAACCGTGGCGTTTTTTTTAGCAGATTGTCCAAAAGCATTAAAACTAAAGAAAATTGCAATGGCTAAAATAATATTTTTCATGGATATAGGTTTAAGTTATTAATATCTCTTCAAAGATAAAAAAATCATTTCATTATTTCATTTCTTGATTTAAAACAACTGCTTTTTATGACTTTAAAATAATTCAAGTTTGCAAACTTTTTTTTTGATTACTTTTACAAAAAAATATTTGTATTCGATAGTTGCGATTAATTATATTTTAAAATTGTTTTAAAAATGATATTACCAATTTATGGTTATGGAGAGCCTGTTCTAAGGCAGGTTGCTGAAGAAATCCCTTCTGATTATCCTAATCTTTCAGTAATAATTTCTAATATGTATGAAACCATGTATAATGCCTATGGCGTTGGATTGGCTGCACCACAAGTAGGATTGTCAATACGTTTATTTGTGATAGATACTGAACCATTTAGCGATAGTGACGATTTATCAAAAGAAGAGCAACAGCAATTAAAAGGTTTCAAAAGAACTTTTATTAACGCTACTATGTTGAAGGAAGAGGGCGAAGAATGGGGTTTTAACGAAGGATGTTTGAGTATTCCAGAGGTTCGTGAAGATGTGTACCGTAACGAGAGAATTACCCTTGAATATTGTGATGAAAATTTCAATAAAAAAACAGAAGTTTTTGAAGGATTAATTGCTCGTGTTATACAACATGAATATGATCATATTGAAGGGATTTTGTTTACTGATCATCTTACTATATTGAAAAAAACATTGATTAAAAAGAAATTACAAAACATCATGGAAGGCAAAGCCAGACCCGATTACAAAATGAAATTTGCCCATAAAAAAGGAAGATAGTTTCTGAAATTCCAATTTTAAAAATTACAAATTCCAATATTTTAACTAGTAGCTTAATTTTTTATTAGTTTTTTTTTGAATTTTGAATTTTGAATTTTGAATTTGATATTTGGAATTTGAATTACCTATATTTGTTCCCAAATTAAATTAATAAAATGAACGTAGAAAAAATATTAGCCATTGCTGGAAAACCGGGATTATTTGAATTAAAAATACAAACACGATCAGGATTTTTAGCGGAGTCATTATTGGATGGAAAAAAAATTACTGTTGGATTAAGAAGCAATGTTAGCTTATTGACTGAAATATCCATGTATACTTATAGTGAGGAAAAACCGTTGGTTGAAATCATGCGTGCGATAGCAGTTAAAGAAAACGAAGGACCTACAATTTCCAATAAAGAAGACAATGCTAAATTGGTTGCCTATTTCAAAGAAGTTTTACCTGATTATGATGAAGATAGAGTCTATGTTTCTGACATTAAAAAAGTATTAAACTGGTATAACTTGCTTCAAGCAAAAGGAATGGTATCAAAAGAAGCACCTAATCAAGAAACGTTATCAAAAAACGCTGAAGTTGAAAAAGAACAAGTAGCTGAAGAAATTAAATCATCAAAGTCTTCAAAAACAAAAAAATAGTTAATTACTTTTTTATAAATATTAATCCTATTGTTACCTACAGCGATAGGATTTTTTATTTTTATAACCCGAAACCCGAAACCCGAAACCCGAAACCCGAAACCCGAAACCCGAAACAAA
This sequence comes from Flavobacterium sp., assembly GCA_020403245.1. GTDB lineage: Bacteria > Bacteroidota > Bacteroidia > Flavobacteriales > Flavobacteriaceae > Flavobacterium. Next base: position 13,235 of record JADBYA010000027.1, on the reverse strand, counting down.
AACAATGAACACCCGACAACAACAACTCGATGCTTTTGGAAGATTATTAGACATCATGGATGATTTGCGTGCCAAATGTCCATGGGATAAAAAACAAACACTTGAAAGTTTGCGTCATCTCACTATTGAAGAAACCTACGAACTAGGAGATGCCATTTTAAATAACGATTTACAAGAAATCAAAAAAGAATTAGGTGATTTGCTATTGCACATTGTTTTTTATGCCAAAATAGGAAGTGAAACCAATGATAATTCGACTTCGCTCACTACAGGTTTTGATATAGCCGATGTGTGTAATGAAATTTGTAATAAATTAATCCATCGTCATCCACATATTTATGGAGATGTTGTGGTTGCCGATGAAGAAGAAGTAAAACAAAACTGGGAAAAACTAAAACTCAAAGAAGGCAAAAAATCGGTATTAGAAGGTGTTCCAAAAGGATTACCCGCTTTGATAAAAGCCAGCCGAATTCAAGACAAAGTAAAAGGCGTGGGTTTCGATTGGGAAGAACCACACCAAGTGTGGGACAAAGTGCAAGAGGAATTGCAAGAACTGCAAGTTGAGGTTCAAGTTGGAAATCAAGATAAAATAGAAGCCGAGTTTGGCGATGTGCTATTCTCAATGATAAACTACGCCCGATTTCTAAAGGTCAATCCCGAAGATGCTCTGGAACGCACCAATAAAAAATTCATCAAGCGCTTTCAATATTTAGAAAGTAAAGCTAACCAACTTGGCAAACCATTAATGGATATGACATTAGCAGAGATGGATATTTTTTGGGAAGAAGCCAAAAAGCTCTAGTGTTCAGTTTGCAGTCGCAGTCAGCAGAAGAAAGTTTCTATATTCTATATTCTATTTTCTATTTTCTTTTCTCTCAATTTAATTATATTTGAAATCAACAAACCAATAAACCAATTTTATGTCTGAAACAAAGCACGAATTAAAACGCTCTCTAGGACTTCTTAACGCCACTAGCATTGTAGCCGGTTCCATGATAGGTTCCGGTATTTTTATAGTGACTGCCCAAATGGCTAGAGATGTTGGTTCGGCTGGATGGTTGCTTTTGATTTGGTTGGTTACCGGTTTACTCACCATGTCTGCCGCTTTAAGCTATGGCGAATTAGCAGGTATGATGCCCACAGCTGGTGGACAATTTGTTTACATTCAACGTGCTTATGGAAAACTGGCTTCTTTTCTGTATGGCTGGACTGTTTTTACCGTCATTCAAACGGGTGTAATTGCTGCGGTTGCGGTAGCTTTTGCTAATTATTCGGCTGTTTTTTTTCCCGTTTTAGAAAATAAAATTTTCAGTATTGGAGAGAGTTTTTCTTTTACCAATAAGCAAATATTGGCTATGGCAAGTATTTTTTTGCTAACCTATATTAATACAAAAGGTGTTCAAAGTGGAAAAACAATTCAGTTACTGTTTACACTGGCAAAGTTGGTGGCACTTTTTGCTTTGATTATTTTGGGGTTGTATGTTGGGATGAAAACCAATGTGCTTTCCGATAATTTTGCCAATATGTGGGATGCCTCAAAAACGGTTTTAAATCCCGATGGTTCAATTACTGTCGAAAAATTAACGGGAATAGCATTGCTTGGCGCTATGGGAGCAACGATTATTAATTCCTTATTTTCCAGTGATGCCTGGAATAATGTCACATTTATTGCCGGAGAAATAAAAGAGCCGAAAAAGAATATCCCTCGAAGTTTATTTTTGGGAACCTTACTGGTTACTGTAATTTATATTTTGGCTAATATCGCTTATCTTGCTTTGTTGCCTATCAAAGGAACTCCCGACGCAACTGCAATTGTTGAAAATGGAATTATGTTTGCTGCTCAGGATAGAGTAGGTGCTGCGGCTGCTAATATGATACTCGGAAATATTGGTGTTTTTGTGATGGCTGGATTGATTATGGTGTCCACTTTTGGATGCAATAGCGGTTTGGTTTTGGCTGGAGGAAGATTGTTTTATGCCATGTCAAAAGATGGTTTGTTTTTTAAAAAAGCTGGTGAATTAAATAAAAATGATGTTCCAGAAAGAGCGCTTTGGTTTCAATGTTTTTGGGCGTGTATCTTATGTATTTCAGGGAAATATGGCGATTTGTTGACCTACGCTACTTTTGCTTCATTGTTATTTTATATTCTTACAATTTATGGAATTATTATCCTCAGAAAAAAAGAACCCAATGCCGAACGACCGTATAAAGCATTTGGATACCCTTTTATTCCAGCATTGTATATTATCGTGACCTCTGCAATTTGTGTAGCACTACTAATTTACGATACTACCAATACTGGCTTAGGATTAGTAATTGTTGCCTTGGGAATTCCTGTATATTATTTATTTATGAATAAAAAAGATTAAAAAAACTACCCCGATTTGAAACTTCAAATCGGGGTAGTTTTTAAAAAATAGAATTTATTATTGTTTTGGTGCCGGAGCAGCTTCTAGCATTTCTATTTCAAAAATGATATTAGCGTTAGGCGGAATTACATTTCCTGCACCTCTTTCTCCATAACCCAATTTTGATGGAATGTAAACAATTGCTTTATCTCCAAAATTCATCATACTTAAACCTTCAATAAATCCAGGAATTAAACCGTCTTTTTTGCCATATTCAAAAGGAAAAGGTTGGTAACCATTTTGTTTAGCTCTATTTTCGTCAAATTTTCCAAACTCTTTATTTACGCTCTCATAGCTACTGTCAAAAAGACTTCCATCTTCAAGATAACCTGCATAATGAATATAAACGGATGTTCCATCGGCAGGTTTTTTTCCTGTTCCTGATTGAGTAATTTTGTATCGTAATCCAGAAAGTGTTTCTGTAGCCGTTGCTTTTGTATCAGTTAAGTATTTAGCTTTTGCAGCAATTACAGGACCAAATTTTGCATTGTATTCGGCTTTTTTGGCAGCTTCAGCTTCAGCTTGTTTTTTTCTATTTTCTTCGGCTAATGCGGCTTCTTTGGCATCATCTCCCGCTTTGTTTGCCATGTAATCAGCAAAAACTTTTGGTGCATCAAATTTTTTGGCTTCAGCACCTTTTCTAACGATAGTTACTTTTTTGATGACATCATCTTGTTTGATGGCGTTAACAACATCTTGTCCTGTAACCACGTTTCCGAAAACAGTGTGTTTTCCGTCTAACCAAGATGTTTCTTTGTGTGTAATAAAGAATTGAGAACCATTTGTTTTTGGACCAGAATTGGCCATAGATAGAATTCCTGCACGATTGTGTTTCAAGTCTGCAACAATTTCATCTTTAAAAGCATAACCTGGTCCACCAGAGCCATTTCCTTGTGGATCACCCCCTTGTATCATAAAATCAGGAATAACTCTATGAAATTTTAGTCCATCATAAAAAGGTTTTCCTTTTAGTTTTTCATCTGTAATTGCCGTATTAGTTCCTTCAACTAACGAGATGAAGTTGGCAACAGTAATTGGTGTTTTTTGGTATTCTAAACGAAGTAAAATTTTACCTTTGTCAGTTTCGATTTCAGCAAAAATTCCTATATTGTTAGTAGCATCGGGTTTGGCTAGTGCCGGTTTAGTTGATGTTGCAACTGGTTTTTTTGTGTTTTGTGCTGTGGCACTAATCATACCAAGGCAAATCAAAAGAAGAATGTTAACTTTAATTTTCATGATGTATTAATTTTTGTTTTATATGTTTCTTTATTTATTTATTATTTCAACTTCAAAGATCAAATTGGCATTGGGCGGGATTGCATCCCCAGCACCTTGTTCGCCGTAGCCCAAGTTAAAAGGGATAAAGAAAACTGCTTTTTCGCCCATTTTTAGTTTATTTATTCCTTCTACAAATCCGGGTATTAGTTGATTTGAACCCATAACATAGGGTAAAGCAGAATAATCATTTTGCATGGCTCTTTGCTCATCAAATTTACCAAATTGCTTAGCGATTTCAGCACTGCTTGTATCAAATAGCGTTCCATCTTCGAGATAGCCAGCATATTCGATGGCAATAGTTTCACCATCTTTCGGTTTTTTACCATTCGATTTTTGTAGGATATTGAATTTAAAACCAGTAGATGTTTTAGTGGCTGATTTCATCAACTGATTAAAATAGGCAACTTTCTGGTCTTTCACTATTTTGTATTTTGCGTCATACTCCTTTTGTTGTTGCGCATTAATAGCGGCTTGCTTTTTTTGATTTTCTATTTCATTTTTAAAATAATCGCTAAAAACTTTTACAGCATCAAACTTTTTAACTTCTTCGCCTTTTCTAATGATGGTGATTTTTTTCATCAAATCGCCTTGAGTGATAGAATTTACTACATCCATTCCTTCAACAACATGACCAAAAACAGTATGTTTACCATCAAGCCATGGTGTTGCTACATGAGTAATGAAGAACTGACTGCTATTGGTTTTTGGTCCTGAGTTGGCCATTGATAGAATGCCAGGTTTATCATGCTTTAATTCGGTAATTTCATCTACAAATTTATAACCAGCATCACCAGAACCATTGCCTAATGGATCTCCTGTTTGTATCATAAAATCGCCAATAACTCGGTGAAATTGCAAATCGTTGTAAAATGGTTTTCCTTTTAAATCGTCTGTTACAAATGGATTTTTTCCTTCGGCTAAAGAAACAAAATTGGCCACTGTTATTGGTGTTTTCTTATAGTTTAGTGCCACGATAATGTTTCCTCGAGAAGTTTCAATTTCAGCATATAATCCATCTTTTAAATTTTTATGTTCGTCTTTGCAAGAACTAAAGACAAAAGCAGTAATGGCTAAAAAAAGATAAATGGTTCTTTTCATTATTTTCAATTTAATTTTCGGTTTTTAGTTTGTTTTCTGGTTGAAAATCATTTAGTGTCACAGTACAAATTAGAGGTTGATTGGTCCCAATTCGTTTATTGTCACCATGATATCCATAAGCCATATGTGATGGGAAAAGGAAAGTGACTTTTTCATTTTTACGCATTAATTTTATACCATCTCTCAAACCCATCATGATATTTTGTTTATCAACTTTATATGTTTGTGGGCGTAGTTCAATTTCTGAATACACCACATTTCCTTTAAAATCTTTTATTTCATAGTCAAACTCGGCAATATCTCCTTTTCTTGGTCTTAATGTATCTCGCTCATTTTTTATTTCATAATGATACCAATACCCTTTTTTGGAAGCTATGTATTGTATTTTTGGATTGCTTTTAATAATAGAATCTATTTTGCTTTCTTCGCCGGCGTTTAATTTTTTGTTGCGTTCTATCGATTCTTTCATAAAAGTTCCCGAAGATCGTGAAATTGGCATTCGTGCTTGTGGTTGTTTACAACTCAATATTGATATAAAAATCAATAATAGTAATACAATTTTTGAACTATTTTTCATTTTTATATAGTTGTTTTAGAAATTAAATTTTCAAATTTATGGATTGTTTCTTTCATACTTAAGTACGATTTTCCTCCAGCAGCATTGATGTGTCCGCCGCCGTTAAAATGTTCTCTAGCAAATTGATTGACATCAAAACTACCTTGAGAACGGAATGATATTTTGATAATGTTTTCATCGCGATGCTCAATAAAGATAGCTGCTAAATAAATACCTTTTATTGTCAATCCATAATTTACAATGCCTTCGGTATCACCTTTTTCATAATGAAATTCATCGAGTTCCTTTTGCGAAAGCGCAATATAGGAAGTCTTAAATTCTGGAAAAACTTTCATATTCTGTAACGCACGACCTAAAAGTTGCAATCGATTATAGGAGTTATTATCAAAAAGCAAGTTATGGATTTCACTATTTTCAATACCGATATCAATTAAATCGGCAACAATTCTGTGTGTGGCACTAGTAGTTGATGGAAAACGAAACGAACCCGAATCGGTCGCTATTCCTGTATAAATACAAGTTGCAATGGTTTTATCAATCAATTCTTTTTTATCTAAAAATGAAATGAAATTATAAATCATTTCGCAAGTGGAACCAAATAGGGTGTCTGAATAGGTATAAGTTGCAAAAGTTTCTGGTTTTTGATGATGATCAATCATAATCATAGGAACCGTAAGTTTGTTTAAAATATGTTCCATTTCGCCTGTTCGTTGCAATGCATTAAAATCTAGGGTGAAAATAATTTCTGAATTTTCTATAATTTTAGTACAATTTACTTTGTCATTTTCATAAATCAAAACAGTTTCTGATGCTGGTAACCAAGCTAAAAAATTAGGAAATTCATTAGGAGAAATGACTATTGGATGCTGATTCAATTTCAGAAGAAAATGGTACAATGCCAAAGTTGAACCCATAGCATCGCCATCTGGGCTTCTGTGCGGAATTATGGCAATTTTTTTTGGTGTCGCCAATAATTGTTGGATAGCTAAAATTTCTTCTTTTTTCATAGGTTGCGAAAATACTAAAAATAGACTATTTATTGTGCAGATTAACACAGATTTTTGTTTTTTATTTGGTAATAAAAAGCCCAAACCAAACTGCAAAAAGTCCAAGAATAATACTTAAAGCTATGTAGCTAAAAGCCAAGAGTATATTGTTGTTTTGGAGTAGATTAAAATTTTCCATTCCAAAAGCAGAAAAAGTGGTAAAGCCACCACAAAATCCAGTTACTAAAAACCATTTTAAGTTACTATCTGTCAATTGGTTTTTGGCTAAAATCCCTATGAATAAACCTATTAGAAAACAGCCAAAAATATTGGCAATACATGTGGCTAAAGGAAAGTGAAATCCCGAATTTTCGCGACAAAATTTTGAAACTAAAATCGTTGTCAAAAACCTAAGAACACTACCAATAGCGCCACCAATTGCGATATAAATTATTGTTTTTAGCATAGTAAGATTGAAGTTAGAAGCTTGAATTTGGTAGTTTATAGTTAGAATTTATCATTTGGATTTTACTATCTAGAGTTAGGGTTATTTCCTTTTCTTCCAACTTCTAACTTCCGGCTTCCAGCTTGATTTAATTTTGGCAAACTTGCTTCTTCTGTCTTGCTTGAAGGTTCGATGAGTTTGTTAAGTTGTTTGATTTCATTATCGGTTAAATCTCGAAAACGACCAACAGGAATATCGAGTGTAATATTGATAATTCGAGTTCTTTTCAAAGCGGTAACTTCATAATCAAGATATTCGCACATTCTACGAATTTGTCTGTTTAACCCTTGTGTTAATATAATTCGGAATACAAATTTACTGATTTGTTCCACTTTACATTTTCGAGTAACAGTATCCAAAATAGGAATGCCATTGCTCATTTTTTTAATAAATGTATCAGTTATTGCTCTGTCAACAGTAACGATATATTCTTTTTCGTGATTGTTTCTAGCGCGAAGAATTTTATTGACAATATCGCCGTCATTTGTCATGAAAATTAATCCCTCACTGGCTTTATCTAATCGTCCAATAGGGAAAATTCTTTTAGGATAATTAATGTAATCTACAATATTATCGCGTACATTTTGATTGGTAGTACATTCGATACCCACAGGTTTGTTGAAAGCTAAATAAACTGGTTTTTCTGTTTTTTCTCTAACCAATTTTCCATCCACACGTACTTCATCATCAACTGATACTTTAGTTCCCATTTCGGGCACAATTCCATTGATGGTAATTCGTCCTTCTTCTAATAATTTATCCGCTTCGCGACGAGAACAAAAGCCAGATTCGGACAGGAATTTATTGATTCGTGTTGGGTTATTTTCCATTGGGCAAATATACTATAATTTGAGAATACATATTCTTGATAACTCGTTGATAAATTAGTCTCAAAAAAACAAAAAAAAGGTTGTAGGTTATAGGATTTTATTATTTTTACCGACATGAATATACAAGGAAAACTAATTATTATTGGTGGTGCTGTTGATAAAGGCAGTTTTACCGAGACAGATTTAGACAAAAGCGCATCAAAAAATTTAAATTTCTTTGAAGAAGGAATTTTAAAACGAATAATAAAAGAGTCTAAAAACAAAGAATTATCCAGGATTGAAGTAATTACTACTGCTTCAAAAATCCCCAGAGAAATTGGACCTGAATATGTTAAAGCATTTAATTTTTTAGGAGCAAATAATGTTGATGTAATTCACATCGAACGCAGAGAACAAGCATCAGAAGAGGAAGTTTTAAACAGATTGAAATCAGCCGATGTGGTCATGTTTACTGGTGGCGATCAATTGCGATTGACTTCTATTCTTGGCGGAACTCCATTTGACGATATACTTATTACTAAATATCGCACGGAAGACTTTGTCTATGCTGGAACATCTGCTGGTGCCGCTGCTGCTTCTAATAATATGATTTATCAAGGAAGCAGTCATGAAGCACTATTGAAAGGTGAAGTAAAAATAACTTCGGGTCTTGGACTTATTGATGATGTAATTATTGATACACATTTTGTGCAAAGAGGAAGAATTGGAAGATTATTTCAAGCGGTTGTTGGCAATCCAAAAGTACTAGGTATTGGACTTGGAGAAGATACAGGTTTGTTGATTACCAATGGGAGACAAATGGAAGCATTAGGTTCAGGACTTGTGATTTTGGTTGATGGACGTGAAATAAAAGATACTAACTTGACTCAAGTTGAATTAGGTCAACCCATTTCTATCAATCATTTGGTAACACATGTAATGAGTAATCACGATACTTTTGATTTGGATACTTTTAAAATGACTATTCATTCTTCGCAATACGTATAAAAGTTTATTGTTTATAGTTTGTTGTTATAACCCTAAACTATAAACCAAAAACCATAAACTTCACAACCATGAAAATTATCATCCACGGTGGATTTTTCTCTGAGTCATCAACAAACTTTGAAACTAAAGTTGCCAAACAGCAAGCGCTACTTCGCATTGTAAAGGACTCCTATACCTATTTGAAATCACATACTGCTTTAGAAACGGTGGTTTACGCTGTTTCCCTTTTGGAAGATGATGAGTTATTCAATGCTGGTATTGGTTCTCAGATTCAAAGCGATGGAAAAATCAGAATGAGTGCTTCTATAATGGATGGTTCAACTATGAAAATGAGTGGTGTGATTAATATTGAAGAAGTCAAAAACCCTGTTCAAGTTGCACAAGTTCTATTGGATTATGAGGATAAAGTTTTGGGCGGAAGTGGTGCCACTAATTTTGCAAGAAAACATGGGTTTAAACAATTTTCTACTGAAATTCCGCAACGGCGCTCAGAATACCAAGCTAAACTAAAAGCCACTGGAACTGGAACTGTAGGTTGTGTAGCTTTAGATAATGATGGAAAAATTGCTGTTGCTACTTCAACTGGAGGCAAGGGTTTTGAAATCCCGGGAAGAATATCGGATTCGGCAACTGTTGCTGGAAATTATGCTAATGAATTTTGTGGTGTAAGTTTAACTGGAGTAGGCGAAGATATTGTGAGTGGAGCAGTAGCAGCCAAAATTGTTACCCGAGTTACCGATGGATTTACATTGGAAAAAGCTTTTGAGAAAACTTTTAATGAATTAAAACCTTTTGAGGGTTTTGCTGGTGCTATTGCAATAGATAGCAAAGGGAATATGTACCATCAAGATTCTCACCCCAGTATGGTTTTTGCTAGTTTTGATGGAGAGAATTCAGCAGTTTTTAATTGATTTTATAGAGTTATAAAGAAAAAAATCCCGACTTTTAAGTTGGGATTTTCTATTTGTAAGTAAGTTAAATTAAGGTTGTACAAACGTTTTTTATTTCACTTTTTTCACAACAGCTTTAAAAGCATCAGGGTGATTCATTGCTAAATCTGCTAATACTTTACGGTTCAATTCGATACCGTTTTTCTTAACTAATCCCATGAATTGAGAATAACTCATTCCTTCCAATCTAGCTCCAGCGTTGATACGTTGAATCCATAAAGCACGGAAATTTCTTTTGTTCACTTTTCTGTCGCGGTAAGCATAGCACATCGCTTTCTCTACTGCGTTTTTAGCAACTGTCCAAACGTTTTTACGTCTACCAAAGAAACCTTTGGCTTGCTTCATTATCTTTTTTCTTCTTGCTCTTTTAGCAACTGAATTTACTGATCTTGGCATAATTTTTTGTTTTTTTTGTAGCAGGCGTCCCGAATTTAATCAAGGGAACTTGAGGCCATACTCCATGGTTATTAAATATTTGTTTAACCTAAAGGGTCAAGTTTACAGTTATTAGTCTCAGTTTTCAGTTGTTACTGCTTACTGTGACTGCGACTGAATACTAGATTATCCTTAATTGTTGTTTGATACTTTTCTCATCTGTTGGGTGAACCAACGTTGCATGAGTTAAAGCCAATTTACGCTTTTTTGATTTTTTTGTCAAAATATGACTTTTAAAAGCATGTTTTCTCTTGATTTTTCCAGAGCCAGTTACTTTGAATCGCTTCTTAGCACTGGATTTAGTTTTCATTTTAGGCATTTTTTCCTAGTTTAATTAATTTAACTTACTTACTTACTTTTCTTTATGCTGAACTTGTTTCAGCATCTTATCCTTTTAATACTAATTACTTGGTCTTCTTCTTTGGAGCAATGAACATAATCATTCTCTTTCCTTCTAGAATTGGCATCGCTTCTACTTTACCATATTCTTCTAAATCTTGTGCTAAACGCAACAATAGGATTTGTCCTTGTTCTTTATAAATTATGGAACGCCCTTTAAAAAAAACAAATGCTTTCAATTTTGAACCTTCTTTCAAGAACTTTTCTGCATTTTTTCTTTTAAATTCGTAATCGTGTTCATCAGTTTGTGGACCAAAACGAATTTCTTTGATTGTGATTTGAGTTGATTTTGCTTTTAACTCCTTTTCACGTTTTTTTTGTTGATAAATAAATTTACCATAATCCATCAATTTACAAACTGGTGGAACAGCATTTGGAGAAATTTCGACTAAATCCACTTCAAATTGTTCGGCTAATCGAAGCGCCTCACTAAATTTGAAGACACCAGGTTCAATATTTTCGCCAACTAAACGAACTTCATCAACGCCTCGTATTAAATTGTTTATTCGGTGGGCTGCTGTTTTTTCTACTCTAGGTTGATAACCTCTGTTGCTTCTTATTGCTATGACTTTATTATTTTAGCCTGTCTTCCGACAGGTAGATTAAACTTCAAATGTTTTTAATGTTTTGGCAATTTCTTCTTTAACAATCCTTACAAATTCATCGACTGTAATGGTTATATTACCTCTTCCTTCTTGACCATGACTACGAACAGAAATGCTTCCGTTTTTTTCTTCTTCCTCTCCTACAATCAGCATATACGGCATTTTTTGTATTTCTGCCTCTCTAATTTTCTTCCCAATCGTTTCGTTGCGGTTGTCAATTAGGGCGCGAATTTCGTGATTTTCTAGCAATTCTAAAACTTTTTTCGCATAATTTTCATATTTCTCGCTTAAAGACAATATAATAGCTTGTTCAGGCATTAGCCAAAGAGGGAAATTTCCTGCAGTATGTTCGAGTAAAATTGCAATAAAACGTTCCATAGAACCAAAAGGTGCTCTATGAATCATAATAGGTCTATGCAACTTGTCATCTGCCCCTTTGTAAGTCAGTTCAAATCGTTCAGGTAAATTATAATCTACCTGAATGGTACCCAATTGCCATTGTCTTCCTAAAGCATCCTTCACCATGAAATCCAATTTTGGACCATAAAAAGCAGCTTCTCCATATTCAATTACATAATTTAAACCTTTATCACTTGCTGCACTAATAATAGCGCTTTCTGCTTTTTCCCAGTTTTCGTCACTTCCAATATATTTATCTCTATTTTCTTGATCTCTAAGCGAAACTTGAGCCGTAAAGTTTTCAAATCCTAAAGAACCAAAAACATATAATACCAAATCAATTACTTTTTTAAACTCAGAATCTAATTGGTCTGGCGTACAAAAAATGTGTGCATCATCTTGTGTAAATCCTCTAACACGTGTCAAACCATGCAATTCTCCTGATTGCTCATAACGGTAAACGGTTCCAAATTCAGCGTAACGCTTTGGTAAATCTTTATATGACCAAGGTCTATTATTGTAAATTTCACAGTGATGTGGACAATTCATAGGTTTTAATAAAAACTCTTCTCCTTCGGCTGGAGTGTGTATGGGTTGAAAACTATCCGCTCCGTATTTAGCATAATGTCCCGATGTTACATACAATTCTTTTTGCCCTATATGTGGAGTAACAACCTGTTCATACCCTGCTTTTTTTTGTGCTTTTTTCAAAAATTGCTCCAAACGGTCTCTCAATGCAGCGCCTTTTGGCAACCATAAAGGCAATCCTTGACCTACCCTTTGAGAAAACGCAAACAATTCTAATTCTTTCCCTAACTTCCTATGATCTCTACGTTTAGCTTCTTCTAATAGTTCTATATAATCCGTCAAATCTTTTTGCTTCGGAAATGATATTCCATAAACACGTGTCAATTGCTTGTTTTTCTCATCACCACGCCAATAAGCACCGGCAACACTCATGATTTTCATCGCTTTAATAATTCCAGTATTGGGAATATGACCGCCACGGCACAAATCGAAGAAGTTAGCATGATCGCAAAACGTAATTGTTCCATCTTCCAAATTCGAAATCAATTCAGTTTTATATTCATTGTTTTTATATATTTCTAATGCTTCCGCCTTAGAAACCGCACGCATCTTAAATTCGTGCTTCTCTCTCGAAACCTCCAAAACGCGGTCTTCCACTTTCTTAAAATCGGCATCTGTAATTTTTTGGTCACCAAAATCAACATCATAATAAAATCCATTGTCAATAGCCGGTCCAAGAGTTAATTTAATTCCGGGGAATTGTTCTTCTAAAACCTGTGCCATAACATGTGAAGTCGAATGCCAGAAAGCTTTCTTGCCTGCTGCATCATTCCACGTATATAATATAAGTGAACCATCGGTGGTTAATTCCGTTTCCGTTTCAACTGTTGTACCATTAAAAGCAGCCGAAATCACATTTCGGGCTAATCCTTCACTTATGCTTTTTGCAACATCCATCGGAGTTGTGCCTTTCGTAAACTCTTTAACCGAACCGTCAGGTAGTGTAATCTTTATCATTCCTATATATTTTATGTCCCGAAACTTTGGGATGCAAATATATAAGATTAACAAAACACACACAATATATATCAATTATAATATATCAAGAATTTTTAGTAGCACCACGCTTGGTCTTTATCCTTAAAAGCAATTCCCTCTTTGCGCTCCAACCTGTCATTGCGAGGCACGAAGCAATCCCATTATAATATTTAAAACGCAATGACAGGATTTCCGCTGCTACCTGCCTGCCG
>JADBYA010000026.1 GCA_020403245.1 Flavobacterium sp. | reverse complement strand
TGAACTGCCAATTTACCTTATCGCATTAATCATATTGCTAGTATGTTGGTCTCCACCAGAGCATAATTCCTCTTCTGATTAACGACGGAATATTACAAATAATTATTTTAAAATCCACCAACTATTTTTCAGTACATTACCAAATTGAACAATAAAACCATTAAGAAATTAAGTTTCATTAAGCCTTAATTAGCTTAATTCCTTAATGGTTTGTTATCTATCCTTATTTTTTAAAAAAAACCGTTCAAATAGTTTTAGAACTAAAAATATTCACAATCTCCATCAATTGATTTTTCAGTTCTGGGTTGATTATACCTTTTACAGTATCAAAGTTTTCATTAAAATTAGGCAACGAAAAACTGCCTTTCAAATCCGCACCTTGAAACGGAAATCTAATTTTCGCTATTTCCAAAACTGTACTTCCACCTCTTGCTCCTGGCGAAGTTGCCAATAATAACATGGGTTTTTGCTGAAATGTTTTGTTATTAATTCTCGAAGCCCAATCCAAAATATTTTTGAAAGCCGAAGCATAAGCACCATTGTGTTCTGCCAAAGAAATAACCAATAAATCGGCAGTACCTATTTTATCGTAAAATTGTTGTGCCAATGGGTGAATACCGTTTTCTTTTTCTCGGTCAACAGAGTAAATAGGCATTTCATAATCATTCAAATCTAATAGTTCTACTGTTGCATTTGAAAATAAATTGGCGGCATAAACAGCCAATTGTTTGTTGATGGAATTCTTACTTGACGAACCTCCAAACGCTATTATTTTTTTCATTTTACTTTTTATAAGTCATTTTATTGTTCCATCGGAACTTCCATCAGCAAAACTTCAGTATCCGAAGTAGCTTCAAAAGAAACACTGTCAAAATCGGTAATGCCTAAACCATCGCGTTGTTCTAATTTTTGACCATCAACTTTTACGCTTCCTTTGATTACAAAAACATACAAACCATTGCCTACTTTTTTTCGATTGTAATCGATAGTCGTTCCTTTATCTAAATTACCCATATGAAACCAAGCGTCTTGATAAATCCAAACGCCAGCATCATCCGCATTGGGTGAGAGAATTTGTTGTAATTTGTTATGTCTATCCGAAGTGTCTAACGTAATTTGTTGATAACGAGGTGTTACATTTCTCACTTTTGGGAAAACCCAAATTTGGAGTAAACTAGTTCTTTTGTCATGGTTTGGATTAAATTCAGAATGCTGAATTCCAGTTCCAGCACTCATCACTTGTATATCGCCAGTTTTAATGGTTTCGACATTTCCCATACTGTCTTTGTGTGCCAAATCGCCTTCAAGTGGGATGGTAATGATTTCCATATTATCGTGCGGATGGGTACCAAACCCCATTCCAGCTGCAACTGTATCATCGTTTAGAACGCGCAAAACACCAAACTGAACACGTTCTGGATTGTACCAACTTGCGAAACTAAAACTATGATACGCATTTAGCCATCCGTGGTTGGCATGACCGCGCGTGTTGGCTTTGTGTAGAATTGTATTTTTCATGGTGAATTTAATTAATTTGGATTAAAAAAATGTCCCGAACTAATCGAGACGCTTTATTTTTTTAATGTTTATGACCTTTATGGTCATCATGACCTTCCACTGGAAGAAGTTTAAAACTTGAAGCTATAAATTTATTGTCTTTAACCTCACCAACCACTTCTGCTTTTCTAATGGTAGAACAAAATCCGTCTGCGGCATGAGCATCACCATGAGAATCCAGTTTGGTGCCTTCAACAAAATAAGATTTTCCGTCAATACGAACAGCTAAATCACAACCTTTTTTGTCTTTCATACCAAATTGGCATTGACCACAAGATGCTTCTACAATTTGTGTTTTTGGTTTATCCTGAGCATTTGTAGCAATGCAAACAAAAAGGAATACGGTTAAAAAAATATTTTTCATAGTATTAAGGTTTTACGGTTACTAAACTAGCAGCTCTTTTAGCTTTTTTTACCACTTCCTCTGTAGGAGTTTCAAGAGTGTCATAAGTAAGCGCAACACCCATTCTTCTATATGGTCTTGAAGTTGGTTTTCCAAAGATACGAAAATCTGTTTTTGGTAAAGCGGCAATTTCTGAAATTCCTGAATAGGTTGGATTAGTTGAGTTTTCGGAAGCTAAAATTACTGCACTAGCTCCAGCTTTTTCTAATGTGATTTCTGCTATAGGTAAACTCAAAATGGCACGCAAATGCAATTCAAACTCGTTGAAGTTTTGTGTTCCTGCCAGAGTAACCATACCCGTATCATGAGGTCTTGGAGAAAGTTCAGAGAAATAAACGCCTTCATCAGTCAAAAAAAACTCCACGCCAAAAAGTCCTGCACCGCCTAGAGCTTGAGTTACTTTTCGAGCCATTTCTTGAGCTTCTTGTATGTCTTTTTGGGAAACATTGGCTGGTTGCCAACTTTCCTGATAATCGCCACGCTCTTGCCTGTGGCCAATAGGAGCACAAAATAACGTTGAATTATTGTTTTGAGTTACCGTCAATAACGTAATTTCTGAATTAAAATTTACGAAAGCTTCTACAATAACTTCCACAATATCGCCACGAGAACCTTCTTCGGCATAGTGCCATGCTTTTTCAATACTTGCACTGAGCGCAGTCGAAGTGTCGCCTTTTATAGTCGATTGTCCTTTGCCAGAAGAACTCATTAATGGTTTTACTACACAGGGAATGCCAACTTCAGTTACGGCTTTTTTCAGTTCTTCCAAAGATGTAGCATAACGATAATTGGCTGTTTTTAATCCTAATTCTTTCGATGCCAAGTCGCGAATCGCTTTTCGGTTCATGGTAAAATTGGCCGCTTTTGCCGATGGAACAACGGTTATTCCCTGCTTTTCGTAATCATAAAAACGTTCAGTACGAATGGCTTCTATTTCGGGAACAATAAAATCAGGTTGGTGTTTGGCTACAATGCGGTCTAATTCCGAACCGTCTAACATATTAATCACTTCAAATTCGTGAGCGACTTGCATTGCAGGAGCGTTTTCATAACTATCTACAGCAATAATATATTGGCCAATTCGTTGTGCCGCAATAACGAATTCTTTTCCTAATTCTCCGGAACCGAGTAAGAGTATTTTTGACATGATTTTATATTTTAAACACAAATTTCACAGATTTACACAAATAAAATCAGTGCAAATTTGTGAAATCGGTTTTGTTTTATTTTAAGCTAAAGCTGCCGCAATTCTTTTGAAAGCTTCGGTTAGTAATTCTTCACTGGTGGCATACGAAATTCGGATACAATTTGGATTTCCAAAAGCATCTCCAGTTACGGTTGCCACATTGGCTTCTGATAATAAATACATCGATAAATCATCGGCGTTATTGATTAGTTTTCCTCCTAGAGTTTTTCCAAAATAATAAGAGACGTCTGGAAAAAGATAGAAAGCACCGTCAGGAATATTAATTTTTAATCCTGGGATTGCTGCAGCCAAGCTAACCACTAAATCTCTACGTTTTTTGAAAGCAGTAACCATTTCGTTCAATACTTTCGGATCTGCATCAACGGCTGTGATAGTTGCTCTTTGTGCAATAGAATTTGCTCCAGATGTCACTTGTCCTTGCATCTTAGTACACGCTTTAGCAATAAATTCGGGCGCGCCAATATAGCCAATTCTCCAACCGGTCATGGCAAAAGCTTTGGCAACACCATTCACGGTAATAGTTCTTTCAAATAAACCGGGAATAGAACCGATGCTGCAAAATGTTCCTGAAAAATTGATATGTTCGTAGATTTCGTCAGAAACGATATAAATATTTGGATGTTTTTCTAAAACTTTACCAATTGCAGTTAACTCTTCCCGATTATAAACCGAACCACTCGGATTACAGGGCGAACTGAACCACATCATTTTGGTTTTAGGAGTGATGGCTTTTTCTAATTGTTCAGCGGTCATTTTAAAATCGGTTTCAACTGAAGTTGGTACTTCAATAGGAATTCCACCCGAAAGTTTAATAATTTCAAAATAGGAAACCCAATACGGCGCCGGAAGAATAACTTCATCTCCGTCATTCAACATTACTTGAGCAATATTATACAGCGATTGTTTGGCACCAGTTGAAACTACGATATTGGCTGGATTGTATTCTAAGTTATTATCTCGTTTGAATTTTCGGCAGATGGCTTCTTTTAACTCTAAATAACCATCTACAGGAGAATAGGTGCTGTAGTTTTCATCGATGGCTTTTTTTGCCGCTTCTTTGATGAAGTAAGGGGTATTAAAATCGGGTTCACCCAAACTTAAACTGATAATGTCTTTTCCTTGGGCTTTTAATTCTCTAGCTAAGGCAGCCATTGCCAGCGTTTGTGACGTTGATAAATTATTTATTCTATCCGATAATAGGTTGTTCATGTTGTGTTGTAATTAAATATTTTATATTTTAAAATAAAAACCATTAAGGTATTAAGAAATTTAAGATTTTTGGTGCTTAATATTGCTTAATATTTTAATGGTTAAAAAATCTTAATTTAAAATTTTATGCTAATTGAGGTTGTCTTCCCAATTCTCTTAAATGTTTGAAATGAGCAATAACAGCACTTCGCATTGTACGGTATTCGTGATAGGGTAAATTACATTCTTTAGCAGTTTCTTTGACAATTTTAGCTATTTTCCCGTAATGTATGTGGCTAATGTTTGGATAAAGATGGTGTTCAATTTGATGATTTAATCCGCCAGTATACCAATTTACGAGCCAATTTTTGGGAGCAAAATTTACGGTGGTAAACAATTGATGAATAGCCCATGTATTTTCCATTTCACCTTCTTCATTAGGTTTTGGATTTGATGCATCTTCAATAACATGTGCCAATTGAAAAACGATGCTCAAAATTAATCCGGCTGTGTAATGCATAACAAAAAAACCAATTAAAACTTTCCACCACAGTACTCCTAAAATCATTGGAAGTACAATCCAAATCGAAAAATAAATAACTTTTGTAATTACCAAAGTCGTCCAGAGTATTTTAGGAGATTTAACGTCGCCATAAGATAATTTTCTTTTCAAATAAGCTTTCATCTGTTTAAAATCAGTTGTTAATGACCAATTGAAGGTCAATAATCCGTACAAAAAAACAGAATAATAATGTTGAAATTTGTGAAAACTATACCATTTTGCATCTTTTGTAAAACGGATGATTCTTCCCGCGTCTAAATCTTCATCATGTCCATGTATGTTGGTGTAGGTATGGTGCAATACATTGTGTTGTACTTGCCAATTGTATACATTACCAGCCAAAATATATATAGTTCCTCCCATAAATTTATTAATCCAATTTTTATTAGAATAGGAACCGTGATTTCCATCGTGCATTACGTTCATTCCTATTCCTGCCATACCAATTCCAATAACGATAGAGAGTAAAAAGAAAACCCAAAATGGCATAGAAGTTAATGTAATTATTAAAAAGTAAGGGGTTAAGAAAACACTAAACAAAATAATCGTTTTCAGGTGTAATTTCCAATTTCCAGTTTTTTGAATATTATTTTCTTTAAAATAGTTATTAACTCTAGAATTTAGGGTTCTAAAAAATTTTAAACTATCGTTTTTAGAAAATATAGGTGTTGTGGTATCCATTTAAAATAAATTAATTTTTGTCCAAAGATAATTATTATAATATTTTAAAGATTATAAACAAATCATAATTATTAACCAAAAGCACTATTTTTGCTCAAAATTCATTTTATGGAAGAAATTATCAAACAGTTTCCTAATCTTACTGAAAATCAAATACAACAGTTTCAAAAGTTGGAAGCATTGTATCAGGATTGGAATGCCAAAATAAATGTGATTTCCCGTAAAGATATTGATGCATTATATACCAAACACGTTTTGCATTCGTTGGCTATAGCCAAAATTCAGCCGTTTGAAGCTGGAACTTATATATTAGATGTTGGCACTGGTGGTGGTTTTCCGGGAATACCGTTAGCAATACTATTCCCTGAAACACGATTTTATTTGATTGATGTCATTGCCAAAAAGATAAAAGTGGTTCAAGCTGTAGTTGAAGAATTGGGGTTAAAAAATGTAAAGGCGGAACAAATGCGTGCTGAAAATGTTAAAGGCGATTACGATTTCATTGTAAGTCGCGCCGTAACCAATATGCCTGATTTTGTGCAGTGGATAAAAGACAAAATCAAAAAACAAAACAAACATCAATTACCAAACGGAATTCTTTACTTAAAAGGAGGTGATTTAACAGAGGAATTGAAAGATTTTCCAAAAGCAACCGAATATAACATTGCCGAATTCTTTAAAGATGAATTTTTTGAAACCAAAAAAGTGGTGCATTTGCCACTTAAATTTAAAGTATAAAAAAGTCCTCTCATTTTTTCAGAACGAGAGGACTTTTTTAGTATTAATTCTTCACAATTTTCTTTGTCACATTTCCACTTTCATTTCCAATTGTAATGAGATAAACTCCTTTTGTCAAAAAAACAGGAATTTCAAATGTTCCGTTGATATTGTTGTTTTTTGACTGATAAATGGTTTTGCCTAACATATCTGAAATTGAAACCGATGCATTGTCAATAGCATAGGAAGTATTTATTTCAATAGTATTTGAAACAGGATTTTTTATCCAAAGTGTTTCAAAAACAGGATTCACTGTAGTTAAAGTGCCATTTAAAATTTCATTCAAAGCAAAAGCTACATTGTTTGCATTCAAAGTAACGTGATTTTCATTTACAGTTGGGATTAAAGATGCGGCAAAAGGTGTTGTTGTAGATGAAGTTATTGGCGAATATAAGTTGTTTGTATTTCCTACAGCCATAGAACTCCAAGTTGGGATGAAAGTAAAATAGTCTGCATTGAGATTATCGAAAAATTGTGTTAAGATAGGGTCAGTTCCAAGTCCGTTTGAAAAACCAGTTATATCAAATCGTCCTCCTGGTGCAGTATCTAAGCCGTCTGTAAATGTTGGAGCTTTTGAATTGGCCAAACTTTCAAAACCAGTAATCCAAAAAAGCACAACATATTGTTGACCTCTGAAACGACTTACTTGATTTGTTTGATTTGCAGCTGGTGTAAATCTTAAATTAATTATTGCTCGTTGTGTTGGCGTTATATTTAATGTATAATTCATTACTTCAAAATCTGGGCTGTAATTGTTTGCTCCATTTCCAGCTCCGTTTGAGATAGAAACATTTCTTGTACTAAGTGGAAAACCCATTGAGTTTAGCTCATTTTGGAATGCTGTTCTATAATTTGGGGCACCAGTGGGTAAAAGAGAATTTGAAGCGGTGTTAAATTCAAACAAACTACCCGTTTGTAAATGACCTTCCAAATGATCAATTAGCATTTGTCTTGCAGCAGAACTTTTTATTAATCCGTTTACAACTGGTTGTACAGTTACATTTCCAGGTGGACCATAAGCTAAGTAATTGAATAAATGTTGAAATCCTATAGGGACATTAGCGCCTTGATGCGGTGAGTCAAATGAAATAAAAAGTCGTGTATCATGATTAATATTATTCATTTCCATATAGCGTAATGCATACCTCGAAATTAAACCACCCATACTAGGGCCAATAACCACGTTTTTTTGATTTCCTACTTTTTGAGCGTTTATTTGATTGATTAATGATACCAGTACAAAAGCGTTTCTTTGAATAAAATCAACACCACCATCAACAACTGTTGTGGTATTAGGTCTTGTGTATGTTGGAAAATTTAAAAGAACAATGTCAAATCCTTGTGTTCTTAAAAAATCAGCTAGATTTTGATTAGTCCCATAATTAAGTCCAGCATAAATAGCAGCAATATTTCTGCTATCACCAGGATCAAAACCATCAACTAGAAAGATAGGCTTGTCTAAAATACCGTCAACAGTATCAGGAAAAATTTCATATTCTCCTTGCCCAAAAAAAGCTGTACTTTCACCAAAACCTTGATAGGGAGTTGTTGCTGTGATTGTAGTTACAGCAGCAGGCTGTAGGTTTTGCGAATTATCTTTATTGGCTGTTCTGTTATTTTGATCTTCAATAGTAATAATAAAAGATTCATAAATAATGTCACCATTAGATAATATAATTTTACAATTTACAGTTTGTTTTCCATTTTCAGAAAAATTGATTTTGAAAGGAACATTTCTCGAAATAGTTTTCCAATTTTCATCTTTTTTAGCTTGAATAGCAATACTTGTAATATTTCTATTGGTGGTATTAAAAATCAAATTATCTTTTAAAACAAAAGTCACCTGACTGGATTTTGATTTTAGCGCAATAGGAGAAATTAAATTTAGACTATGTTTTTCAAAAACATTTTGAGCATTTTTTTTTAATTGAAATTGACGGTTTTCATTTAAAAATAAATCACCATTTTCAGAAGTAGTTTTACTGATTTTTTCAAAATCTGAAATTAAAATACTCAACGGAATTTGATTCTGAGTAAAACCAATACTTGCTTGTTCTCGAATAATTTCCAGTTTTGGCAATCGATTTAAAAAATCGGCACGTTGCATTTCATGATAAACCTGCATGAAATAATTTGCCGTTATTCCTGTTTTTCTTTGTTCTGTTGCATTTGAAATCCCAAAAACTCTATCATAAAGAATCTTAGTTTCTGTTTGGTCTTTTAATAAATCATACGATTTGTCCTGCGCAAAGCTAAAAAGTGAAAATAGAGAAAAAAGCAGTAGTGTAATTTTTAATTTCATAATAAGAATTATTATTTAATTTTTAGTTATCAAATATACAAAGAATCTATTTTCAATGGAATAAAAAATGTTATGTAAAAGCTTGAAATTTAATACGATGGTTAAAAAATAAAACTATTCTCCCAAAAAAGGATAACGATAATCTTCTGGAGTTACAAAAGTTTCTTTGATAGTTCTTGGTGAAACCCAACGCAATAAGTTTTGCATGGAACCCGCTTTATCGTTGGTTCCTGATGCTCTTGCACCACCAAAGGGTTGCATGCCTACGACGGCACCGGTTGGTTTATCATTAATATAAAAATTTCCAGCACTGTTTTGCAACGCTAATGTGGCTTCTTCAATGGCATATCTATCTTGGCTAAAAACAGCTCCAGTAAGAGCATATTCTGAAGTTTCGTCAACAAGTGATAGTGTTTCTTTCCATTGAGAATCTTCAAAAACATATAAGGTCAAAACCGGACCAAAAAGTTCGGTTTCCATTGTGGTGTATTTTGGATTGGTAGTAACTATAACCGTTGGTTCAATGAAATATCCTTTGGATTTATCATAATTTCCGCCAACAATGATTTCGGCATCTGAGTCTTTTTTGGCTTGATCAATATATTTTGCTAATTTGTCAAAAGAATTTTCGTGAATTACAGCGGTAATAAAGTTTCCAAAATCCTCTGGAGAACCCATTTTCATTGATTTTACATCGGTTATTAGTTGCTCTTTTACGGCTTGCCATAAACTCTTTGGAATATAAGCTCTGGATGCAGCCGAACATTTTTGCCCTTGAAATTCAAAAGCGCCACGAGTCATTCCGGTAACTACTTGTTTTACATTGGCACTGGGATGGGCTAAAACAAAATCTTTTCCACCTGTTTCGCCTACAATTCTTGGGTAGGTTTTGTAGGTATGAATGTTATTTCCAATTTTTTTCCAAATTTCTTTGAATACAAATGTTGAACCAGTGTAATGAACTCCAGCAAAATCTGGAGAAGCCAAAACGGTATCGGTAATCATTACTGGGTCACCAAAAACAACATTAATAACGCCATCAGGAACACCCGCTTCTTTGAAAACATCGATAATAATTTTGGCTGAGAACACTTGGCTATCACTTGGTTTCCAAACAACTACATTTCCCATCAAAGCTGCGCTTGCAGGCAAGTTTGCTGCAATAGCCGTAAAGTTAAACGGAGTTATCGCATACACAAAACCTTCCAATGGTCGATATTCTACTCTATTCCAAACATCGGAAATTGATTTGGGTTGGTCGTTATAAATTTGGGTCATGAATTCTACGTTGTAACGTAAAAAATCAATCAATTCACAAGAAGCATCAATCTCGGCTTGAAATATGGTTTTGGATTGGGCAATCATGGTTGCTGCATTGATTCTGGCACGGTAAGGTCCAGCGATTAATTCAGCTGCTTTCAAAAAGATAGCGGCTCTTTGTTCCCAAGCCATGTTTGCCCATTTTTTCCTGGCTTCAAGTGCTGCGCTAATAGCTTGTTCGATATGTGATTTTTCCGCAAGATGGTATGTTCCCACAACATGTTGATGATCATGTGGTGCTGTCATTTTTCTGGTATTTCCAGTGCGGATTTCTTGGTTACCAATATAGTTTGGAACATCAATAGTTTCGTTCCACATTTTTTTGTATGCTGCTAAGACTGCTGCTTTTTCAGGGGAGCTTGGGGTGTATGATTTTACGGGTTCATTAACCGCTTTTGGGACATGAAAAAATCCTTTTGGCATATTTTATTTATTAGATAATTAGTAAATGTGATAATTAGAAAAGTCAAATAATGCGAATTATTTAATTTTAAACAAAAGTACAAAGGAATTTTTGAATTTTTGACAACAAGGAATTAAAGATTAATTCCTTTTAAATAAAGATACTAATTTAAAGCAAAAGGTGCGCTTAGTTTGAAAGTTGGCACTATAACTTTAAAATTGTTAGTAGAAGTAAAGTTTATCATATTGAAATAGCCACCCATAGCTCCGAAAGGAGAGGATAATAAACAGCCCGAATTATAGATGTATTTTTCACCAGGTTTTAGAACAGGTTTTTTACCTACCACACCTTCGCCGTCTACGATTTCAATTTCATTCAAAGAGTCTAAAATTTCCCAATGTCTCGTATATAATTGTACAGAGTCTTTGCTGTGGTTTTCAATTGTAATTTCATAACTAAAGGCAAAATGAATCTTATGATTTTTGAAGTATGTGCCTTCAAAACTCGTCAAAACCGAAATTTTTATGCCTCTTGTTATTTGTGTAACCATCAGTTTAGGTTGTTTAATGATGCCAAATTTACGAAAAATAAAATTTGGTAAGTAAAATTGATGTTAAATTTTATTAATTTGTAATGTCAACTGAGGTTGCCATGCCTTTTCCTATGACTCTATCAAATCGTTGGTTATTTTCTCGGTAATAAACTAAAGCGAAATAGTTATTTTCGGTTATATTGTAATTTCCGTCAATAGCATTTTCTTCATCAATTTTTCCTTTTGCATCCGCCAACACATATTGAAAATTGGTAAAACCTTGTTTAATCATAATTGCCTTTTCAAAAACCCCTTTTTCTAAATTAAACTCCATTTTGTTTTCTTCATTTAAAGCAAAATTATTAAACATACCATTAACATAAATAGATTTGTCTCCAAATTTGTTTGGTGCATTAAGCGTAAAGTAAACCCAAACATAATCTGCTTCAATTTCATTGTTCTCTGCACCAATATTATTAATAATAAAATTACCATTAATATCAGGAAAGTAGGTATAAGGTGCTTTACCTCTTGGTGAGTTTGGATATAAATGAGCGCAATACAATCCGCCAAGCGAATTTATGTAAGCAATACTATTATTTGCTGCTCGAATATCTTTGTTTTCAAAATTTAAAAATTCGTTTCCACCCCAAAATTGAGTTTCCGTATCATATTTGTAAACTAAATCATTACCTATTGTAAATTGTGGTTTAATATTAGTAATTGCAGTGTCCCATCTTCCATTTTGTAAAAGCATAACTTTTACATTTGTCAATGGACTTTGAAATAAAAAAGCATTTGTTTTTATTGAAAAATCTAAATTTTGTTTTTGATTTACATTATTTAAAGTCCGAGCAATTCGCACTTTCATAGGGACGGAAACAATTTCTTCATATAAAATGAATTTTTTAGAAAAGATTACCTCTTTGTCATCATTTAAAATTTTTATAACATAATTACCACTTACTCTAAAACTTGTAAGCTTGTTTGGAAATGAAATTCTGTAGTGAGAATAAATTTGAAGTGCGTTTATAGAATTAGTATAATCCTGAATTCTTTGATCATCAAATCCAGTAATATATTCTTGTTTTACTAATTGTGAGGGTTTCCAATCATAATCACAATGTGTGAGTGTGTAAAAATAATTGGCTTCTGATCCTAGTAAATCATCAAATATAAACTGAAAATTTTCACCCAATCTGAAAATAGGAATAACGTTTTGTTTATTTTGAATAAATGAAACTGTTTTTATATAGTATGGTGGAGTAATTTCTTTTTCTTTTTGAGAAAAAATTAGTCCTGAAATAATTGTAAATATGAAAGTGAAAATCCGCTTTTTGAACATAGTTTTTAATTTTCGAATGGTAAATATAATAATTATTTATCATATGAATTGAGCCGTTTATTTTCATTAGGATATTGTAACGCTAATATTTTGTTAAAAGTATTATTGAAAGTAATTTTTTTCTTAGTTTCACAATAAATGTAATCTTTATCCGTTATAATTTTTATAAAAACAAAAAAACTTAACTTTATGAAACAAATTTTAAAATCGGTATTATTCCTTTTATTAATTCCAGTAGCAATTTTTGCTCAGGACCTAAAAGGCACAGACGCAATTCCCTTTGATGCAAATGTAAAAAAAGGAACGCTAAAAAATGGGCTAACTTACTATATCAGAAGAAACACAAAACCCGAAAACAAAGTTGATTTGCGTTTGGTAATCAATGCGGGTTCCATTCTCGAAACCGACGATCAACAAGGATTGGCTCATTTCATGGAACACATGTGTTTTAACGGGACAAAGCGTTTTCCAAAAAATCAATTGGTGGATTATTTACAAAGTATCGGAGTAAAATTTGGGCAACATTTAAATGCCTACACAAGTTTTGATGAAACGGTTTATTTTCTTCCAATCCCATCGGATAATCCAGAGAAATTAGAAAAAGGATTTCAAATTATAGAGGATTGGGCTTTTAATGCCAATTTAACTCCAGAAGAGATTGACAAAGAAAGAGGTGTTGTTCTTGAGGAATATCGTCTAGGTCTTGGTGCCGATAAAAGAATGGAAGATAAATACATCCCAAAAATGATGTACAATTCCCAATATGCCAATCGTTTACCAATAGGTAAAAAAGAAATTTTGGAAAACTTCAAATATGATAAATTGATAAGTTTTTATAAAGATTGGTACCGACCCAATTTGATGAGTGTAATTGTTGTTGGTGATATTGATGTGGTAGCAATGGAGAAGAAAATTAAAGACCATTTTGAAAGCTATCAAAACCCAAAAAATGAAAAGCCAAGGAAAACTTTTGATGTGCCTAATCACAAAGAAACATTTGTTGCAATTGAAAGTGATAAAGAAGCAGCACAAACGCAGATACAATTGTTATATAAAGATTATGGCTTGCCAAAGAAAATTAAAACCATTAATGACCTAAAAGAAAACTTGACCGAAGGTTTATTCTCCACCATGTTGAACAATCGATTGAACGAATTAACAAATTCACCCACACCTCCTTTTACTTATGGTTTTACATATCACGGTGGAACATTTGCTCGAAATAAGGAAGCATTCCAATCTTTTGCCATGATTGATGAGTCGAAACAATTAGAGGCATTGAAAGTTTTGGTTTCCGAAAATGAAAGAGTGAAGAAATATGGTTTCACAACAGGTGAATTTGAAAGAGCTAAATCAGAAATTTTGGCAAGAAGTGAAAGTAGTTATAAAGACAGAGATAAAAAAGAATCAGAAGATTATGTCTGGCGCTACCAATCAAACTTTTTAGAGCAATCTCCTTCTCCAGATGCAGAATGGTCATTTAATGCAACTAAAAATTTATTGCCAACAATTACTCTAAACGATGTAAATGTTTTAATTAAAGATTATTTAAAAGATGATAATAAAGTAGTAGTAATTACTTCACCTGAAAAAGAAGGATTGAAAAAAGTAACTGAACAAGAAGTTTTAGCTGCACTGAAAGTAAATGCTAATGATTTGAAACCCTATGAAGACAGAGCAGTTGCCTCCAGTTTGTTGCGCAATCCAGTAAAAGCGGGTACCCTAGTAAAAAAAGAAACCAATGATAAAATTGGAACGACCACTTTAACTTTATCAAATGGAGCCAAAGTAACCTACAAGAAAACCGATTTCAAAAATGATGAAATATTATTGGAAGCAATAAGTTTTGGTGGATCAAATTTATATACCAACGACGAAATGAAAAAGGTTCAATTTGCTAACGGTGGATTAACAGAAGCAGGTTTTTCGGGATTAGACCAAAATGATATCGACAAGTTTATGGCAGGGAAAATAGCCAATGTATCGCCATATATTAGCAATACAACCGAAGGTTTTAGGGGAAGTACCACTCCAAAAGATTTAGAATATGCTTTTCAAATGTTACACGCTTATTTTACCGATTTGAATTTAAATGCAGCTGCTTTTGAAGGTTACAAACAAAAACAATCGAACTTTTTTGAAAATATGATGTCTCAACCGAGTTTATATTTCCAACAAGAGTTTTACTCTCATTTGAATAAAGAAAATCCAAGATGGAACGGCATAGTGCCTACAAAAGAGAAATGGGCTGAAGTAGATTATCAATTGGCTTATAACAAATACAAAGAACGTTTTGCCAATGCTGGAGATTTTGAATTTTTCTTCGTAGGAAATGTTGACGATGCCACAATGGAGGATTTTTCTAAAAAATATATCGCATCTCTTCCTTCAAATTATGTTAAGGAAAGTGCTAAAGATTTAGGTTACCGATTGTTGAAAGGAGATATCAAAAAAGTAGTCAAAAAGGGAAAAGATCCAAAAAGCAATGTGACTATTATGTTTTATGGCGATGCTACTTACTCTCCAAAAGAAGCTATAGCTATGACAGCACTAGGCGAAGTATTAACCATTAAATTGATTGAAGAATTGAGAGAAAACGAAAGTGGTGTTTATGGTGTAAGTGCTCGTGGCAGTATGAATAAAGTGCCTTATGGTTCCTATAATTTCAATATAGGATTTCCGTGCGGACCTGAAAATGCCGAAAAATTAATTGCATCTGCTTTGGCTGAATTGGATAAAATAATCAAAAACGGGCCAGAGGAAAAAGATGTTAATAAATACAAAGAAGCCGAAGCTTTGGAGTATAAAAAGAAAATGAAAGAAAACCGGTATTGGATGACTAATTTCACTAAATCTTTTACGAATGGTTCAAGCCCTGAAGATATTTTAGTTGCTTCTGAGAATGTGAAGGCGGTAACCGCAAAAGAAATTCAAGATGTGGCAGTGAAATATTTATCAAAAGATAAAACCATCGGTATTTTAATGCCCGAATAAGTTTTTAACATTTATATAAAAGTCAACATACTGAAAAGTGTGTTGGCTTTTTTATTTAAAACAAACTGGAATAATTTCTCCTTTAGCTAAGCAATATTTTTCGACTAATTCAGGTGTGATTTTATTAGTGTAATCTTCCTCGACTACTTTAAAACCAATACTTCTTAGCTTGTCAAAATAATCTCTTCCATAAACGCGAACGTGGTCGTATTGTCCAAATATTTTGGCACGTTCTTTTTGGTCAACAATCGTATCGTCTGAAAAAGTGGTGGCTCTAGATAAATCCTGCGGAATTTGAAAAATCCCCATTCCGCCTGGCTTTAAAACACGATACAATTCCTGCATGGCTTTGGTGTCATCTGGTATGTGTTCTAAAACATGGTTGCAAAAAATAATATCATAGGCATTATCGTCAAAAGGTAAATTACAAATATCTGCTTTTACATCAGCCAAGGGCGAAAGTAAATCGGTTGTGGTATAGTCAATGTTGGTTTGCTTTTTGAAACGTTTGTAAAACTCTTGTTCGGGCGCAAAGTGGAGAACTTTTAATGCTGAATTCGTTTCAGAATCTCTTAATTTTATTTTTTTTGATTTCAATATTGGAGAATCTGAAATAAGTTCATTAGAATCTGAAACAAGTTCAGAATAAAAAAAATCGGTTTCATTTTGCAAATACAACCATAATAAACGATGTCTTTCTAACGAAAGTGTGCTTGGTGAAAGGACATTGTTTCTTTGGGTTCCATAACCATAGGGCAAAAACATCCGAAAACTTTTACCGTCAATTGGGTCAGTATATCGACTTCCTTTTAAAAAAAACGCCAATATTGGTCGAACCACGATGCTTAATCGAATGAGGATTGGTCTTGGTATGGTATTTAATATGAATTTGAAAATCTTTTTCATAGTTATTTCGCAGAGTTTCTCAAAGTTTCGCAGAGCTTCACAAAGATTTTATTTACTGTTTATAATTCGTTTAATGTTGTTTTTTAAAATTTTACTATGAAAATTCATTAGTAAACCCATTGGGTGATTTCCTAGTTTTAAGTAGGTAAGAATCTGAGCAAAATGGACATCTGTAAATGATTCAACGGTTTTAATTTCTATAACTAACCTATTTTCAATCAATAAATCGATACGGTATCCATGGTCAAGTTTTATTTCTTTGTAAATTATAGGTAATGCTTTTTCTTTTTCTACTTTTAATCCAGCATTTTTTAATTAATAAAAAAGACATTCTTGATAAGCAGACTCTAACAGTCCTGGACCTAGTTCTTTATGAACCTCTATAGCTAAACCAATGACTTTGTATGTTAATTCATTTAGTTCCATTTCTTTGCGAAGCTCTGAGTTTTCTCTGTGAATCTCTGTGTTATACTTTTAATGTTCTAAACTCATCTTCCTCATTACTCTCAATTCCCAAAGCTTTATAAACATAATCAAAAGTGGAGAGCAACTCTGGTTTTCCATCAATTAGCGCCACATTATGTTCAAAATGAGCACTTGGTTTTCCATCGGCAGTAAGGATTGTCCAGCCGTCTTTGAGTTGTTTTATATTTTTGGTTCCCATATTAATCATGGGTTCAATGGCAACAACCATGCCTTCTACAAATAGTTTTCCTCTTCCTCGTTTGCCATAATTGGGCATTTCGGGATCTTCATGCATTTTAGTTCCTAGTCCGTGTCCTACCAATTCACGAACAACACCATAACCATAAGATTCTGTATATTTTTGAATTGCATTTCCCACATCTTCTACACGATTTCCAATTTTGAATTCACGAATTCCTACGTAAAGACTTTCTTTGGTCACTTGAAGTAGTTTTTTAACCTCAGGCGCAACTTCTCCAATTTCAAAAGAGTAAGCATGGTCGCCATAAAATCCGTTTTTCAAAACACCACAATCTACCGAGATTACATCGCCTTCTTGCAGCGGATTATTATTGGGAATACCATGAACTACTTGTGCATTCGGACTCATACAAAGTGAGTTTGGAAAACCGTATAATCCTAAAAATCCTGGCTGAGCACCATGATCTCTAATAAAAGTTTCGGCTAATTTATCTAAATATAATGTGGTTACGCCCGGTTTTATTTCTGAAGCAATCATGCCTAATGTTTTGGAAACAATTAAAGCACTTTCGCGCATCAATTCAATTTGTTCTCTTGTTTTTTGTATAATCATTTGCTTTAATATCAGTTGGCAAAAATAACTATTTTACAACTATCTATTCAGGATTTGCCATGATTTTAAATAGCTCGGCATTTGAATTAAAGTAACGATTTTCAATAGTTAGTTGGGAAATTTGTACGTTGACTAAATTATTTTCTCGTGTATTGATTAAAAATAAAGAGCTTTCACCAAAAGTAAACAAGCGCTCTTCGGAGTTTAACATCGTTTGGTTGTCTTTAACAAGATCGTCAATAAGTTTTTTTTGTTTTTCGAGAGATGCAATTTCAGTTTGTTGCGCGATTATTTTATTGGTTAATTGTACCCTTTCGAGGTCAAGATTGAATTGTGCATCTTGCATTTTGAATTTTGTAATTTTCAAACTTCCTCTTTCTTTTCTTAAGAATAATGGAAAATAAAAATTAAGTCCCACTTTATAATCTTGAAATTTATTTTGATCAAAGGCACTTGTTTCAGATAGATAGGAATAACCAAGATCAATTTTAGGCAAGAGCATATTGGCTTTTAGTTTTCTTTCGACATCGAGCATTTGAATTTTATTTTCCAATGCATTTATTTTTGGATGATTTGTGATGGATTGATTGGCTATCATTAATTCATTGGTGCGCAAAGTTTCTTTCACGGTAAGTAATAAATTTTCCTCAGGAATAATACTATCCTGTAATTCCATAGGAATATTATTTTCTAGCCACAAATAGTTGGAAAGTTCGAGTTTTGCTTTCGCTAATTTTAATTGACTATCTTCTAAACTTAATTTTCTATTTCTCACAATGATTCCGGCCTCAACACTATCAATAGCTGGCTTATCGCCTTCTTTTATTAATATTTCTATTCCTTTGTAACGAATGTTGGCATTAACTAGGTAGGTTTCATACATTTTTACTTCATTGAAATTTCTTTTCCAATTAAAATAAGCGATAGATGCATCATAGAGCACTGCGATTGCCATTAAATTTCGCTCTGCTTGACTTAGACTTAATTGTATCTTAGCTTTTCGTAAATCGGCCATTCTTTGATTAATAAATAATCCTTGACCAATGGGAACATTAATTCCCAAAGAAGTCAAACCTTGATTAGGCATTGTATTTTCGGGATTTAGAAAAACTCCTTCACTGTTGTCAAAACCAGCTTTTATTTCTATTCCATACCAAGTTGGGATTTTAAAACTGCTGTTTAAAATAGAATAGTACTCGCTGTCTTTGAATTTTTTTTGTTCAAAATCAACTTCAATTTTAGGGTCAAAGCCACCACGAGCCATCATCATATTTGCTTGTGCTTGACTAATTTCAAGATTGGCACTTTTGACTAACGGATGGTATTTTTTTACGTATCCCAAATACTCATTGTAAGTAAGTTCTTTTTGAATTACGTTTTGTCCAAAAAGACTAAAGCTGATAAAGAAAAGTATGTAAAAAAATTGTTTCATTATTTTTTATCTTTTGTTCCCGTTTCTTTAGGTTGATAATAGTTTGGAGGAAATCCGTTGAGCGTTCGCCATAATTCAAACCACACGGGAACATTATCTAATAAAGCTAATGTTTGTGCGCCTGAGCCAACACTTACTTGTTTTGGCCATGCTTCTTCTTCTGCGTCAGGTGCTATAAGAACTCTAAACTTTCCGTTTGAACTAATGAAGTTTTCTACTGCAACAATTTTACCGCCAAATGTCCCGTAACTCATTCCTGGCCATCCAGAAAATATGATAGTAGGCCAACCATCAAACCAAACTCTTACTTTTTCTCCTTTGTGCACTAAAGGTAAATCGGTTGGTGATACATAAGTTTCTACTGCAATATCATATTTTGAAGGCATTATACTTACTATTTGTGTGCCTTCTTTTATAGTTTCGCCTAGTCCAGATTGCAATGCTCTGTTTACATAACCGCTTTGGGGTGCTTTTATATAATACATTCCATTTCGGATTTGATAATTTACATATTGGTTTTTGAGTTTGTTTACTTGGGCTTCGGTGTCAAATTTATTGCTCAAAGCGGTGAATTGGTCACTTCTTGCTTTTTGTTCTTTTTCGTTATATTCTGCATTAATCCTGTTGATTTCAACTTTGGCATTAATCAATTCGTTTTTACTTGTCAGCAACTTATTTTCTTGAGTGATAATTTTAGCCTCTGCATCTTGTAATTTTAAACGTTTTTCTTCGAGATCGGTTACTGCTTTGAGGCCTTCTTTGTTTAGGGTAATCGAACGATTGTTTTGAGTTGTAGCAATCTTTAATTGTGTTTTCACCGCTACTAAATCGATACTATCACTGGTAACTTTTAATATGGATTGACGAATTTTATTCTGGGCTTGTTGAAGTTTCAAATTTCGTTCTCTTTTAATTGCCTCAATTTGTGCATCTAATGTAGTCACTTTATCGCCATACGAAACTCGTGCCATTTCTTTGGCTTTCATTTGGTTTTCGGTGTTTTTAACCAAATCAGGATCTAAGTAATCTTCTTTGGTTTCTGAAATAAATAAAATAGTATCACCTTTGTTTACATAATCACCTTCTTTTACATACCATTTTTCAATTCGTCCTGCAATTGCGGTATGAATAGTTTGTGGTCTTTGATCTGGTTTTAAAGTTGTAACTGCTCCAGAACCGGAAATATTTTGTGTCCAGGGTAGAAATAATATAATTAAGCATAAAATAGACACACCAATAATTATTTTATTTAAAATTTTGTAATGAGGTCTTTCACTTAAATATTTTACAGTGCTATACTTTTCAATATTTTCTGTTATATGATTTTTATTAGAGATATTAAGCATAATTAAATCGTTTTAGTATCGTTAATTATTGTTCCTTCTGTCATACTAATTGTTCGTGTACATTTTTCTTTCCAATAGGGATTTTTTGACGATACAATTAATGTCCATTTGTTTTCCTTAGCTGTTAAGAAATCTATTACTTCTTTTGCTATTTCTGTGTCCATTTTATCCAATGCTTCTTCGAAGAAAAGTATTTTTGGATTATTAATAATACTTCTTGCTAAAAGTATTTTTTGTGCATTTGATGAAGATAATTGTTTTCCTTCTGGAAGTATTTTTGTGTCTAATCCATTGGGCAAAGATTTAATAAATGAACCAAGTTTTACACTATCAATCGCCCATTTTATTTGGTCTTGTGTAATTGATGGATTTTTAAAGGTAATGTTTTCTAGTATTGTACCTTCAAAAGGAGTTTCTCCAGAAAGAATTGTTCCAATTTGTGAACGATATTGTTCCATATCAATTTTTCGGTAGGTGTCGTCATTGATAAATAGCGATCCGGTGACAGGTTCTAATAATCCGCAAAGTATCCTAATCAAGGTAGTTTTACCAGAACCATTGTTTCCATCTAGTAGTATTTTTTCTTCGTTTTGTATTTTTAAATTGATGTCATTCAATATAAAATCTGGAGAGTCTGAAAATTTAAATTTAATGTTTTCTGCCTCAAGACTTATATTATTGTAGCAAATTTCATTAGCGGTATCTTGAGAAACTTCTATTTGAAGATCGGTGATTTGCCCAATTTTTTCCACAGCTGTTAATACATCATAAAATGTTTCAAGTCCAACAACTATTTTTTCCACCGAATTTATGACTAATAAAATTATAATTTCTGCAGCCACGAATTGTCCAATATTCATTTGTTGATTTAAGACCAAAAAACCACCAATTAGTAGCAAACCTGCAGTAATAATTACTTTAAAAACAATAAGTTGTGTGTATTGTCTTTTAATAATGGCAAAATGCCTTTCACGATATTTTAGGTATTCACTCACTAATTTGTCGTTCTTTTTTAATGCAAATTCATAATTGTTTTTTTTGCGGAAACTAAAATTATTTCTCGCAATTTCTTGAAGCCATCCAACAACTTTATATTTATATTTTGATTCTTTCATGCTTGTATCAAGCCCAGATGTAAATGAAAATTTAAAGATTATATACAATAATGAAATTAATACAAGTCCGAAGAATATAAAAACTGGATGGTATAATGAAAGAAGAATAATTCCAAATATAATTTGTAAAAGGGCTGTCGAAAAATCGATTAACAATTTAGAAGCTCCTTTTTGAATGGTTATGGTATCAAAAAATCGATTGGCTAATTCAGGAGGATATTGATTATAGTATTCCTCAAATTTTATTTTAGGTAACCGGTAACTAAACTCAAAAGAGGAACGAACAAATATTTTTTGTTGTAAATTTTCGGTTATTCTTAGTTGCATGATTGATAAAATACCGACTAAGGCAACACCAATAATAACAATCACCACAAGCACGATCCAGGAAACACTTACCCTGCCAGATTGAATTAAATTAATAATAGCTTGAATGCCTAAGGGTAAAGATAAACTCACTAACCCAGCAAAAATGGCATAAAAAAACACTTGTAAAATATCTTTTCTGTCTAGCTTTAATAAATTTGTTAAACGGTTTAATGGCGTTAATTTCATGATTACGAATTTAAAGTTTTGGTAACTAAATTTATATAAAATTCGGTTGGTGAAACATTTTGATTGCAGTTCGTTATTGTTTTCAAATTGTCTTTTAAGAAATGTTGATGTAAAGCACCCTCAACTACTGAGGATGCTAAACTTTTTGAGAAATTGTAATTAGGATTTACCTCCTCAATCATTTTTACTATTCTGTTATTAATTCTCTTATAGATTAGAAAAAAATCTTCTTTATTTTCTTCGGCAATCTCTTTAGTGTATAGTGTTTTTGTAAATTCTGCTATAATAATTTTGTTTAAAATAGCTTCATTTATATGTTCTGTATTTTTGTCATCTTCTATTTTCTCTGTTACAATAGAAATAGCTTTTATTAGTTTTTCCATTGAATTTTCAATATTATTTGTTTCAAAAACCAATTTGTATTCTATCCAGCTCCAATACCAAGAGGAAAGATATACAAGAAGTTTGTGTTTACTTTCAAAATACCGATAAATGGAACTCTCATTGGAACCAATTCGTTCTCCTAATTTTTTGAAAGTAAAATTTTCAAATCCAATTTCATCAATTAATATGATACTTTCTTGAATAATTTTTCTTCCAAGACTTGATGTCTCTGGGTCTTTGACATAAATTTTGTTGTTGACTTGTATTTTTAATGATAATAATAAATCGTTCATAATTTTATCTAGTCATTTGTTGATGGATGAAAATCGTGTTTTTCTTTTTTCTTTAAATCAAAATTGTATAAAAGTGTTAAGTTGAAGAAATCGCGTCCTGTTTCATCATTAATTTTATAATCAAATTGATGGATATAACCTGTTTGTATTGCTATATTTTCAGAAAACTCATATCCACCTCCAATGAAAAGTCGGTTTCTTTCAAAAAAAGGTTCGTTATCGGTAAAGAAAATTTCATTCCAAGCCGATAGATAAAAAGTTTTAGGTTCTATTTTTTTTCCTTGTAATGGAATTACAGCTGATAATCGATACCTAAATCTATTCCGGTATCCGTTTGAAGTGAATCGTTGTTCCGCTCGGTATCGATGTTCAAAAATGATATAATCGAAAGGGTTTTTTAAATTGACTTGAGCCCAAGTTCGAATTTCATTGTTTTGCATTGGCTTTTCAAAATTCCCGCCTTCGCTATAGGTATTGTAATCTCCAATTCCTGTTGTAACTGAAAAATTTGGTTTTATTTTATAGGTTGCACCAACTTTTATTTCATAATAATGAAATTGATTATAAAATGATAGACTCCGAATTTGTCCTTCCGAAAAAACACTCCATTTTGGATTTATTTTCATAGTAACATTCAGAATATTCCAGGAACCAAGACCATTTTGTGCAACCGAATTGCCAACAATAAAAAGAAATAAAACACAAACATTTTTTTTCATTTTTATGAAACTGTTTTATTTGGTTTTATTGTATTCATTTGTATTACATCCACTAAAAATGCAAAAGCCATTGAAAAATAGATATAACCTTTTGGAATTTCAAAATGAAATCCTTCGGCAATTAGCGAAACGCCAATCATCATTAAAAAACATAATGCTAATACTTTAAACGATGGATGTTTCGAGATAAATTGACTAATAGGTTTTGAAGCGACAAGCATGATTAGAACAGTCACAATTACAGCGGTATACATGATCCATAATTCCTGAACCATACCAACTGCCGTTATAATTGAGTCTATAGAAAACACTAAATCCAAAATTATTACTTCTCCTAATAGTTTGCTAAAACTGCCTTTTTTTGGTAATTCTGCTTCGGGAGAATTCATGGCTTCAGTTTTATGATAGATTTCTTTGGTGCTTTTATAAATTAAAAATAAACCGCCAATAATTAGAATTAGTCCTTTTCCTGAAAAATCAACATCAGAAATGGTGAATAAGGTTTTATCCAATTTTAAAATCCAAGAGATAAGAGCTAACAAGCACAATCGCATTACCATTGCTAATCCAATTCCCCAATAACGAAGTTTGTTTCGTTGGCTTTCGGGTAATTTATCTGCCAAAATTGAGATAAAAATAATATTGTCTATTCCTAAGATAACTTCTAAGCAAATAAGCGATACTAAAGGGACTATTATATCTGTCATTTTTATTTTAAATTAATGCGGAAACCAAAATTTATATTGTTTAATTCTGGTAGGTTAGGGTTTATTTGGTTGTCTTTTAAATCTATGTATTGCAAATGCTGTAAACTCATGATTTGTTTCGGTAATTCCTTTAATTGATTATTGTTTAAATACAACAACTCTAGTGAGTCTAGCTTATCGAATTTTTTTGGTAATGTTTTTAAGTTATCATTTTCGAGATGTAATTCTTTTAACATTGGTAAACTAGATAGGATATCCATGTTTTTTTCTAAATCAAATTGTTTTTCATCGTTAAGGTATAAAACTTCAAGTTTTGATAAACTTTTCATTGTTTTTGGTAGTGTTTTGAAATTGTTACCACTCAAATCTAGAATTTTTAATTTATTAAGTTTAGAAATTCCTTCAGGAATTATAGTCAAGTTATCATTTTTTAAGCTCAAGTATTCAAGATTGGTAAATACTTCCCATTTGACATCTTCTAAAATTAAATCTTGATTGCCAAGGTCAAGACTTATAACCTTTTCTGGTGTTAGTAAAGCATCTTTTAAGTTGGAATACTTGTTTGTGCTAGGTACATTTTCTATTTGTGCAAAAACTACTGTATTGCCTACTAAAATAATTAATACAATCAGTACAATACGTTTCATAATTTTATAATTTAAAGTTTCAATGTGCAAATATAATAGTAATACTATCAAAAAAGAAAATTTAACTTTTATTTATGTAAAAAAATATGCCAAAGTACTGGTTTTTGTTTCGTGTGGATGTATTTATGAACTCGATTTTTTTTCAATTATTGAAATTGACTTTTGTAATAGTAATGAGTTTGGAATGGTAATAATTTCTCCTTCTTTTGTTTTAAGATGAACAAAAAAGTAAGTCAAATCAGAAATTTCTCCAGAAAAGGGATAATCTTTATCTAAAACTTCGATACAATCACCAATTTTTAGCGGATGGTTAAAGAATAAAATAATACTCGATGTAATGTTAGATAACAAAGACCATTGTGCAAAAAAAGCAATCCCTAATGCGGTTAGAATGGTACTAGCAAAAAGGGCTATTTCACTTTGTTTCAGACCCCAAATAGCAGCTACAATAACAATAGCACCTAACAAGTTTAGTAAATTAATTGCTTTTACAATCATCTTTCTTCTGCCTCTTTGTAAAAGTGTATTTTTTAATACATTGTTGATTAAATTTTTAGTTAGAAAATAGGATATAATATAAACTCCTACCACAACTGCTGTTTCGATTAGTTGAATATTTAGAACTTTCATAGCTATGAATAATATTATAGTATGCAAATATAACAGTAATACTATCACAATTGAAACTTTAACTTTTATTTAAATCTTTTTTGTTTTCTCAAAATGAGTTTTATCATGTTTTTCGTTAATTTAGAGCCCTACCTTTGAAATAAATATTTTAGTTATGAGCAAATATGTAACTGCAGCCGAAGCCGTAAAAGTGATTAAGTCTAACGATAGAGTTTATGTGCAAGCCGCCGCTGCTACACCTACCAGTTTAACAAAGGCATTAGCAGATCGCGCATCCGAATTACGAAATGTTGAGGTTTGTCACTTGCATACCGAAGGAGAGGCAGCTTATGCCAATCCGGATTTAGCCGAAAGTTTTCACGTCAATTCTTTTTTTATAGGTGGGAATGTGCGTCATACGCTTGCCGCTGGAAACGGTTCTTATACACCCGTTTTTCTAAGTGAGTTACCCAATTTGTTTAGGAAGAATGTCTTGCCTATTAATGTGGCTTTTATACACGTTTCACCTCCTGATAAACATGGGTATTGTTCGCTTGGAGTCTCTGTCGAAGCTACTGTAGCGGCTATTGAAAATGCAAAAACGGTTATTGCACAAGTCAATCCACAAATGCCGAGAACTTTTGGAGACGGAATATTGCACGTTTCCGAAATTGATTATTTAGTGGAAGTTGATGTGCCCATTTATGCTCATGAAGTGGTTCCTTTTACTAAAGAAGAAGAGAAAATAGGAGGATTTATTGCCTCTTTAATTGAAGATAGAAGCACGTTGCAAATGGGAATTGGTTCTATACCTGATGCCGCATTAAGTAAACTAAAAAATCATAAAGATTTAGGAATACATACTGAAATGTTTTCCGACGGTGTGATTAATTTGATAGAAAACGATGTTATCAACTGCAACTACAAAGGCACTTTACGAGGTCGAGTTTTAGCTACTTTTTTAATGGGTTCCAAACGATTGTATGATTATGTTAATGATAATCCGTTTATCGAAATGAAGGAATCATCTATTGTGAACGACACAGCACGAATTCGTAAAAACTCCAGAATGGTAGCCATCAATTCCGCTATCGAAGTGGATGTAACCGGACAAGTTTGTGCCGATTCTATTGGAGCCAAAATGTATTCAGGTGTTGGCGGACAAATGGATTTCATTCGTGGCGCTTCTTTAAGTGATGGCGGAAAAGCCATTATTGCCCTGCCATCAATAACCAAAAGAGGCGAAAGCCGAATTGTACCTTATCTCAAACAAGGCGCAGGTGTGGTTTCCACTCGTTCTCATGTGCAATACATCATTACCGAAAATGGCATCGCCGATTTGTATGGCAAAACCTTGAAACAACGCACAGCCGAAATGGTTAGGATTGCACATCCTAACCATCAAGAAAGTATTGAGAAAGGGTATTATGAAATGTTGAAATAAAACAAAACCCCTCAATCGAGGGGCTATTTTATAATCGTACCAATAAAGAATGCCCCGTCATTACAGCGGGTTTTTCAATTCCCATCAGTTCAAGGATGGTGGGAGCAAGGTCGCCCAGAACCCCATCGCGCACCGGCAGGTGGTCTTTGTCAACCAAAATAATCGGCACTGGGTTGGTAGTATGCGCCGTGTTTGGGCTTCCATCAGGATTAATCATCGTTTCACAATTGCCATGGTCGGCAATGATGATGGTGGTGTAATTGTTTTCCAAAGCCGTTTCAACTACTGCTTTTACACAAGCATCTACGGCTTCACACGCTTTTATAGCGGCTGCCATAATTCCGGTGTGTCCCACCATATCGCCATTGGCAAAGTTGAGGCAAACAAAATCTACTTTTCCTTCTTTAAGTTCGGGAATCAGCGCGTCTTTGAGTTCAAAAGCACTCATTTCGGGTTGCAAATCATAGGTAGCCACTTTGGGAGAGTTTCTCAAAATGCGGTTTTCTCCCCGAAAAGGAATTTCCCTACCACCCGAAAAGAAGAACGTAACGTGAGGGTATTTCTCGGTTTCGGCTATGCGTATCTGTGTTTTGTTGTTTTTTTCCAAAACTTCGCCAAGGGTTTCGGTGATGTTGTCTTTGTCATAAATCACGTGAACGTTTTTATAGGTATCATCATAATTGGTCATCGTCACGTAGTACAAATTCAGTTTGTGCATGTTGAATTCGTGGAAATCTTTTTGCGACAGAGCTTCGGTCAATTCTCTACCTCTATCGGTTCTAAAGTTAAAGAAAATCACCACATCGTCATTTTGAATGGTAGCAATGGGTTTGTCAAATGTGTCAACAGCGGTTAAGGGTTGGATGAATTCATCGGTAACGTTTTCGGCATAACTATCGGCGATGCTTTGCACCAAATTAGTGGTGTGTGTTCCAGTCCCATTTACCAGTAAATCATAAGCCAACTTTACGCGTTCCCAGCGTTTGTCTCGGTCCATAGCATAATACCGACCAATAACAGAGGCAATTTTAACCGAAGTATTTTGAATATAGTTTTCTAAATCTTGAATATATTTTTTCCCTGATTTTGGGTCTACATCGCGGCCATCTGTAAATGCATGAACGAAAACTTTGTTTAAACCAAAGTCCTGAGAAGCATCTATCAAACTGCGCAAATGCGACGTATGCGAATGCACGCCACCATCAGAAACTAATCCTAAAAAGTGAACTGCTTTGTTGTTATTTTTGGCATAATTAAAGGCATCAATTAGCGGCTGTTCTTGGCTCATGGTTTTGTTTTTAACCGCCAAATTGATTTTGGCCAAATCCTGATACACAATTCTTCCGGCACCAAGATTCATGTGACCTACTTCAGAGTTGCCCATCTGACCTTCGGGTAAACCTACATTTAAGCCATCGGTTCGTAGTTGTGCGTTGGGATATTGAGTATAGAGTCCTCTTATAAAAGGAACATTGGCGTTGTCAATGGCTGAAACTTTTGGGTCAGGAGATTTCCCCCAACCGTCTAAAATCATTAGAATTACTTTCTTGTTCATCAGGAATTATTTTGAACAAAGGTACGGCATATATTTAGTTTTAAAAACGGACTTTCTCCTTAGGTTTGGTAAAAGTTTTGGAAAGTCTTGAATTTTTAACCGAGTTGTAGTCAATAAAATAACGTACGCTGATGGAGAAAATATGGTTCAGATTCTGTGAATTGATAGCATCACTAAAATTGGAGCTGAATTCTCTTGAAAAATCCCTGCTAAATAGCTGAGAATTATTTCTGTATAAAACAGTAACTTGGCTACCCGGAGTAAACCACCACACATAGGAAAAGTCTAAATTCCATAAATTTAAATTTCTATTTCTGTTGGTTGTAAAATCATTATTAGGTAATAAACTTCCATCATCTTGTAAAGTTAATATATCATTATTAACTGCATATGACCAGTAATGACGTAGGTTAAGGTTAAAATTCATAGTTTCATTCACTGAGAATTTACCTTGTATAGTGTTTTCAATTGTTATTCTTTTTCTACGGGCAAAAATAGTATTATCATTTTCGTCAAAGGCAATCCAGCCAACATCGTTATTGATTCGGTCGTAATAAAAATTATAAACCAATGAAAATTTATCACTAAATCTATATCGAGGATTTATTGTAAAGCCATAATTGAGCCATCCTTGGTCAAAAAATTTGGTCACAAAAGGATTTAAATCAATTGCAAATTTTCTATTAAAGTTGGATGAAAAATAAATAAGACCGCCTATTCTTCCCGGGTACATTACAAATTTTTCTTCGTTAATAGAACGCGGTTCGTAAAAATCGGCAACCGCTACAGGTCTTGCTCTTATACCAAAACCAAAATAATCATTTTTTTTAGTTGTAAGATCTACCCCGCTTCTTATGTTGAATTGTTGCAACATTCCTGTTCTATTGTCAAATTCAAGATAATTATTAAAATTGACACTAAAGGAATTGAAAAGTTTAGTTGGATTTAAAATTCTATAATTTTGATTGAGATAAAGTCCATGATAATGGGTTTGAAAATTAATTCCTAAGTCGTTGATATCATAATCTTGCGACACATAAACACCACCGGTACTAAACCTGTATTTCCCTTTTGTTTTCCCAAAATTGAAAAAAGAACTAATTCCTTGTTTATCTTCAAGATTTGGTTCTTCGTTTACATAGCTATATTTGAAATCTCCCGATATATTAAAAGAATTTGACTTAGTGTTTAAGTCCCAAACTAAGCCCGAAACATTAGCATCTCTAAAACTACCATTCCGAAGTACGTTGGTGTTAACAAAAGCTATTGAAGAATTTTTTCTAAATCGTTGATCCAGCACTGTGATATTGTAATTTGAAACTGGC
The DNA here is from genome assembly GCA_020403245.1 of Flavobacterium sp. Taxonomy (GTDB): domain Bacteria; phylum Bacteroidota; class Bacteroidia; order Flavobacteriales; family Flavobacteriaceae; genus Flavobacterium. Next base: position 77,396 of record JADBYA010000026.1, on the reverse strand, counting down.
GCTATTTGCATGGTTCTATTTTCACCAGTATCTTCGTTTCTGATGGTCACAGATGTATTTTCTGTTACTGCATTCAAAACGCCAACTCCTAATCCATTTTTAGTTCTCCCCGAAACCTTCGCGGCATTAATCAATCTTATGGCACTAGGACTATCGAGAACGGTTTCGTTATCAGCCACTTCATAAAATGGGACTTCACCAATTCGTCGGGAGTAAAAAAGGTTTCCTTTGTTAAATAAATCTGTTCCCTCTGTAAAAAAAGGACGGTTTTCTGCAAATTGTTGTTCAAAAGCCGTAAGATTTAACACAACATTGTCAAACCGCACTTGACCAAAATCAGGCACTAAAATCGCATCAAGCGTAAAAGCATCGCTTAAACCATACTTTATGTCCAACCCGCCTCGAACTTCGCCAGTTGTTTTTTGAGTAGCATTTCCAGTCAAATAAGTGGAAGCATAGGGAATTAAAAATAATCGAGTTGGGGTTTTTATATTTTCAATTCCTTCCAAAATTCCCGCTTGAATACTTTCGTTATTTATTTCGTTACTAATTAAACTCCAGGTATTTTGACTTCTACTTTGTCTTGGCTCTCTATAAAAATTTAAACCCCAAATTTGTTTTTCAGCTTCAGGAAAACGCAGTGCAGCAAGAGGAATTTTCATTTCAACAACCCATCCTTTATCAGTAATTCTAACTTTACTTTCCCAAATAGCGTCCCAAGTAAAATCTTCATCAGTATTCTCAGTATAGATACAGTCTTGTTGAACACCTGCGGCACTTACAAAAAAACGAAACTCTTGTTGACCATCATTGTATCCGTTAAAAAAAACACCAAAGTGATCAGCCGTTGCAAAATCATCACGCAAAGTCAACTCAGATAGAATTTTACTTGGCTCATCATCATGAAGAATTGCTGCTACATAAATAGCTTCATCAGTGTAGACAATTTTAACTTCGGTATCTTTATTCTCTGGTATTGGTTTTCCGTTGTCTGGAAATATTTCAACAAAGTTTTTTGCCACGGGAGCAACTTGCCATGCACTTTCATCAAACTTTCCATCAATGATTATTTTACTATCTATCCGTATTGCTTGAAGAGATTTTTTTTGACTATAAACAATGCTTGTAAATAGAATTGAAACTATAAAAAAAAAGTACGAATACTTGGGCATATAGTAGTGGGTTAGGGACTACAAAAATAGTTAAATAATTGATATCTACAAGTCCACATACAAAAATAAGAAAAATAGTAATGGAATGATAATAATTAAAATTTACTTAAAAAAAGCAATAATATTTTTTTTTACATGATTGATAATATATATTTGCCATATCCAAATCTAATTATAAACCTATTTATATTCAATGAATTATAAGTTTTTCCCTTTATTTTTTGTTCTTTTGCTGATGTCGTTTACGAACTTACCCAGCAACGAAAAATCCAAAAAAAACAGTATTGTTATAGAAGCTAAATCAGTTTCAAAAAATGTATCTATATACAATCAGTTAGATGCCAATTCTTTTGCATTGCCAAGTTTTGAGAGCTTTACCCTTGCTTTGGATGGGTTTTATATTCTTAAAGAAAAAGGGTTAATTAAAAAAAATATTTTAACACTTGTCGATTTTAGTTTGTCTTCAAATACTAAAAGAATGTGGGTGATTGATTTAGAAAAAAACACCGTTTTGTTTCAAACATTAGTGGCTCATGGAAGAAATACAGGCGAAGAATTTGCTAAAGAATTTTCAAACAGAGCAGAGTCTTACCAAAGCAGCATAGGGTTTTATGCCACAGCTGAAATTTATAATGGTAAACACGGTAAATCTTTAAAGCTTGACGGTCTTGAAAAGGGGTTGAATGATAAAGCTAGAGAAAGAGCTGTTGTAGTTCATGGTGCCAATTATGTGTCTGAATCATTTATAAAACAAAACAAAAGATTAGGGAGAAGTCAAGGTTGTCCTGCTGTTCCAGTAGAACTGAATGGAAAAATAATAGAGGCAATTAAAGATAAATCTTGTTTGTTTATTTATCATCCTTCTGCCAAACAAGAAATTTTAGCTAAATTAATTTCTTAGGTTCTGCTCAACTAAATGTTTTTGTTTGTTTTATAATTCCGAAAGTTTTCAAATAATATTTTTCCCAAAAAAAATTTGCATCAAAGGAAAGTTATTCTTTATATTTGCACTCACAAAATGCGGAAGTAGCTCAGTTGGTAGAGCTCCAGCCTTCCAAGCTGGTTGTCGCGAGTTCGAGCCTCGTCTTCCGCTCTAAACCTCAAATGAAAGTTTGGGGTTTTTTTATTTTATAGAGGTGAGTTGCGAGCTTTGGAAATATCCCAATGACTATCGCGAAGCCACGCCTGCCTGCCTTTGGTAGGTCTTTCGCTCTAAACCTCAAATGAAAGTTTGGTTTTTTTATTTTCCTAAAAAAGCTAAATCCGTTTCAGGTTCTACTTCTATTGGAGTATTATTTTGTTTGAAAACTCTAGCGGTTAAATTTCCTTTAAGGATTATTTTTTCGCCAGTAACTTGCAGCCAACTACCTTCTCGCAACCCTACAACTGGAATAGTGTTAAAAGCATGAAATTCTTTTATTCTCGTTTCGCGGGTTTCTCCCATGTGTTTGCTTTGCAAGTCAGCATCGAGATAATGTGGGTTTAAATTAAAAGGTAGTAAGCCCAGCGTTTTAAAACTCGGAGGATAAATAATGGGCATATCATTGGTAGTTTGCATGGTCAAACCAGCAATATTACTTCCAGCACTCGAACCCAAATAGGGCGTTCCATTTTCAACCACTTTTGCCAAAACTTCCATAATATTATTTTCATACAATTGAGTAACCAATAAAAATGTGTTGCCACCACCAGTAAAAATTCCTTGAGCATTTTGAATTTCATGAATTGGGTTTTCAAATTTGTGCAATCCTTTTACGGTTTTATTAATTTTGGCAAAAGCCAAACGAACAATTGCCGTATAATCATCATGCGATATTCCACCCGGACGAGCATAAGGAATAAATAGTATTTCACTACAATCTTTAAAATGATTTTCCAAAGTAGGCAATAAATAGTCTAAATAATTTCCACCGTGAAGGGTTGAGGTACTGGCAATAACTAGTTTTTTCATTTTGACATTATTCTTTGACCAAATGTACTGTTTTTGCGAAATTTATTTAACATAATTTTACAACGCTGTCATTAAAATTTTATACATTTTTGAGGTTAGAAGATATTTAATTTTGTATCAATGAAATTTCAAATCCTATTCTTGTTTTTTTGTTTTCCAATTTTTGGGTTTGCTCAATCAACGGAATTAGTTTTTTTGAAAGGGAAAATAGTTTGTTCAGTAAATAATTTAACCGATGTAAATGTTACTAATCTACGCTCGGAAACAACAACTATTACAAATGATAAAGGAGATTATTCCATGTTTGTAAAGGTTGGCGATACCATTCAATTTTCTAGTATACAAATAGAAACCAAGAAAGTTATCATACAAGAATCGGATCTGGCTAAATCCCTTTTTGTTTCATCACTAAATCCAAAAGTGATTGCGTTGGATGAAGTAGAAATAAAAGAATATAAAAATATCAATGCTGTTTCGCTTGGAATTTTACAAAAACCCGCCAAAAAATATACACCAGCGGAACGAAGATTAAAGACCGCAGCCGATTTTGATCCAACGGCTAATGCTGGTCTAATGATGGGTGGGTCAATTGGATTAGATCCCATTATTAATGCGATTACAGGCAGAACTGCAATGCTGAAAAAAGAACTTGAAGTGGAGAAAAAAGAAATGCTGTTAAAAAAAATCGAATACCAATTCGACCCAGAATATTTTAGCAACAATTTAAAAATACCTCAAGAATATGTAAAAGGTTTTTGGTATTATGCCATTGAAGAACCAAGACTAGTAAATGAAATCAATTCGAAGAATAAATCAATGGCAAAATTTATTTTTGCGGAATTAGCGACAAAATACTTGGAATTACTAACAAAAAAAGACTAATTTTAGTGTTAGAATTAAATTAGGTTTTATATCAACGATAAATGAAAAAAACAACCATAGTACTTTTTGCCACTTTAGCTTTTCAGCTGTCATTTGCCCAAATAGATTCACGTAAAATTTTGCACGGTAAAGTAGTAAACGATTCCATAAAAGTTGACAACGTGGTAGTTTTTAATATTAATGCAAACACAGGAACTGCTGTCGACACCGATGGTGTTTTTGAATTAAAAGCGCAACCCAATGACACCTTGTTTTTTTCTAGTTTGTCATTTAAATCAAAAAAAATAGTGCTTTCAAAAAATCAAATGAGTCAAAAAGTTTTAACGATAGAATTGGATGCATTTGTCAACAAATTACAAGAAGTTGTTGTAAGTAATAAAAAGTTAAAACCAAAAATAGCTAACTCACAAAAAATTGTAGACAAGCAATATTTTGATGATAATCAATCCTCACCCGTAAACCCAAATATTTACAATGGAACAATTGTAAATGGGGTAAATTTTGTCAGATTATATAAAGATGTCTTGAAGTTGATAAAGAAAAAATCAAATAATGATGGCGAAAATGAGATGCCTTTTACAGAAATAGTGATGAAAAAATTAAATTATGGATTTTATAAAAAAACATTGCAACTCAAAGACGAAGAAATACGATTGTTTTTATTGTATTGTGAAAAAGACCCAATAGATTTCAATTCTTTTAAGGCAAAATCAGATTTTGAAATTATGGACTTTTTGATTTCTAAAAATAGCGAATTTGAAAAAATTAAAGTACAAAAGAAATAAATTCACTTATTCGGCAGTAATGATCAAAACCATTAAAATCATATTTTTAGTATTTTTATTCTTCGTTAGTACAGCTATGGGTTTGCATAGGTTTTATAGTGCTATTTATCAAATAAATTATGTGGCTGAGAAGAAAATGATTCAAATCACAACTCGTATTTTTGCTGATGATTTGAACGATGCGTTAAAAAATCAATACCATAAAACCACTTTTCTTGGTACTGACAAAGAAACTTCAGAGGATATTGTTTTATTGAAAAAATACCTCTCAGAAAATTTCAAATTGACGGTAAACGGAAGGTCACAAGCCATGAATTATTTGAGTAATGAGGTAGAAGACAATGTTATTATTTGTTATTTAAACATCAAGGATGTATCCAAAATTAATTCCCTAGCAATTGAAAACTCTATTCTCATAGAAATTCATCCAGAACAACAAAATATTATACAATTTAACAACAATGGAACTAAAAAAAGTTTGCTGTTATCTAGTGAAACAACTAAAGGAATGTTAAAATAATTTTCATTATATTTCAACAATTAAAATAATTTTACTTTTACCGTCAATATATAAAGTCTATGAAACATACAACTACTATTTTATCTTTTTTATTTGTTATATCAACTAGTGTATCTCAATCACAAGAAACATCAAAAAAGCAAAGTTCAGAATATAGAAACCCAGATAAATTCAAACAAATGTATGATCTATTGGCTACACCCAATATGTATCGAACAGCATCCGGCGCTCCTGGACCAGAATATTATCAGCAACAAGCTGATTATAAAATGGATATTGAACTGGATGATAAAAACCAAAAGTTATATGGTACAGAAACAATTACTTACACTAACAACGCTAAAGAAGCATTGGATTATTTATGGATTCAATTAGATCAAAACGAAAAAGCGAAAAATTCAAATTCTCCATTGGTAGAAAGCAACAAAACAGACCCTGTTTTTTCAACTCAAGCTTTTTCAAGAAAGTATTTGGAAGAAGATTTTGATGGAGGATTTAATATAGACTATGTAAAAGATTCCAAAGGAAAACCAATGCAATATACCGTTAATCAAACGATGATGCGAATAGAATTGCCAAAGTTATTACAACACGGTGAAAAGATATCTTTCTCTATAAAATGGTGGTATAATATTAATAATTATACAATCGATGGTGGACGTTCGGGCTATGAACATTTTGACAAAGACGGCAATAATCTTTATGTTATTGCACAGTTTTATCCACGAATGGCTGTTTATAATGATGTTGAAGGTTGGCAAAACATGCAGTTTTGGGGTTCAGGTGAATTCGCTCTGCCTTTTGGGAATTTTGAAGTAAACATTACCGTTCCGGCCGACCATATTCTTGAAGCAACAGGAACATTATTAAATAGAAGCGAAGTTTTTACTCCCGAACAACTACAACGTTATCAATTGGCCGAGAAATCATTTGATAAACCCGTAATTGTAGTGACTCAGGCAGAAGCCGAAGCACGAGAAAAAGGTTTTTCAACCGCTAAAAAAACATGGAAATTCAAAGCAGAAAATGTTCGTGATTTTGGAATTTCAACATCACGAAAATTTATTTATGATGCGATGGCTGTTAAAACCGGGAATACTACAGCAATGGCAATTTCTTTGTATCCGAAAGAAGGAAATCCGCTTTGGGAAGAATACTCAACACGAATTGTGGCGCACACTTTAAAAAGCTATTCCAGTTTTACATTTGACTATCCTTATCCAAAAGCCATTTCCATAAATGCTCGAGATCAAGGTATGGAATATCCAATGATTTGTTGGAACTATGGTCGTCCTGATGAAAATGGAAAGTACACCGATCAAACCAAATACGGAATGCTAGGAGTGATTTGTCATGAAATAGGGCACAATTATTTTCCAATGATTGTCAATTCAGATGAGCGCCAGTGGACATGGATGGATGAAGGATTGAATAGTTTTTTAGAATATTTAGCTGAAAAATCTTTTGACCCTAATTTTCCAACTCGAAAAGGGCCAGCAAAAAATATTGTTCCTTATATGAGTGGTGATCAAAAAGGTTTAGAACCTATTATGACCAATTCAGAGAGTATTCGTCAATTTGGAAATAATGCCTACGGTAAACCAGCAACGGCATTAAATATTCTGCGTGAAACCATCATGGGGCATGAGTTATTTGACTATGCATTTAAAACCTATGCCAATCGTTGGAAATTCAAACACCCTACACCAGAAGATTTTTTTAGAACAATGGAAGATGCATCAGCTGTCGATTTAGATTGGTTTTGGAGAGGGTGGTTTTACACTACAGATTATAATGATATTGGGATAAAGGAAGTGAAGAAATACTTTGTAAGTAGCGATCCTACCAAAGAAGTAGCCGAATTTATGAAGACAAGACGTCGCCGTGATACAAAAATAGGTGCTATGGTTTATATGGTTGCCGAAGGAAGTGAAGATTATAAATCAGAGATGAATAAGCCATTTAAAATAGTTGATTATAAAGCTTTAGATGAGTATGTTAATCAAAATTTTACCCCAGAAGAAAAGGCAAAATTAAATGAGCCGAAGTACTTTTATCAAGTTACTTTTGATAAACCTGGTGGATTGGTAATGCCAATAATTGTCGAACTAACTTTTGAAGATGGTACTACAGAGAGTCATTATTTTCCCGCTCAAATTTGGAGAAAGAATGATCAAGAAGTAAGCAGAACTTTTGCTACCAAAAAAGTCATTTCCAAAATTTTAGTTGATCCAAAATTAGAAACTGCAGATATCGATACTTCCAATAATTCTTGGCCAAAAACAATTGAAAAATCAAAATTTGATTAGAAGAACTTTGTAACTTTACAACTTTAAATTTAGCAACTCATTAGTATGTTTGGAATTGGCGGTGGCGAACTACTTTTTATCATTTTCATAGCGTTAATGCTTTTCGGTTCGGATAAAATTCCTGAAATAGCAAGAACTTTGGGAAAAGTTATGGCCCAATTGAAAAATGCAACCAACGAAATTAAAAGTGAAATTCAAAAAGGAGCAGATGCCAATGGAATAGATACTTCATTAAAAGATTTGACTTCTTCTTTTTCTTCAGAAGTAGAAAAAGTGAAAGAAGGTTTGGACTCTAATTTGACCAATCCAGTTCAAAAAGCCACTCAAGATATCGAAGATTTGACAGGCCCAATAAAACGACAGTTGTAATGCTTGAAAAAATCATCCATTTAGACAAAGAGCTTCTGGTTTTTTTAAACGGATTGGGTTCAGAACGCTTTGATGGATTATGGTTAATCATAACAAAACAATTGTATTGGACACCAATTTTTTTACTATTTTTTTATCTTCTACAAAAAAAATTAGGGTGGAAAAACTTTGGATATTATGTCCTTTTTACTGCAGTTTTAATACTTCTTTGCGACCAAACGGCCAATCTTTTTAAAAATGGTTTCCAGCGGTTACGTCCTTGCAATGATGAAGAAATTAAGGGAATTATCAGAATTGTAAAGTCTAGTAGTTCGTTCAGTTTCTTTTCGGGTCATGCGACAAACTCAATGGCGACAGCAGTTTTTACTTATATGATTTTGAAGAAATACTATAAACACGTTTACCTCTTGTTTTTATTTCCTTTAATCTTTGCCTATAGCCGAATTTATTTAGGATTGCATTTCCCAATAGATATTGTAACAGGATATGTTTTTGGGGCTACTTTTGGGTTTATTTGTTATAAATTATATATGAAATACATACTTCGTACTTCGTAATTCGTTCTTCATACTTTTACTTTACCCTTGAAACCGTCAAACCATCACGAATGGGCAACAAAACAGTTTCTACTCTTACATCATCTTTCAGTATTTGATTGTATTCCAATAAAATTTGGGTAGTAATATCTCCCTGTTTTACTTCTTCCAAAACTTTTCCACTCCACAATACATTATCGGAAAGAATGATGCCTCCTTTGTTCATCATTGGTACAATTAGATTGAAATAATTGATGTAGTTTTCTTTATCGGCATCAATAAAAACCAAATCGTATTTTTTGTTCAGTGTTGGAATAATAGCTAAAGCATCCCCTAAATGCTGTGTAATTTGGCTTGCCCAAATGGTTTTATCGAAATATTTTCTTTGAAAATCGAATAACTCTTCCTCATTGTCCAAAGTGTCAATAGTACCGTTTTTGGCTAATCCTTCTGCAAGACATAGTGTGGCATATCCCGTGTAGGTTCCAATTTCTAATATGTTGTTCGGATGAATAATTTTTGAAAGCATACTCAAAACTCTGCCTTGAAAATGACCACTCAACATGCGTGGTTGCAAAATTTTTTGATGGGTTTCTTTATTCAATTGCGCCAATAATTCGGGTTCATTTTCGGAATGATTGGTTACATAAGTGTCTAATTCGTCGGAAATGAAGTTCATAGGTTAATTTTTATTAAATAAATTGACTAAAAAATCAAATGAATTTTCAATTTCTCTCTCATAATTATAAAGAGCAAATCTATATTCAAATTTATTTTTCACACCCAATAAATAATATAAAATTATTTCCTCATTGGGATTTAGTTTAGATTTTTTTTTCAATTTATATAGATAGTAATCTTTTTTTGGTCCAATTTCTTTCACTAATAGTTCAGACTTATCTATGGCTATATAATCTAAAAATTCTAAATCTAATTCTTTAAGACTTTTTAATTTTAATTTAGAGTCGTTTGTAAAAACTATTTCAGTAGGATCCAATTTTCTATATTCAAGAAAAGTATTTTTTTCGTATACGAATAATTTGCTATGGCTTATAAAATATTCATGTTTTTTATCAAATTGTTTAATTGGCTTAAAATTGTTTAATGAGTCATTTGAATTAGAAACATTTCTATCTGTTGATTTTACTATTAAATCCTTTTGACCAAAACATATTGACCAAAAAAGTAAAATAAAAAACAAGAATATTTTTTTCATATATTAATTTTTTTTACAAAAGTACAAATTAACCACTAATCAAAATAACCTAACTTTGCGCCATGGAAATCAAGAAAAAAGACATCCGAAGTTTATCCAAAGAGCAATTACGCGATTTTTTTGTGGCCAATGGCGATAAAGCGTTTCGAGGTAATCAAGTCTATGAATGGTTGTGGAGCAAAGCTTCTCATAACTTTGACGATATGACCAACGTTTCCAAAGAAACACGCGCCATGCTCGAAAATAATTTCGTCATCAACCACATCAAAGTGGATACGATGCAACGCAGCGAAGACGGAACCGTAAAAAACGCGGTTCGTTTACACGATGGATTGGTTGTCGAAAGTGTCTTAATCCCAACAAATACTCGTACTACTGCCTGTGTTTCAAGCCAAGTGGGTTGTAGTTTAGATTGCAACTTTTGTGCCACAGCACGATTGAAACGAATGCGAAATCTGGAACCAGGTGAAATCTATGACCAAGTGGTTGCCATTGATAGAGAAAGCCGATTGTATTTTAATCGACCATTGTCCAATATCGTTTTTATGGGAATGGGCGAACCGTTGATGAATTACAATAATGTGATGAAAGCCATCGACATGATTACATCTGACGAAGGTTTAGGCATGTCGCCAAAACGCATTACGGTTTCTACTTCGGGAGTTTCTAAAATGATTAAAAAAATGGCGGATGATGGCGTAAAATTCAAATTAGCCGTTTCATTACATTCTGCAATTGAAGAAACCAGAAATCACATCATGCCTTTTACCAAAAACTTTCAATTGCCCGAATTGAAAGAAGCGTTACAGTATTGGTATCAAAAAACCAAAAGTAAAGTGACTTATGAATATGTAGTATGGAAAGGAATTAACGACGATAAAGCTTCCATTGACGCCTTGGTTAAATTCTGCAAACAAGTTCCGTGTAAAGTCAATTTAATCGAATACAACCCCATTGATGATGGTGGACCTGATTGCAGTCAGGCAAGTTTCCAACAAGCGTCTGATGAAGCTATTACTAATTATATTAAAGCTTTGGAACAAAATGATATTGTTGCCAAAGTGCGCCGAAGCAGAGGAAAAGATATTGATGCGGCTTGTGGACAATTAGCCAATAAATCATAATTTTATTATTTCCTTTAGTTTTATCACTTGTAAGCGATTTCAAATTAATTATCTTTGAAATCGATGAACATCACTTCACAAATAAAACAACCCATTCAGGAAGAAATGGAGCTTTTCGAAAAAAAGTTCTACGAATCGATGACTTCCAAAGTGGCGCTCCTTAATCGAATTACCTATTATATTGTGAATAGAAAAGGAAAGCAAATGCGACCCATGTTTGTTTTTCTGGTGGCCAAAATGCTTTCCGAGAATAATGAAGTAAATGAAAGAACCTATCGTGGGGCTTCAGTAATTGAGTTAATTCACACCGCAACATTAGTGCATGACGATGTGGTAGATGATAGTAACCGCCGTCGTGGTTTCTTCTCTATCAATGCGTTGTGGAAAAATAAAATTGCCGTTTTGGTTGGTGATTATTTATTGTCAAAAGGATTGTTACTTTCCATTGACAATGGCGATTTTGATTTACTCCGTATTATTTCTGTGGCAGTGCGCGAAATGAGCGAAGGGGAATTATTGCAAATTGAAAAAGCACGCCGTTTAGACATTGTTGAAGAAATATATTATGAAATTATCCGAAAAAAAACAGCCACTTTAATTGCCTCTTGTTGTGCACTTGGTGCCAAATCAGTTTGTGAGGATGAAGAGCAAGTGGAAGCCATGCGGAAGTTTGGCGAACTCATTGGGATGGCATTTCAAATCAAAGATGATTTATTTGATTATACTGACGATGCCATTGGAAAGCCAACAGGAATTGATATTAAGGAGCAAAAAATGACCTTGCCTTTAATTTATGCTTTGAATAATTGTTCGGATAAAGAAAAAAGCTGGTGTATTAATTCCATTAAGAATTACAACAAAGACAAAAAACGAGTTAGGGAAGTTATCCAATTTGTAAAAGACAAAAATGGGTTGCATTATGCCGAAGAAAAAATGGTAGAATTTCAACAAGAAGCACTCCAAATCCTTGAAAATTTTCCGCAATCAGAATTCAGAGATGCATTGTCACTTATGGTGAGTTATGTAATTGAAAGGAAAAAGTGATCCAATTTCAAAAATCAATTACAATTTCAAAAATCAATCCCGATAGCTATTGGGAAAAATTCAAAAAATAAATATTTTTTTTATTGCGAAATATTAATTTTTTTGATGTTCAAAGATATTATAAAATAATTTTCAACTTTTTAAATTGCTCCATGCAACCATTTTTCAACCAATCTCGTCTATGCAAATAGAAGTCTTAATCAATATCAAAAATCAATGACAGTTTCAATGTCAATTTTTTAAATTGAATTTTGACATTGCAATTGAATTTTAACATTTACTATGAAAGTAATCAACTTACATCAACATGAAAAAGAAGTAATCGAACTGGCTGTCGAAAACAATCGGCATGCACAGCATCAGATTTATTCCAAATTCGCTCCAAAAATGTTGAGTGTTTGTCGTCAATACATTAAAGACGTGCATCAGGCAGAAGATGTCATGATTACCGCTTTTATGAAAGCGTTTACCAATCTAAAAAACTTTGAACATAAAGGAAGTTTTGAGGGTTGGATACGAAGAATAATGATTAACGAGTGCATATCCTATATCCGAGTTCAGAAAAAAGTAACGTTTATTCAAGATGAATATTATGTTGAAGAAAAACACAATTATATTGAAAGCCAATTCGCTGTTGAAGATATTCAATTTCTAATTGACAATTTACCCGACGGTTACCGTATGGTTTTTAATCTTTATTGTATCGAAGGATTCAAACATCAGGAAATTTCCTCAATGCTCGGAATCAATGAAGGCACATCTAAATCGCAGTTGTATCATGCCCGAAAAATGCTTCAAGACACTATTATTAAATTAAAAAATTACAGTAATGGAACAGAATAATGTTGAAAACCAAATAAGAGAAAAGTTGAATGCCAGAGAAATTCAACCTTCACCTCAAGCTTGGGACAGATTAGATGCTATGCTTACTATAGCCGAAGAAAAAAAAACAAAGCGTTCTTTATTTCTTTCCTTTCCTTTTATTGGAATTGCTGCCAGTGTTTTGGTTTTCGTAACACTTGGTTTGCTTTTGTTCAATCAAAGCGCTACCAAAATTGAAACTCCAAACGCAGTTGTTGGAACAGAAATTAAAAAAGACAACGTAGAAATTCCAAATTCCAAATTCCAAATTCCAAGCACTAAAAATAAACAAGAAAATGAAGAAGTAGCAACTTCGGATGTTCAACCAACAACCAACAACCGACAACCGACAACGAATCATCAAGGGGTTTCAATCAAAAATCAAGAAATAATAATTCAAAAAACGAACAGTAATCAAAATCAAATCATCAAAGACAAAAAAATAGAATATGTAATAACTGAAGATGTTGCGTTAAAAGACTTACCAAAAATCGAAACAAGAAAAGAAATTATTGTTCAAGGGTATAACAATGCTAAATCAGACGAAGCGCTTTTAGCCAGTTTAGATAAAGTTGCCAAACAATCCACCAACCAAAAATCAGGGGTAAAAGTGGATGCCAAAAGTTTACTTTCTCAAGTGGATGGCGAAGTGGAACAAACGTTTAGAGAAAAAGTTATTACCAAAATAAACAAAAATTATAAAGAAGTCAAAGTGGCATTGGCCAATAGAAATAATCAATAAAAAAGAGTTTTCAATCATTAATCAATAATTAAATCAAACAATCATGAGAAAATTTACCATTTACATTGCCCTTGCAGCTTGTCTTTTGGCAAGCAAACTTTTAGCACAAGACACCTTTGAAGCTAAAGCAAAAACTATAGCAGAAAAAATAGAAAGGATTACCAAAGAAGAAAAAGCAGCATTAAAAGTAGAATTGGAAGAAGTGAATAAGGAATTGGAAGCAGGAACGATTTCCAAAGCACAAGCCGATGAAAAGAAATTACAAATAGCAGAAACACATTCCAAAAATATTGAAAACCGTGTTGCGGTTGAACAAGACAAATTGAAAGATTTGGTACAACAAAAAGTGGATGGAAAAATAGCTGAAAATAATAATAAAAATAAATTCATTATCACTATTGATTTTAAAGGGGATAATGACAAAGACAGTATTTATTTTGACGGGAAAAATCATAAAATTACCTATGAAACTTCAGATAGCATTTATATTGATCTTTCTGGAATGAAAAAATCGATACTTAAGAAAAAAACCAAAGGAGAACGAAGAACCACATCACAATTTGTTTTTGCCGCTGGAGTAAATAATTTAGTTACAGATGGTGCGGTTGCCAATTCTGATTATAAATATTGGGGTTCACATTTTTATGAATGGGGCGTTACCGGAAATACTAGAATTTTTAAAAACGACAATTTATTGCATATTAAATACGGAGTGTCATTGATGTACAACAATCTTCGCCCAACTGATAATAGATTATTTGTGACAAATGGAAATCAAACTATTCTTGAAACTAGCGCCATTAATCTTGAAGAATCACGATTAAGAAACGTGTTTATAACTGCGCCAGTGCATCTCGAATTTGATTTTACAAAGAAAAAAATCGACGATACAGGAAAAAATGTGTTCAAAACACATAGAAGTTTTCGTTTAGGGATTGGTGGTTACGCAGGTTTGCGGGTAAAATCGAAACAAAAGTTGCGTTATGAAATTGACGGAAATGATATTTCAACAAAAGAAAAAGGAAATTTCAATGTGAATGATTTCATTTATGGTGTGAGTACCTACATTGGTTATAAAGAAACCAGTTTGTATTTAAAATACGATTTAAATCCGTTGTTTAAAAACAATGCTATCGACCAAAATAACATCTCTCTTGGTGTAAGATTCGATTTTAATTAAAATTAATTTTTTTTGTCATACTGAGCGTGTACCTGTCGGCCGACAGGCAGTCTAAGTGTTATTAGGTTAGTTTTTAAACCTGTCAGAGTTTTAAACCCTGACAGGGTTTTTAAATAGAAAAACTTTGTAACTTTAAACCCTTAAACAATTTTAAACTAAAGATTTGATATCTAGAGAAACCATCGATAAAGTTTTTGAAACTGCGCGGGTGGAAGAAGTCATTGGCGATTTCGTCCAACTAAAGCGTGCCGGAAGTAATTACAAAGGATTGAGTCCGTTTTCGGATGAACGTTCTCCTTCGTTTATGGTATCGCCTGTAAAACAAATTTGGAAAGATTTCAGTTCGGGAAAAGGCGGAAGTGTCGTTACTTTCTTGATGGAACACGAGCATTTTACCTATCCGGAAGCCATTCGGTTTTTGGCCAAAAAATACAATATCGAAATAGAAGAAACCGAAACGTCTCAAGAAGATAAAATTGAGGCCAATGAAAAAGAAAGCAT
Source organism: Flavobacterium sp. (assembly GCA_020403245.1). Taxonomy (GTDB): domain Bacteria; phylum Bacteroidota; class Bacteroidia; order Flavobacteriales; family Flavobacteriaceae; genus Flavobacterium. The sequence continues at coordinate 62,204 of JADBYA010000026.1, read as the reverse complement.
GTATTTGGTTTCTGAATTTGCCAAAACCTATTTTCAAGAAACACTTCTAAATTCCGAAGAGGGCAAAGCCATTGGATTAACCTATTTTAAAGAAAGAGGATTTACCAATCAAACTATTGCCAAATTTGGATTAGGTTATTCACCCGAAATATGGGACGCTTTTACAAAAGAAGCACTGTCTAAAGGGTACCAATTAGAATTTTTAGAAAAAGTTGGATTAACCATCACTAGAGAAGACGGCAAACATTTTGATCGTTTTAAAGGAAGAGTGATGTTTCCCATTCAAAGTTTGTCGGGTAGAAATCTTGGGTTTGGCGGAAGAATTTTAACCAATGATAAAAAAGCAGCCAAATACCTCAATTCACCTGAGAGCGAAATCTATCATAAAAGCAAAGTGCTTTACGGAATTTTTCATGCCAAACAAGCCATTGCCAAACAAAACAATTGTTATTTGGTTGAAGGTTATACCGATGTGATTCAATTGCATCAAGCCGGAATTGAGAATGTCGTTGCTTCTTCGGGAACCGCTTTAACTGCCGATCAAATAAGATTAATTAATCGATTGACCAAAAACATCACGGTGCTATTTGATGGTGATGCTGCTGGACTTCGAGCTTCCATTCGTGGTATCGATTTGATTTTGGAAGAAGGAATGAACGTAAAAGTGTGTACTTTCCCTGATGGCGATGATCCCGATAGTTTTGCTCGAAAAAATTCGTATGAAGATTTGGTTTTTTATTTAGAAAATAATGCCAAAGATTTTATTCAGTTCAAAGCGTCGCTATTAATGAATGAAGCACAAAATGATCCAATCAAAAAAGCCGATTTGATTCGGGATATGGTAGTGAGTATTTCTAAAATACCCGACAGAATAAAAAGAGAGGTGTATATTCAAGAGTGCGCAAGTATCATGGATATTTCGGAACAGGTTTTGCAAAATACTTTGGCTCAATTGGTTCAAAAAGATATTTCGGAAGCTGGAAAAAAACTGAAACAAGAACAAAAAGCTTTTGAAGTTGTAAAAGATGATATCCAAGTTTCAAGAGACAGAGTTGATATAGTTTACGAATTAGAAAGGAAAATCATTGAAATGCTTCTGCTTTATGGCTCACTTAAAGCTGATTTTGAAGATTATATTCTAAGAGCCAATGATGATGGCGAAATGGTTGAAGAGAAAGAAATTAATACTACTAGAGTTTTTGAACGCATATTCTTGAGTTTGCATGAAGATGAAGTAGAATTGGCTAACCCCATGTTTAAAGAAATTTACAATGATTTAATTGCTTATTATAATCAAAATGAAAATTTCAATATTGAACATTACTTGATGCAATTATCGCCTGAACATTCTGAGATGGTTACTGATATATTGATGCTGGAGGAAAAGGAATTATTGCATAATTGGGAAGCCAAACAAATTTATGTAAAAAAGAAAACGGAAAACGTTGGTCAATACGTTTCAGAAACAATTATTTCTTTACGCGAATATCTCATCAATAAATTGATAATGGATATGATGAACAATTTTACTAAAGAAGAAGAAGAAAGTGACCTAGAAGAATTGAAGTCAACTATCAATGATTATAATAAACTAAAAGTTAATCTGACCAATAAAATAGGACGAATACGGTCAACTTATTTATAAAAAAACCCGTCTTGTTTTTAGAATAGACGGGTTTTAATTTTTTAAACGATTTCCAAAGTTTTTGCTTTGTTCACTAAGTCAACTAAATTGGTTACACTTAGTTTCGTCAATAATCGAAGCTTGTAAGTACTAATGGTTTTTTCGTTAAGATTTAAAATCTTAGCGATTTCATTGTTTTTCTTTCCATCACTTAAAAAGCGAAGCACTTCGATTTCTCGATTAGAAAGTTTTCTGTACAAACGTTCAGATTTGTTTTGTTTAGCAATTAATGCTAAACTTTTCTTGATTTCTTCATTTAGGATAATTTGTCCTTGGCTAACCTTGACAATTGTTGTTCCTAAATACTCAAGTTTTGATGTCTTGTGAACATAACCTGCACAACCTGCCTTTATAGCATTTGGAGCATAAATTTGTTCAGACATACTACTAAATACAATAACTTTTGTTTTTGGGAAATTTTTAATGATAGATTTGAGTTCATAAATACTCTTCAATCCTTCAAGATCAAGGTCGATAATTAAGACATCAACTTCTTTGTTTCTCAAGGCATCAGGCACCATAAAAAAATTTCCTACATTTGAAACAATACTTATTTCTTGATGATCTTTAAAATAAGCTTTCATTCCAAAATGCACAACTGGAAAGTTATCGGCTACACATACATTTATCATAATTGTGGTATTTGATAAAAAATTAATAGAAATTAAGTGTAAAGTTAATTTTTTTTTGTTAAATATTATTAAAAAAATTTAAATTTTTTTATACAATTCAGGAATAATACAAATGGGAATTGGATTCATCTTATGCTGATTAACGGCATTTAAATAGGTATAAATCTCAAAAACTTCTCTTTCCCTTCCCGAAAAATCTTCTTTCCTTTTATTGTTTTCTGCTACGAGCATTGCCCATTCGAGTTCGTCATAACTAGCGCCAAGTTGTTCTTCATCAGTTCTTGAGTCGCCAAATAAACCATCTGTTGGAGCAGCATTTTGAATAGATTTGGGGATTTCTAAATATTCTCCCAAAGCATATACATCACTTTTTAGTAAATCGGCAATAGGACTCAAATCTACTCCGCCATCTCCATATTTTGTATAAAACCCAACGCCAAAATCTTCTACTTTATTTCCAGTTCCTGCCACTAATAAACCATAAATTCCGGCATAATAATATAATGTTGTCATTCGCAAGCGTGCTCTTGTATTGGCTAATGACAAATCTATTTTTACAGTATTTTCATGATTTGGAATTACTTTTTTAAACGATTCAAAAACGGAAGTTAAATCAGTTTCTGCATTTTTTACATTAGAAAAACGCTTCTTTAATTGTTCAATATGTTCTCGTCCTCTACTAACTTGACTGCTGTGTTGATGAATAGGCATTTCAACACATAAAGTGGTTAAACCTGTTTGTGCACATAATGTTGAGGTTACTGCCGAATCAACGCCACCTGAAATTCCAATGACAAAACCATTGACTTTTGCATTAGTTGCATAATCTCTCAACCATGAAACAATAAAGTCATTAGTTTCACCTACCTTTATTTTACTTTTTTTAGACATTTCTTATGATCTTTTTTAAAAACTGCAATGTATATTTGCAAATGTAAATAAATCATAAGATTTTAAACTTTAATAATTTATTATAAATCTCTTAAGATGGTAAAATATTTTCTCGGCATTTTGTTGTCTTTATTTCTTTTTTCCTGTAATCAAAAGTCTAAAGTTGAAAAAGCAATAGAAGAAATTCCTGTTGAGATAAAAGTAGATCGATTTGATAAAGCTTTTTTTGAAAGTAAATCTAATGATTTGGCAAGTCTTAAAGCCGAGTATCCTTTTTTCTTCCCTGAAGGTGTTGATGATAAAGTTTGGATAGATAAAATGCAAAACAAAGATTGGAGAGCACTGTATAATGAAGTACAAAAAAAATATCCAAATTTCGATAAGCAAGCTACTGCAATTGAAGAATTATTTAAACATTTAAAGTATTATTTTCCAAAAACCATCACGCCAAAAGTCTACACTGTTATTGCCGAAATGGATTATAAAAATAAGGCAATTTATGCTAATGACAAGTTGATTATTGCTTTAGAAATGTATTTAGGTAAAGAGGTCAAGTTTTATACAGATGCAGAATATTTAAAACAAAATTTTGAGGAAAGACAAATGATGCCCGATATTGTTTCGAGTTTTTCATTTCGAAAAATACCACCTCCTACAGATAAAACATTACTATCCAATATGATTTATTATGGAAAAGAATTGTATCTAAAAGATGTATTGCTTCCCGATTATACCGATGCTGAAAAAATAGGTTATCAACCGGAGCAAATCATTTGGTGTCAAGAAAACGAAAGTTATATTTGGCGTTTCTTTATAGATGAAAATCTACTTTTCGATTCCGATTCAAAACTTGATAACCGATTTATAAATTTAGCACCTTTTTCAAAATTTTATCTCGAAATAGACAATGAATCTCCCGGACGAGTAGGGCAGTGGGTTGGTTGGCAAATTGTTCGTTCCTTTATGAAAAATAACGAAGTGAGTTTGCAGGATATGCTGAAGATGAATGCCAACGAGTTATTTGAAAAATCAAAATACAAACCTAAAAAGCCATGAGCAAAACCATACATTCCGAAATAAAATTTAATGTTGAATTAGACGAAAATCGTGTTCCTGAAAAATTATCTTGGACAGCACAAGATGGCGGTGTTGAACTAGAAGAAGCCAAAGCAATTATGCTTTCTATTTGGGACAGTAAAGCGAAAGAAACTCTTCGCATTGATTTGTGGACTAAAGACATGCCTGTAGATGAAATGAAATTATTTTTCCATCAAACATTGGTGGCTATGGCTGATACCTTTCAACGCGCCACTGCCGATGAAAAGATGGCAGATACTATGAAAGATTTTTGTGATTATTTTGCTGAAAAACTAGAGTTGAAGAAGTAAAAAATTACTTAATCGATTTTTTTTCGATGTCTCGAATAATTTTATTTAAACATCCGAGTACTAATTTTGAGGTTGATTTACTAAAATTGATATCGCTATTATTATTTTCTGCAATGCCAACACTTCCAATTACTTTTTTTGAGTAAGTAATTGCAATATCATTCAAATCATAAACTTCAAATAGCACTTCAACCGATTTTGATAAGTTTTTATTGAATTTATGATTAGTAACATCAAGGTCTGATAAAGAATTGTTTTTTAAAATGATTTTTACATTGATAAAAAAATCAAACCCACTTCCTTTTTTTAAATCCCTTATATTTTCTTTTGTTGGATTTGATTTGACATTTTTGGGAAGTAATAAACCCATGCTATCGTTTGCATAAGTCAGTCTGTTTCCTAGTCTGTTTCCTAGTTTTTTGACAATAAGATTTTTGGCAGCATTACTAGTAGTTGTTGGATCTACAATTTCATTTAAAAGCCATTTGCCTTCTCTTAAATCTAATCCCGTCGCGATGGCATTGTCTACAAAAATATAGCTGGGCAAATTACACGAAACTAATAGCACTGAAAACAGCAGCAAAAGAGTTGTCTTTTTCATTCTAAAACTGATCCAAATCTTTAAAAACTTCTTCATTCACACCATCAATAAATTCTAAAACAGTATCTTTTCCGGTGCCTTCCGTTGCCGAGGTGACAAAATATTGTGGCATTTCTTCCCAGTTATTAGCCAGTAAAGCTTTTCTATAAGCGGCAACATGCGAGTCGATTTTACCTCTGCTAATTTTATCCGATTTTGTAAAAATGATACAAAAAGGCACTTCAATTTCCCCAAGATAAGTAATGAATTCTAAATCAATTTTTTGCGCTTCCAACCGAATATCAATTAAAACAAAAGCACAGACGAGTTGCTCTCTTTTTTCAAAATAATCGGTAATAAATTCCTGAAAAACTTCTTTTGTCTTCTTGGAAACACGAGCATAACCATAGCCCGGCAAATCGACTAGAAACCAATTCAAATTGATTTTAAAATGATTTATGAGCTGGGTTTTTCCTGGTTTCCCTGAGGTTTTGGCCAAGTTTTTATGATTGGTCAACATGTTAATTAGGGATGATTTTCCCACATTGGAACGACCAATAAAAGCATATTCGGGCAAACGTTCTTGCGGACATTTGCTCACATCGGAATTGCTAATTATAAATTCGGCGGAATTAATTTTCATTTATGAGTTTTGTTGCTTCTTCAAGTAGCATCGGCAAATCTTTTACAATTATTTTCCAAATAAGAATATCGTCAACAGAATCATAAGCATGGATAACTCGATTTCTTAAATCAACTATAATGCGGGCATAAGAAATGGAAATATTAGGATTTATTTTTAACAATTTATTGATGGCTTCCCCTATAATCTCAAATTCTCTTTCAACAGCTCTTCTTTTAGTTTTATTTGATAAATAATTTTGGAGAATTCGTTCATTTTCAAGATGATCATCTATTGAATTAATACACTCAATTATATCAAGTAGAAGTTTTTTTTCATCTCTATTTATCATAATAATTGTATTTTACTTTCTTCGATACTTTCAATAAGATAAGGATTTTTAAGTGTTTTTTCAGCAACTAAATCTACTCTTTTTTTTAAGAGTTTTTCCAAATCTTCTATTAATTTAAAATAATTTGAGGAATAAGTTTCAACATCCAAATCATCTGGAAAAGAATATAAAAAATCAACATCGCTATTCTTGGTATTGGTCCCTTTTGCAATACTTCCAAAAAGAAAGGCCCTTTTTACACCATATTTGATGAAAAGACTTTTAATTTTAGGAATTTTATTTTCAATATTCTTGTCCATAATTATTATAAATGCACTTCTTTAAGCCATTCGTGTAGCAATCTGTTGAACTCATCAGGATGTTCCATCATAGCAGCATGGCCACATTTGTCAATCCAGTACAATTGTGAATTGGGCATTAATTTGTAAAATTCTTCAGCTACTTCTGGTGGTGTAACTTGGTCATTTTTTCCCCAAATAATACATGTTTTTACATGCATTTTTGGTAAATCTTTGGCCATGTTGTGACGAATAGCACTTTTGGCAATTGTTAACGTTTTTATTACTTTAATGCGGTCATTTACAATCGAAAAAACTTCATCTACCATTTCTTTTGTTGCAACATTTGGGTCATAAAAAACAACTTCTGTTTTTTTCTTAATGTATTCATAATCGCCTCGTTTAGGATAACTATCGCCCATGGCACTTTCATAAAGTCCTGAACTTCCTGTAATTACTAATCCGGCTACTTTTTCGGGATACATTTTAGAATGGTATAAAGCAATGTGTCCACCAAGGGAATTCCCCAGCAGTATAACCCTATCGAATCCTTTAAAAGTAATAAAGTCTTTGACATATTTTGCAAAAGCTTTTACGTTTGTTTTTAAAATATTTTGAGTATAAATAGGCAATTCTGGAATTACAATTTTATATCCTTTAGTAGAAAAATATTCAGCAACACCAGTAAAATTGCTCAATCCACCCATCAGGCCATGTAAAACAACTATTGGCGTTCCTTCTCCAGCTTCGAAATAGGAATATCTTCCTTCTTTTTTAAATTGTCGATCCATATGATTTTTTTGACTTTTACATCGGTAGCAAATATATGGTTTTATACCTAAAAACCCTTTTTCTATTCCATTTTTTTCCTTCAGAAAAATGAAAAATAGTAGCATTAAAAAATTAATACAATTAACAATTAGTAACAAAAGAGTTTGGCTTTTTGATAATTATTCATATTTATATAAATAAAAATTTTGCAATACACAAATGGTTTAAATCAATTGTTTATGATTTAAAAAACAGTATAATGTTATTTTTTAAAGATTTTTCAAAATAGTTTTTATCTTATTCAACGGGGTTTTTTTAAGCAAAATGGCTTAAAGTGGTAAAACTTATCAACAAAGTGGTATTTTGTGGTATTTTGTGGTAAATATTTTTATATTTTTGCTCATAACCAAAAACTAATGCAATTGAACTCGATAATCGGGACATATGAATGTAAAGTTGATGCCAAAGGAAGACTGATGATTCCTTCGGCTCTGAAGAAGCAATTGGCCAATTCCATTCAAGATGGTTTTGTCTTGAAACGTTCTGTATTTCAACCTTGTTTAGAATTGTATCCTATGACGGAGTGGAATTTGATGATGCAAAAAATTAACAAACTCAACCGATTTGTTAAAAAAAATAACGATTTCATTCGTCGGTTTACGGCTGGAGTAAAAGTTATTGAAGTGGATGATTTAGGAAGATTATTAATTCCAAAAGACTTGGTTGCCTTCAGTCATATTTCAAAAGACATTGTGCTATCCTCAGCCGTAAACATAGTTGAAATTTGGGATAAAGAGAGGTATGAAAAATCAATTGCAGGTGATGATATTGATTTTGCCGATTTAGCCGAAGATGTAATGGGAAATAGTAATGATGACAACGATGGAATATCATAATTCGGTTTTATTAAATGAAACTGTAGACGGATTGAATATCAAGCATGATGGAGTTTATGTGGATGTGACTTTTGGCGGTGGTGGACATTCAAAAGAGATTTTGAAACGTTTAGGACCAAATGGGCGATTGTTTGGGTTTGACCAAGATGAAGATGCTTTGGTAAATGCTTTTACAGATGAACGATTTACTTTGATACACGAGAATTTTAGATATATAAAACGGTTTTTACGATTTCATGGCGTGAAAAGCGTAGATGGAATTTTAGCCGATTTGGGAGTTTCATCACACCAATTTGATGTTCCAGAGAGAGGATTTTCAACACGATTTGATGCCGATTTAGACATGAGAATGAGTAGAAAAAATGATTTAGATGCCTATAAAGTGATTAATGAATACGATGAAGCAAATTTAAAAAGAGTGTTTTTGGATTATGGCGAATTGAAAGTTGCTCCAGCTTTGGCTCGAACAATTATTGAAGCAAGAGAAAAGAAAACTATCAATACAACAGATGAGTTAAAGTTGATTTTATCAAAATTTTTACCAGAGCAATTCAAGAATAAAATTTTAGCCCAAATCTATCAAGCAATACGAATAGAAGTAAACCAAGAAATGGATGTTTTAAAAGAATTTTTGGAACAATCGCTAGACATATTAAAACCAGAAGGAAGATTAAGCGTGATTTCCTATCACTCATTAGAAGACCGATTAGTGAAACGATTTATGAAAAACGGAATGTTTGAAGGTGAGCCAGAACGTGATTTTTTTGGAAATTTTTCAGTGCCATTTAAGTTAGTTGGAAAACTTATTGTTCCTGATGAAGCTGAAATAAAAAGCAACAATAGAGCACGAAGTGCCAAATTAAGAATAGCAGAAAAAAAGTAGTGTCAGTAATTAGTTTCTGAAAATAATGATAAGAAAAGAAAAAAGATAGAAAATGAAAAATGGAGTTTATAGCATATTGAAAGCTCGATTTTTAGTCAATGAAGATGCAACAAAAAATTGGCGATTTATAGTTTTTATAGTGCTCCTTGCAATTTTAATGATTGCCAATTCACACACATTTGAACAAAAAGTATTTCGTATTACAGAATTAACAAGTGAAGTTAAAGAGTTGCGTTCCGAATTTGTTGATAAGCGTTCCGAACTAATGAAATTAAAAATGGAATCAACAGTTTCAGAAAAAATGAAGGAAAGAAAAATATTTCCTTCATCGGTGCCACCAAAAAAAATAAAAGTTAAAAAATCTATAGAAAAAACCTTCTTTCAAAAACTATGGCAGTAGAAGATAAAAATATCTCTTATAGAATTTATTTAGTTGCATTCTGCATCTTTATAATGGCTATGGCTATAACTTTTAAGTTGTCCAAAATTCAGTGGGTTGAAGGGCCAAGACTTCGCGAATTGGCGAAGAAAGAAACGGTAAAAAGTTTTATCATTCCTGCCAATAAAGGTAATATTTACTCAGCTGACGGAAGTTTATTAGCCACTTCAATTCCTAATTACAACATTCGATTTGATGCAGTAGTTCCAAAAGGTGTTGTTTTTGAAAAAAACGTAAAACCATTAGCAGATTCTTTAGCAAAACTTTTAGGAAAGCCAAGTTCTTTTTATCAATCCCAATTAAATATTGCAAGAACTAATAAAAACAGGTATTTATTGGTGGCGCGTGATTTAAGCTATACTCAATATATAAAAATTAAAAGTTTTCCGCTTTTCAATTTAGGGGCAAATAAAGGCGGAATGATAACCGAACAGGAAACAGTTAGAGAACATCCAATCGGCAAAATTGCCGAAAGAACCATTGGTTACGATCGTATTGATGAAAATGGAATGCGTGTTGGTAAAGGAATTGAATGGTCGTTTAGAAAATACCTGAACGGAAAAGATGGTAAAGTTCTTAAACAAAAAATCGCCAAAGGACAATGGAAACCAATTCGAGATCAAAATGAAGTTGACCCACAAGATGGCTATGATGTGATTTCTACAATTGATGTTTACATTCAAGACATTGCCCATCATGCTTTATTAAAACAATTAAAAGAATTTAAAGCCGAACATGGTTGCGTGGTGGTTATGGAAACCAAAACAGGAAAAATCAAGGCAATTTCTAATTTAGGTAAGCTTAAAGAAACCGATTCAACTTATTTTGAAACCGAAAATTATGCTATAAAAGAATCTCACGAACCTGGTTCAACTTTCAAATTGGTGGACATGATTGCATTGCTTGATGATCAAAAAGTGGATACAAGCCACATTTACAATAGAAAAGGAGGGAAAATATATTTTACCAAAAAAAACCTTGTAGTTGAAGACTCCCATTTTGACGGAGTTAATACCATTTCGTTAGCTCGTGGATTTGAAATTTCATCAAATACTGTATTGGTTCAGGCTGTATATGAAAATTATAAAAATAACCCCAAGCAGTTTACAGATAGGATAGATGCATTAGGTCTCGGTAAACCTCTCGGATTACCTTTTCAAGGTGAAGGAATTCCTAAAATCCCACATCCATCGGATAAAAAGAACTGGAGTGGAACTTCCTTGCCATGGATGGCTTTTGGTTATGGTGTATCTGTAACTCCTTTACAAACCTTAACCTTATATAATGCTATTGCGAATAACGGAGTCATGGTAAAACCACAATTTGTTTCAGAGATAAAAGAGTGGAATAAAACCATTAAAATGTTTGACAAAGAAATTATCAATCCTAAAATATGCTCTGAAAAAACAACTAAGAAGGTAAAAGCTATTTTGGAGAATGTATTTAAAAAGAAAGGTGCGACGGCAAATAAATTATATTCCAAAGATTTTTCTATGGCAGGAAAAACAGGAACTGCTCAAGCTAATTATTGGAAAAACGGAGGCAATGATAAACATTACATATCTTCCTTTGTTGGATTTTTTCCTGCTGACAATCCTAAATATTCTTGTATTGTGGTAGTTCACAAACCCAATACTTCTGGCAATAATTATTATGGCGCTGACGTTGCTGGACCTGTTTTCAAACGTATTGCCCAAAAGATTTTTACTGATTCGCCTTCTACAAACGAAATCAAAAATCTTGACAAGAAAATAAAGAAACAGGAGCTGGCTTATAATGAATATTCTACCAAAGCATCTTCTGAAAAAAAAGTTATTCCAAATCTAATGGGAATGAGTGGCATGGATGCGGTGGCTCTTTTAGAAAATCTAAAATTAAAAGTAAGAGTAATTGGCATTGGAAAAGTCAAAAAACAATCGGTTCCTGCGGGAGAAGCTTTAGATAAAAACAAAACAATCATACTCGAATTATCGTGATTATTTTAAAGGACATATTATATAAAGTAGCCATCGAAGCAGTAAAAGGTTCGACTGAAATGGTTATTGGCAAAATTGAGTTTGACTCTCGAAAAGTTCAGGAAAACGATGTTTTTGTTGCCATTCGCGGTACTGTTTCAAATGGTCATGACTTTATTGAAAAAGCAATAAATCTTGGAGCTACAGTAATTGTCTGCGATACTTTTCCAGAAATAATAGTCAGTGGAGTTACCTATATTCAAGTAATAGACACCAACACGGCATTGGCTTTTTTAGCAGCTAATTTTTATGGAAATCCTTCACTAAATTTAAAATTAGTAGGAATTACTGGAACCAATGGAAAAACTACAATCGCATCGCTTTTATATCAATTATTTAAAAAAGCGGGTTATAAAGTAGGATTATTGTCCACAGTAAAAATAATGGTTGATGACGTGGAATACAAAGCAACGCACACCACACCAGATTCAATGACCATTAATTATTATTTGGCAGAAATGAATGCTTTTGGGATTGAATATTGTTTCATGGAAGTGAGTTCACATGGGATTCATCAAAAAAGAACTGAAGCACTACATTTTGCAGGTGGCGTTTTTACCAATTTATCGCACGATCATTTAGATTACCATCCAACATTTGCTGAGTATCGTGATGTAAAAAAATCTTTTTTCGATTTTTTACCCAAAACTGCTTTTGCCCTTAGCAATATTGATGATAAAAATGGATTGGTAATGTTGCAAAATACCGCAGCAAGAAAACTGACATATGCATTGAAATCGTATGCCGAATACAAAGCACAAATATTAGAAAACCAACTATCTGGATTGTTACTAAAGATTAATGAAAATGAAGTTTGGGTTCGTTTAATTGGAACTTTCAATGCCTACAATTTGTTAGCTATATATGGAACAGCTGTAGAATTAGGATTGGATAAACTGGAAGTATTGCGATTATTATCTGAACTAGAAAGTGTTTCTGGTCGTTTTCAATTTATCGTTTCTAATTCCAACATCACGGCTATTGTTGATTATGCGCATACTCCAGATGCATTAGAAAACGTATTAAAAACCATCAATGATATTCGCACTAATAATGAACAATTGATAACAGTTGTTGGTTGTGGTGGCGATAGAGATAAAACTAAAAGACCCATTATGGCTAATATTGCTACGTCTATGAGTAATAAAGTAATTATAACGTCTGATAATCCAAGAACGGAAGACCCAATTGATATTATTGCTGATATGGAAAAAGGAGTTGAACCACAAAATCATAAAAAAACTTTATCTATTGTAGATAGAAAACAAGCCATTAAAACAGCCTGTCAATTGGCAAGTCCAAATGATATTATTCTAATTGCCGGAAAAGGACACGAAACTTATCAGGAAATTAATGGTGTTCGCCATGATTTTGATGATATGAAGATTGTAAAAGAAATTTTAGAACAATTAAACAAATAGTAAAACTCAAAAAGCAAAATTTCAAATCCCAATGAAAAACTTGAACAATTTGGAATTTGGAATTTAAAATTTGGAATTTAAAAAATAGAATATGTTATACTACTTATTTGAATACCTCGACAAAACAATGGATGTTCCTGGAACTGGAGTTTTCCAATACATCACTTTTCGTTCGGCTTTAGCAATATTATTATCATTGATGATTTCTACCATTTATGGAAAAAAAATCATCACATTTCTAAGAAATCAGCAAGTAGGAGAAACGGTAAGAGAACTTGGTTTGGACGGACAAACTCAAAAAGCAGGAACACCAACAATGGGTGGATTAATCATTATTGTTTCAACATTAATTCCAGTTATTTTATTGACAAAATTGAATAATATTTACATTATTCTATTGATTGTGACTACGCTTTGGATGGGAACCATTGGCTTTATCGACGATTATATCAAAATATTCAAAAAAGACAAACAAGGGTTAAAAGGAATTTTTAAAGTAATTGGGCAAGTAGGTTTGGGATTAATCGTGGGTTCAGTATTGTATTTTAATCCTAGTGTTACCGTGAGAGAAAGATCTAATAAACCAATGACATTCAATCAAAGCGAAAATGTAATTTCGCAAACACCGATTGATTATAAATCAACTACCACAACTATTCCGTTTACTAAAAACAACGAATTAGATTATGCTCAAATTTTAAAACCATTTACTGATGATTATCAAAATTGGGCTTGGTTGGTATTTATTCCAATTGTTATTTTCATTATCACAGCGGTTTCAAATGGAGCAAATCTAACTGATGGTATTGATGGTTTAGCGGCTGGAACCTCTGCAATATCAGTATTAGCATTGGGAATTTTCACCTTCGTTTCTGGTAACATCTTTTTTTCCGATTATTTAAACATCATGTACATCCCAAATTCGGGTGAAATGACAGTTTTCATCTCTGCATTTGTGGGTTCCTTAATTGGTTTTCTTTGGTATAATTCGTATCCAGCTTCTGTATTTATGGGCGATACGGGTAGTTTGACTATTGGAGGAATTATTGCAGTTTTAGCTATTTCTGTTCGTAAAGAGTTGTTATTGCCTGTTTTGTGTGCCATATTTTTTGCTGAAAATTTATCAGTTATCATGCAGGTTTCTTATTTCAAATACACTAAAAAACGCTTTGGAGAAGGAAGACGCATTTTCCTCATGTCGCCATTGCATCATCATTATCAAAAGAAAGGATATCACGAAAGTAAAATAGTAACCCGTTTCTGGATTGTTGCTATTCTTTTGGCAATTGTATCTATTGTGACTTTAAAATTGAGATAATGCAACGATTGGTCATACTTGGTGGAGGAGAAAGTGGTGTTGGAACTGCCATTTTAGGCAAGCAAAAAGGATACGATGTTTTTGTTTCCGATTTTGGAGAAATTAAAGATAATTACAAAGAAGTTCTTAAACAATATGAAATAAAATGGGAAGACAATAAACACACAGAAGATTTAATTCTAAATGCTAATGTGGTAATGAAAAGCCCGGGAATTCCAGAAAAAGCACCAATAGTAAAAAAGCTTGTGGGAAAAGGTATTCCAGTGATTTCTGAAATTGAATTTGCTTCAAAACACACTCAAGCAAAGACCATCGGAATAACAGGAAGCAACGGCAAAACAACCACAACAATGTTGACCTATCATTTGCTTAAATCTGGAGGTTTGAATGTGGGTTTAGGAGGAAATATTGGTAAAAGTTTTGCCTGGCAAGTAGCCGAAGATAATTATGATTGCTATGTGTTAGAATTGAGCAGTTTTCAATTGGATGGGAATATAGATTACAGACCAGACATAGCCATTATAACCAATATAAGTCCGGATCATTTGGATAGGTATGAATATAAATATGAAAATTATATCGCATCAAAATTTAGAATAACAATGAACCAAACCGAGAATGATTATCTCATTTATGATGCAGATAATGAAGCCATCTCAAACTGGTTTAAACAAAATAAAACAAAAGCAAAATTAATTCCTTTTTCATTAACACAAATTTTTGAAAATGGGGCCTTTATAAAAAACGACGATACTATGGACATCATTATCAACAATGAGGAATTTGAAATGAAAACGGGAGACGTTTCATTGGAAGGAAAACACAATTTGAAAAACGCTATGGCTGCTACTTCAGTTGCACAACTGATGAAAATCAGAAAGCAGACTATTCGTGAAAGTTTATCCAATTTTCAGGGAGTGGCGCATCGTTTGGAAAAAGTGCTTAAAATTCAGAATGTGCAATACATTAATGATAGTAAAGCGACAAACGTAAATGCTACATTTTTCGCTTTAGATAGCATGACCGTGCCAACCGTTTGGATTGTTGGTGGAGTGGATAAAGGAAATGATTACACCGAATTAATGCCATTAGTTCGTGAAAAAGTAAAAGCTATCATTTGTCTAGGTGTTGATAATAAAAAAATTATTGATGCATTTGGTAATGTAGTTGACATGATGGTGGAAGTTGACAATATGCGAGATGCAGTAATAACAGCAAAGCATATTGCAGAAAAAGGAGATGCCGTTTTATTGTCTCCGGCATGCGCTAGTTTTGATTTATTTCAAAACTACGAAGACAGAGGGAATCAGTTTAAAGTGGCTGTACAGAATTTGTAAAAATTTAGTTGCTAGTTTCGGGTTCCAGGTTCAGAGTTTCCCTTGAACCCGAAACCAAAATCCGAATCATATTTATAATGAAAGAATTAATTACAAGTTTAAAAGGAGATAAAGTCATCTGGGCATTCGTTGCCTTGTTGGCAATGTTTTCTTTTATGCCGGTTTTTAGTGCAAGTAGTAATTTGGCATACACACGTCATGGGTCAGGAAATACACTGACTTATTTGTTAAAACATGGAGCACAACTACTAATTGGATTTTTTATAATTTACAAAGTACATAAAATCCCCTATCATTATTTCAGAACAATTTCAAAGTATTTATTACCTGTCGTTTGGATTTTGTTGGTTTATACTTTGTTAAAAGGAACTGTAATCTCTGGAGCAAATGCAAGCAGATGGATTCAAATTCCATTTATTGGGATTACCTTCCAAACATCAACTTTGGCAGCCATAGTTCTATTTGTTTTTGTAGCGCGTTATTTATCGAAAAAAAGAGAAACACCCATAACATTTAAAAACTCTTTATGGGAATTATGGACTCCAGTTTTTATAACATTGTTATTGATACTTCCGGCCAATTTATCCACAGCGGCACTTATTTTTTTCATGGTAATCATGTTAGTTTTTATTGGTAAATATCCTTTAAAATATATTGCCGTTATTCTAGGAGTAGGAATTATTGGTTTGATTTTTTTTATTATAGTAGCCAGAGCATTTCCTGATGCTTTCCCCAATCGTGTGGACACTTGGCTTAATAGAATTGATAATTTCACAACTGATAAACCTGATGAAGACGATTATCAAATCGAAAAAGCCAAAATAGCTATTGCTTCTGGTGGAATATATGGACTTGGCCCGGGAAAAAGTGTACAGAAAAACTTTTTACCCCAATCTTCTTCCGATTTTATCTATGCGATTATAGTAGAAGAATATGGACTTTTTGGTGGATTATTAGTATTAGGGATGTATCTTTTATTATTATTCCGATTTGTAGTTGCGGCACACAAAGCCAATTCACTATTCGGAAAACTCGTCGTCGTAGGATTGGGTTTTCCTATCATTTTTCAAGCCATGACCAATATGGCAGTTGCCGTTGAATTATTGCCTGTTACTGGACAAACACTACCACTAATAAGTTCTGGTGGAAGTTCTATTTGGATGACCTGTATTGCACTTGGAATTATTTTAAGTGTGACCAAAAAAGAGGAAGAAATTGCCCAAGAAAACGCCGAAAAACAAAAACGAGAAGACGCTTTGCAAAAGCTAATCGATAAACAATTACTGGAAGACGAAAGCCCCCTAACCCCCGAAGGGGGAATTGGGGATTATACGATTGAAGATAAATCGGTAAATCCAATGATGGCAATCAAAGGAGTTCGTGTAAAATAGTTATAAACAATATGAGTTCACTTTCCAAAAATAACAAAAATAAGATAACTTCTCCCTCCCTTCGGGAGGGTCGGGGTGGGCTTAAATTCATATTGAGTGGTGGTGGAACTGGTGGACATATCTATCCAGCCATAGCTATTGCCAATGAATTAAAATCTCGTTTTCCTGATGCTGAATTTCTCTTTGTTGGAGCCAAAGACAAAATGGAAATGCAAAAAGTGCCTCAAGCAGGATATGAAATTGAAGGACTTTGGATTGCTGGGTTACAACGAAAATTGACTCTGCAAAACATAATGTTTCCATTCAAATTAACGAGTAGTTTATTGAAATCTAGAACGATTATAAAAAAATTTAAGCCCGATGTGGTTATTGGAACAGGCGGTTTTGCTAGCGGACCGTTATTGCAAATGGCAAATAGTTTGAATATTCCAACAGTGATACAAGAGCAAAATTCCTATCCTGGAATTACCAATAAATTATTGAGTAAAAAAGCCAATGCCATTTGTGTGGCCTATGAAAATTTAGAACGCTTTTTCCCGGCAGCCAAAATTGTTTTCACCGGAAATCCAGTACGTCAAGATTTATTGAATGTTGAAACGAAAAGACAAGAAGGAATTTCATATTTCAATTTAGATGCCAATAAAAAAACACTTTTAATTCTTGGAGGTAGTCTCGGTGCTAGAAGAATAAACCAATTAATTGAAAAAGAATTAGATTTTCTTTTAGGAAGTGGTGTTCAGGTAATTTGGCAATGTGGTAAATTGTATTTTGAAGACTATAAAAAGTATAATTCAAGAAACTCGCAACCCGAAACCCGCAACCCACAACTCGTAACTGTAGTTTCATTTATTGAACGAATGGATTTGATTTATGCTGCTGCCGATTTTGTGATTTCGCGTGCAGGAGCATCATCGGTTTCAGAGTTATGTTTGGTAGGAAAACCAACTATTTTTATTCCATCACCCAATGTAGCCGAAGATCATCAAACTAAAAATGCTAGGGCAATTGTAGATAAAAAAGGGGCATTACTAATTAGAGAAAATGATTTGAATGAAAAATTTGAAACAGTTTTTAAACAACTAATTCAGGATGAAAATTTGCAAAAAAGTTTGAGTAAAAACATAAAGCAATTGGCAAAACCAAATGCTACAAAAGATATAGTGGAAGAGATAATAAAACTAATTAAATAACAAATCAAAAACTTTGCGCCTCTGTGCCTTAGTAGCAAAAAAAAACCATAATGAACCATTTTAGTAAAATTAGTAATCAAATAAAATAAATCCCTTTCCGTTTCGGCTCCCCTCTCCTTTGGAGAGGGGTTGGGGGTGAGGCAAATGAACCTAAACCAAATACATAACGTTTATTTCATCGGAATTGGAGGCATCGGAATGAGCGCTTTGGCTCGTTATTTCCAAAACATTGGCAAAAATGTTTCGGGTTACGACAAAACACCAACTATGTTGACTAATGAGCTAATGGCAAAGGGAATGAACATTCACTTTGAAGACAATATCAGTTTAATTCCATCCGATTATTATGTAGAAAACACCTTAGTTATCATTACGCCTGCTGTTCCTATTTCTCATTCCGAATGGAATTACTTTTTAGAAAGGGATTATGTAGTGAAAAAGCGTGCCGAAGTTTTGGGAATTATCACCAAAGACACTTTCTGTTTTGCTGTTGCTGGAACACACGGAAAAACAACAACGTCTAGTATTTTAGGACATATTCTATTTGAAAGTGGTGCCGATGTTACTGCTTTTATCGGCGGAATTGTAGAGAATTACCATTCCAATTTAATAGGAAATGGAAAAACGATTACCGTTGTCGAAGCCGATGAATTTGATCGTTCTTTTTTGCATTTACATCCTAATATTGCATGTGTAACCTCTATGGATGCTGACCATTTAGATATTTATGGCGATTCAACTGCCATTGAAGATTCGTTTAGAGAATTTGCAGATAAAGTTGAAAATAAGAATAATTTATTCGTTCCCAGAGGATTGCCTTTAGATGGAATTCAAATTGAAATAATTGATAAACAAAGTCAAATTCCCCCTTTGGGGATTGGGGGGCTTTTCAAAGCATTCAATATCCGAATTGAGAATGGATTTTATGTTTTTGATGTAAAAACACCTTCAGAAATCATTCAAAATTTACAATTTGGATTACCTGGAAGACATAACTTAATGAATGCCTTGATGGCTTTAGCAATGGCTAAAACTTATGGTACCCCAACCGAGTCCATTGCTAAGGCCTTGGCTTCATTTAAAGGAATTCAGCGTAGATTTTCGTATCAAATTAAGTCAGAAAAATTAGTTTATATCGATGACTACGCACATCATCCTACGGAAATTAATGCCGTGCATCAAGCAGTTCGCGAATTGTATCCAAACCAAAAAGTATTGGCAATATTTCAACCACATTTATTTAGCAGAACCAAAGATTTTGCAGATGACTTTGCCAAAAGTTTATCACAATTTGATGAAGTTTTACTGTTAGATATTTATCCGGCAAGAGAATTACCCATGGAAGGAATTACGTCAAGTTGGTTATTGTCAAAAATGGAAAAAAATCATAAAAAATTGGTTTCAAAAGACGCTTTAATTGCAGCAATTTTAGAAAGTGATGCAACAATAATTGTAACAATTGGTGCAGGAGATATTGGTGAATTAGTTCCAAAAATTAAAGAAGCATTATCATGAAAATTTTCTCTTGGATAAATATCAGATTGGTGCTCATGATAGGGATGGTAATATTCTTGTATTCCTTTGCCTCACATCGAAATGAGACAAGAAAAATTAAGAAAACAGTGGTTGTTTTTGAAGGCAAAAACACGCTTTTTTTGAAGGAAGAAATGGTTAATAAATTGTTAATAGAAAAAAATCAGGACATAAAAACTTTAAACAAAGTTGATTTAGATTTGATGAAATTGGAAATGACTGTGAACAGTCAAGAGATGGTGCAAAAAGCAGATGTGTTTGTCAGTATTGATGGGGTTTTAAAAGCTATAGTGAAACAAAAAACACCTATCGGAAGAGTGTTTAATCAATCAGGTTCTTTTTATATTGACAGTGAGGGAAATAAGATGCCCTTATCGGATAATTTTACGGCTAGAGTTCCACTAATTTCTGGGGAAATAGGAGTTGTAAAAAAGGAAAAAATGGCTGAAGTATTGAATAAAATTGCTGAAGATGATTTTTTGAAAAAAAACATCATTGCCATGCAAGTCTTACCTAACGGAAGCTTAGTTATGATGAATAGAAATTACGATTTTCAAATTGATTTTGGCAGAACTGTTAACATTAAAAGAAAATTTAAAAATTATAAAGCTTTTTATCAGAATGCTGTTTTAGATAGCACATTGAACAAATACAAAAGGATTAATTTGAAGTTTACCAAGCAAGTGGTTTGCATTAAATAGTAGATTATGGAAAATGAAAATATTGCAGTCGGATTAGACATTGGAACAACCAAAATCGTTGCCATGATTGGCAAGAAAAATGAATATGGAAAGTTGGAAATTCTAGGTGTTGGAAAATCCAAAAGTCTTGGTGTGGCTCGTGGAGTTGTTAACAATATTACACAAACCATTCAATCTATTCAACAAGCTGTTCTTGAGGCAGAAAATGATTCAGGATATAAAATAAACGATGTTGTTGTAGGTATCGCAGGACAACACATTCGAAGCATTCAACATACCGATTACGTAATTAGAGCTAATCCAGAAGAAGTAATCAATGGAAAAGACATTCAGTTATTAATTGACCAAGTTAATAAATTGGCGATGCTTCCCGGTGAAGAAATTATTCATGTATTGCCACAAGAATTTAAAATTGATGGACAATCGGAAATAAAAGAACCTATTGGAATGTATGGTGGAAGATTAGAAGCTAGTTTTCACGTGGTTGTGGGACAAGCTTCTTCTATCAGAAATGTGGGAAGATGTATTCAAAATTCTGGCATTGGATTATCAGGTTTAACATTAGAACCTTTGGCTTCAGCAGATGCGGTTTTAAGTCAAGAAGAAAAAGAAGCTGGTGTTGCTCTGATTGATATTGGGGGAGGAACAACAGATTTAGCTATTTTTAAAGATGGAATTATTCGCCACACTGCCGTAGTACCATTTGGTGGAAATGTGATTACTGATGATATCAAAGAAGGATGTTCAATCATAGAAAAACAAGCTGAATTATTGAAAACAAAATTTGGTTCAGCATGGCCAGGAGAAAATAAAGACAACGAAATTGTATCAATTCCTGGATTGAGAGGAAGAGATCCAAAAGAGATATCATTGAAAAATTTATCAAAAATAATTCATGCTAGAGTAGTAGAAATTATAGAGCTAGTTTATACTGAAATAAAAGCATACGGACACGAAGATCCTCGCAAAAAATTAATAGCAGGAATTGTTCTTACTGGTGGTGGTTCGCAATTGAAACATATCAAGCAATTAGTCGAATATATTACTGGAATGGACACCAGAATTGGGTATCCAAACGAACATTTAGCAGGAAATTCAAGCGTAGAAATTTCAAGTCCATTGTATGCCACTGCTGTAGGATTGGTAATGAATAGCATTCAAAATAATTCTAACAGTGCTTACAAAATTGAACTAAAAGAAGTAGAAAAAGAAATTTCAAAACAAGTTATACAACAACCTGTTTTTGAACCAATAACGGAAGCTCCCAATGAAGTAGAAGAAATTAAAGTTGAAACAGAAACGGAAAAAAAGATACGAGGTTCTTTTTTTGATCGCTATGTTGAAAAGATTAAAGATTTTTTAGATAACGCAGAATAAATAAAATACAAAAATTAACAAAACCAAAATAGTATGATAAGCAACTCAGAATTTGGAAACATCTCATTTGATTTACCAAAGAATCAATCAAATGTGATTAAAGTAATCGGAGTTGGTGGCGGCGGAAGCAATGCTATCAATCACATGTTCAAACAAGGTATAAACGGAGTTGATTTTATAGTTTGTAACACAGACTCTCAAGCACTTCAAAACAGTCCAGTTCCCAATAAAATTCAGTTGGGCGTAAACCTTACAGAAGGTCTTGGAGCTGGAGCTAATCCTGATATTGGACAACAATCGGCATTAGAAAGTGTTGGTGATATTGAAAAAATGTTGGACACCAATACCAAAATGGTATTCATCACCGCAGGAATGGGTGGTGGAACAGGAACTGGAGCTGCGCCAGTAATTGCCCAAATGGCAAAAGAAAGAGGTATTCTTACTGTGGGAATCGTGACTTGTCCCTTTCAGTTTGAAGGAAAAGTTCGTCAAGACCAAGCCAAATTAGGAGTTGATAAATTAAGAAAACAAGTTGATTCTTTGATTGTTATCAATAACAACAAATTGAGAGAAGTGTATGGAAATCTTGGTTTCAAAGCTGGATTTTCAAAAGCTGATGAAGTATTAGCTACTGCATCTCGTGGAATTGCAGAAGTTATTACACACCACTACACCCAAAACATTGATTTGAAAGATGCAAAAACTGTTTTAGAAAATAGTGGAAGAGCCATAATGGGTTCGGCTACTGCTAGCGGTGAAAACAGAGCAAAAGAAGCTATAATTGCTGCATTAGATTCTCCTTTGTTAGATGATAATAAAATTTCGGGAGCCAAAAACGTATTGTTGCTTATCGTTTCTGGTTCAAATGAAATTACAATTGATGAAATAGGAGAAATTAATGACCATATTCAAAGTGAAGCCGGAAACAATGCTAACATCATTATGGGAGTTGGTGAAGATGAACAATTAGGTGAATCAATAGCAGTTACTATTATCGCAACGGGATTTAATGAAGAACAACAAAATGGAATTTTAAATATAGAAGCAAAGAAAATCATACACTCATTAGATGGAGAACACAAATTAGAGCGTGATTTAACGCAAAAGCCAGTAGAAATTTTCCAAACTAAAATAGAATCACCAGTTGAATTTTATGAGGAAAAAATTATTTTCGAGCTGATTGAAGAAGAAATTGAATCGAACGAAAGCGAATTTGTTCAACAGATAACAAATGTAGTTTCTGATATTAGCGAAAATGAATTGATTGCAATGAATCATTTCATAAGAAATCTTGATGTTACTTTCGAAATTGTATCACCAATTAAAGATATTGATTTCAAATTTACTAATCCAGAGATTAATGAGATGAAAATAATCGCGCCAAAAAGTATTGAAGTTGATGAGCAAATAACCTTTACTTTTGATATGCCTACTGTTAAACTTGAAACTACAGAAACAATCGATGAGAGTAGAGTTGTTTTTGATTTATCTGCTGAAACTCGGGATATTGAAGTCAATGAGCATGTTCAATTTGTTCCTGTAACGGAGTTGGATGAAGGTGGAATTATCAAATATTCTCTTGAAGAGTACATGGAAGTAGAAAATGATTTATTAAACTCAAAACCAGTTACTAAACTAGTGGAGGAACCAATAGCTGACGAATTAAAAATCACTATGAAACAAATGGAAACTGAAAAGCCACAATCTTTTGTGAGTCAGTTTGAAGATGTTTCTCCAGTTGAAATGAGCATCGAAGAAACATTGAAACACAGAGCTGACGAAAGAAGAAGAAAGTTAAAAGAGTTTAATTATAAATTTCATAATAACCCTTCAAGAGTTGATGAATTGGAAAAAGAGCCAGCTTATAAACGCCATGGTATCGATCTTTCAAACAATACCCCAACAAATAATGCGAGCTCAAGAATGTCTTTAGGGACAGACAGTAATGACGATTTGCAAATTCGTTCCAATAATTCGTTCTTGCACGATAATGTAGATTAAAAAAATAGTTAATCTCATAATTCTAAACCCGATAATTTCAGATAAATTTTCGGGTTATTTTTTTTATATTCGCAAAACTTATATAAGTTTCAAAATCTGTTAATATAAGCATCTAAATATTATAACAATTTAAATTATGAGTTTATCAACCCAAATAATGGAGGAAATGAAAACTGCTATGAGAGCAAAAGATACCATAGCTTTAGAAGCACTTCGTGCCATCAAATCAGAGCTTTTATTGGCGCAAACTGCATCAGGATCTAAAGAAGAAATCACTGAAACAGACGAAATCAAAATTTTACAAAAATTAGTTAAAATGCGTAAAGACAGTGCCTCAATTTTTACCGCACAAAATCGTCCTGATTTAGCCGAACCAGAATTGGCACAAATAGGTATTATCGAAAAATTTCTGCCAGCTCAATTAAGCGAAGCAGAAGTAGAAGCCATTATTGCCAAAATTATTGCCGAAACAGGTGCGTCAGGAATAGCTTCTATGGGAAAAGTTATGGGATTAGCCACAGCACAACTTGGAGGAACTGCAGAAGGGAAAACTATTTCTACAATTGTAAAAAAACTTTTAGTTTAAAAAAGTGCGAGGTACTAAACACGAGGTACGAGAATAAACTTCGTACTTCCAACTTTGTACTTCCAACTTCAAACTGGCTGCGTAGTTCAACTGGATAGAATATCAGATTTCGGCTCTGAGGGTTGGGGGTTCGAATCCCTTCGCGGTCACAAAAAATCCATTCATATGAATGGATTTTTAAATTATGTAGTTAAATACTCGTTAATTTTTTTAAATCAGCAATGGTTTCAATTGGATTTTCCGATTTGAAAACAAAATTTCCAGCTACCAAAACATCTGCTCCAAATTGTTTTAATTGTTTTGCGTTTTTGTTAGTTACACCACCATCAACTTCAATTAGAGTGGAAGCATTTTTTCTAATAATAAGTTCTTTTAATTTTTCAATTTTAGCATAAGTATTTTCAATGAATGTTTGGCCACCAAATCCTGGATTTACACTCATCAAACATACCAAATCAATATCCTTAATTATGTCTTCGAGTAAATCAATATTAGTATGGGGATTCAACGCTACACCCGCCTTCATTCCTTCTGCCTTTATGGCTTGTAAAGTTCTATGCAAATGAGTGCAAGCTTCGTAGTGAACGGTTAGAATAGTTGAACCCAAATCTGCAAAAGTCTTTATGTACCTGTCAGGATTAATAATCATCAAGTGAACATCGATGGTTTTTTTGGCATGTTTTGTTATAGCTTCAAGCACCGGCATTCCAAAAGAGATATTTGGAACAAAAACACCATCCATAATATCAATATGAAACCAGTCGGCTTCGCTGTTGTTGATCATTTCTATATCGTGTTGCAGGTTGGCAAAATCGGCTGCGAGAACGGATGGTGCAATAAGCGTATTTTTCATTTGTGCTGAATTTACTTCAGCATCTTGTATGCTGAAAAAGTTAGTTGTATTGATGCTGAATTTAATTAAATGTTTCAGCATTTGTCTTAGATACAAAGGTAAATTATAATTAAATAATTTGAAACAAGTTCCATGAGAATCTGAAACAAGTTCCATGAGAATCTGAAACAAGTTCAGATTAAAAAAATAAAACTCCGGGAACTCGATCCGCCTTGGCGGAGAACAGACTGGAGTTTTATTTGCCGTGCAAAAAATAAAACTCCGGTAATCAGCCGGAGTTTAAACCTGCCTGCCGGCAGGCTGGTCATCAATCAAAAAACGAACAGTTAATCAGACTGTTGTTATTGTAAAATTTCAATTATTAAATTCCAAATCCCAAAGTTGGAATTTGTTATTTTTTTAATGGAATTTTAAACTTACCCAAGGTAAGTTTTTAATATTTTACTTCTCGAAGTATGTTTTAATCTGCGGATTGCTTTTTCTTTAATTTGACGCACACGCTCCCGAGTTAGATCAAAAGTTTCTCCAATTTCTTCTAGTGTCATTGGGTGTTGATCGCCTAAACCGAAGTACAAACGAACTACATCTGCTTCTCTTGGAGTCAAGGTTTCTAATGAACGCTCAATTTCGGTACGCAAAGATTCGTGAATTAACTCTCTGTCCGGATTTGGAGACTCGCCTGAACGTAAAACGTCATAAAGGTTTGAATCTTCTCCTTCCACAAGAGGCGCATCCATTGACAGGTGACGTCCAGAATTTTTCATACTCTCTTTTACGTCATTCACAGTCATGTCGAGCTCTTTTGCAATTTCTTCGGCAGATGGTGGTCTTTCGTTAGATTGCTCTAACAAGGCATACATCTTGTTGATTTTATTAATAGAACCAATTTTGTTTAATGGTAAACGAACAATACGAGACTGTTCCGCTAAAGCTTGAAGAATAGATTGACGAATCCACCAAACAGCATACGATATAAATTTGAAACCACGCGTTTCATCAAAACGTTGAGCGGCTTTAATCAAACCTAAATTTCCTTCGTTTATCAAATCGGGTAGCGTTAACCCCTGATTTTGATATTGTTTTGCTACAGAAACTACAAATCGTAAATTGGCTTTTGTCAATTTTTCTAACGCTCGTTGGTCTCCGGCTTTTATTTTCTGAGCTAATTCAACCTCTTCATCAGCTGTAATTAAGTCGACTTTTCCAATTTCTTGTAGGTACTTGTCTAGGGATGCAGTTTCACGGTTGGTTACCTGCTTGGTGATTTTGAGCTGTCTCATATATTTTGTCTCCTTTACTTTAAAGTGTTCAGGTAATTATACGTTGCATGTTAAGTAAAAGTTACAAAAGGATAAAAAAAATTAAACATTTAGATTAACTAAACGAATTGAACTTTCAAAAATGAAAAGAAACATTACAATAGTGTTAAGAATTTCAATCACTAAAAATAATGTATTGGTCTTGTTCTCACTTCAGCTAAATTCTTTTCCAGCATTGTGATTTCTCCATCAATAAAGTTGATACATTTTACTGAAGAAATATTAGATTCGGAAGAACTCCAATAAAATGAGTCATTAAAGTTTCCAATATTTTCGGAATGAAGATTTGTATATAAAAGCATTAATTCATCAATTGATGGGATAGACCATATTAAAAAGGGATTGTTTGATAAATTTAGTGCACTTTTTGCACTTAAGGTTCCATTATTTAGATTACTACAGATTAATGGATTTGTATAATAGTTTGTTAAACCATTATGATGATTAACTATTGCAACAGTATTTTGAAATCCTGAACCTACTCCGTCAAAAAGAGCATTAGTTACAGAAGAACTTATACAACCCCATTCTTCAATTACCAAATCATTTTGTGCAACTTCTATATATTGCCAACCATTAGAATAAATGCCTTTGTCATATGCAATTATACCACCGTTTGGTCCAAGTTCACCAACAATATATTCATTTTCATTATCACAAGTTTTGATTAGTTTTCTTGAAAATAAAGGAGTTCCGAGTTCAATCATATCTAATGAAAAAGAGTTGATTTTAAAATTAAAGTTCCATTTTAATCTAATAGATTGAATTGCTTCGAGATAGATATTTAAATGTAACTCATTATTAATGAAATTAAAAACCCATGTACCCTCGTAACTTTGATTTAGATGTTGCAAAGTAATTGTACCTGAATCATCTGCTGTAAAAACAGCTCCAGCAAATTCGTTATCTTCACCTAAAATGTAAGGTACTTTCCAAGCACATTCTGTGTTTGAAGCAAAACTTCCACTACAGTAGGCTATAATGTCTTCTTTTGAACAAGAGTCGATTACCATTTTGAGTTGAGAATTATTAGAAACTATAAATATACTTCCGTCAGAAAAAGTAGTTCGAAAAGGATAACTTAAACTAATTGAATTAGTATTGGGTAAGTTTCCTAAAAAATCACTAAATTCATTATCATTGTACAAAAGGACATCATCGATTCTCACATTATCTGAATCATATACAAACAACTTAATTGGATATACAAAGTCAATACAGACAACTCTTTGAAACGGATCTCCTTGTTCATTAGTAGTTACTTTTCTTAATAAATCAAAAAGTTCTGAATTTTTAAAAATTAGATTTTGCGGATCTACAGCTACATTGCCAAAATCTACAGGTTCATTAGAGCAACCATTAAAAATTAAAGAATAAAAAAACAATATGAATAAAGGGGAATTAATTTTTTTCATAAAAAGTAATTTAATAATCTATAGATTAACTAATTGTAAATAGGTTGCGTCTAATATTTAAAAAAAACCAAAATCAAATTTTGATTTTTTTATGGATTAGAATAATCTATAAAATTATTTAGAAATAATTTTATTCTCTATTCAGGACGCCTTGTCAAAACACTTTTCCATAATATTGTTAGATTTGCTTATAATCTGAAACAAATCAATAAAAAAAACCAATTTTGCCATAACATAAATAGTATCTAGAAATAGTAAAACAAAAACGGATGATTTATAAGCGGAGTCTGAAACAACATAATAAAAACCTCTAATAGTTTTTCAAAACAAAAACCCACCTCAAAAATCACTTTTTAGATAACAAAAGAGTAAAAAAAAAGGAGATTGTCTAAAAACCACTAATTAACATAATCATAGTAGTGAAAAAAATATAATTAATCCTCTAAAAAATGCTCCACATTTTTACCATTCCATTTGCCTAAAAACTTATAAGGAATAAATCTTGCGAACAGTTCTTCTTTATACCATTTGAGTTTTCTAGTAAGACGAACAACCTCTTTATGTTTTTCATTTTTATAGGCATAATCAATCATTTCGGCTTGCGTTTTCCAAATGCTCAGCGTAGCTTGTTGTATTAATGGCCATTCTCCAACACCAATTGAAAGTGCTAATCCATCGTAATTTTCTAAACTTTTACTCACTTGACCCACTTTTCTCCAAAAAGAAATCAATTTTGAAATCCGAATACTGGCCCGTGTCAATACCATAACTGGCTTGTCTATAGCCAAAGTGGCATGAGCAATAAAAGGTTGCTTTCCATCCCACTTTCCGTGTGCTTCTGCTGCGTGTGCAAAAACGGTAAATGACTCCGAACTTTTCGAACTGTATTTTTTGAAAAATGAATTATTCTTAAAGAAACTAGTCGCATAGCTCTCTGACTCCCAAATACCAAGTAAGGCATACGTTCCAAAGTTGGGCTTTGAACTAAAACCATTTTCAGCTCCAGAACCTAGTAGCTTATAAAATACTAGACCTTGAATATTTTTTAAATGCGAGTGACCCAATTGCATTTGCGAAAGCGCCCAAAATTTATTGCTAAAACTCTCGAGTTTAAAAAAAGTGCAAGTCGTTATTTGGCTCATTTGAGTTTTGTTTATTAAAAATATGCAATTTTATCATCAATGAGCTTTGATTAATAATTGCCAATAACCTGATATTGCGTATATGCATCGAATATTTAGAATGTAGCTATTCGTTTTAGTTTATGATGCAGCTAATGTTTTAGATTGCTTTATTGCAGCGTCAATATATTTTCTTTTAATTATAAGCATTCCAAAGCTTTCTCCACCTTCTTTCCCTGTGTTTTTATGATGCATTTTGTGTGCTCGACGCAACGCTAAAATATAAACATTTTTTGTTTTTGTAAAAACTTTAAAACGCTGGTGAATGATGAGGTCATGTACAAAAAAATAAGCTAGACCATAAAGTAAAATACCAAAACCAACCCAAGTATACCAAGCATATTGGTTCATCATTCCAAACATAATGAGTAACCAACTTGGTACGGCATAAATGATAAAAAACAAATCATTTCGCTCAAACCAACTTTTATGGTCTTTTTTGTGATGATCAGCATGAAAATACCACATAAATCCATGCATGATGTATTTGTGATTTGCCCAAGCAGAAAATTCGGTTAGTATAAAAGTAATTAAAACTATGCTACAGTTAATTATTATTTCCATGTTAAATAAATATAAATAAAGAAGTAAAGAATATAATTTGTAAAATCAATATTATTAAAGATACAGTACGGTTGCCTTTTATAATCGTGGGATAAAAAAAGTACGATGTAAAAAATGCAACTCCAATCCACCCCAAATAATTGTGTAAACCTGGTAATCCACCTTCAAATTGCCAAAAATCAAGTTTTGGTGCCACTTGCTCTATCAGTAAATCAATACCTGTAACAACTAAAGAAGCAACAATCAAAACAGTAATTTTATTGGCAAATATACGACTAACAGTTGTAATTCCGGCAAAAATAAGCATCGCCCAATTGATAGAAATGATTAGTGGAACCTCAAGTAATTTAATGCCTAATCCATTGCCGTACGAATATTTTCCAAAAATTAACCCAGTTTTTACGCCAATTACTTCAATAATAAAACCTAAAAAGGCGACAGAAAAAAAGGCGAATATGAATTTTTTGTCAGCTAATGGACTGTGAATTAAAAAAACAAAACAAGTAAGTAATAAGGTATAAGGTGTAAAAGGACTAAAAAAAGGTGGATTAACCACAAACCCAATTGAGCCAGAAATATATACAAGGATTAAGAAATATAAGAAATAGGATTTGTATGTTTTTATCATTTCTTTTCTCTTTCTATTATGATTTGACTGGCAATTTTCGCACTATAAAGGCACAACGGAATACCTCCGCCAGGATGCACACTTCCTCCGACAAGATATAAATTTTTTATAGTTGACGAGAAATTGGCATGTCGTAAAAATGCGGCAAATTTATTGTTGCTAGAGTTGCCATATAGTGATCCGCCGAAAGAAGAAGTTTGGTTTTCTATATCAATCGGACTTAAGGTACTTTCTGTAATAATGTGTTTTTCAATATCTGTTTTCAACATCGCATTAATTTTGTCAACAACATTCTTTCTAATAGTTGCTGCATAATTGATACTTTCGTTTTTATTATGCGGGACATTAACCATTACAAACCAGTTTTCACAACCTTCTGGTGCATCATCTTTGCAATATTTTGAAGTAATATTGATGTATATCGTCGGGTCATCAGTTGGAAATTGTTTTGAAAATAAATGATCAAATTCCTTTTTGTAATCATCACTAAACAAAATATTATGCAGACCTAATGCTGCAAATTCTTTGTTTATTCCCCAATAAAAAACATAAGCACTGCTTGATTTTTCTTGTTGAATTAGTTTTTTTGGGGTAAAAGATTTTGGTAACAAATACTTGTAAAGTACGTGAATATCTACATCACTTGCCACAATATCAAAAGGGTAACTGACACCATTACATTTAATTGCAGTTATCCGATTATTTGCTCCTACCTCTAAAGTAGCAACAACTGTATTATAATTGATAGTGACATTGGCTGCTTCTGCTAGTTTGACCAAATGGGTTGTAATTTGATGCATGCCTTTTATAGGTAGATAAGCCCCAAGATTAAATTCTAAATGCGATATCATATTCATCAAGGCAGGCGCTTTATAGGGATTGGAGCCGTTATAGGTTGCAAATCGATTAAATAATTGTACCGTTTTTGGATTGGAAAATGTTTGTGCATTTTTTTCATGCATAGTACTGAATAAACCTAAGAATGGGGAAAACAATATACCTTTTACTGTTTTGAGATTTATAAAATTCCTCAGCTGATGCAGCGATTGTTTTAAAAACAAATCTTCGGTAGTTTTAAAATAAAAGGCATTGCGCTTGATGTGTTTTAAAACAGTTGCTTTTTTTTCATTTAATTTTAAATGTACTTCCTCTGCAAATTCTTCCAAATTAGCAGATGCTCTTAGTTGCGTTCCATCTGGATAAAAATAGTTGGTTATCACGTCTAATTTCTGGTATTCAAATTGATGAGCGCTCCTTTGCAAATTGGTCAATTCATCTATTAATGACGGCATTGTAAACAGTGATGGGCCTTTATCAAATCGAAATCCATCCATTTTAAGTTCACTCAATTTACCGCCTGGATAACTATTTTTTTCAAAAATGGTTACTTTAAACCCTTGATTAGCAAGTCGAATTGATAGTGCAAGACCTCCAATTCCAGCTCCAATTATACCAA
Source organism: Flavobacterium sp. (assembly GCA_020403245.1). GTDB lineage: Bacteria > Bacteroidota > Bacteroidia > Flavobacteriales > Flavobacteriaceae > Flavobacterium. Next base: position 30,502 of record JADBYA010000026.1, on the reverse strand, counting down.
CGGTTTTTGACATTTTTATGAATTAAAATAGTGTTGTAAAATTAATTTTTTAAAATAGGATAATGGTATAACAAAAGTTAAAAAAATCCCATAAAAAACCAAACAGCAAACAAAAAACTAAAAGTATAAGCTTGCGCAAAGTTAAAAACCCCAACTCAATTGCACAAGTTGGGGTTTTTTATAGTCACAGCAAAAACTATTATTTTCTGTCATCACGTCTCTCAGGACGTGCGCCACGGTCTTCTCTCGCTGGAGCATTTTCATCTCTTGGAGGTCTTGGTAAAAGTGCTTTTCTTGACACTTTTTCTTTTCTAGTTTTAGGGTCAACTCCTAAATATTTCACCATAAACACATCGCCCATATTTACTACATCCGAAACATTTTCAGTTCTTTCCCAAGCCAATTCTGAAACGTGTAACAATACTTCATTTCCTGGAGCAGCGGTATATTCTACAACCGCACCAAAGTCAAGCATTTTAATTACTTTCACTTCATAAGCTTCGCCAACAGTTGGTTTGAAAATGATAGAATCAATTTTCGCCAATACTGCTGCAATTCCGTCTGGATCGGTTCCCAAAATTTCAACAACACCTTCCTCATCCACTTCGTTGATAACGATAGTCGTTCCCGTAGCTTTTTGTAATTCTTGAATCACTTTTCCGCCAGGACCAATCAAGGCACCAATAAAAGCTCCAGGAATGGTTCTCATGATAATTTTAGGAGCGTGTTTTTTAACATCGGCTCTTGGTGTAGCAATAGTTTCGGTTAATTTACCTAAAATGTGTAAACGACCCTCACGAGCTTGACCTAACGCTTGTTCCATAATATCATATCGTAATCCTTCTATTTTGATGTCCATTTGACACGCTGTGATTCCGTCTTTAGTTCCAGTAACTTTAAAGTCCATATCACCCAAGTGATCTTCATCACCTAAAATATCTGACAATACCGCAAATTTTTTGCCATCAGTAATCAATCCCATAGCAATTCCAGAAACCGGTTTCACCATTTGTACTCCAGCATCCATCAATGCCATGGTACCAGCACAAACGGTTGCCATAGAAGAAGAACCATTCGATTCTAAAACTTCAGATACAATTCGGATAGTATAAGGACAATCAGCCGGGATCATATTTTTCAAAGCACGTTGAGCCAAGTTCCCGTGACCCACTTCTCTTCGTGAAGTTCCTCTTAAAGGTTTGGCTTCACCAGTTGAAAATGGCGGAAAATTATAATGTAGGTAGAATTTTTCTTCGCCTTGCTCACTTGGCGAGTCGATTTGGTTTGCTTCTCTTGAAGTTCCAAGAGTTACTGTTGCCAAAGCTTGAGTTTCGCCTCGAGTAAATAATGAAGAACCATGAACAGAGGGTAAATAATCGGTTTCACACCATATTGGTCTGATTTCGGTTGTTTTTCTACCATCTAAACGAATCCCTTTTTCAAGGATGACGTTACGAACCGCTTCTTTATTGGTTTTGTAGAAATATTTTCCAACTAATCCAGCTAAGTTGCTGTTTTCAGCATATTCTTCTTCTGTAAATAACGCTTGGCACTCTGCTTTTACTACCGAAAATTTTTCGCCTCTTTCACTTTTTCCTGAAGCTTCTTGTGCGATGGCGTAACATTTGTCATAGCCAGCTGCTTTTACTTTTTTGTAAACTTCTTCGTCTTCTACTTCACCTTCATACGAACGAATTTCTTTTTTACCAAAAGCTTCTTGTAATCTTAATTGAGCTTGAATTTGAACTTTGATGGCTTCGTGAGCAAATTTAATAGCTTCTACCATTTCATGTTCTGAAATCTCTTTCATCTCACCTTCAACCATCGCAACCGAATCTAAAGAAGCTCCAATCATCATATCTATGTCAGATAACTCTAATTGGGATTTACTTGGATTGATTACAAATTTTCCGTCAACACGCGCTACACGTACTTCAGAAATAAGGTTGTAAAATGGAATATCGGAAACAGCTAAGGCTGCTGATGCTGCTAAACCAGCTAATGCATCTGGCATCACGTTTTCATCATGCGACATTAATTGTATCATCACCTGAGTCTCAGCATGATAATCATCGGGGAAAAGTGGACGTAAAACACGGTCCACCAAACGCATTGTTAATACTTCGCTGTCGCTAGGACGAGCTTCTCTTTTGAAGAAACCACCAGGAAAACGTCCTGCAGCGGCAAATTTTTCACGGTAATCTACCGTTAAAGGTAAAAAGTCAACGGCGGGATTTGATGTTCTTGCAGATACTGCTGTTGCTAAAAGCATACAGTCGCCACATCTTACAACAACAGAACCATCTGCTTGTTTTGCTAATTTACCGGTTTCGATTGTGATGCTTCTGCCATCACCTAAATCGATTTTTTCTACAAATAATTGTGGAATCATAAATTTTCCTTTTTAATTTTTACATTGGTTTTTGCCTGTCGACAGAGTAGTTGTGTTGCTTGTCACGCCTAGGCGGATAGTAGTTGTTTATAACCCAATGAAAAACCGAAACTTTTCTTTTTTATTTTTTAAACAAAAAGAGGCACTTTCGCACCTCTTTATATATGTATTATTTTCTAATACCTAATTCTTTAATAATCTCACGATATCTGTTGATATCTTTTTTCTTTAAGTAATCCAAAAGACTTCTTCTTTTACCTACCAAAAGTACTAACGAACGCTCTGTATTATAATCGTGACGATTTTTTTTCAAGTGCTCTGTTAAGTGAGCGATTCTAAATGTGAACAATGCGATTTGTCCTTCGGCAGATCCTGTGTTTTCTGCTTTTCCTCCGTGTTTAGCGAAGATTTCTGCTTTAACTTCATTAGTTAAGTACATGCTAATATTATTTTAAATGATTATTATGTATGAAATAGGTTTTTCCTAATTCGTGCGCAAAGGTAGCATTTAATTTTTAAATTCCAATCTTTTTCCCGAAACTTGAAGATCAAATTCCAAATTGATTACAAGAAATTTAAATACAATGTTGGGATTTGGGATTTTGACTTTTGGAATTTGATTAGAATAATTTGGCAACTTCCTGATTTACAAATTCTAAAAAGCGTTCATCGGCTTCGGTAAACGGGTCAAGCACATGGCTATCAATATCAATTTGACCAATATTTTCTCCATTAACAAAAAGCGGCACAACGATTTCTGATTTTACTGTAAAGCTACAGGCAATGTAATTATCTTGGGCTGAAACATCGGGAACCACAAAATTTTGATTGGAAACAGCCACTTGTCCGCAAATGCCTTTTCCAAATGGAATTTCTGTATGGTCAGTTTCAGCACCAACATAGGGTCCAAGATGCAATGTTTTGTTTTCGTGATTAGCAAAATAAAACCCAACCCAGTTATAATAATCCACATGATCCGTCAAGAACTGGCAAAGCAATTTTAATTTGACATCTCGTTCTAAATTTGCTTCAGAAAGAATAGTGATGACTTGAGGTTTTAAGTTTTCAAAATTCATATTCAATTTTTTTACAAAAGTAAGGACTGCACTTTTTTTATTTTATATAAATTTGTTAAAAATTTTACATTGAAAAATTTGCTGTTGCAATACAAACCTTTTTTGCTTTTTCTTGGAAAGTTTGTGTTGAGCTATTTAATCCTTACTATAATCTATCAATCCTATTTGAACCGATTTGATTCTTCAAAGAACGAAGTTGATTCTTTTACACAACTAGTAGCAGATCAAACGGTAACTGTATTGTCTTGGGTAGATTCGCAGTCCTATTCGATGCCTCACCTAAAAGAACCAAGTGTAAAAATATTTTATCACAAAAAGTATATATCCAGAATAATTGAAGGTTGTAATGCGCTGAGTGTGATTATTTTATTCATTGCTTTTATAATTGCATTTACTGGAAAACTAAAAAACACTATTGTTTTTGTACTCCTCGGAAGCATCATTATTCATGTTTTGAATATTGGCAGAATTGCTTTATTGTGCATTGCTTTGTATCATTTTCCTCAGATGGAGCATATTTTGCATGGCGTTATTTTTCCTCTGGTGATTTATGGAATTGTTTTTTTATTATGGGTTTTTTGGGTTAATAAATATTCTAATCATGCTAAAGCTACTACTAAAAAATAAAAAAAAGTTCTTTTGGTCATTGTTTTTAATTCTACTTTTAGTTTTGATAAGAGCTTTTGAAGAAACATTATTCTACGATCCGTTTTTAAATTATTATAAGGACGAGTACGCTCATTTACCTTTTCCACAATTCAATATTTTCAAATTGTTTTTCAGTTTGGGAATGCGATTTTACCTTAATTCTGTGATTTCTTTGTTGCTGTTGTACGTGATTTTTAAAGATACCAAAATTGTTAAATTTTCTATTTTGGTTTATATGATTTTGGGTTCGGTTTTAATGATAAGTTTCATTTTTGTCCTCACTTTTTTTGGAGAAGAGCATAAAATGACCTTATTTTATATCAGAAGATTTATTATTCAACCTATTTTCATCCTTCTTTTCATTCCAGGTTTTTATTACCAAAAACAAATCAAAAAGTAAGCTATATTTCGTAACTTTACTAAAATTCTAGAAACGGAAACTTAATATACCTTACCATGAAAATAGTAAAGCATTCAGGTAATATTGTTGATTTTAATAGAGAAAAACTCAAAAGTTCTTTGCTTAAATCAGGAGCAAATAAGAATATAGTTGACGAAGTTTTACAAACTATAGAAAATCAAATCTATGAAGGTATTTCCACAAAAAAAATTTACAAATTAGCTTTTGCTTTACTAAAAAAATCATCTAATTCACACGCAGCTCGATATAATTTGCGTGCTGCAATTCAGTTGCTTGGACCTGCAGGTTTTTTTTTCGAAAAATTCATAGCCAGATTATTTGTTTCTGAGGGTTATTTAGCTCAAACAAATCTTTTTTTGTCAGGTAAATGCGTAGGTCATGAAGTAGATGTTGTCATCAAGAAAAATGATTATATAGAAATGGTAGAATGCAAATTTCATTCTGGTAAAGATGCCAATTCTGATGTGAAAGTACCTTTGTATATCCTTTCACGTTTTAATGATTTGAAAGACAGAAGCCATACAATTTATTCTAAAAAAGATATAATCTCAGCATGTTGGATTGTAACAAACAATCGGTTTACATCTGATGCTATTGCTTTTGCAAAATGTTCTGGTTTGCAATTGCTGAGTTGGGATTATCCTGAAAATTTCAGTTTGAGAAAAATAATTGATGAAGAACAATTGTATCCAATCACATGTTTAACCACTTTAACCATAGCTGAAAAAGATAAACTAATGGTGTTAGATATTATTTTGGTTAAAGAAATTATTGAAAATGTGGAAATTCTTGAAAGGATAGGGATAAGCCCTAACCGAATAAAAAATGTTTTAAAAGAAGCTTCCGAGCTTTGTAAATTCATATAAATAATGAAAATTAAATTTTTAGGTGGAGCAGGAACAGTCACAGGCTCAAAAACTTTGGTAGAAAGTAATGGTGTTCGAATTCTGATTGATTGCGGACAATTTCAAGGAATTAAACCCTTACGAGAACTCAATTGGGAACCACTTCCAATTTTACCCGATACTATTGATTTTGTTTTGTTGACTCATGGTCATTTAGACCATTGCGGCTGGCTTCCTAGATTGGTAAATCAAGGTTTTAAAGGTAAAATATACTGTACGAGTCCAACAGCAGCTATTACCAAATTAATTTTATTAGATAGTGCCAAAATACAAGAGGAAGAAGCCGAACGAGCAAATAAAGAACATTTTTCAAAGCATGACGTTGCAGAACCGCTTTATAATATTGAACAGGCAGAAGAAGTTTTCCCTTTATTTAGAGTAATAAAACCAGATGATGAAATTGTTTTAGATGCTGAAATTTCAGCTCGATTTTTTAATGCAGGACATATTATTGGGGCTTGTTCAATTGAATTGAAGTTAGAAAATAAGACCTTGGTTTTTTCAGGAGATATTGGTCGCGATGATGATGTGCTGATTTACTCGCCAATAAAGCCCAAGAAAGCAGATTATATTTTTTTAGAAAGTACCTATGGCAATCGAATTCATCCTGATGAAGATGTGAAATTATTATTGGAAACCTATGTCAACAACACTTTTCAAATAGATGGAACTGTTATCATTCCTAGCTTTGCAGTAGAGAGAGCACAAGTGATCATGTATTTGCTTTGGCAATTGAAAAATGAAGATAGAATTCCAGATATTCCCTATGTTATTGATACGCCAATGGGAATAAGTGTATTGGATATTTTTATTAATAATAGAAAGTGGCATAAACTTTCTGAAAGTGATTGTATTGCAATGTGTAAGATGTTTACCATGAATTCCGATTATCAAGAAACGATAAACACCATTTTTGACAAACAACCTAAAGTAGTCATTGCTGCTAGTGGAATGATTACTGGAGGAAGAGTTTTGAGTTACTTAGAACGTTATATTAGTTTGCCCAAAACAACAGTAATACTTGTTGGATACCAAGCAGAAGGAACTCGAGGTAGAAAATTACTCGAAGGTGCAACTGAATTGAAAATTTACGGAAAGTATTATCCCGTTTTAGCAAAAATTCTTGAAATCGAAGGACTTTCTGCTCATGGTGATCAAAATGATTTACTTAATTGGTTATCGGAATTGGAAAACAAACCTAAAAAAGTATTTTTAGTGCATGGTGAAAACCAACCAGCCGATGAATTGCGAATCAAAATTCAAGAAAAATATGGTTACGATTGTTCTGTTCCATTAATGGGACAAGAGATTGAAATCTAAAGTTTTAATACGATTTTAAGTTTTTGGTATATGAATATTAGTAACTTTGCAACATGGAATTAAAAAAGCACATAAGTTTTTTAATCGCTTTACTGGTTTTGGTTTCCAATTCAGGTTTGGCGTTTACAGTCCATTATTGTGAAGGGAAAATAGCTTCAGTTTCTTCTGTTTTTTCTAAAGAAGAAGAATGCGAAATGCCTCTAGTAGAAGAAGAATCCTGCTGTACAAAACCTCAGACTACTCATAAAGATTGTTGTTCCAATAAAAAAGTTAACCTAAAAAACAAAACCGAGAAAATAATAATAAAAACTATTTCCCTCGATTTTGAATCTGCCTTTTTCTCAGAGTATAAAAACCAAACCCAAGCGGTGGTTGAAGCTCAATGTTTTTCTAAAGAAAGAACAACATTTTATTTTGTGTCCAATGCTCCCCCACGATATAAACTCTACTGTCAATTTACTTTTTACGCCTGATTTAAACTGAATTTATTTCAGTTTCTCTAACTTTTAGAGAAATTTAATTTTTAAAATTAAATTTAAATCAATTTCAATGAAACATATAATGTTATCTTTAACCTTGTTGTTTACTATTGTTACTTTTTCTCAAGAAACTCCAAAAAAAGATACCTTGAAAACAGTAACAGTTGAGGGTAAACGAAAAGGACTAAAAAAGTCACTAACAGGAACAGCCAATACAACGGTTGTAACTAGCAAAGAATTACTCAAAGCAGCTTGCTGTAATTTGGCAGAAAGTTTTGAAACCAATCCGTCCATCGATGTCAATTTTTCGGATGCTTTGACGGGAACCAAGCAAATTAAAATGTTGGGTTTGACAAGTCCCTATATCATGATTACCGAAGAGAATATTCCTTCAGTTCGTGGCGCATCACAAGCTTATGGATTATCTTTTACACCGGGCACTTGGGTAGAAAGTATCCAAATTACCAAAGGAGCAGGCAGTGTTGTGAATGGTTACGAAAGTATTTCGGGGCAAATAAATACTGAACTAATTAAGCCTTGTAATGACATTCCTTTTTTCTTAAATTTTTATGGCTCTACCGATAGTCGATATGAGCTAAATACCCATTTCAATAAAAAAATTTCAGACAAGTGGGCAACCAGTTTATTTGTTCATGGTAATACACGTGTTGGTAAAAACGACATGAACGACGATATGTTTTTGGATAATCCATTAGGGAAACAAATCAATATTGCAAATCGTTGGCATTATTCTAATCCTGAGACAGGTTGGGTTTCGTTTATGAATCTTCGTTATATGAATGATGAAAAGCAAACAGGGGAACTCCATTTTGATCCTGATAGAGATAAGTTAACAACTAATCATTGGGGTTCAGAAATTAATACCGAACGCATTGATTTTTCTTCAAAAGTCGGTTATGTTTTTAAAGACATGCCGTATCAAAGTATTGGTTTTCAAAATGCTTTTACGAGTCACAATCAGCAATCGTATTTTGGGTTAAACCAATATGACATTAAGCAGCAAAGTTTTTATTCGAATTTGATTTTCAATTCGATAATTAACAACACGATGCATAAATTTGCAACAGGATTGAATTTCACTTATGATAAATATGCTGAATTTGTAAACCTTTCTGATGTTAGTCGAATTGACAATTCAGTTGGTGGTTTTTTTGAATATACCTATGATGATACTGATAAGTTCAGTTATATTTTAGGCGGAAGACTAGATTATCACAATAGGTTAGGGGTATTTTTTACACCAAGATTACATGTGAAATACAATCCGTGGGAAAAATCAGTAATTCGATTTTCTGCTGGTAGAGGAAAACGCGCCGCCAATATTTTTGCCGAAAATCAATATCTTTTTGCGAGTTCTAGAGTTTTTTCTTTTTTGGATACCAATGGAAAAATTTATGGTTTAGATCCTGAAATTGCATGGAATTATGGGGTGAGTTTTACACAAAATTTCTCGCTATTTGGTAAAAGTGCCGATGTAGGATTTGATTTTTACCGAACCGATTTTCGAAATCAAGCTGTTGTAGATGTTATGAATTCGCCGCAACAGGTTTTGTTTTATGATTTAAAAGGAAAATCGTTTGCCAATAGTTTTCAATTGGATTTCAATCTGGAAATTATCAAATATTTGAATTTGAGAACGGCTTATAAGTATTATGATATTTCGACCGATTATCTTTCGGGAAGTTTTCAAAGACCATTGCAAGCGAAACATCGTTTTTTTGGAAATATTGAATTCCAAACAAATATTAAAGAAAAAGGACAACATTGGAAGTTTGATTTTACGTTCAATTGGCTTGGCAAACAACAGTTACCTTATACAGCAAGTAATCCAGTACAAGACAGATTTCCCGAGTTTTCACCGTCATTTGCAATAATGAATGCGCAAATCACTAAAATTTTTTCGAGTACTTTCGAAATGTATATTGGAGGAGAAAACATTGGAAATTACCGTCAAGAGAAGGCTATTTTAGGCGCTGATAATCCTTTTGGTCCAAATTTTGACACTTCCATAGTATATGCGCCAATATTTGGTCAAATGTATTATGCAGGATTGCGATTTAAAATGAAATAATTATAAGCAACACGGATGTAAGAAATTAGAAAAATTTCCACAGATTGATTATCAAGATTTCAAATATTTCTTAAATCTGTGTTCCAAAAATGAAAAACTAAATATAAAAAATAAAAAAATGAAATCAAAGATTATTACATCCGTTCGCCAAAATGGCTCGGGTCACAAACACAAAAAAAACAATTTTAAAATTGTGAATAAAAATTCAATTTTAGGAATGATGTTACTATTTTTAACACTTTCAACACAAGCTCAAGACACCCGAGGCGGAGCCGAACTGAGTGGAGCTAAAAAAAGTAAAAATGCCAAATATACTTTTGAAGTAAATGGCAACTGTGAACTATGTCAAAAACGAATTCAGAAAGCTGCTTTTTCTGTTAGTGGTGTAAAATCAGCTACATGGAATATTGAAACACATCAAATGGCTGTAATTATTAATGAAGAAAAATGTTTATTGATGGATGTTAAAAAAGCCATTGCTAATGTAGGTCATGATACTGAAGAAGTCAAAACCACTCAAGAGATATATGACAATCTTCATGGCTGTTGTAAATATGAAAGAAAATAATTTCATACTTCCAAAATAACGTTTTTGGAGTTTTTTTATTGTTATTTTTGTCAAAAAAATTGAATGAAAAAGCTATTCCTTGCAGGTTGTCTTTTTTGTATTTCCATTTTGTATTCCCAAGATTTCAAACAAGATCAAAGAATCTGGATGGCATATACTGGTTTTTTAAAGGTGTCTAATCATTGGAGTTGTCAAGTTGAAGCTCAATTCAGGATGGATAATCAATTACAGCAAAATCAACAAAACCTATTTAGGATTGGAGCTTTATATGATATTTCTTCATCAAAACATCTTGCTATTGGTTATGCTCTGGTAACTACTTTTAACAACTCATTAGGTGATTATTTTAAAGAAAATAGACTATGGGAACAGTTTCAATGTTACAAAAAATGGTATAATGAAAAAAACATGATGTTACATAGATTCCGTTTGGAACAGCGATGGGTTGAACAACTACCTAACGTAGATAATTATGTTCTATATGGTGCCACCAATTATCAAAATAGACTACGTTATTTGAACAGAAACTTATTTCATTTATACCAATTTAAAAGTGCAGGTAATGAGATGTATATAGTTTTACAAGATGAAATTTTTTTTACGTTGGGAGATAATAATATAAACAGGAATTTTATAGAGCAAAACAGATTTTTTGTAGGACTTGGATTGAATATTAATAATACTACTAGATTAGAAGTTGGCTATTTAAATCATTATGTTACTTCGTCTATCGCTAATGATTTTATGAATCATACGATTTCCTTTTCAGTACTACAAAATTTGGTTTTATAAACAATAATACTTCTTACTTAATTATCCCAAAAAATTTGATTAATTTCACGCTCGATTTTAACACATTATATTTTTTACTGTATGAATGATTTTGATTGGTTGCAATTGTTAAACCCTGAGTTTTATATAACAATGTCTATTGCAGGGGTGAAAGTTGGCCTTTGGATAGTACTGTTTATCGTGTTTGCCGAAACGGGATTATTTGCAGGTTTCTTTTTACCGGGTGATAGTTTACTTTTTTTGGCAGGAATTTATAGTCGTAGTTTAGTAGAGAATTTTACTTTTATCGAAAGCGATTTGATTAATGTGGTTTTATTGTCAATACTAGTAGCAGTTGCTGGAATTTTTGGAAATATGGCGGGGTATTGGTTTGGAGCAAAGAGTGGTTATTATTTATATAAAAAAGAGGATAGTTTTTGGTTTAAGAAAAAATACTTAATACAATCGAAAGATTTCTTTGAAAGATATGGTGGAAAAGCGATAATATTTGCTCGTTTTTTGCCTATTGTGAGAACATTTGCACCCATTGTTGCTGGAATTGTGACTATGGATAAAAAGAAATTCATGTTTTATAATATTGTAAGTTCTTTTATTTGGTCATTTACCTTAATTTTTGCTGGACATTATTTATATGGCATGTTTTTGGAAAAATATGATATTGATTTAAAACATCATATAGAGAAAATTGTCATCGGGATTATTTTGATTTCTACTTTCCCAGTCTTTTTGAAAATGATTAAGAAACATCCGAAAGAAGAAAAAGAAGAATAAAAAATACCCCCAAATAGTGTCTAACTTTTTGGGGGCATTGCAAATTGAGGCATTTTTAGAATAAATACTTTGTACTTTTTACTTCGTATCTCTCACTTTGAATTACATCATCCCCGGCATTCCGCCACCCATTGGCATTCCACCACCAGCATTTTCTTCTTTTATTTCTACCAAGGCACATTCGGTTGTCAAAATCATTCCAGCTACAGATGCAGCATTTTCAAGCGCTACACGAGTTACTTTTTTAGGGTCAATAATTCCGGCTTTAAGCATATCTACATATTCGTCAGTTTTGGCATTGTAACCATAGTTTCCTTTTCCTTCGGTCACTTTTGCTACTACTACAGACCCTTCAAGTCCTGCATTTTCAACAATTGTTCTTAAGGGTGACTCCACAGCACGTGAAACGATTTGAATTCCTGTAGCTTCATCTGCATTTTCAGACTTTAGGTTTGCTAAGACATTTTTTGCTCTAAGAAGCGCAACACCACCACCAGCAACAATGCCTTCTTCTACAGCAGCTCGAGTAGCATGTAATGCATCGTCAACCCTATCTTTCTTCTCTTTCATTTCTACTTCAGAAGCTGCACCTACATAAAGAACGGCAACACCACCAGCTAATTTAGCCAAACGTTCTTGTAATTTTTCTTTGTCATAATCAGATGTTGTAGTTTCCATTTGACCTTTGATTTGGTTCACACGATTTTTAATCAAATCTGCATCACCAGCACCGTTAACAATAGTTGTATTGTCTTTGTCAATGGTAACTTTTTCTGCTGTTCCAAGCATTTCTAGAGTAGCATTTTCTAGTGTATAACCGCTTTCTTCTGCAATTACAGTTCCGCCAGTTAAGATAGCGATATCTTCTAACATGGCTTTTCTTCTGTCTCCAAAACCTGGAGCTTTAACCGCTGCAATTTTCAAAGCACCACGCAATTTGTTTACTACCAAAGTGGATAACGCTTCGCCATCAACATCTTCGGCAATAATCAACAATGGTTTTCCTGACTGAGCAACCGGTTCTAAAACTGGAAGTAATTCTTTTAAAGAAGACACTTTTTTATCGTATAATAAGATGTAAGGTCTTTCTAATTCCACCTCCATTTTTTCTGGGTTGGTTACAAAATAAGGTGACAAATACCCTCTGTCAAATTGCATCCCTTCTACAACATCTACATAAGTATCAGTTCCTTTAGCTTCTTCAACAGTTATTACACCTTCTTTACCTACTTTACCAAAAGCAGTTGCAATAAGTTCACCAATTACTTCATCATTGTTAGCAGATATTGAAGCAATTTGTTTAATTTTCTCAGAATCACTACCTACTACTTGAGCTTGCTTTCCAAGGTCAGCAACGATAGCTTCAACAGCTTTGTCAATACCTCTTTTTAAGTCCATTGGGTTGGCACCAGCAGCTACGTTTTTCAGTCCTTCTTTTACAATGGCTTGAGCCAGAACGGTTGCTGTTGTTGTTCCATCTCCAGCCAAATCATTGGTTTTTGAAGCGACTTCTTTAACCATTTGAGCACCCATATTTTCCAATGGGTCTTTCAATTCTACTTCTTTTGCAACCGTAACACCATCTTTGGTAACTGTTGGTCCGCCAAATGATTTAGAAATAATTACATTTCTTCCTTTTGGTCCTAAAGTTACTTTTACAGCGTTTGCTAATGCATCAACGCCTCGTTTTAAACCATCTCTCGCTTCAATATCAAATTTTATATCTTTTGCCATTTTAATTTTATTTTTTTTAATTTTAGTCTTAATACTTAATTCTCAAATTTTAATACTGATTAAATTACAGCAAGAATATCATCTTCACGCATGATTAAATAATCTTTACCATCAAATTTTAAATCGGTTCCTGCATACTTACCATACAAAACAGTGTCGCCAACTTTTACCGTCAATGGTTGGTCTTTCTTGCCATTTCCTATAGCAACTACAGTTCCTTTTTGTGGTTTTTCTTTTGCGGTATCTGGTATAATAATTCCAGATGCCGTTTGGGTTTCTGCTGCTGCAGGTTCCACGATAACTCTGTCTGAAAGTGGTTTAATGTTTAATGTCATAATAATTATTTTTTATGTTATAAGATTTATGTAGCGTGTAATTCAGAAACTGTGCCAAGCCATAATTGCTGACATTTTTTCCTAAAAAAAATGCCAGCATGTCAGCGCTGGCATTTTATATTTTTTATCTGTCTAAATTATTTTTTTGGAGTTTCAACCGGTTTAGCTGGTGTTGCTTTATTGGTTGTGGTTTTAGGAGCAACAGATTCTGTATTATCAATGACTTTTGAATCTGATTGACCTGATAAGCTTGGAAAACTTAAACTTGACAATAAAATTAAAACGATTAACGCTCCAGCTAAAAACCAAGTACTTTTGTCTAAAAAGTCGGTTGTTTTTTGGACACCACCAAGCATTTGAGAACCACCTAATGAGGACGATAAACCACCACCTTTAGGGTTTTGGACCATAACTGCAATTATTAATAAGAAACAAACAATCGTTATTAATACTAAAAAAATTGTAAACATGATGTATTGTAATTAATTATTATTTTGTTGTAAAATTTTTATATCCGAAATTCGGTCTGCAAAGAAACTACTTTTTTCTGGATATTTCAAAATTAATATTTCATAAGCTTGAATGGCGCGTTGGTATTTTTTTTGTTCTAAATAAACTCTCGCTAAGGTTTCCGTCATCAAGTAACTATTATCCTCATCAATTGGCTCAATTGCTACAACAGTAGCATCTTTTGCAATGGGAGAAATTTTAGGATTATTTTCGATAAATTTATCAATTAAATCCAATTTTTTCATTTTCTCATGATCAATCAAAGGTGTTTCCTTTGTTGGTTTTTCTCTCTCAATTGGTTTTAATCGGGACAGTTGCAACCATTCTTGAAAAGAATGTTTTTCATTTCTTGAAAATTCTAAAGGTTTTCCAATGGCTAGTTTTTCCGAAACTTTTAGTTCTTCTGGTGTTGAAGCTTCCTTTATGGAGGTTAAAATGGATTGTTCTAAAGGGTCAATTGATGGTTTGTATTCAACAATTACTTCTTCACTTTCTATAACACTCATGTTCATTAACTCTGCTAGTTTTTTTTCATACAACCCTTTTTGAACTGAAACAAATACATCTGAAGTTATAAAATCAAATAAGATACTTCTGTCTGTAGTATAAGCAGCGACAACTTTCAGTGCATGGTTATAATTAAAGCTTTCTTCATTATACAGATGTTTTAACTTCAAAACGTGAGCACTTTGCAAATAGGGGAATGCATTCAAAACAGTATCTAATGCTTGGGCATGTCTGTCGTTGATAGTGTCGGGTTTGTTGAGTAAGTATGTATAATCTGTTAGGTTCAATTTTTTATCGGTTGTTTCGGGTTTCAAGTTTCACGTTTCAAGTCTTTTCTGTTCACTGCGACTGTTCACTGCGACTGTTCACTGCGACTGAAAACTGCCTACTGAGTTTTCTACCATTTTGCTAATGATTCATTAAATATATCTTGTGTGATTCGCTCAAAAATCACATCAAGCGCTTCTGAAAGCGTTGATCCTACAAGTTGTTTTGATCCATCATAATCATGAAAAAATGAAAATGATTTTTCAAAATTATCGGATTCTTTGTTTTTATTACTAAATCGAACATTTATTCTAATAGTTAATCTGTTTTGTGAAGCCGTTTGATCGGAAGTAGCGGTCATCGGTGTGATTCTAAAATCAGTAATTTCCCCTTCATATAGTAAATCGCCATTGGAGCTAGTTAAATTCAAATTGGTTTGATTTTGAATTATTTCCTGAAGTTCAATGGTGAAAGTTCTTTCAATTCCTGGTTCAATCAAATCTGCATTATTCTGAAAATAATTTACCTGAAAGGTTTTAGCATCAATTTTTCCTGTTCCTGTAAAATTATAAACGGAGCAACTGTTGATGCTGAGCAAGAGAATAAAAAGTGTAAGTATTTTAAAAATCTTCATTATAACAATTAAAGACGGCTAAAGTAATTCTTTATTTTGAATTATGGAATTACATCACCTTGGTAGTAGTAATAAGAATTTGTTAAAGTAGATTCATATACGCCATTTGAATAATTTTCTTGTGATAGTAATTCTATTTTATTACTTGGGTAAATTAGTATGCCAAATGAATGAGTCTCGGGATCTATCAAGGAATACCTTTTATATTCTTTTATGTTATTGGAAGAAATACCGTCATTAAAAAAATGGGGGTCTAGGATTGACTTTATCTTTAATACTGGGAGTGTAGCCATTTTTAATGGATTAATAACGTTTCCATAATTAAAATGTGCTTCAATTTCACCCAAGCTACTTCCGAAACCTGAATAACTTAACATATTACCATTTTCATATTGAAAATCAAATTCAGTTTGGATATCATCGCCTTCATCAGGGAAATCAAAAAAATCTAAATAATGAGTTGCTATGCCGTCTGTATTTAACTCACAAGAAAAACTTTCATTTCCTAAAGTGTAGTAATAACGATTTTCTGAAACACTATAATTGTAATTTTTTCCATTAATACTTGTAATTTTATTACTTGAGTTGTATGTAATAAGGTAATTTTCAGTTGGTAACCCCGAACTATATTTTGTGTTTTGTATAACATTGTTATTTGTATCGTAAAGAAATAACTCTATTAATTCGTTGTCTGAATTGGTTATATTGATTAATAATCCATCCGAATTAAAATTCCATCGCTCTTCAAAAGTTGTCCCTGGATAAAAATCAACCCTTAGAAGTAAATTTGGGTTGATTATGGTTTTACTATCATCATTACTGCAAGAGAATAATGTGATAGCAATAGTCAGTAGAAAAAAAATATTTTTCATAAAAATATATTTGATATTATAAACTTAACATGTGTAGCATTGTAATGAAAAAATTTACAGGTCATACTGCTTAATTTTTCGATACAATGTTCTTTCGGAAATTCCCAACTCATCGGCGGCAGCTTTTCTTTTGCCTTTGTGGCGTTCCAATGATTTTTTGATGAGTTCAATTTCTTTTTGCTCTAATTTCAAAACTTCTTCCTCTTCAACAGTTTCTGCGTCTAAATAATTCTGTTCCTCTTCATCATCAAATGCTGAATGTTGCGATTGATTTTGTTTTGGTATAACATTCATTCTTGTATCTTCTTCAAACGAAATTTCATTTTCCGATTCTTTTGAACCATATACTTTTTGAATTAAACTCGGATTAATGTCTTGCATTTTAGAACCGTTTTTCATTAATTCCAAAGTCAATTTTTTCAAATCATTCAAATCGCTTTTCATATCAAAAAGTACTTTGTACAAAATATCTCTTTCGGTAGAAAAATCACTTTCCGATTTTTTTCCACCAATGACTGAGGGTAAAGTACTGCCTTCAAGTGGTAAATAGGATTGTAAAGTGGCTAACGAAATGTCACGATTGGTTTCCAATACCGAAATTTGTTCGGCTACATTGCGCAACTGACGAATGTTTCCACTCCAACGGTATTTTTGTAAAAAACGAATAGAATCATCGCTCAATTTAATTGGAGGCATTTTATATTTATGAGCAAAATCGGCTGCAAATTTTCGAAACAATAAATGAATATCATCTTTTCTGTCGCGCAGAGGTGGAATTGGAATATCGACCGTACTCAAACGATAGTATAAATCTTCACGGAATTTGCCTTTTTCAATTGCATCAAATAAATTCACATTGGTAGCCGCTACAATTCGAACATTCGTTTTTTGTACTTGAGATGAACCTACTTTTATAAACTCGCCATTTTCCAAAACACGAAGCAAACGAACTTGAGTGGTTAAAGGCAATTCGCCCACTTCATCTAAAAAAATGGTTCCGCCATCGGCTACTTCAAAATACCCTTCTCTGGTGTTGGTTGCTCCAGTAAAAGCGCCTTTTTCATGACCAAAAAGCTCACTATCGATAGTTCCTTCTGGAATTGCTCCACAGTTTACAGCGATGTATTTTCCGTGTTTTCTATGGGAAAGCGAGTGGATAATTCTTGGAATACTCTCCTTCCCAACGCCACTTTCACCCACTACCAATACCGAAATATCAGTAGGAGCAACCTGAATGGCTTTCTCTATGGCACGATTGAGTTTTGGGTCATTCCCAATAATCTCAAACCGTTGTTTTATGTTTTGAACTGATTCCATTTTATGCTGAATTTATTTCAGTATCTTTTTTTATTTAACCACAAATTACACAAATTTTCACAAATTATTTTTTTGAAATTAAATCACTAATCTTTTATGATCCAATGATTTGTTTTGAAAGTTTGCAATGATACCAACTGGTGTGTCTGCAAGTCTCATATAATTTAATGTACGTGCAATATGTTCGTTATTAATTTCTTTAACTGACTTTATTTCCAATATAATATCATCAAAAACAACAAAGTCTGCGTAAAATTTATGAGGCAGAATATTTCCTTTATAATTAATAATAAACTCTTTTTCTCTAACAAAAGGAATGTTATTTTTGTTAAATTCAATTTCTAAAGCATCTTTATAAACTATCTCCAATAATCCTGGTCCTAAAATTCGATGAACTTCCATACAAATGCCAACAATAGTGTAATTTTCGTCTTTCTTGTAATAAAATTCAGAATTATTTTCCATCATTATTTGTAACAAAAACAGTTAAAACTATGCACTTTTCTGCATTTCCCCTTTATCATCTACAAAACTTTGCCACAAATTACACAAATTACACAAATTAATTCGGGCTAATTTGTCTAATTTGTGGCAAAAAATATTTTTTCTCAACTTATTAGACTTTCAGTCTTTAAAACCAAATTTTCAGTCAATAGTGTTTATTTGGCAAGATTAATTTGTGAAAATTTGTGTAATTTGTGACTTTAGTTAGTTTGCATTTCACTAAAACCCACCGCTTCTCCAATCAACGTTGCCGTAGTACAATCATTCACTTTTACCATCACAAAATCTCCAACTTTATAATCCCCTTTTGGGAAAACCGTCACCACATTTTCTGAGTTTCTGCCGCTCCAGTGTTGAGCCGATTTCTTTGATTCTTTTTCAATTAAAACTTCTACGGTTTCGCCCAAGAAACGCTTGGTTCTCTTCTCGCTTAGCTTTTGTTGTAAATCTACAATCTCTTGCAAACGTCTTTTCTTTATTGCTTCTGGCACATCGTCTTCCATTTTTCTGGCTGCCAAAGTACCCGGACGTTCAGAATAGGAAAACATATAGCCAAAATCATATTCCACATATTCCATCAAACTCAAGGTATCTTGATGATCTTCCTCTGTTTCTGTTGGAAAACCTGCAATCAAGTCTTGTGAAATAGAACAACCAGGTAAAATTCTTTTTATTTTATCTATCAATGCCATGTATTCTTCGCGAGTATGCTGGCGATTCATTTCCTTTAATATACGTGTGCTACCACTTTGTACCGGTAAGTGAATATAATTACAAACATTATCATATTTAGCAATTACATGCAACACTTCTTCATGCATGTCTTGCGGATTAGAAGTCGAAAAGCGAAAACGCATTTTGGGGAAAGCTATGGCACATTGTTCCAGCAATTGTGCAAAATCAGTAGCCGTGGCTTGTTGCATTTCGGTAGCTTTTACAAAATCTTTCTTCAATCCGCCACCATACCAAAGGTAACTATCTACGTTTTGTCCTAGTAAACAAACTTCCTTAAAACCTCTGTCCCACAAATCTTTGATTTCTTCCAAGATACTCTGCGGTTCACGGCTGCGTTCTCTTCCTCGAGTAAAAGGAACCACGCAAAACGTACACATATTGTCGCAACCACGAGTAATAGAAACAAAGGCATTCACACCATTAGTATTCAAACGAACCGGTGCAATGTCGCCATAAGTCTCATCTTTTGATAAAATCACGTTGATAGCATCTCTACCTTCTTCCACTTCTTTCAACAAGTTGGGCAAATCCTTGTAAGCATCAGGACCAACAACCATATCCACAATTTTTTCTTGTTCCAAAAACTGGTCTTTCAATCGCTCTGCCATGCAACCCAAAACACCCACTTTCATCCCCGGATTGATACTGCGTTTCACCGCATTGTATTTCTCCAAACGCTTTCTCACCGTTTGCTCTGCCTTGTCTCTGATAGAACAAGTGTTCACCAAAACCAAGTCGGCTTCCTCTAAATTCTGAGTTGTATTATAACCTTGTTCGGTCAAAATAGATGCTACAATCTCACTGTCCGAAAAATTCATCGCACAGCCATAGCTTTCTATAAATAGTTTTTTGGTATTACCTTCTTTTTGTTCCAAAACAAGACTGGTGCCTTGTTTTTTCTCTTCTATTACCTTTTCCATATTCCAAATTTGTCATTCCGATTTATCGGAATCTCAACTTAACATTAGTATAAATCCCAATTTTATCGGAATCACGAAAGCAAAGATAATACAAAATTCTAAAATATGACAAGATGGCAGAGAAGGTTTAAGAAAAGTTTTAGAGTGAAATTATGTTAGATTTTTGTCAAAAACTTGTTTTATAAAAAAAACTGCTACTTTTGCCCACACAAACAATAGGGATATGGCAAAGAATTTAGTTATCGTGGAGTCACCGGCAAAAGCCAAGACAATCGAAAAATTTCTAGGGAACGACTACCAAGTTGAGTCAAGTTATGGGCACATTGCCGACTTGCCTTCCAAAGAAATAGGAGTAGACGTATTGAATGGTTTTAAACCAAAATACGAAGTTTCTGCCGATAAAAAAGCATTGGTTACCAAGCTAAAAGGACTAGCCAAGTCTGCCGATATGGTGTGGTTAGCTTCCGATGAAGACCGCGAAGGAGAAGCCATCTCTTGGCACTTAGCCGAAGAATTAAAACTAGATAAAAGTAAAACCAAACGTATTGTTTTCCACGAAATCACCAAGAATGCTATTCTAAAAGCCATCGATAATCCAAGAGAAATCGATTATAATTTAGTTAATGCCCAGCAAGCGCGTAGAGTTTTAGACAGATTGGTAGGATATGAACTTTCTCCTGTTTTATGGAAAAAAGTAAAAGGCGGCTTATCTGCCGGTAGAGTACAATCGGTTTCAGTGCGTTTGATTGTTGAAAGAGAAAGAGAAATACAAGAGTTCAAGCCTGTAGCTTCCTATTCGGTTACAGCAGAATTTACTAACGAAGCTGGAAAAGTGGTGAAAGCCAAATTGCCAAAAAACTTTGCCACCAAAAAAGAAGCGGAAGATTTTCTAAACAAAAATATCGGTTCTACTTATAAGGTAGCCGATTTAGAAACCAAACCCACCAAGAAATCACCAGCAGCACCTTTTACAACATCGACCTTGCAACAAGAAGCTGCCCGAAAATTATACTTGCCTGTTGGAATTACAATGCAAATAGCACAACGTTTATACGAAGCCGGATTGATTACCTATATGAGAACCGACAGTGTGAACCTTTCCAAAGAAGCGATGGATGCTGCACAAGCTGAAATCACTAAATCATATGGACGTGAGTTCTCAAAACCAAGAACATTTGCCACCAAAAGTAAAGGTGCACAAGAAGCACACGAAGCGATTCGCCCAACGGATATGTCGCGTCATATTGTGAATGTAGAAAGAGACCAAGCGCGTTTATACGATTTGATATGGAAAAGAACGTTGGCGTCCCAAATGAGCGATGCCGAATTAGAACGAACTAACGTTAAGATTGAAGCCAATAATCATTCGGAAGTATTCCAAGCCACAGGCGAAGTAATCAAGTTTGAAGGTTTCCTAAAAGTGTATTTAGAAGGAAGTGATGATGACGATGAAGAGCAAGAAGGCATGTTGCCTGCGCTGAAAGTAAATGAAAAATTAGTTAATCAACAAATAGTAGCCAAAGAACGATTTACCCAAGCACCAAGCCGTTACACAGAAGCTGCATTGGTGAAAAAATTAGAAGAATTAGGTATTGGTCGTCCTTCCACTTATGCGCCAACTATTTCAACCATTATTGCAAGAACCTATATCGAAAAAGGAAGCTTTGAAGGTTCTGAAAGAAAATACAACCAGTTAGTATTGAAATCGGGAGAAGTAAAAAGTCAAGTTTTAACTGAAATGACAGGTTCTGATAAAGGGAAATTAGTACCAACAGACATCGGAACGATTGTAAATGACTTTTTGGTGAAGAATTTTTCGTCCATATTAGATTATAATTTCACTGCCAAAGTTGAACAAGATTTTGACGAAATAGCCGAAGGGAATATTGATTGGGCAAAAATGATGCAGGATTTCTATAATAAATTCCACCCCAATGTTCTCGAAGTTCAAGACAATGCCGAAAGAGAAAGCGGTGAAAGAATATTAGGTAAAGACCCAAAAACAGGCAAACAGGTTTTAGTTCGCTTAGGGAAGTTCGGTCCAATGGCTCAAATTGGCGAAGCAGATGATGAAGAAAAACAATTTGCTAGTTTGCGACACGAACAAAATATCAGTAATATCACTTTGGAAGAAGCGTTGAATTTATTCTTATTGCCAAAAACATTAGGAGAATATAAAGGAGAAGAAGTGGAAGTAAGCAATGGTCGTTTTGGCCCATATGTTCGTTTCGGAAAGCAATTCATATCCTTACCAAAAGGAGAAGATCCATTAGACGTAACTATGGTTAGAGCGCAAGAATTGATTAATGAAAAAGCCAAAGCCGATGCGCCAATCGCTACCTATAAAGGAGAAGGAGTTCAAAAAGGAACAGGTAGGTTTGGACCTTTTATCAAATGGAATGGAATTTTCATCAATGTTTCTAAAAAATACAATTTCGAAAATCTTTCACAATCGGATGTGGCTGAATTGATAGAAGATAAATTACAAAAGAACATTGATAAGGTTATTCATAATTGGGAAGAAGAAGGGATTTTAGTTCAAAAAGCCCGTTGGGGAAAATCTGAAATTACGAAGGGCAAAATCAAGATTGAATTAAATAAAGATGTTGATGCTTCAAAATTGACTTTGGAACAAGTTAAAGAGTTAATCGAAAAGAAAACGCCAGGAAAAATCCCAGGCAAAGCCAAACGGAGCGCAGCTAAACCTGCAGCAAAAAAAGCTGCAACCAAAAAAGCACCTGCTAAAAAGAAATAAACTATGGAATTTGATTTTCTATCACCAGTTGATAACGAAATTATTCAATATATAAAAGGGCTTTCTTCGCAACATTTGGGAAGTAAAGTAGCTTTTCATACGGATAATGACTTTCCAGACATTGATCAAGTTACCATTGCGATTATTGGTGTTTTAGAAAATCGTGGCGATTTAAAAGCATTTGAAGCAGTGGACTTAAATGCTATTCGTAAAGAATTATATGGTTTATTCCCGGGTAATTGGCACAGTTCCATTTCCGATTTAGGAGATATTCTCCCAGGAAATTCATTAGCGGACACTTATTTTGCTTTGCAGAAAGTAGCTTCCAAATTAATAAAAAAAGGCATTATACCTATAATAATAGGTGGAAGTCAAGATTTAACCTATCCTTTATATAGAGCATACGATTCTATGGAACAAATGGTCAATTTGGTTGCTATTGATAGTAAGTTTGATTTTGGAAAGCAGGATGAAGCGATTACATCAAATTCCTATTTGTCCAAAATAATTTTAGACGAACCCAACAATCTTTTCAATTATAGTAATATAGGATATCAAACCTATTATAATTCACAAGAGGAAATAGATTTAATAGAAAAATTATATTTTGATGCTTATAGATTAGGTGAAATTGCTACAAATATTGAATTATCTGAACCAGTATTAAGAGACGCCGATATTGTCAGCATTGATTTAAATGCCGTAAAGTCTTCTTGTTCAGGAAATAGTATTAACTTTACTCCGAATGGATTTGACGGAAAGGAAATTTGTAGTTTATCAAGATATGCTGGAATTAGTGATAAAGTCAGTTCGTTAGGATTGTTTCATCATAACAACAACAAAGAAGAATCAGTGCTTATTGCCCAAGTTATTTGGTATTTTATTGAAGGGGTAAATTATCGATCCAATGAGTATCCTTTTGGTTCCAAAGAGAATTATTTAAAGTATATCGTTCCGTTAGAAACAGAAGAATTGATATTCTACAAGAGTAATAAAACAGATAGATGGTGGATAGAAATTAATATTTTTGAAGGGCAACACAATAAACTAAAAAAAAACACGTTATTACCTTGTTCAAATGATGAATATTTAACAGCATGTAATCAGGAAATTCCTGAAAGATGGTGGAAAGCTAAACGAAAAAACAGCATTTAATTATAAAATTTAAAAACAAATTTGTAATTTTTATAAATTAAAGACTACAAAAAAGCACCAAAAATGCATTTAAACGGCTTTAAAGTGCATTTTATCGATAAAATATTTTTTTGTTTCCTTTTTTTGTTCTACTTTTGAAAAGTCAATTAATAAATGAAGATTACATAAATTAAAATTTAATATTATTTAATTGCTTTTTTGAAAAATAATAAATAGGTTTACGGCCTTAAAATAGAGTATTAAAATAACCCCAATATATATGAAGAAGTTCATTGCATTCGCATCAGTTTTAGCTTTATTAACAAGCTGTGGTCGATCGAGCGACAAAGGTGAGTTAGTAGGAGTTAAAGGGAAAAAATGGAATCCTGAGAAACCTTTTGGGATGTCATTAATCCCAGGAGGAGCATTCATTATGGGTAAATCAGATGATGATTTAGCTAATATTCAAGATGCACCTACAAAAACAGTGACAGTCAGAGCATTTTATATGGATGAAACTGAAATCACAAATAGTGAATACCGTCAATTTGTGGAATGGGTTAAAGATTCCACAATTAGAGTACGTTTGGCAATACTTGCAGATGAAGTTGGTCAAACTGCTGGCTCTGGAGGTAAAGGAGGTAAAAATGCCGGAAGTATTGGTGATTTTGCTTTCAATGATTCCGACCCGGCAAAAATGACTCCTTATGACAAGTATATGTATGAGAATTACTATAGTGTCGGAACTGATGACGATCCTTTCGCAGGAAGAAGATTGAATAGGAAAGTTAAACTTATAAAAGAGACTAGTAAATATCCAGATGAATATTATTCAGAAGTGATGGATAGTATGTATTTACCAGTTGCAGAATCTTTCAACGGTTTAAGAACTATAGACGCAAGAAAATTAAAGTTCAGATACTCTTGGATGGACATTCAAGCTGCTGCAAAAGCTAAAGTTGGAAAAAGAAGTTCTTTTATTAAAACAGAACAACTAGAAATTTATCCAGATACTACAGTTTGGATCAAAGATTTTTCTTATTCATACAATGAGCCAATGCATAACGATTATTTTTGGCATCAAGCTTATGGGGAATATCCTGTAGTTGGCGTAAATTGGAAACAAGCTAAAGCTTTTTGTGCATGGAGAACATTAAATAAAAACGCATACATCAAATCCAAAAAGAAGAAACAAGATTTAATTAATACCTTCAGATTACCTACAGAAGCAGAATGGGAATATGCTGCAAGAGGAGGATTAGAATCTGCTACTTACCCATGGGGTGGGCCATATGCAAAAAATGACAGAGGATGTTTCTTAGCCAATTTCAAACCCAATCGTGGTGATTATGCAGCTGACCAATCTCTATATACAGTAGAAGCTAAATCATTCGAACCAAATGGTTACAACTTATATAATATGTCAGGAAACGTATCAGAATGGACAGACTCTTCCTATGATGCTGCTGCATACGAATTTGTTTCTTCCATGAACCCTACTGTTTCCGACAATAAAAACATGAGAAAAGTTGTTCGTGGAGGTTCGTGGAAAGATGTTGCTTATTTCATGCAAAATGCAACTAGAGATTTTGAATACGCCGATACCGCTAGAAGTTACATAGGTTTCAGAACGGTTCAAGATTACATGGGAACTCAAGTAACTAAAAACGGAAAAGCACCAAGAAAGTAATTTAAAACTAAACTTAATTATATTTAAAACTTAACTAACTAACTAAAATTTTTATTATTATGGCATTATTAAGCAAAAAAACAATGAATTTCGCTTACGGTATGGGAGCGGCAGTTGTAATCGTAGGAGCATTATTCAAAATACAACACTGGCCATTTGCTAGTGCATTACTAATCATTGGACTTCTAACAGAGGCATTTATTTTTGCTTTATCGGCTTTTGATGCTCCAGACACCGAACTAGATTGGTCATTGGTTTATCCGGAATTAGCAGGTGGTCAAGCCAAAGAAAAAGAAAAAAAAGAAGACCCTAAAGATGCTCAAGGTTTATTGTCACAAAAACTAGATGCTATGTTGAAAGAAGCTAAAATTGATGGAGAATTAATGGCAAGTTTAGGAAATAGCATCAAGAATTTTGAAGGTGCTGCTAAGGCA
This sequence comes from Flavobacterium sp., assembly GCA_020403245.1. Lineage (GTDB taxonomy): Bacteria > Bacteroidota > Bacteroidia > Flavobacteriales > Flavobacteriaceae > Flavobacterium. Next base: position 4,690 of record JADBYA010000026.1, on the reverse strand, counting down.
ATTTCCCCAACAGTAGATTCGGTTGCTTCAACAAAAAAATATGCTGAAGAAATGACAAAAGCAGCTTCTCAATTAGAAACATTGAATGGTTTATATCAAGTTCAAGTGCAAAGCGCAGAAAGAAGCGCACAAATTAACAATGAGGTTGCTGAAAACAATTTAAAATTAAAAGATCAAATGCAAAGTCTGACTTCCAACCTTTCTACATTGAATAATGTATATGGTGGAATGCTTTCTGCAATGAGTAACAAAGGATAATTAGTTTTATAACTATATATTTTAAAAAAATAATAATTTAAACTAATTAGAAAAAATGGCAGGAGGAAAATTAACCCCTAGACAGAAGATGATTAACCTGATGTACTTGGTTTTCATCGCAATGTTGGCATTAAATATGTCAAAAGAAGTATTGACCGCGTTCGGTTTAATGAACGAAAAATTTGAAGGCGTAAATAAATTTTCAGAAGAATATAATAAAAGTTTATTGACTACTTTGGAACAAAAAGCAAGCGATGATCCTACTCGTTTTAAAGCTCCTTTAGACAAAGCAAACCAGGTTCAAGCAATTTCAAAAAAACTTTATGTTTATTTAGGGTCTTTAAAATCAGATGTTGCTAAGGAATTTGAGCGAGGTAAAGATGGCAAATTACCCTATGAGGCAATGGATAAGGGCGCATACATCGATGAAAATTGGTTCAAAGGTGATGGCTATTCCGCTAAAGGAAACGAAATTATTGCTAAGATTGAAAATTACAAAAAAGAAATAATCGCTGTATTTGGTAACGATGTTAAGTACCAACCAATCATCAATAATATTAAAACTAAATTTAATTTAGCGAATGTTAAAGACAAGGAGGGTGTTTCTAAAAAATACTTATCATACCATTTTGAAGGATTTCCAGCAGTTGCTTCTATTGCAAAATTAACTAGTATGGAGAATGATGTTCATGCCACCGAACAAGACATTTACAATGCACTAATCGGAAATACTATTGCACAAGCTGCTTCTTTGAAAAATTTCCAAGCCATGGTGGTTTTAGATAAGAATGTTTTCTTTGAAGGCGAGACTGTAAAAGGGAAAGTGGTATTGGGTAAATACGACGCAAATACGGTACCTACTAGTTTTTCTGGTCCAGGTAAAATTGAAAATGGTCAAGCCGTTATCTCGATGACTGCTGGTGGTGTTGGAGAAAAAACGATTAACGGTACGTTCTCTTTTATGGAAGACGGAAAACCAGTGCCGTTGAAATTTGAAGGGAAATATGTAGTGGTTCCTCGTCCTAATTCTGCTAACATTTCAGCAGATAAAATGAATGTGGTTTATAGAGGTTTAGAAAATCCTATGACGATATCATTTGCTGGTATTCCTGATAGCGATGTGACTGCTTCAGCCACTGGTTTAACCAAATCAGGCAAAGGGGGTAAATACAACTTAAACCCAGGTTCAGGTACTGAAGTAATCGTTTCTGTTACCGGTAAAATGGCTGATGGTAAATCTGCTGTTGATAAAAAAGTATTTAGAATTAAAAATATTCCTGCTCCAGCTGGTGCAATAGGAAAGCAAGTTGGTGTTTTGAAAGGTGCTAAATCACGTTTAGAAGTATCTCAAGTTACTGCAGAGTTAAATGATTTCTTATATGATTTAACTTTCCAAGTTACACGTTTTACATTTAAAGTTCCAGGTCAACCGGCTATTATTGTTAATGGAGATAGAGTAAACGGACAATGTAAAGCTGCTTTAGCAAGAGCAACAAGAGGTGATCAGATTACTATTTCAGAAATTAAAACTAAGATTGTTGGTGGCGCTAATGTAATAACAAAAGATGCAGCTCCGGTTGTATATGAAATACAATAATGAATTGAGTTATCAATACCTACTATAACTTAAACTACAAATTATGAAAATTAAAAATCTTTTATTCGTCCCGGTAGCATTAGCTATGAGCTTTAGTACTATTGCTCAAACTAATTTGCTTAATGCCAAAACTCCCGCTGAGATTGGTAAAAAATCAGATGCGCAATTAATTTCTGATAATGACAAGCCATTGCCTTATGGATATGTTCATGATAGGGATATTTTGATGGGTAAAACGGTATGGGAGTTGATTGATATTGATGAAAGAATTAATTTTCCTTTGTATTATCCGGTTGATACCGCATTTGTTGGAAAAGAAAGAAGATCATTGTTTGATGTTTTGCTAAAAAACATTAAGAGTGGTGCTATTACTGAAGTTTATTCTGATGATTATTTTAATACCAAAAAATCATTTAAGGATATGGGTTCATCCTTTACTTTTGTTGATACAATCCCTGCTGGTAAAGATTATATTAACGATCATTATGATGAGTTTTATCCAAAACCTACTACACGTAAAGTAAAGCAAGGTAAAACATGGGTAACCGAAACTGTTCCTTCTGCTCCGGCAGCAGTACTTGATCCTCAGTATATCGACAAAAGAGAATTGGGTGCTCAAGATATTTCTGGGTATAAAGTAAAAGGATTTTGGTATTTTGACAAACGACAAGGAGAATTGAAATATCGTTTGATAGCTATTTGTCCTGTTGCTCCAGAGGCAAGAGATATTGGTAAAGATAACGGAGATGTTATTGAATTGTTTTGGGTTTATTTCCCAGCAGTTCGCGATATTCTTCACGATGCCAGGGCTTTTAATGACAAAAACTCTGCCATGTCTATTACCTTTGACCATTTGTTAAATTCACGCAGATTCAGCGCTCAGATTTACAAAGAAGAGAATGTTTATGGTGATCGAAAAATTGAGGATTATATGAAAGATAATGCTCAAAACCAACTATTAGAATCGGAACGTGTTAAAGAAAAAATACGTAGTTTCGAGTCTGATATGTGGAATTACTAAACTATATTTCTTAAAACAATATAAAACTCTCACCTTTAAGGTGGGAGTTTTTTTTAGTTTACCCTTATGTTAGATTATATTATTGTTGGTTCCGGATTGGCGGGTATTGCTTTTGCAGAAACACTTTTGCAAAACAATAAATCGTTTGTGGTTTTTGATAATTATTCTCAAAACTCAACCAAAATAGCTGGTGGATTGTATAATCCTGTTATTTTGAAACGGTTTAGCGAAGTTTGGAATGCTGCTGCGCAACTTGAAATTGCCGATAGATTCTATGAGAGTATTGAAAAAAAACTTAAAATTCAATTTGATTTCAAAATACCTGTTTACCGAAAGTTCTTTTCTGTAGAGGAACAAAATAATTGGTTTGCCGCTTCGGATAAACCCAATTTAGCGCCGTTTCTTTCTACTACTATAAGCCATAAAAAGTTTACTGCTATTGATTCTCCTTTTGGCTATGGCGAAGTTTTGCAAACCGGTTATGTTGACACGGTTGTTTTGCTTACTCATTATCATGCGTATTTAAAACAAATGAATTTGTTTGCAGAAAACACTTTTGATTATAGTCAATTAGAACTATTTGATGATCATTTGGAGTATCAAAATGTGAAAGCAAAGAACATTGTCTTTGCTGAAGGATTTGGGATGCATGCTAATCCGTTTTTTAACTCTTTACCACTTGATGGTACTAAAGGGGAATTGTTTGTCATTAGCGCACCCGAATTGGATATTGATGTGATTGTCAATACCAGTGTTTTTATTATCCCATTAGGAAATCATCTTTTTAAAGTGGGCGCTACTTATAATTGGGAAGACAAAACGGACGCATTAACCGATAAAGGCAAACAAGAACTTCTTGACAGGATAAAAGAAATTCTAACCTGTGATTTTGAAATTGTAGAACATTTTGCTGGTGTTCGACCTACGGTGAAAGACAGAAGACCTTTGATTGGAACGCACCCTATTTATAAAAACCTGCATATTCTTAATGGTCTTGGAACACGAGGTGTGATGCTGGCACCGTCTATGGCGATGGATTTATTTGATTGTATTGAAAAGGGAAAGTCTTTGGATAAATCAATTGATATAAAAAGATTTGCTATTTCTTAACTGCGCCTCTTTGTTCTGATTTTTGATATCAGCGATCAGGGCACTGTAGCTCGTTGTGCTGTACTCTGGTTTTACGGCTACGTAGCCGTTATAATTTAGTAGTGTGGCTACTAGTTTTTCTGCGTTACCGTTCTTGCTCCGTAACTTGTTTCTGAATTTGAACTCATGATTTTTGAATTAATAATTGTTTGTGGATTTTCCCCCTCTGGTGCTCGTCTGTGACGAGTACCAACTTAAATTAAAACAAAAATCGTAGCATTTGCAATTCGGTTAACGAAAAAAGAAATACTAATAAAGCTTCCGTTTTTATATAATTGTTTTCTCCGAAACCTTTTGGCGCACCAGTACCGATAATGTAATACGAAAATACGGCTATCAGTATGACAATTTGAATAGATTAATTAACTCATTTTATCAAAAACCTGCTTTGAGTAATCCCATTACCAATATGTATAACGAACAAATGGATTATGACAAAAACGGCAATATTCAGAGTTTGAAACGCAATGGCGATTTTGATTCTAACATTTATGGTTTTATGGAAATTGATGATTTAGTGTATGACTATGATGATAACCTAAAAAATCAGTTGGTGAATGTGACCGATAATACAAATGACCCTAAAGGGTTTAAAGATATAAACTCAGGTAACGCAGATTATGAGTATGATGCTAATGGCAATATGATAAAAGATGAGAATAAAT
>JADBYA010000025.1 GCA_020403245.1 Flavobacterium sp. | reverse complement strand
TCATAGTAGTAGGTTAAGTTTTTTAAAGTAGATGTGGGGCAAACACTTTAAGGTTAAAAATTTTGACAGAACATATTATTTAAATTGGTAGATGTGGGGCAAATACTTTATTTAATTAATATTGAAAGAACGTATTATTTGATTTCTTGGACAATGATACTAATTTTATCGTTTAAATAACAAATAAAATCGATGAAATGCATAATAATTAAAATATTAACTGATATATTCTTACAGTAATTACTTTTAAATAAAAAAAAAGTAAAATAAAAAAGCCACTTCGGAAAGTGGCTAATAATTTAGGCAGATTTATAAATCCTATTTATGGGGATTGAATAGCCCCTTTTGAGAATAACTCTTTGATCTGTAATAGCCCAAACAGTAGTTTCTACAACTTTTTTTGATTGGCTATCTTCAAAGTAAATTTTAATTTTAGAATGTTCAAGATTTCCGAGGGAAAGAGCTCTGTTTAAATCTAGATTGCGTTGATGAACTTCTTCTTTTGACATAAGAACTTCAGATTTTGGAAAAGAAAGTAAATGAATTTTTTCCTTTTCGATGAATTCGAAAATAGGTGTCATAATAATTAGGGTTAAGTTACTATTAAGATTAAAGGGCGAAATAAAATTAAAAAAATATATTTGTAATTCAAACTTTTTTTTAAAAAAAATAATTTTCTATTGAAAACAATAATCACAAGTTCAACTTTATCGGCAACTATAAATCATAAAGGTGCTGAATTAATTTCGCTCAAAAATCGGATATCAGGCAGAGAGTATATTTGGGAAGGAAACCCCGAATATTGGGGCAAACACTCTCCTATCTTGTTCCCAATTGTTGGTACTTTAAAAAACAATTCCTATAGTTATAATGAAAAAGTATATGAATTGACAAGACATGGATTTGCTAGAGATTTAAATTTTAAAATTTTAAATAAAAAGAATGATAATGTAATTTTTTCATTACAATTTAACGAATCTACTTTAAAAATTTATCCCTTCAAATTTGAATTACAAATAATTTATTCATTAAATGATACCGCATTATTGGTCAAATACAAAGTGCTAAATTTAGACATAAATACAATTCCATTCTCGATTGGAGGCCATCCTGCTTTTGCCCTAAAAAATAAATTTGAAACGTATAGTTTGCAATTTGACGCCAATGAAAACTTGAAAAGCTATAAGTTGGAAAATGACTTACTTTCTGAAAAAACACAACTAATTCCAACAAATAATGGAATTTTACCTCTATCCTATTCCCTTTTTGATGAAGATGCTTTGCTATTTAAAACATTAAAATCAAATCAAATTCAAATTTTAGAGAATAACATTCCGTTTCTTAATTTTAAATTTAAAGATTTTCCCAATTTTGGGATTTGGACAAAAGTAGGTGCGCCCTTTATTTGTTTGGAACCTTGGTTTGGCTATGCTGATTCATTCGATAGTAGTGGAAATATTATAGAAAAAGAAGGCATTCAATTAGTAGAACAAAATAGCACCTTTGAATGTAATTTTAGTATAGAAATTTTATAATTTCACAAAAATAATTATCATGTTAGAAATCAATTTTCATCCTTTTCAAAATTTAGATACTGAACGATTAATACTAAGAAGGATTACTAATGATGATGTCAATGAAGTATTAGCCCTTCGCGGCAATCTGGAAACGATGAAATACATCCCTAGACCATTAGCAAAAACAGAAGAAGATGCTTTGGCTCATATTACTATGATTAATGAAAAAATTGATACTAATATTGGAATTAATTGGGGAATTACCATCAAAGGAAACTCGAAAATAATTGGAATTATTGGTCATTATAGAATTCAACCCGAAAATCATCGTGCGGAGATTGGGTATATGTCATTACCCGAGACCAACGGAAAAGGATATATTACCGAAGCCATAAAAGCAGTTGTAGAATATGGTTTTGAACAACTAAATTTACATTCGATCGAAGCGGTAATTGATCCTGAAAACAGAGCATCGGAAAGGGTTTTGCAAAAAAATGGATTTGTAAAGGAAGCGCATATACTAGAGAATGAACTTTGGGAAGGAAAGTTTTGGGATACCGTTATTTATTCTTTATTAAAAAGGAATTTCAAGAAATAATTATTAAAATTTTCGTAACGTTTGGATATAAAGCGCTTCTACCTTTTTTCGTGCCCAAGCTGTTTTTCTCAAAAAAGTCAAACTTGATTTGATGCTTGGATTTTCGTTAAAACATTTAATTTTTATCAACTCACCCAAAGTGTCAAAACCATAATAGTCTATCAGTATTTCGAGTATTCTTTGAAGGGTGATGCCGTGAAGTGGATTGTTTGATTGTTTATTTTCCATGAAGCAAAGTTACAAAACTATTGTTGTTTCATACAATTGTTACTACATTTGTCCTCCATGTTAAAAACCATAAACATACTGAACAAACGCGCCAAATTTGATTATGAAATAATCGAAACTTATACTGCTGGCATTGTTTTAACTGGGACAGAGATTAAATCCATTCGTTTAGGAAAAGCGAATATTACTGAAGGATTTTGCGAGTTTCACAATGGTGAATTATTTGCCGTCAATACCCAAATTGAGGAATACTTATATGGTAATCAGTTTAATCACAAAGCCAAAAGCGAGCGCAAACTATTGCTCAATAAAAGAGAGTTGAAAAAACTCGAAAGAGCTATCGATACAAAAGGATTAACCATCATTCCGTTGAAACTTTTTACAAATGAGAAAGGAATAGCCAAACTAGATATTGGACTCTGCAGAGGAAAAAAGACCTATGATAAACGTGAAAGTCTTAAAGAACAAGATGTTAAGCGAGATATAGACCGTATAAAAAAAGCTTTTTAGTTTTTAGTAAAATTCCATTTAATTTTTATATTATTAAACTTTTAAAAAATAAATCATGAGAAAAATTTTAGTATTGTTGACAGGTATTCTTTTAGTAAGCTGTGGTGGCACAAACACAACAATTGTAAGCAGTTGGAAAGATCCTGAGACAACAGCTTCTAAAGAGCAATTCAAAAAAATAATGGTAGTTGCTTTATTGAAAAACGAAACTACTCGAAGAGTGGTAGAAGATCAAATCACTTCTAAAAACAAACTTTTTCATCCATCTTACATGCTTTTTACTAAAACTAATTTGGATTATACAACAAAACAAAAATTAAGTATTTTGGATAGTGAAGGATACGATGGTGTCATCACTATGCGATTAGTTGATACTAAAAAAGAAACTAGTTATGTTCCTGGAACAAATACCAGTATGTTTTATGGAGGTTACTATGGTGGGATTTATGGCGGTTATTATGGTGGTTGGTATGATATGTATTCTCCAAATTATTATGATGTTGGATATTATCAAGAAAACACGTATTATATTGTTGAAACAAATGTATTTTCATTAAAAAACAACAAACTAATTTGGACAGGAACCACTAGTTCAAGTAACGTAATTGATGTATCCCAAACTGTTGATAACATTATCATAGAAGTGGCTAAAGAAATGCGAAAAGATGGTTTTATGGCTCCTGAACCAAAAAAATAAAAAGTGAAACATAAAAAAATCCTGAAATTATTCAGGATTTTTTTTATGATAGAGGCAACTAATTTCTTATTTCTTAATCATTTTTTTGGTTTCTATTTTTCCTTCTTTTTGAATTTTTACAAAGTACAATCCGCCAGAGAATAGAGAAGTATCGATTGCATTAGAAGTATGATCCATAACAAAAAAAACTTTTTTACCTAAACTATCATAGATTTCTACGGTAGCATTTTCGGCATTTTCTAAATAAATAGAGTTTGTAAAAGGATTTGGTGATGCACTAAATTTATTAATTTCATTTTCACCTACAGCCAACAAGCAGATTGGAGATGGAGCACCTCCTGAAACTACATTTAGTACACCATTGTTAATATTCCAGGTTTCCCAGCTGCCGCCTGAAATCTGTGGTGATGGTGAATATCCCCACCCAATTGGGGAAACATCAAAATAATTATCTCCATTCATAGTGCCAGGGACTTTATAAACCATTATTGAATTCCATGTTAAAGGTTGTCCAATTACACAATATGGACTAGGAACACCCCAAAAACAATTCGGCTGGATGAAATAAGCAAATTCCTGGTAATTGGGATAATCTCCATAAACACGTGCTCTTCCATCAGTTCCTATACAAACTGCTACATATTCATTGCACGCTATTCCATAAATTTCTGTTGCATAATCTTGCCTAAATCGAGCCATGAAAGTAGCATGTCGTCCTCTTCTATCGGGATTGTCATAATGCGTATCCGTTATTACATTTGTTAAAAATGGAATATTCAAAAAATCGGTAGTAGGCAAGGTATTTCCTGAATATCCACCGAGAGTAACATTGGTAGCATAAGGATTTGACATTGCTTGAGCTGAAGTTACACTTCCATTTTGAGCAGAAAAATAACGTCCACCTAAAATAGCCATGCCAGCACTCGTCCCACCAATTGGAGCACCTTTTACATTCACATGATAATTAATTAAATCCTCAAGTGCATTATTTTTAAAGTAAGAAACATAGTTCCATTGATCTCCACCAGCAAACCAAATCATTTCGGCATTGGCAACTTTGTTCAAAACATAAGGATTGGTAGCTCCTTCTACAGATGTGATAACCAATGTTTCAACGGAATTAACAGTAACCCCTAATCCAGAATACAAATAATTATTATAGCCATTACTCCCAGTAGAACGCAAAACGACAATATCGCCACCATTTGCTTTTTGCAATAGCCAAGTCATTGCATTGTCATTTTCAGTAGCGCCACCCATCATACAAACGCCAAATTCAGGAGTTGTTGTTATGTTTGTAGTGTTGCCTGTAAAATAACTAGTATATCCTTGTGAAAAAGATATAATAGGAAACAAAAGGAAATATAGTTTTTTCATAAGTAGATAATTATTGTTTTTTTTTGGTCATATGGAATCACCTTATCTTCATTGGTGTTTGTTTGCAACAAACTTGTTGTTATTGGTGATTTCATATTTTAATTTTTATTTTCTAATAAAGGTACAAATTTAAAATCGCCAACCTTATGTTTTTCAAACTGTATTTCGTTTTTACGGATGAGCATGGTCATTACTTGTTCTTTATCGCCAACAGGAATAACGAGTCTCCCTCCTATTTTTAATTGAGCCAGTAGAGCTTCTGGAATGATTGGCGCTCCAGCAGTAACAATAATACTATCAAATGGTGCATAATCTGGTAAACCTTTATAACCATCACCAAAAGATAAATGTTTTGGACGAATACCGAGTTTTGGCAATAAAGCCGATGTTTTTTTAAATAATTCATTTTGTCGTTCTACCGAATAAACCTTTGCTCCCAATGCAACTAAAACCGCTGTTTGATAACCCGAACCAGTACCTATCTCAAGAATCTTATGATCTTTTTTTACCTCTAACAATTGTGTTTGAAAAGCCACCGTATAAGGTTGGGATATCGTTTGTCCGGCAGCAATCGGAAAAGCTTTGTCTTGATAAGCAAAATCCTCGAAGCTAGAGTCTAAAAACAAATGTCTTGGTATAATTTTAATTGCTTCCAGTACTCTTTTATCTTTAATTCCTTTTTCCTCTAGTAGCTTGGCTAATTGATTTCGAAGCCCTTGATGTTTGCTTGTGTTTTTCATGTTATTGTGTGGAACGAAATAATCAGATCCGTAATTATGATTTCGTAAAATTAGAAGTAAAAATCTCAAAAAACAAATGCCAAATTTCAAATAATATACAAACAAAAAAAACTCGATTACCAAATACAAAACTTTATTTTGAATTTTAAAATTTGATACTTAATTGGAATTTGGAATTTTAAGATTTGGAATTTATGTAAAATTGGTATACCCTATTTGGTAATTGCAGTTTGAATTTGCTATTTTTGATAAAATTTATTTTTATGCTTAAAGTTGGCGTTTTAGGTGCTGGGCATCTCGGAAAAATACATTTACGATTATTAAATCAATCAGATAAATATGAATTAGTTGGTTTTTATGATGAAAATTACGATAACGGAGCTAAAATTGCTGCGGAATTTGGCTATAAACAATTTGATACTATTGCTAAATTAATTCATGCCGTTGATGTTATCGATATCGTTACTCCTACCCTTTCGCATTACAAATGTGCTAAAGTTTCCATCAAAAGTGGCAAACATGTTTTTATTGAAAAACCTATTTCTACAACTGTTGCCGAAGCTGAAGAAATTATTGCTTTAGCCAAAGAATACAACGTAAAAGGACAAGTTGGTCACGTAGAACGTTTCAATCCTGCCTTTATTGCTGTAAAAGATCAAATTGAAAACCCAATGTTTATTGAAACGCATCGTTTAGCAGAATTTAATCCTCGTGGCACTGATGTTCCTGTTGTTTTAGATTTGATGATTCATGATATTGATGCTATTTTGAGTGTGGTAAAATCAAAAGTCAAAGCGGTTCATGCCAGTGGCGTTTCGGTTTTGAGCCAATCGCCAGATATTGCTAATGCACGTATTGAATTTGAAAATGGCTGCGTTGCGAACATAACTTCGAGTAGAATTTCCATGAAAAACATGCGTAAATCACGATTTTTTCAAAAAGACGCTTACATTTCAGTTGATTATTTAGACAAAATATGCGAAGTAGTAAAAATGAAAGAAGCTCCTGAAGTTCCAGGTGATTTTGACATGATTCTGCAAAATGCCGAAGGCGAAAAGAAGCAAATCTATTTCAATAATCCAGAAGTAAGTCACAACAATGCTATCCTTGATGAATTGGAAACTTTTGCTGATGCCATCAATAACAATACAACTCCAATTGTAACTTTAGAAGATGGAACCGAAGCTTTGAGAGTAGCATATATGATTATTGATAGTATGAATGAAAAATAATTTTGTTTCAAGTTTAAAGTTTTATGGTTTTGTGTAAACCTGAAAACTGAAACTTTTAAAATTAGTAAATGAACCTTTCCCAAAATTTAATATATGAAATAAAAACTTTAATAGCTAATGCTAAGCAAACCGCTATTCGAAGTGTTGACCATCATAGAACGATTATGTATTGGCATATTGGCGAGCGAATTTTTAACGAAGAACAGCAAGGAAAAGACAGAGCAGATTATGGTAATTTTTTAATAAAGTATTTATCCGAACAACTGCAACCTGAATATGGAAGCGGATTTTCTGTAAGACAATTAGAACGTTACAGACAATTTTATAGAACTTTTCCAATTGCGTCCTCACTGCGGACGCAATTGAGTTGGACTCATTATAAATTACTTTTAAGTATTGATAATGAAGACAAAAGAGAATATTATATTGCAGAAACGGTAAAAAATAATTGGTCGGTTCGTCAAATGGAACGACAAGTAAATAGTCAATTATTTGAACGATTATTGTTGAGTAATGACAAAGAAAGTGTCTTGGCAGTTGCTCGAAATGAAGTTATTCCGACTAATCCAAATGAAATCATCAAAGATCCATTAGTTTTAGAATTTTTGAATCTAAAACGTGAAAGTGCTTATTATGAAAAAGATTTTGAACAAGCCATAATTACCAACCTTCATGATTTTCTTTTAGAACTTGGAAATGGTTTTTCATTTGTAGCACGTCAAAAACGAATTCATTTAGACGGTGATGAGTTTTATATAGATTTGGTTTTCTATAATAGATTATTGCAATGTTTTGTCTTATTTGAAATTAAAACACATAAATTGACACACGAAGATTTAGGACAACTTCAAATGTATGTCAACTATTATGATCGAGTTGAAAAAGTAGCTCACGAAAAACCAACCATAGGAATTTTACTTTGTGCCAATAAAAACGATGCTGTTGTAAAATATTCATTACCAGAAAATAACAATTCCATTTTAGCGAGTCAATACCAATTATATCTTCCAACCGAAGAACAATTACTGAAAGAAATTAGACGAGAAATAGAAATTTTAAAACATACAAACTAAAAATACATAATGAAAACAATAGCTGTAATAGGTGCAGGAACAATGGGCAACGGAATTGCGCATACTTTTGCCCAAAGCGGTTTTACCGTAAAATTAATCGATGTTTCTGAGAAATCGTTAGAAAAAGGAATGGCTACTATTGCGGCAAACCTTGATAGAATGGTTACTAAAGGAACAATCACCGAAGCAGATAAACACAAAACAATTGGAAATATAATCACATACACCGACATCAAAGATGGTGTTGTTGGATGTGATTTAGTGGTAGAAGCTGCCACAGAAAATGTAACATTGAAACTAAATATCTTCAAACAATTAAGCGAAGTTTGCAACCATAATGTGATTTTGGCAACCAATACTTCATCCATTTCAATTACTCAAATTGCAGCGCAAGTAGTTCATCCAGAAAGAGTAATCGGAATGCATTTTATGAATCCGGTGCCGATTATGAAATTAGTAGAAATTATTCGTGGTTACAATACTTCGGATGAAGTGACTAAAATCATCATGGATTTATCGGTAAAATTAGGAAAAATACCAACGGAAGTAAACGACTATCCGGGATTTGTAGCCAACAGAATTTTAATGCCAATGATCAACGAAAGTATTGAAACCTTATACAACGGCGTTGCTGGCGTTCAAGAAATTGATACCGTAATGAAACTCGGAATGGCGCATCCAATGGGACCATTGCAATTGGCTGATTTTATTGGATTGGACGTTTGTCTTTCTATTTTAAATGTAATGTACGACGGTTTCAAAAATCCAAAATATGCGCCTTGCCCATTGTTAGTCAATATGGTTATGGCTGGAAAATTGGGTGTAAAATCGGGAGAAGGTTTTTACGATTATTCCGAAAGTAAAAAAGCGGAAAAAGTTTCAAAACAATTTTTAAAGTAAAAACAACCAAATTAATGAAGTTGGATTTTTATTTTATTTCCAACTTTATTTTTAAATTATTGTGAAAGAAAACATTCATCAAGAAGATAATTTTATAACAGCTAAACCTGCTTCTGAAAAAATTAGCAGACATATTTCCTACTATTATTTCCACAAATCATTTGACGAAAACTACCAAAAAAAAATTCTGTTTTATCCAAACTATAAACATGCGCTAACGGTTTACAAAAATTCAGAAGTTCTTTTATCTGACAGTAAATCAGTAGTTAAACCTTCAAGCCTATTTAACATTCAACCTCTTTATTGCATCAATAAAAATAAAGACATAAAAGTAAGTATTGAAGGTGTTTTTGATAAAATCGGAATTGTATTTAATCCATTGGGAATAAATCATTTTATAAAAAAATCAATACAAGATGTATTTCCGTATGAAATAAATGTCTTTCCGCATTTTGGCGAAGAATTTAATCTTGTGTTGAATCAAGTGTTTTTAGAAAATGAAACAAATAAAAAAGTAGAACTTCTTGATGCTTTTTTTGAAAAAAAAATCCAACCTTTTGATGAACCAATTCTGAAAAAAGCCATTAGTGAAATTATCGTTTCTAATGGCGGAATTAAAGTTTCAGAACTATCGGAGAAGCTTAACATAAACAGAAAATCATTGCTACGACTTTTTAACAAACATACTTCTATGTCAGTTGAAGAATATAGAAAAATGGTGATGTTTAGACAAGCTTTCAATTATTTTCAAGAAAATAAAGACACAGTAAACCTTACCGAAGTGGCACTTTTTAGTATGTATTATGACCAAGCACATTTCATAAAACATTTTAAATCAATTACTAAAGAAACACCCAATTCACTTTTGACAAAAATTCAACATCTCGGATTGGAAGATACTTATTGGTATTTTGAAGATTAATTTTTGACTGTCTCAATTTTACAATTTTAAGATTGTACTTAGCTTTAATATTGCATTGTAAATAAATCTGTAAATCATGGTAAAGTTGAATTTAAAATTGATGATTATTCAAACAGTCTTGCAAGGATTATTTTTTGCTGTTTTCATGGCTGTCATTGGATATTTTATGGGTGAAAAGTTCAATATAAAGTTATTTATTTTTCATGCCACTTTTTTTGGACTTTTCATGGGTATTCTTTTTCCTATAATTGTTGAAATCCTAACTAAAAGAATTCTTAAAAAAAACATTATAAGTATAAAAAAAGATGAAAATCTTGTATATGAAAGTTGGTCAACATTAAAGAGCAAATCATTTTCAGCTGGAGGCAAACTTATACTTACCAACAAAAGAATAGCTTTTAAACCAAACAAACTGAATTCAAAAAAAGTATTCGTTGAAATTCCATTGAATGAAATTACCACTATAGAACCAAAAAATACCTTAGGCTTCATTCACAATATTTTTATTATTAAAACAAAAAATGAAGAGTTAAAATTTTATGTTGGTGAAAACGATAGAGATATTTGGATAAAAAATATTAAGAATTATATTATAAATATAAAAAATTAAAATCTTATTAAACCTTAAAAATCAAAAAAAATGAAAAAAGTTCAATTAACATTATTATTTCTATTAATTACAATACTTGGTAGTGCTCAAGAAGAAGCAAAAAAAGCAGAATTCGGTTTTAACACGAATGGTAAAATTGGTTTTGGTAAACTCGTTCAAAATGAAATGGTAAATTTGAATGGAAGTATTAACTCTGGAGATATGGTTTTCTTTTATAGACTTCCATCAGGAATAACTTTCAGTACAGGAGTTGGTTTACTAGCTTTCAATGCAAACGGTGTTTCATCGGGAGAAAGTTATGCTTTAAATCAATCCTATTTAAGATTTCCAATAAATCTAAACTTTTCTTTATTTATTCTTGAAAATCAATTAGACAGCAAACTTTCGGCTTATGGTGGAATTGGAGTTTATGCGAGTTCACTTTTAAAAGAAGAAATTCAAACCATTGATGAAACATTTAAAAATAGAAACCAAGGTTGGAATGCAGGTTTAGGTTTTAATATCGGATTACGTTTTGGTGTTACAAAAGATATAAACTTTGGAATAGGTTTTGAGTCTCAATCGGACATTTCTAAAATGAAAAAAAATGGTGTTGAAAGAAAATTGAAAGAAATTAATATTATAAATTTTTCATTTGAATTCAAACTTTAATTAAACCAAAGAGAAAACAAAACTTAGACAAAACATAAATTTGAAATTAACCGTAAAGTTGCATTTGTAAATTTGTAACTTTACGGATATTTTTTATTTCAATGTCTAAAATTATTCCCTTTAAAGCCGTTCGTCCAACTCCAGATAAAATTGGATTGGTAACTTGTAGAAACTATGACGATTACAGTTCGGCCGAACTTGCGGCTTGGTTAAGTTTTAATCCCTATTCGTTTTTGCACGTTATTCATCCTGCGTATATGCATTCGCAGAAAATCACTTTAGACAAACGTTTTAAAGGTGTGGCTCATAAATACCAAGATTTTAAAGAAGATGGTGTTTTTATGGAAGAAGAAAAACCAGTTTTCTTTTTATATGAAATCAAAACCAAGACACAATCTTTCACAGGAATAGTCGCTGGAACTTCTATCGATGACTATAAAAACAATACCATCAAAAAACATGAAGATACTTTGCAATATCGTGTGGAATATTTCAAAGATTATCTGCATCAAACGGGTTTTAATACCGAACCGGTTCTAATCACATATCCAGATAGTGATGTTTTAAACAATTGGATTTTTGAAAAGAAAAAAAGTTTACCCATTTACAATTATTCCACCACAAATAAAGAAAAACACCAACTTTGGAAAATTGAAACCGATGAAGAAATTGCTTGGTTAACCAAACAATTTGAAGAAATTCCAGAATTGTATATTGCCGATGGACATCATCGTTCAGCTTCAGCGGAAATGCTATACGACCAAGATAGTCATTTAGGAAATGAGAATTTAAACTATTTTATGAGTTTCTTAATTGCTGAAAGTCAGGTTAAAATTTATGAATTTAACAGAATTATTCGTGATTTAAATGGTTATTCCAAAAACGATTTTCTCGAAAAACTTTCAGAACATTTCATCATCAAAGACAAAGAACAAGAATTATGGAAACCACAAAGCAAATTTGAATTTGGAATGTATCTTGACGGAAGTTTTTATGCACTTTTTTACAAAATCAATGACAATTTCAATCCCGAAGTTTCGGGACAAAATTCAATATTGACGAATTTAGACGCTCAAATTTTATACGATAAAGTCTTGCAACCTCTTTTAGGTATTGAAGATTTACGAAACGACGAACGCATTGAATACATTCCTGGAAAACAATCCATCGCAACAATAAAAGAATTGGTAGACGAAGGCGAATTTGAAGTTGGTTTCATGCTTTACCCAAGTGATATTTCGGAGATTAAAGCATTGGCAGACAACGGTTTAATTATGCCGCCAAAATCAACTTACATCGAACCAAAGTTCAGAAGTGGATTGATGATTTATGAATTATAAATTTGATAAAATACATGAATTTATAGAAACACTGATTTAAGAAATTAGCTAAATTTTTAAAATTTTATGGATTTCTTAAATCGGTGTTCAAAAACAAATAGAATGAAATAAAATGCCAATAGAAGAAAATTTACTCCAAATAAAATCCCAACTTCCAGATAATGTAACACTTGTTGCGGTTTCCAAAACCAAACCTATCGAAGATTTAATGGAAGCTTACCATGCTGGACAACGCATTTTTGGTGAAAACAAAATCCAAGAAATGACCGAAAAATGGCAGCAAATGCCAAAGGATATTGAATGGCACATGATTGGTCACGTTCAGTCGAATAAGGTGAAATATATGATTCCTTATGTGAAACTCATTCACGGAGTAGACAGTTTGAAGTTATTAAAAGAAATCAACCGTCAAGCCGTTCGTTGGCGAAAAAACATCAATTGTTTGCTTCAAATTCACATTGCTGAGGAAGAAACAAAATTTGGTTTGGACGAAAATGAATTGGAAGAATTATTAAATTCTGATGAGTTCAAAGGAATGACGAATATAAAAGTTATTGGTTTAATGGGAATGGCAACATTTACTGATAATCAAGAACAAATAAAAAAAGAATTTCAATATCTAAAATCGATTTTCGATAAATACAAATCACTGAACACTACTAACTGCCAACTGAATACTTTATCAACGGGAATGAGTGGTGATTATCAATTGGCAATAGATTGTGGCAGCACAATGGTGCGGATTGGAAGTAGTATATTTGGAAATAGAAATTAAAAAAATGAAAAAATCTAAAAATCTAAAAAATCATTTTGATATTTTTAATTTTTTAGATTCTATAGATAAAAAATGTACGCCATACTCGACATAGAAACCACTGGAGGACAATTCAACGAAGAAGGAATTACCGAAATCGCCATTTATAAATTTGACGGTCATGAGGTAGTCGACCAATTCATAAGTTTAGTAAATCCTGAAAAACCCATTCAACCGTTTGTAGTGAAATTGACTGGAATCAATAATGCCATGTTGCGTTCTGCTCCAAAATTCTATGAAATAGCTAAACGAATTATCGAAATCACCCAAGATTGTATTGTTGTAGCACATAATTCCTCTTTTGATTATCGCATTCTGAGAACCGAATTCACTCGATTGGGATATGATTTTATAAGACCAACTCTCTGCACAGTAGAACTATCTCAAAAATTAATTCCCGGACAAGTTTCTTATAGTTTAGGTAAACTCGTTCGTGCGCTAGGCATTCCGGTTACTGATAGACACAGAGCAAGTGGTGATGCTATGGCAACGGTAAAATTATTTAAAATGCTGCTAGCGAAAGATGTCGAAAAAGAAATTTTAATTAGTTCTATAAAAGCCGAAATAAAGAAAGGCTTGTCGCCAAAATTATTAGATTTAGTGGAAAGTTTGCCAAACAAAACTGGCATTTATTATATCCACAACGAAAAGGGTGAATTAATATACATTGGTAAAAGTAAAAACATAAAAAAACGTGTAAACCAGCATTTTACGGGAACATCCAGAAAATCTAAAAAAATTCAAGCCGAAGTATTTGCCGTAACTTATGAAGAAACTGGTAGCGAACTCATCGCGCTACTCAAGGAAAGTGAGGAAATAAAAATAAATAAACCTATTTACAACAGAGCGCAACGCAAAAGCATTTATCAATATGCGTTGTATGGCGTGAAAGATGAAAATGGCTATATCAACCTTAAATTGCTAAAAGCTGATGGTCGAAAAAAAGAAATCACATCATTTACTTCCATCAATGAAGCAAAAAATGCCATGTTTAGGATTACAGCACATTATAATTTATGCCAAAAATACACCAACCTCTACGATACAAAAAACGAATGTTTTCAGTACAAGATAAAAGAGTGCGATGGTGCTTGTATAGGTAAAATTTCTCCCGAAGAATATAACGAAAGAGTGGAAGAATTTATCCAAAAAAATAAATTTCAAAACGACAATATGGTCGTAATTGACAGAGGAAGAACTGTTGATGAACGCAGTGCCGTACTTATAGAAAATGGCATTTACAAAGGATATTGCTTTTATGATTTAAACTATCAAATTAACAATATTGAAATCCTTACAAACATCATCATTCCAATGCAGAATAATCGCGATACTCGAACCATTATTCAGGGCTATTTGAGACGACACAAAGTAATAAGAATTGTAAAGTTTTAATTTTTTATTTGGAGCCAATCCAGCTTTCCGCTATATCTTTTATAAATTTGTAATCAGCAAACCGCTCATTACAAATTTATAAAAGGATGCCGCTACAATCTGGGCTAAAAAAATGCAGTAATTGAAAAAAAAATATCTCATCACCATTATCGGACCAACAGCAATCGGGAAAACTTCCTTAAGCATTGCTTTAGCAAAACATTATGGTTGTGAAATCATTTCTTGCGACAGCCGACAGTTTTTTAAAGAAATGACTATCGGAACAGCTGTTCCATCTCAGGAAGAAATGGCTAGTGCCTCACATCATTTTATTCAAAACAAATCCATCTTTGAAAATTACTCAGTAGGCGATTTTGAACTAGAAGCCATCGCCAAATTAGACGAATTATTTTTAAAAAATAATATCCAAATCATGGTCGGCGGTTCGGGTTTATATGTTGATGCAGTTTTGAAAGGTTTTGATGATTTTCCGGAAATTGATGAGAACATTAGGAAAAAAATAAATGCTGATTTTGAGTTATTTGGAATAGATTATTTACAAAATAAGTTAATGGAATTAGATATTGATTATTACCAAAAACTATCCAACAAAAATCCACAAACATTGCAAAACCCTCAGCGAATGAAACGTTTTGTAGAAGTTTGCATTGGAACAGGAAAACCCTATTCTAGTTTTATTAACCAAAAGAAAAACCAGCGCAACTTTACTCCTATCATCATTGGTCTTGAAGCCGAGAGAGAAATTATGTACAATCGAATTAACCAGCGCGTTGACATCATGATTAACGAAGGATTGTTAAAAGAAGTCGAAAATCTTATTCCAAATAAAAATTTAAATGCGCTTCAAACCGTCGGTTATAGAGAACTTTTCGATTATTTTGATTCCAATATTGAAGATTCCCGACTGCTCGGGAATGCCGTTGAACAAATTAAAATGAATACTCGTCGTTTTGCAAAACGCCAAATTACTTGGTTTAAACGAACTGAAAATGCCATTTGGTTTGATTATTTAACGGATAGAAAAAAGATTATAAAACATATTAATCAGCATATAAAGTCTTAATTCTTAATACTCATATCTTAATACTAAATGCCAATTTCAACCAACTTCACCTCTATTCATCAACAAGATTGGAACATTACTTTTCTGCAATGTTATCCTAATGGTTTTTTGAAATATACTGATTTATGCAATATTTTACAATTAACTGCTGCAACACATGCTGAACTTGGTGGGATAAGTTTTAGCGATATGCAAGAGTTTAACCAAGCGTGGGTTTTAAGCAGAATGCGAGTTGAGATAAACCGTTTACCAAAATGGCGTGATGCAATTACGGTAACAACTTGGATTAATTCATTGGAAAATTCACGATCTATTCGTTGCTTGGAAATGTATATTGGAGATGAAAAAATAATTGGTTGCGAAACGTTTTGGGCAGTTTTTAACACTAAAACGCGACGACCAGAAAATTTGGCTTTGGCTCACGAACACTTTCAAAAATTTCCAGAACGAGCAACATCTGAACCTTTCAGTAAAATAGATTTTCAACATGACAGGAATACCGTCGCTAGTCGTCGGGTGCAACTTTCCGATTTAGATATTGTCAATCATGTAAACAGTGTGAAGTATTTAGAATGGTGTTTGGATTTAATAGATTATGAAATAATTCAAAGTCAAAAAATTGTCAACTTTGAAATGAATTACCTCAAAGAACTATCATTAAACGATGAAGTTGACATTAGTGAGAAAAATACTGAAACTGGTCTTATTTTTGGTATTCACAGTAATGAGAAAACAAACTTTGCCCTTCAAATAAATTTAAAGTAAAATGGCTCCAATTTCTTGGAGCCATTTGCCTATTTTTTAACCACTAATCTAAATCCTTCACCGTGAATGTTAAGAATTTCAACTTCTGGATCTTCTTTTAAATATTTACGAAGTTTAGCTATATATACATCCATACTTCTAGAAGTAAAATAATTATCCTCTCTCCATATTTTAGTCAAAGCCAATTCTCTTGGCATCAAATCATTTTCATAAATAGCCATCATTTTTAATAATTCAGACTCTTTTGGTGACAATTTAATTGGTTCGTTATCACCAAACTTTAGAAAACGTAATTTAGAATTTAAAAGAAATTTACCAATTTGGAATTCAAATTTAGCAGGTTCATTTTTATTCTCAACTGCTTTTCTTTGAATAATAGCTTTAATCTTCATCAATAACACATCAGAATCAAACGGTTTATTTAAATAATCATCTGCACCCACTTTGTATCCTTTCATTACATCTTCTTTCATTGACTTTGCAGTTAGAAAAATTAATGGTATATCTTTATTTTTTTCTCTTATTTCTTTGGCTAAAGTATAACCATCTTTGTAGGGCATCATAACATCCAAAATGCACAAATCAAAATTGTCTTTTTTAAATTTTTCAAAACCTTCCATACCATTTTTGGCTAAGGTTACATCAAAATCATTCAACGATAAAAATTCTCTCAAAACTATTCCAAAGTTTTGATCATCTTCTACTAGCAATATTTTTTTATTATTTTCCATATATTTTAATTTATGAGTGGGACTTTTATTATAAATGTACTTCCTTTTCCTTTTTCACTTTCAACAAAAATTTCACAATCGTGATCTTCAATAATTCTTTTAACATAAGCTAAACCTAACCCATGTCCTTTAACATTATGAACATCGCCAGTGTGTTCGCGATAAAACTTTTCAAATATTCTTTTTTGGGCTGCTTTTGAAATACCAGAACCATTGTCTTTAATTTTAATAAAAATAAATTCCTTAACATTCTCAGTAGAAACATTTATGATAGGTGTTTCAGGTGAGTATTTAATGGCGTTATCTAATATATTTACTAATACATTTGTAAAATGCATATCATTTAATAAAACTGTAGTTCTTTTTGCTGCTAAATTTTGAGTAATTGTTCCACCTCTATCTTCAATTATTAAATGTACATGTTCAACAGCATCTTCAATAATATCATGAATGTTATTTGATTTCTTTTTAATTTCTAATTCTTTCTTTTCAAGTTTTGATATTCTCAAAACATTCTCAACTTGAGCATGCATTCGTTTATTTTCATCTCTAATCATTTGCAAATAGCGTTGCACTTTGTCTTTATCAACAATTACTTTTGGATTTTTGATAGCGTCCAATGCTAAATTAATAGTGGCAATCGGAGTTTTAAATTCGTGTGTCATATTATTAATGAAATCTGTTTTTATTTCTGAAATCTGACGTTGTTTAATCAATTGACTTAAAGCACTAGAATACGCTACTATTATTACTAAAGTAAATATTATTGATAAAATACAAATTCCCATTAGTTCAGAAAAAAGGAACTTCTTTTTTTGGGGAAATGTGATTAATAATTGGTATTTATTATTGTCTTCATTATCATTAAAAATTGGAATTGAATAGGTGGATGATTTATCATAAACAAACCGTTCTGATTTTATTTTTGTCGCTAATCCATTACTATAAACACTATATTCAAATGGTGTTTTAACACCATATTCATTAAGTTCATCTGTTAGTAATTTCAATAAAATTTCATTTGAAACTCTTTCCTGAATTGGCTTTAAAGCAGCAATATCTTTATAAGAAATTTCAAACACAGTTTTATCTAACAAATCTAAACGTCCTGATTTTTCAATTTTCACATCAGGTGTTATTTTTTGCTTTATACTTGAATTATCAATATTTTCATTATAGATTTCCGTTTTTCGTTTAGAAGACAAATTCTTTATTTGTTTTATACTGTCTAATTTTTTATCAAAGAACGATGGTGAAATTCCGTAATCTTCAGAAATTATGCTATTAGAATAAATTATTGTTTCATTGGTTCTTGAGTCTCTTTGATAATAGCCAAATTCCAAAAAATCACTTTTTTCAGGAATTTTACCTGTACTATCTTTTAACCTATTGTAGGTTTCATAAAAAGTATAAACTTCATTCTTTTGGATTTTATCAGCAACATTACCAAGAACTTGTTTGACATGATATCTAAATTGTTCCTCATTATTTTCAAATGATTTATCAAACCAATATACTTGAACAAGAATTATACCAATTAAGGACAAACTCATTAATATTACAAGCAATCGGAAAAACAATTTATTCATTACACAAATTTAGGATTTTAACATTTACACTATGAATACATTAACCAAAGATTAACATCTTGTCAAAAATTATATATTATTTAATATTTTAAGAATTGCATCAACTTGATTTTTAGTATCCTTGATAGTAGAATTTTGAATTACGAAGTCACTTTTTAAAACTCTTTCTTCATCAGTCCATTGAGTTTGAATTCGTTGTATAATACTTTCTTTATCAGTATTGTCACGTTTTAAAACTCTTTGAATTCGAGTTTCAAGTGGTGCAGTAACAGTAATGATGAAATCACAGTATTGGTAACTTCCACTTTCAAATAAAATGGCAGCTTCTTTAACTATCAAAGGAAAATCTTTATGTTTTAAAAGCCATTTATCAAAATGTTTTTTGACTAATGGATGAACAATGGCGTTAAGTTTCTCGAGTTTAGCTGGAGAATTGAAAACTAATTGTGCCAATTTTACATTATCAAGTTTTTCTTCATCAAAAATTATATTGCCAAATTCCTTTCTAATTTCCTTTAATACTTCATTTGATTTCATTATTTTTTTTGCCTCATCATCAGCAATATACACAGGTATTCCTAATGATTTGATATACTTTGCAATCATCGTTTTTCCGCTTCCAATGCCACCTGTTAATCCAATTATTTTGGTCATGATGTTTTCTTAAAAAATAATTCTGGAAATGCTATTTCGGGTTTTTGTTTTAAAAAATTGATTTTTATATAGGAATCTAAAAATCCTCTCCCGTAGCCAAAAAATTGTTTTGAAACTGCTACTATAGAAAGGTATCCTATTTTAAAACTATGGTTTTGGATAGTAGCTGTAATGAAAATTAAAAGAAAATAAAATAAATAGCAAAATATGGGGAAACTGTAACCCAAAGCTAAAAAAATAATTGAAAAATAAATTCCTAAAACAAAAAACGTTGGGAAGAAAAAAGTAAGTTTACTGTATTCTGGATACCAAAAATCTAAGATGGGTCGGGCTTTTCCAAATTTATTGACCTGTATTGAAAATTTGTCCCAATCTATTCTTCTTTTGTGATATACAAATGCTTTTGCAAAAAGTCTGGTTTTAAATCCTAATTTCCATAATCTGATAGATAAATCGGGGTCTTCTCCTGGATGAATATTACCAAAACCATTTGAGGCATAAAATGCTTTTTTTGAAATTCCCATATTAAAACTTCTTGGTTGAAATTTATTTAATTTCTCTGAACCACCTCGAATTCCTCCCGTAGTCAAAAAAGATGTCATAGCAAAATTGATTGCTTTTTGAATATCTGAAAACGAATCTAAAGCAGAATCTGAACCACCAAAACAGTCAACATAATTTGTTTTTAGTTCATTTTCAACTTCTATGAGGTATTGTTTTGGAATAATACAATCGGAGTCGAAGATAATAAAGTAATCACCCTTGGCTATTTTCATCCCATAATTTCTGGAATCTCCGGGACCACTATTCTCTTTAAAATAATAGGAAATATTCAATTTATCTTTAAAATTGTCAATCTCATTACTACAGGTTAGTGCTGATCCATCTTCTACAATAACAATTTCATAATCTTTATTATAATCTGATATCAAAAGACTTTCAAGTAGTTCTTTGATTTCGTCTGGTCTATTATAAACAGGAATTATTATTGAAAAAAACATGTCATTTTTTTTAACAAAGATAAGTATTATACAAAAAAAAACCATCCGCCAAAGCGGATGGTTTTACAAATAAAAAATTCAAAAACTATTCTTTAATAACTCTAATCGTTTTTGATTGGTTATTTGAAATTACTTTAACCAAGTAAACCCCATTGGATAAGTTAGACATATCAACTTGTCCTTGATTAGCGTTAATACTATTTGAATTTACTTTTTGACCCAATAAATTATATATTTCTACATTTGAAATTTCTTGATTATACGATAAATTCAAAGTGTTTTTTACCGGATTTGGATAATATGAAAAATTAGCATTATCAAACGAATTGTTTCCTAAAGAAGCATCAAATGCCGAAATACTATATAATCCTTGTACTCCATTATAACCAAATAATCTAATTAATAATGTTGCACCAGGCGTTTGACCAGTTAAAGCTAGTCGAGATAAACCAATAGCAGTTTCAGTAGCACCATCATCATCACAACCAACCTGCACTAATGTTGAGCAATCACCTGAATATACTGCAATTACAGTGTCAATACCAGGTGCCGCAGAAGAATTCGTACTTGTTTCAATAGTTAAATTTCCAGAGGCAGGAACTACAACACTATACCATACATCTTTTCCTGCAGTAGTAAAATTAAAGTTACCACAAGTAGGTATTGGAGTATTGGTACTTAAAGTAGCGGCTAAATTGGTACCATCAACATCATTATCTGTAAAAACACCACCTGGTGTTAAAGCTATAGCAGCTGTACACTCATCATTTGCAGGTGGTAAAGGAGCTGTTACTGTTAAAATACCATTAACAAATGTAGTTCCATTCCAAAAATTTCCATTGTTTGGTGGACTTTGATTAATTCCACCATATACAAATGCTCCACCGTTTAATTGAAAACGAGTAGCATAGTAATAGGTTCCAGGAGCCAAAGCAGTTCCGATAGATAATTGGTATTCATCATTATTTCCTACTGCACCTGAATTCCATGTTGCAGTTGTCCAAGTTGTCCAAGTGTTTGGATTTGTATTGGTTGCATTTACCCCAACCCAAGCATTTATTCCTGGAGCTTGTCCAGCAATATTCGGTGTAACATCAGTTAAACCACCTTCATACACTTGACCATAAACAGTCACATTTCCACCTTGAGCAATAGTTGCTGTAGGAGGAAATTGAAGATTAACATAATCTGGTAAATCAGCCGGTACAGCAGCAACAGCTAAGGTATAGTCTTCCACTTGACCAAATGCAGTTCCAAGACATGGATTTAAATAATCTGTAGTTCCGAATATTTTTTTGACACGCATACGAGTATTACCTACTGTAGCAGTTGGAGGAACTAATAATGATTGTGTTGCTTGTTGCGCATCAAGGCCTGTAGAGTTTGTAATAGTTTGTGTTATTGGATACGATTCATCACTATCACCAAAATCACCATCTTGATTCCAATCTACAAAAACTATAAAACGATTAGTATAATTACCCCCTGTATTTCCTTTTAAGGTAATCGTGTAAGACGAACCAGCAGTTACATTTCCTGTAATTGTAGTAAACACTTCATGTCCTGTAGCACCTGCAACTGTTGCTGATGATGTATTATTGATTCCAGCAAAATTAACTAAAGTAATTGGTTCAACGGCATCTGTAATTGCAGTAAATACTAATGGTCCACAATACGGAGCAAAAGGATCTACAGAAGTAGTAAAACTAAATACAGAACAACCTGTTGCTTCTCCAGCACTATTCTTTGCAACTACTTTCCAGTAATATGCAGTTGTAGATAATAATCCAGTAACAGTTCTTGTTAAGTTTACTTGATTTCCTAATAAAGTTGTTGGATTAGTGTTTGTATCTAAATAAACATCGTAAGAAGCTGCTGCTGGTCCAGTAGTAGCGGCAGTCCATGATAACGTTACCGATGGAGAAGGACTTACTGCTGTTGCAGCATTAAGTGGAGCTGTTAAAGTAACACAATTTGGCGCTACAGCTGGTGGAGTATCATTGACTACATTATCAAATAACAATCTAAATTTATCAGTTGAAACTGCATGAAAACCAATATAAATGGATTGACCCACATAAGGTGTCAAATCTATAGTATATTGTGTCCAAGCGTTTGGAGCATCAGCTTCTGGTGTTACTACCACTGTAAAAGCCCCAGCTGTAGCAGTTGTTGTTGATAATTTTACTTCATACGCTTCAACATAAAGAGGATCTTGATTTTTAACAAAGTAGGTTAATCTATCATTTAAACCAGCGGTAACAGCTATTTGCGGCGTTACTAAATAATCATCATGAGCAGTTGCATCATAATTTATCTGTGCTGCATTGGGTGCAGAAAATGCAGAACCTGCGGATCCAACACCAAAAATAAAGGTGTTTGGTCCGCCACCACTGATTACTGACCAACCAGCAGGTGTAGTTGTTCCAGCATCAAAGCTTTCAGAAAACTGTCCATAAGAGGCGGTAATCGTTCCTAGAAAAAATAGGAATACTAATGTAATTTTTTTCATCATTTTTAAGTTATAAAAGTTAATTGGTATAAATATAAACATAATTCAAAAATCCGCAAATATAATTAGCGGTTTTTTTTTATGAATAGTAACATTAGTTTAAATACTTTGAACTTGCATTAATTCATTAGCTTCAGCTGTATAATCAACTCCCTCAAAACCAAAGCCAAAAAGATTTAGAAAATCTTGTTTGTACCCTGCTAAATCTCCAATTTCAATTAAATTTTCTGTAGTAGCTTTTTCCCATAAAATTTTGATCCTTTCTTGAACATCGTCTCGCATTTCCCAATCATCAATTCTGATTCTTCCTTTTTCATCAGTAGGAATTTCTTTTCCTGTGTAAAGACGTTGTTCAAATAGTCGTTGGATTTGCTCAATACAACCTTCATGAATCCCTTCTGCTTTCATTATTTTATACAATAAAGAAATATACAATGGAATTACAGGTATAGCCGAACTGGCTTGTGTTACCAAAGCTTTATTAACAGAAACATATGCTTTGCCGTTTAAAGATTTTAGACTATCTGTAATTCTAAAAGCGGTTGCTTCTAAGTCGTCTTTAGCACGTCCTATAGTTCCTTTTCTGTAAACGGCTTCCGTAACTTCTGGACCAATATAAGAATACGCTATTGTTGTTGCGCCATTGGCCAAAACTCCAGCACTTTGTAGTGAGTCTATCCACATGGCCCAATCTTCACCTCCCATTACTACCACAGTATTATCAATATCCTCTTGGTTTGCAGGTTCAATGGTAACCTGAGAAACGACACCAGTATGAAAATCAACTGTTTTGTTTGAAAAAGTTTGACCAATTGGTTTTAATACCGAACGATGCAAAATACCCGTTATAGGATGCATTCGAACAGGAGAAGCCAAACTGTATATGACCATATCAACTTGTCCTAAATCGGATTTAATCAAATCGATAGTTTGTTGTTTAATTTCGTTAGAAAACGCATCGCCATTAATACTTTTGGCATACAAACCTGCTTTTTGTGCTTCTGTTTCAAATGCTGCAGTATTATACCATCCTGGCGTAGCAGTTTTCCCCTCAGATGGTGGCTTTTCAAAGAAAACCCCAATCGTTCCTGCTCCTGAACCGAATGCGCTTGTAATTCTTGAAGCTAATCCAAAACCCGTTGAAGCACCAATAACTAGGACTTTTTTGGCACCATCTATTTTACCTTTTGATTTTACAAACATTATTTGATTTTTAACATTTTGAGCACAACCATCAGGATGGGCTGTTAAACAAATAAATCCACGCATTCTTGGTTCTATAATCATTTTCTATATAAATTAGGTTGTATAAATTCTTAGTTACGCTGAAACAAAAATATAAATTAAATTGTTTAATTGAGTAATGCTTTGGCATGATTGAGTGCCGAATCGGAAATATCTTTTCCTGAAAGCATTTCGGCAATTTCATTTATTCGTTCTTCGTTTGTCAATAATTTCAATTCGGAAACAGTATTATTACCCAAAACAGTTTTGAAAACTTTATAATGATTACTTCCTTTGGCAGCAATTTGAGGCAAATGTGTAATGGCAAATACTTGCATTGTCGTACTCATTTCTTTCATTATTTCTCCCATTTTATTGGCAATTTCACCCGAAACTCCGGAGTCAATTTCATCAAAAATAATAGTAGGTAATTTTGAATATTGGGATAAAATAGATTTTACGGCCAGCATTATTCTTGACATTTCACCACCTGAAGCTACTTTTTTCAACAAGCCAAAATCTGTTCCTTTATTGGCAGAAAATAAAAATTGTAAAGAATCTTTTCCATTAGGATTGTAGTAGTTCGATGGAATAATTTCAATTTTAAATCTTACGTTGGGCATGCCTAATTGATTTAAAACAAAAATTAACTTTTCACTTAAATTGGGTATGGCTTCGCTCCTACTATAGCTTATTTTCCTTGCTATTTCATCCAATTGAATTTCAAAATCCTTAATTTCTATTTCAAGAGCAACAATTTCATCTTCTAGAGTAGAAACCGTAACAACTTTACTTTCTAATTGATTTTGAATTTCTAATAACTGATCCACTGTAACAACTTGATGTTTCTTTTGCAGAGTATAAATTAGTTGCAGTTTTTGATTAATAATTTCCAATTTTTCTGGATCGTTAAAAACCAATTCTGACTCCCGATTCAACTCTTTTACAATATCATCGAATTCTATTACGATACTGTTCGCTCTTTCTAATAGTGAATTATATTCAGCAGAAAAGGAACTTATTTTTTGAAGTACAGCTTTAAATTCTTTTAGATTTTTCAATAATCCAAATTCATCTTCATTGGCTAAAACTAAGAGTTTATCTAGATTTTCTTTTATAAATTCTACGTTATTGAGTGCTTCATAAGTTTTTTCTAATTCTTCTAATTCTCCCGGTTTTAAATTAGCAGCAAGTAATTCTTGATACAAAAATTCATTATAATCTTTCTCTTTTAAAATGAGTGAAAAATGGGATTTTTTTGTGTCTAAATTTGATTTAGCCGACTTATACTGTTTTAAAATAAATTGAAATTCAGATACTAATTGATGATTACTTGCAATTGAGTCGATAATCTTAAATTGAAAATCTTCTTCCGATAATTCTAATGTCTGGTGTTGTGAATGAACATCTATTAAATAAAAACTCAAATCTTGAAGTTGTTGAAGATTGACAGGACTATCATTTACAAAAGCTCTCGACTTTCCCGAAGGCAGAATCTCTCTTCTAATAATGGTTTCCTGTTCATAATCTAAATCATTTTCTTCAAAAAAAGAATGTAAATCATATTTTCCTATCGAAAAATTGGCTTCAATAATACATTTTTCTTCTTTGTTTTTGAGTGAGGACAAATCGGCTCTTTTTCCTAAAACTAATCCTAGCGCTCCAAGGAGTATTGACTTTCCTGCACCTGTTTCGCCTGTGATTATTGTAAAACCATTAGAAAAATTAACATCTAATTTTTCTATCAAGGCAAAATTTTCAATGGAAAGCGAAGTAATCATATCCAGGAAATGAAGTAAAATTTAAGTAGAGTAAATGTAATTATTAAAGCTTAATTGTTGCCCATTTACTCGAATTAAGAGGCGAAATTTTATTTAAAGTATCTACAGTTTTTGTTAATGCTATTTTTGGTCCACCAGATAATATCGAGATTATTTCTTCAGACTTCGCATCAAAAAATACTCTTGTTAAAAAAGCATTTGGCCTAACAGAATATATACTCGAAAGTACATCGATTGAATCTACAACTTTAATTTTTGATGCTTGCAAATCGGAATTCATATTATCCAATCCCTCTCTATGATATAAATACATAGATTGTCTAAATGCGTCAAAAGTTCCCGAGAGTAAATCTGTAATCAAAAAAAAACGGTTTTGATTACCATCTGCTTGACTCCATCCTTTATAGCCGCCTTGTTGTGCCACTGTTAAAATCTCATTGGCAGTTTGAAAATAATTCGTTCCACCATTAAGTGTGTAAGTATCAGCATCAAAGCCAATTATCATGTAACTGTAAAATGCTAGCACAGATAATAAATTGCTGTCATAGGTTGATGGGTTAAAAAATAAATTTTGAAATTCAACATAACTGAAACTAAAATCCTTATCATTATAATTAAAAACAGGGGAAGCATAAGTTGAGTTGAAAATAGGTCTTGTAGATTGCACTTGAATAGAAGCAGTAAATTGATTTGAATCATAACTGTTTACAATAATAACCATGGAGCAATTAATCTTCTCATTTTGTTTGTAAACTTCTCCTGTCCAGTCGGTTTTATTTACAAACTCACCAATCGCTTTTTCTAATGTTTTGAAAATCTGATCGTTTGTACTTGCTAACTTTTCAGTATTGACCTGAACCGTACAATTTAATTGTTGTGCTTGAGTTACAGCAACAAGTAATAAAAAAAGAAAACTAACTATTTTGTTCATAATGAGAAATTACTTTATTCATAATATCATTTGCTACTTGTTCTTTAGGTTTTAAAGACATAGGTTCGATAATAAAGTCTTTATCTATAAAAGTAATTTTATTAGTTGGATTTCCAAATCCAGCACCTTTATCTTGCAGCGAGTTTAAAACTATCAAATCTAAGTTTTTTTTCTGAATTTTCAACTTAGCGTTTTCAACTTCATTTTCGGTTTCCAATGCAAAGCCAATTAAAAATTGTTTTTCTTTTATTTTACCCAATGAAGCTAAAATATCTTTAGTTTTTTCTAACTCAATAATAAATTCAGACTCCGA
Source organism: Flavobacterium sp. (assembly GCA_020403245.1). Taxonomy (GTDB): domain Bacteria; phylum Bacteroidota; class Bacteroidia; order Flavobacteriales; family Flavobacteriaceae; genus Flavobacterium. The sequence continues at coordinate 31,103 of JADBYA010000025.1, read as the reverse complement.
TTTTTTTATTTTTTGTGATGCAATAGTTTTTGGTTTATAATCTGCAACCGCAGCAGCACAAATGGCAACATCTACCTTGCTAAAATGAGCTAAGCAAGCATCATACATTTCTTGAGCCGAAGTAACTCGCAGTAAATTTATACTCGAATTTGAACAATTTAAATGTGTTGGTCCAGAAATCAAAAAAACAGTTGCGCCTAGTTTTGAAGCACTTTCCGCAATATCAAACCCCATTTTGCCCGAAGAATAATTACCAATAAACCGAACAGGATCAATAGCTTCATATGTTGGCCCGGCGGTAATAAGAATTTTTTTTCCTTTTAAAGGCAGCTTACTTTCCAAATCATTTTCCAAAAAAGCAATGATATTTTCAGGTGCTGCCATTCTTCCTTCTCCTGATAATCCGCTAGCTAATTCACCCGATTCCGCAGGAATAATTGTGTTTCCAAATTGTTTTAACGCTTGAAAACTTGCAATAGTTGAAGGATGTTTGTACATATCTAAATCCATTGCTGGAGCGAAATATACTGGACATTTCGCCGATAAATAAGTAGCGATTAAAAGGTTATCACAATTGCCATTTACCATTTTAGACAACGTATTGGCAGTAGCAGGAGCAATAAGCATTACATCTGCCCAAAGTCCTAATTCGACATGGTTGTTCCAATGTTCATTGTCCTCGTCATCATTATAAAAAGTTGAATATACAGGATTTTTGGAAAGTGTGGATAACGTTAACGGTGTTACAAAATCCTTAGATGCAGGTGTCATTATCACTTGGACATGGGCACCTGCTTTTATAAATAATCTAACTAATGAGGCAGTTTTGTAAGCAGCAATTCCTCCTGAAATTCCGAGTAGTATTTTTTTACCGCTTAAAACAGACATCTTAATTACTCTTTTGTAGTATCTCTGTAGTAAATTTTATCATCTAGCCATTCTTGCACAGCTAATGCATGGGGTTTTGGTAACTTTTCGTAGTATTTAGAAACTTCAATTTGTTCTTTGTTTTCAAAGATTTCTTCAAGCGAGTCATTGAATGTAGCAAATTCTTCTAATTTTTCAGTCAATTCTTTTTTAATTTCTGAATTGATTTGATTTGCTCTTTTAGCCATTATTGTTATTGCCTCGTAAACATTTCCTGTACGCTCTTCAATTTGAGTTTTGTTGTAAGTAATTGTGTTTACTGGTGCATTTGTTTTCTTTAAATCCATGACTTTTATTTATTTAGAAAATTGTTTTAAATCGTTTTCAATTCTAGCTAACATCTCGTCAGCTTTTGGTTTGTATTCTGAATTATTATAATATTTTACAAATCCCGTGTAGGCAGCTTTTGCAGAGATCAATCTTTCTTCCATCTTATTTTGATAACTATTTATTGCTAAATTATAAGCAGATTCTAATTTGTAAAATAGGGCTTTTTCTTTATAGGGTGTGCCTGGGAAATTAATAATGAAATTATCAAAAGCGACCATGGCAGCTTTATAATCTGAAATATTATTATATATTATAGCATTTTGATATGCTTTTAATTCTAGCTTTTCTCTTAACGCCTTAACTAAAAGATTTGCTTCAGCAACATTAGTGGATTCAGGATATATATCAATAAAATTTTGAAGTTTATCAATCGCTTTGTAGGTATCTGTCTGATCTAAAGTATACACTGGGGATAATTCTGAAAAACATTTTGCTCCTAAAAAAGCTGATTCCTCAACTTTTTCACTTTTAGGATAACTGGAAACAAAACTCTCAAATTGATAACCCGCTAAATAATATTGTTCTGTTTTGTATAACGACTGAGCATACATATAAAACATCCTTTCTGCCTGAGGTTTACCTTTATATGCTGGTGCAATTTGTTCAAATAGTCGTAATGCTTTAGCATACTTTTTTGCTTCATACATTTTGGTAGCTTCAATAAACTTAATAGAAGTATCTTCTGATTTCAACGCTTTTTGAAAATCGCTACAAGACGAAATAAGTATAACTAATACAAATAAATATAAAACGTTCTTCATTTTCTTATTGATTGAGTTGATTTTAAACACATTTCAGAGTTTAATCCCTCCCAAAGTTTAGGGAGCAAATTTAGTTATTAATTGTGGATTACAAAATATTATTTTTGATGATTAAAAATTTCACATAGCAGAGATTTTATTAGTAAAATAATGCAAACGTTTTGCTAAATCTTCATCAACATTTACCAATGGTAAACGAACAGTATTTTCAGCTAAACCTAATGATTTAAATACTTCTTTAATACCAGCAGGATTACCTTGTTCAAAAATCATATCGATTGATTCTGATAAAAGATAGTGCAATTTATAGGCTTCATCAACTCTTTTATTTAAACCCAAATGTACCATTTCTGAAAATTGCTTTGGGAAACCTTCTGCAATTACAGAAATTACACCTGAACCACCAGCTAAAATCATAGGCAAAGTAATCATATCATCTCCAGAAATTACCAAGAAATCCTTAGGAGCATTCTGAATTAATTTCATCGCTTGAACAATATCGCCTGATGCTTCTTTAACAGCAACAATATTTTTAAAGTCATTTGCCAATCTTATAATTGTTGAAGGCAAAACATTACTTGAGGTTCTACCCGGAACATTATATAAAATAATAGGTATAGGTGAAACTTCTGCAATGGCTTTGAAATGTTGGTAAATTCCTTCTTGTGTTGGCTTATTATAATAAGGGGAAACAGATAAAATAGCAACAAAATCTGAAAAATCCCTTGATTTTAGCTCCTCTATAACTTCTTGTGTATTATTACTTCCAACGCCTAAAACAAGTGGTAATCTTTTGTCATTAGCGTCCACAATAGTTTTTATTACTAATTCTTTTTCAACTTTAGATAATGTTGCCGTTTCTGCAGTGGTACCAAGAACTACTAAATAATCTATTCCATTGTCTATTTGAAAATTAACGATAGCTTTAAGTGCTAGAACATCTATAGAAAAATCGTTTTTGAACGGTGTAACAAGGGCAACTCCTGTACCTATTAATGACTGCATATCATATTTTATTTAAAATTTTTAAATATTTGAATAATTCCTTTATAAATACCTTGTAATTTTCAGCATTAGTATTAATCATAAAATGATTTAATCTTTTGTCAACAGTGGCAAATCCCACTTTAAAACTCGCTTTAGAAAGATGTGAAACTAATAACAGCGCTACTTTTTCTGTATCATAATAATTAATTAACAAATCAAAGGGTTCCTTTATAAAATCTTTAACTTCTTTTTTTTCTATTGTGGCATGCCAGCTCAAATCCTTATGGCAAAAAACGGGATAATCAAAGACTTCATTGTTTTTGATTTTATCCTTATAAACTAAAATCTTGATATTACTTTCATCAATTCCATTTTTGATTAATTCATTGACTAAGGATTCTCGTTCATAAAAGTAGGATTCATCAAAAATAATCCCAACCTTTTTAATTATAGTATCTGACGATAAATGCTTAACATTTGATAAGCTATTTTTAACTATTTTTTTTGTTGAAAAATCCTTTAAATAATTTAAAAACATACTACTTTTACTTGATTAGCAAATTTACTGAAATTAGTATCATAACCGATGACAAAACTAAAAAACAATAACGTTGTATTGAAACATTTTGTTTTATTATTAACATTTACAGTCGTTATTTCTTGTGCAGAAAAAAAATATTATGTAACCCGAATTGAAGGAAAAGAAATTGGCATCACCAATAAAAATGACGAAGTTGCTCAAATTGAAAACATTATAAAACCATATCGAGAAAAAATTGATACCGATTTGAATACTGTTTTGTCCAATGCACCAGAAACTATTGATAAATCTGGCGAATGGCAAACACCAATGGGAAACTTTTTAGCTGATATTACTTTCGAAAAATCGAACAAAGTATTCCAACTTCGCGAAAAAAAATCAATTGATATTTGTTTGTTAAATCACGGAGGAATACGTACCATAATTCCAAAAGGCGATGTAACAGCTAGAAATGCCTACGAAATAATGCCTTTTGAAAATACTGCAGTTGTCATTTCTTTAAAAGGTGAGCAAGTTTTAGAAATAGCCAATTATATTATTTCTGAAAAAAAACCGCATCCATTGAAAGGAATGACTTTTACGATTGACAATAACAACCAGCCAACTGCTATTTTAGTAAATAAAATTCCTCTGGATATAAATAAAATATATTATGTGTTAACTTCTGATTATTTGTCTTATGGCAATGATAATATGCTTTTTTTTAAAAAAGGAATTCAGAAATTTGATATAGATTACAAACTACGCAATATTATTATAGATTATTTTAAAGAAAATAAAATAATAGTGGCAAATAAAGATAATAGAATCACAAAAGAATAGAACTATGGAAAGGAGAAATTTTATACAAAACACTAGTTTGAGTTCAGCATTTTTAGGACTTGGAGGCTTATCGTTGAGTAGTTTTAAATCGGCAGACACAAAGCATTTGACGGTTCTTCATACCAATGATGTTCATAGCTATATTGATCCATTTCCTGCTAATCATCCTAAAAACCCAAACATGGGTGGAGTTGCCCGAAGAGCGGCTTTGATTGAAAGTATTAGAAATGAAAATCCTAATGTATTATTATTAGATGCTGGTGATATTTTTCAAGGAACGCCCTATTTCAATTATTATGGTGGTGAATTGGAATTCAAATTAATGAGCATGATGAAATATGATTTGGCCACTATAGGAAATCATGATTTTGACAACGGAATTGAAGGTTTATACAAGCAATTGCCCAATGCAGAATTTGAGTTTGTTTCTGCTAATTATGATTTCAAAAATACCATAATGGATGGTTATGTAAAACCTTATAAAATACTTGATAAAAATGGCATTAAAGTTGGAATTTTTGGACTTGGTATTAAGTTAGATGGTTTAGTTGACAAGAAAAACTACAGAGAAACTACATACAATAACCCATTGGAAGTTGCACAAGACATGTCACGAATCCTAAAACAAGAACATAAATGTGATTTGGTGATTTGTCTTTCACATATCGGTTATAAATATAAAGACGAACCAGACAAAATTTCAGATACGAAATTAGCTGGTTTAACAAAGAATATAGATTTGATAATTGGTGGTCATACACACACTTTCTTAGATAAACCTACCGTTCTAAAGAATATTGATGGTCAAGATGTTTTGGTAAACCAAGTTGGGTGTTATGGCATTAATCTAGGTCGAATTGATTTTTATTTTCATAATGATGCTTCTAAAAAACATCTAGGAAAATCAATAGTTGTTTAATTATACATAGTAATTTAATTGGATAACATTTTTAAAAAATCATCTTCGGTGATAATGGGAATTTTCAATTGATTGGCTTTTTCTAATTTGGCTGGTCCCATGTTTTCTCCCGCTACAACATAATCTGTCTTGGCAGAAATGGAACTACCTACCTTACCCCCATTATCTTCTATGGCTTTTTTCAAATCATCTCTAGAGAATTGCTCAAATACACCCGAAACGACTAAGGTTTTCCCTGATAGTTTTTCAGAATTTGACCATTGAAATTTGTCTTTCAAATTATTGTCACTATAAATTCTATTTAAATAAGTTCTATAGTTGATCCCATTATTAGAACTTTTAATATTTGAGGATTCATTATTTGCTTTTACAATATTATATTGATCATATAATTTATAAAAAATTTGTCCGCAAACAGCAGCATCTTCAAGCGCATTATGGTAATCATTTTGTTCTATTTCAAAATGCTTAGCTATAGTTGATAATTTGTAATTATCTAATTTTATAGTTAATCGAGAGATATTCAAAGTACAAAACGACTTGAATTCAGGCTTGACAATACCATAGTACTTTAAAGTTTTTCCTAAAACAGAAATATCAAATGAAGAATTATGAGAAACTACAACTCTATCAAGAAAAAAATGCTCTATTTCATCCCATATTTCATCAAACTCTCTTTCATTTATAACATCTTCAATTTCAATAAAATGTATCGAAGAATTTTTATTGCTAAACTTTAATCCAATGGGTTTAATCAATGAATAATATTCATTGATAATCTTACCTTCATTAAACTCAACAATTCCAATGGAACAAGGAATATGTCCGTATGAGGTTTCAAAATCAATAGCTACAAAATTATTTTTCATTCTAATATTTTATAGAATTCATCAATAGTTATCATTTTAACATTATCCTTTATAGCTTTTTCTTTTTTTGCTGGTCCTATATTTTCACCAACTATTAAATATGATAAATTCTTTGAAATTGAAGAAACAATCTTTCCACCATTTTCCTCAATAATATTCTTTAAATCTTCTCTACTTATCTCAAAAGTACCTGAATATAAGAAAGTTAATCCTTCCAATCTGTTCGATGACAATTCTTTTTCTTCTATTTGAAAAATCAGTCCACAACTTTTCAATCTAAAAATAATTTCAAGATTATGTTTATTAGAGAAAAAATTAATAATATTTTTTGCTGTACTTTCGCCAACATCTCTAATTGATATTAATTCTTCAAAAGATGCTCTACTTAAACTATCTATATTTTTAAAATGAGCTCCTAAATTTTTAGCACCAACCTCTCCAACATCATTAATCCCAATAGCAAAAAGAACTTTTTCGAAAGGTATTTGTTTTGAGTTTTTTATTGATTCAATAATGATTTCAGCTGACTTTTCTTTTATCCCAACTCTATTTCTATCGGCAATATTTACTATGAAAGTTTCAAATTTTTTATCCGCTTTTAAATTTTCAAAACTTAATAAATTATCAATAAATTTTATTTCACTTAATAATGATTGCATGAAAATGTCATTTAAAAAATAATTTGGAAATTTTAAATCGAGTAAGTAATTTAAGGAAACAAAATTTACAAAAGAATTGTAATCTTCAAAATTTATAAAAACTCCTGCTTCGTTATATTTTTCTAGGAAAATTTTAAATTTCTTTACATCAACTCCTAAATCTAGAATTTCCAAATTAAAAACATCTGTAATCTTTGTAATTTTATGAGCTATTCTTTGACACTCAAGAAGAGTTAAATTACCCCAGTTTTTAGATAATCCGTAGATTGCTTTATCCAATCTAACCTGAAGTTGATTTAAATTTTTTAAACCTCCATCATCATTATCTAACCATTTTTCTAACCCAAAAATATCTTCATATTTTAAAAAGTATAAATCTGAGTAATCAATAATCTTTTTATTAAAGTATAACAATTCAATAGTTCCACCACCTAATCCATCAATATTCATTGCTTTTTTACTAACAAAATGTTTTATTCTACCAACAATTTGCGGTGGACATCCATAGAAATTTGGACAATAGTGATTGGCTTCGCCTTCGGTTCTAATTAATTCAGAATGACATTCTGGGCAATGTGAAATATATTGTGTTGGTTGTGAAACTGAGCTTCTTTTTGAAAAATCAACACCAATTATTTTAGGAATAATTTCGCCTCCTTTTTCTACAAAAACAGTATCGCCAATGCGAATATCCAATTTTTCTATTTGATCTGCATTGTGCAAAGAAGCCCTTTTTACTATAGTTCCGGCCAACTGAACGGGTTGTAAATTAGCGACTGGAGTTATCGAACCAGTTCGTCCCACTTGATAGGAAATAGAAATTAATTTTGTTGAAACTTGTTCCGCTTTAAATTTATAGGCCATAGCCCAACGTGGAGATTTGGCCGTATAACCCAATTCATCTTGATGCTGAAAACTATTCACCTTGATGACTACACCATCGGTTTCATAAGGCAAATCATGCCGATGTGTATCCCAATAATTGATATAGTCAAAAACTTCTTCAATAGTATGCGCTAGCTTTGCTTGTTTTGGCACTTTAAAACCCCAGTTTCTAGCAGCTTCTAATCCTTCATATTGACTAGCAACATTCAAATTATTACCCACAATAAAATAGAGCAAACATTCTAGCGGTCGTTTGGCAACTTCACTACTATCTTGTAATTTTAAACTTCCAGATGCGGTGTTTCTTGGATTGGAATAGGGAGTTTCACCAATTTCTATTAATTCCTGGTTCATCTTTTCAAAACCTTCAAACGGAAGAATTATTTCGCCTCGAATATCAAACCTTGAAGGAAAAGTACCTTTAAGTTGTAACGGAATAGATTTAATAGTTTTAATATTATTCGTTACATCATCGCCCTGAAATCCATCACCACGCGTCACAGCACGAATTAATTTTCCGTTTTCATAAGTAATAGAGATAGAAGCACCGTCATATTTTAACTCACAAGTATATTGCAACGGAACATTGCCAAGCACTTTTTGAATTCGGGTTTCCCAATCGATTAAATCTTCTTTAGAATAGGAATTATCTAGAGAATACATTCGGTAATCATGAACAACCGTATGGAAATTTTTAGTGATGGTTCCGCCTACTCTTTGCGTTGGCGAATTTTCATCAAATAATTCTGGGTGCTGATTTTCTAAATCTTGTAATTGTTTTAGTTTTTGGTCAAATTCAAAATCAGATATCGTTGGACTATCTAACACATAATAGTTATGATTGTGTTGATTGAGTTCTTCTCTTAAATCTTGAATGATTTTTTTAACATCCATAATAAAATTGGCTATACTAGTTGCAAATTGTGAGCACTAAAATAGCCAATATTTTTGAAATAAAAGAGATATACTTTACGATTGAATTATTCCATTAATTTGCAGGTATAATTGTCCGTCACTCAAAATCGCTCCTTCTGTAATCAAATCAAAAATTGCCTTATTTCGTTCGGTTTGATACTCTTTTTTTCCTATATGAATTTCCACAGTTTCGGTAAACATATTATCACTCAACCATTGTAAACCTTCTTTTTGCATAAAATCAACTTGTGGTTTTAGGGCTTTTAAAACGATAGACTGAATTAATTTTTCCTGACAATGAAAAAGGAAAATATGGTTTTTTGAAAAATGTTCTAAATAATGAGCGTTGGTTAAAACACCTTCCCAAATTAAATCAGAGAAAACATCGAGTTCTTGTTCGGCAACTTCTGGTCTATTTGCTTTAATGGAATCCCATTCGGTTTTATCGATTGATTGAGTGGCTAGAAAATTTGAAAACTCTTTATGCAATGCTTCAAATTGTTCTTTGGTTAATCTTTTGTATTTCATTTATACTGAACTCGTTTCAGTATCTATTTTATAAGATACAATTATTAATAAAAAAGAATCTGAAATAAATTCAGATTAAAAAAAATCCCGATTTCGTTTTTGGAACGAGACGGGATTTAATGTAGATATTGCGAAATATTAAACTTCAGCAACAATTTCATAAGGTAATTCAATCACTACATCTCTATGAAGTCTCACAGATGCCGTATATTTACCTATACGTTTTACAACACCGCTTGTAATAAATTTTCTATCGACAGTTTGACCAGCAGCTTCTAAAGCAGCAGCGATATCAATGTTAGAGATAGAACCAAATAATTTTTCACCACCAGCTTTTGCGGTAATTTTAATTTCGATAGCTTTTATAGCTTCACCCAATGCTTTTGCATCGTTAATTATTTTGGCTTCTTTGTGCGCTCTTTGTTTTAAATTTTCAGCTAAAACTTTTTTTGCTGACGGAGTTGCCAATGAAGCGAAACCTTGTGGGATTAAAAAATTACGACCGTATCCGTTTTTAACGTTTACTACGTCGTCTTTAAATCCTAAATTTTGAACGTCTTGTTTTAAGATCAATTCCATGTTGTTGTCCTTATTATAGAAGTTAGTCTCGTTGCAATACAACGAGACAACAAACTGAGTTTATATTATTTTAATAAATCGGCCACGTATGGCATTAAAGCTAAGTGACGCGCTCTTTTGACAGCAACTGACACTTTTCTTTGGTATTTCAATGAAGTTCCTGTTAAACGACGTGGTAAAATTTTACCTTGCTCGTTTACAAATTTCAATAAAAAATCGGCATCTTTATAATCGATGTATTTGATTCCTGATTTTTTGAAACGACAATACTTTTTAGTTTTGTTGGTTTCAATGTTTAAAGGTGTAAGATATCTGATATCTCCATCTTTTTTTCCTGAAGCGGATTGTTGTAGCGTTGCCATGATGATTAAGCTTTAGATTCTTTTAATTTAGTTCTTCTTCTTTCTGCCCAAGAAATTGCGTGTTTATCTAAACTTACAGTTAAATAACGCATAACTCTCTCGTCACGTCTAAATTCAGTTTCAAAAGCAATAAGAGCTTCTCCTGACACTTTGAATTCGAATAAATGGTAAAACCCACTTTTCTTGTTTTGGATTTCGTAAGCTAATTTTTTTAAGCCCCAATCCTCTTTAGATACCATCTCAGCTCCTTTTGATGTAAGAAAATCTTCAAATTTGCTTACTGTTTCCTTTACCTGAACTTCAGATAAAACGGGATTTAAGATGAAAACAGTTTCGTAATGATTCATAATGAATATTGTTAATTTTTAATTGGGCGCGAAGATATAAAATACTTTTTAATTTACAACCACATTGGTATTGAAATCGTCTAAAAGTATAAAATATCGTTTAAAAGCAAAAATAATCGACAAAACGTTAGGTGGATTAAAAAAAAGTTAATATTTTTACATCACCAAATCTATAATAAATATATTTATGAAACTAAATTGTGTAGTCGTCGATGACAGTTCTATCCAAAGAATGATCATTGCAAAGTTAGTAAATAATCACCCAAATCTACATTTAGTTGGTGATTTTTCCAATGCAATTGAAGCAAAAAATTGCATGTCGGTTCACACTGTTGACTTAATTTTTCTCGACATCGAGATGCCTGTCATCAGTGGTTTTGATTTTCTTGATGGTTTAAAAGTAAAGCCTCAAATAATCTTTATCACTTCCAAAGCAGAATATGCCATGAAGGCATTCGATTATGACGCTACGGATTACCTACAAAAACCGATAGCGCTCGATCGTTTTAATTCCTCTGTTCGAAGGGCAATGGAATTCCATTTGCTAAAAAAAGAAAATCAAGAAGAAGAAGGAGAACATATCTTCATTAAAAGTAACTTGAAAAAACTTAAAATTTATACCAATAAAATTAAGTGGATTGAAGCTTATGGAGATTATGTAAAAGTGGTTACAGAAGAAGATAGCAATCTTGTTCTTTCTACAATGAAATCGTTCGAAAATGATTTATCGAAAGAGAAATTCATTAGAGTTCACAAATCTTATATCATTAACATTGATAAAGTAGAACGTTTTAACAGTAAGTTTGCCGAAATTGGAGTTACAAAAATTCCTTTGAGCCGCAACAAAAAAGAAGATTTAATCAAAGCACTAGCTATTGCTTAATAAAAATCAACATTTACAGTAACTTTAATTGTTCTGTATTGTGAAACCAAATCAAAACTATTCAGTACTTTCTGGATAGTTTTTTTTGTGCCTTGCAATGATGATTCGTTGGGAATTTTTACCATTATCGTTCGAATATATTCATTGCGTATTCTACTAATGGCTGGTTCTTCTGGACCAAGTACCGGAATTGATAAGTTTTGTTGTACTACTTGAAACAACCACATTGAACCTTCTTTCAATTTATCGAAATCACGGTGTTTTAAAGTCAATTTTATCAAACGAAAGAATGGAGGATAGTGATAAATTTGTCTTTCATGCAATTGTTCATTGTACATTTCTTCGTAATTATTCTCAGTAACTTGCTGAATAATACTATGTAATGGATTGTATGTTTGGATAATCACTTTTCCTCTTTTTTCTGAACGACCTGCTCTTCCTGAGACCTGCGTCATCATTTGAAAACTTCGTTCAAAAGCTCTGAAATCAGGATGGTACAACATATTGTCGGCATTCATTATCCCGACCAAAGAAACATTATCGAAGTCAAGACCTTTGGCAAGCATTTGTGTTCCCACTAAAACATCGATTTCTCTATTTTTAAATCCGTCTATAATTTTCTCAAAACTGTATTTACCTCGAGTGGTGTCTTGATCCATTCGTTTGATATTCTTTGTTGGAAAAAGTTCAGCGAGTTCCAATTCGATTTGTTCGGTTCCAAAACCTTTGGTTTCTAAATCAACGCTCGAACAAATGTGACAATTCGTTGGTTTACCCATATTATACCCACAATAATGACAACGCAATTGGTTTTTGTATTTATGAAAAGTCAAACTCACATCACATTGCGGACATTGGGGTACGTGACCACAAGTCATACATTCTAAAACCGGTGAAAATCCACGACGGTTTTGAAATAAAATGACTTGTTCACCATTGGCAAAAGCATCAGTGATATTTTCAATCAAAGTTAAACTAAAATGTCCCTTCATCTTTTTTCTGAAATAGCTGTCTTTTAAATCAACCAACTGAATTTCAGGCATTGGGACTTTACCAAACCGTTCTTTTAAAGTGACTAATCCAAATTTTCCGCTAGTCGCATTATAATACGTTTCTATACTTGGCGTTGCAGAACCTAATAAAACTTTGGCTCCGCCTAGTTGGCCATTGGCTTGCGTTGCTTGATGTGCATTTGCCAAAACTATCGCAGCATCACGAGCATGATATCGAGGTGCTGGATCTTGTTGCTTAAATGTTGGTTCGTGCTCTTCGTCAACGATAATTAATCCCAAATTGGAGAAAGGTAAAAACAAAGCCGACCTTGCTCCTATTATCACTTGTGCTTTTTCGGAAATATTTAACACTTGGTTCCAAACTTCCACTCTCTCGTTATTGCTGTACTTAGAATGAAAAACAGCTACTTTATTCCCAAAATATTGGGTTAAACGAGAAACCAATTGGGTTGTCAAAGCAATTTCGGGTAATAAATACAAGACTTGCTTTCCATCGGCTATATAATTCTCAATAAGTTTAGTATAGATTTCTGTCTTACCACTCGAAGTTACGCCATGAAGCAAACAAACCTCTTTTTCAGTAAATGATTTTTTAATTTCAGTAAACGCAATTTGTTGTGAATCAATCAGTAATAGTTCATTGTCGATTTTGTTTTTATCAAAATTTACTCTGTCTTCTTGAATGTAATATTCTTCAAATACTTGTTTATCAACCAAAGCTTTTAGGATAGCTGCCGATGTTTGTGCCGCTTCCGTTAATTGCTTTACCGAAATTGGTTTCTTTTGCTTCGCCAGTTCGCTATTACTCGGATCTTGTGCTTGTAATTGGAAATACTGAAGCACGAGATTTTTTCTTTTTTCAGATTTTAAATTATTTAGCAGCTCAATTAAATTACTTTCATCTAAATAATTTTCGTGCAATCGAATATAGCGAATAAGTTTGGGCTTATATTCCTTTTGAATTTCTTCTTCGAGTGAAATGATATTTTTATGAATTAGTCTTTGAATGACAGGTAAAACCGTTTTCTTATTGAGAATATCAATAATGTTTTGAACCTTTAATGAACTTTGGCGTTGCAATGCTTCATATATTAAGTACTCGTCATCAGTAAGAGAGGTTTCATCAACAAAAATTTCTTTTCGTTGCGAAATAATAGTTTCACTTTCTAAAATTAATGCAGATGGCAAAGCACTTCGATACACATCGCCAATGTTACACATATAATAGGACGCAATCCAAAACCAATGATTGATTTGAAATTGGTTTACAATTGGTTTTTCGTCAAGAATTTGACTTATTTCTTTGGCTTCGTAAAGTGTTGGTGCATTTTGATGTAAATCGATTACAAGTGCGGTATAGATTTTACTTTTTCCAAACGGAACCGCAATACGCATTCCTTTTTTAATAAAATTAAATTCTGATTCTGAAACCTTATACGTAAAGGTTTTAGGCAAAGAAAGGGGTACAATAACTTCAATGAAGTAATTCATTTTTTAGTTCGTTATTTATGTCGAATCCATGTTTGTGACCTTCCAAAAAGAGAAATACCAATATAACCCCGAACTGTTAATTTATCTTTTCCATCCATAGAAATTTTACAATTATAAGAACTTCCATTCTTTGGGTCTGTAATTTTTCCTCCGGCATAAACTTCACCGCTTTTTTTCAACCCTTTGATTATGATTAAACCTAAAATTGGTTTGTTTTTATCTTCTCCCTCACATTTTTCACATTTGCGATGCCTATTTTCCGATTCTAAAATTTCAATAATTTTGCCGTAAATTTTTCCTTGTTTTTCAAAAATCTCGACTATACTTTTTTCTTTTCCAGTTTCGTCATCAATGGTTTTCCATTTTCCAAAAATAGTTTGTGAAAAACTAATTTGGCTAATGAAGAATATAAAAATATAAAGTGTTTTTAGTTTCATGGTGTGTCAAGTTCTTTTTGTTTTTCTCTTTTTATGTGTTGAATGGAAGCATTTAAATCAAATCCTAAAAGCAATATCATACAATTAATCCAAATATAAAACATTACCACTAACAAGGTTCCGATTGAGCCGTAAAGTTCATTGTATTTTGAAAATTTTACAACCCAAATTCCGAAGAAATAGGAAGAAATAATTATCAAAATAGTAGTAAAAACGGAACCTATAGATATGAATGACCTACTTTTTTCATATTTGATTCCAAATTTAAACAAAAATGAAGTTGAAAATAATATCATCAGAACAACAAAAACATACCTTCCCATTTCTATCAACGGAATATTATGTGAAAGTACATCTTGAATTTTTGATTTTTGAATAATAACTTCAAAAACTAAAATCGCTGCCACAGTTATTAACAATAAAAATGACAATAGTATTGACAAAGTCAACGCAACAAAATATTGTCTTAAAAATTTTCGTTTTAACGACATTCTCATGTGATGCGAAGCTTCAAAACCTCCCAGAATAGCAAAGATTCCGTTGGCCATTAAAATTATTGCTATTAGGATTCCAATCGAAAGTAAGCCGCTATGACTGTTGTGTAAAATATCATTTATTATAACATAAATTGCATCATAGGTTGTGGGTGGAACATTCTGCTGTACAAATCCTAAAAAATCTTCTTGAAAACCTTGAATAGGTATATACGGAATAAGATTTAGTATAAAAAGCATGAATGGAAACAAAGCCATAAAGAAACTCCATGCAATAGCCGCTGCACGATATGAAATAGCACCTTCAATAATTCCATTAATATACAATTCTATCAAGTCAAACAAAGACAAACCATGCAACCAAGGTAATTTTATCTTTTGCAATAAGAAAACAAGCTGTTTTATTATTGGAAGTTTGATGAATTTATTTTCTGTTGAAGGTATTGCCATTTAAATTGCTTTTAAACTTAAATCCATATTGCATACAGAATGTGTTAAAGCTCCCGAAGAAATATAATCTACTCCGCATTCTGCATATTGGCGTATGGTGTTTTCATTAATATTACCTGAACTTTCGGTTAAGCATTTGTCTCCAATTAAAGCAACCGCTTTCCGAGTATCGTCAAAATTGAAATTGTCAATCAAAATTCTGTAAACGCCATCATTAGTGAGTATTTCTTTAATTTCGTCGAGGTTTCTTGCTTCGACTATTATTTTTAAATCGAGATTATTTTGTTTCAAAAATGCTTTGGTTTTTGCAATAGCATGTGAAATTCCTCCAGCAAAATCATTGTGATTGTCTTTGAGCATAATCATATCATACAGAGCAAAACGATGGTTTTCACCACCACCAATTTTGACAGCCCATTTCTCACAAGCTCTAAATCCGGGTGTGGTTTTTCGGGTGTCCAATATTTTGGTTTTTGTTCCTTCTAAAAGTTTTACAAATTGATTCGTTTTTGTGGCAATGGCAGACATTCGTTGCATCGAATTCAGCACTAATCGTTCTGCTTTTAATATAGATTGTGAACTGCCAGAAACATGAAAAACGACATCACCATTTTTAACTTGGGAACCATCATTGATAAAAGTTTCGACTTCCAAAGTTGGATCGACATTTTCAAAAATCATATGAGCAAAAGCAACTCCGGCAATAATACCAGTATCTTTTACTAAAAGTTTGGCTTTCCCTTTGGCAGAAACGGGAATACATGCTAAAGAGCTATAATCACCTGGACCTACATCTTCGCGAATCCCATTTTGAATAATTAAATCGAGTTCTCTTTGAAACTGTTTTTCTGAAATCATTATGCAGCTATTGATTGGCTAAATTAGTATTTAATTTACGGATTAAAAAATGAAAATTGAATTTGAATTTCTATTTTTGCAGTACAACATAACAACATATGTACAAATTACTCATTCGTCCTATTTTATTTTGGTTTGACCCAGAGGAAGTGCATTACTTTTCTTTTAGTTTTATCCAATTTATAGCTAAAATTCCTTTTGTTCCCTCTATATTAAAATCGATTTATGAGGTAAAAGATACTCGATTGGAACGAGAAGTTTTTGGACTGAAATTTAAAAATCCGGTAGGATTGGCAGCTGGTTTTGACAAAGATGCAAAGTGCTACAAAGAACTTTCCAACTTTGGTTTCGGATTTATCGAAATAGGTACGGTAACTCCCAAACCGCAAGCAGGAAACCCAAAAAAACGTTTGTTTCGATTAAAAGAAGACTGTGCTATTATCAACAGAATGGGTTTCAATAATGATGGTGTTAATGCAGCTGTAAATAGACTGAAGAAAAATAATGGAATTCTAATTGGTGGCAATATTGGAAAAAACAAAATTACTTCTAATGAAAATGCTATCGATGATTACTTAACTTGCTTTGATGCCTTATTCGATTATGTCGACTATTTTGTGGTAAATGTTAGCTCACCAAATACACCAAATCTAAGAGAACTTCAAGAAAAAAAACCATTAACAGAACTCTTATCAAAACTTGAAAAGCGAAACTCGGAACACGAAACTAAGAAACCAATACTTCTAAAAATTGCTCCCGATTTAACCAACGAACAACTGTTGGATATTATTGATATCATTACAATAACGAAAATAGCTGGCGTTATAGCAACCAATACAACCTTATCTCGAGATAATCTTCAATCTGAAAACAAATCAGAAACTGGAGGTTTATCTGGAAAACCTTTAACGCATCGTTCCACTGAAATCATTCGTTTTCTTTCGGAAAAGAGTAATAAAGCTTTTCCAATCATTGGTGTTGGTGGTATTCATTCGGCAGAAGATGCGTTGGAAAAATTAGAAGCAGGAGCTAGTTTGGTACAATTGTATACTGGATTTATTTATGAAGGACCAAAATTGGTAAAGGATATCAACCAACTAATTTTAGCTAAATCTCAAGATAAAGTTCACTAAAAGAGCGGTAACAAATGCCAAACCAAAACTCAATAATGTACCGATAAGAACATATTCGGTTAGTTTTCTGTCTTTGGCTTCTTTTAAATCTCCAAATCTAAAAATTGATTTCGCGGCCAACAGAAATCCGATGGCGTCATAATTACCATTTACTACAAAATAAAAAACAAATAATCGCTCCAAAATGCCAATAATATTTCCTGCATTTTGAAGCGATTTGTCTTTATCAGACTTACTTTCAGGCGACCAAAAGGAAATAATATTTTTTATGAGAATAGAAGCTGGTTTGGTCAAAAACAATAGCGCCGTTACAAATAACCAACTGTATTTTGAAAATGTAGCCGTGGAAGCAAATACCTCTGAAACAGCACCAATAAACGCGTTCCAACTTGAAATATTTTCATTCCAAATAAATGATACAAAAGCAATTACAATCAAGTGCATCATTTGATCCACTAAAAACCATTTTACTCTAGTTTTGGATTTTTGTAACTGCAATTTTATGAAATCTACAAATCCGTGAAGTAAAGCAAGAACAAAAGCAAACCAACCAAAAGACCAATCGCCCATTAAAATCCAAGCTAATAAAAAATAGTTATAAAACAATAATTATTACCAAAAAGCGTAATATTTTTAATTATTACCAAAAAGCGTAATATTTTTAATTATTACCAAAAAGTGTAATAAATTATGATTCATGATAGTTTCGATAGAAAATAAGTTTTACTATCTTTGAAACTGTTTATGAAAAACGTCAAAATCATAGAATGTCCACGAGATGCCATGCAAGGCATCAAAACTTTTATTCCTACCAAAACCAAAGTTCAATACATTCAATCGCTTTTAAGAGTTGGTTTTGACACGATTGATTTTGGGAGTTTTGTGTCGCCAAAAGCCATTCCGCAAATGCAAGACACAGCGGAAGTTTTGTCACAATTGGATTTATCGCAAACACAAAGTAAATTGTTGGCCATTATAGCCAACACGCAAGGCGCACAATTGGCTTCTGTTCACAAGGAAATTCAATATTTAGGTTTTCCCTTTTCTATTTCTGAGAATTTTCAAATGCGAAATACGCACAAAACAATTGCAGAAAGTTTGGTGATACTCCAAGAGATTTTAGATATTGCCGATGCTACAAATAAAGAAGTGGTTGCTTATCTTTCTATGGGATTTGGAAATCCGTATGGCGATCCGTGGAACATCGAAATTGTTGGCGAATGGACCGAACGATTAGCAACTATGGGTGTAAAAATTCTTTCGCTATCCGATACTATTGGTAGTTCAACACCTGATGTAATTGATTATTTATTTTCCAATTTAATTCCAAAATATCCTCAAATTGAATTTGGTGCCCATTTGCATACCACTCCAGATAAATGGCATGAAAAGATTGATGCGGCGTATAAAGCGGGTTGTCGTCGGTATGACGGAGCTATTCAAGGTTTTGGCGGTTGCCCAATGGCAAAAGATGATTTAACGGGTAATATGCCAACAGAAAAACTCGTCTCCTATTTTACAGCCCAAAAAGAAAACACTAACATCAGTCCAATGAGTTTTGAAAGTGCTTATAATGAAGTTTCAAAAATTTTCAAGGAATATCATTAATTTTTTCTTTTAAAAATCTTATAAATTTCAATCCAAAGTACTGAAGCAAATCCCACCAGAATACTCAAACCAAGTTGAACTAACGATACCTTTTCAAAAAGAAAAAAACGAGTAAACATTGGAACAAACATCAACAAACTTGTCAATAAAATGGTTACACCAATAATCATTGGAACAAGATTATTTTTGTATCGGATAGTTGTGAAAATAGAATAGTACAAAGAACGATTGGTCAATGTTAAAAAGATATTTGAGGCAATTAAAGTTAAGAAAATAGTTGTTCGGGTTACTGCTTCAGTACTTCCGTTTTGAGCACAATATTGATATATAAAAAGCAACCCTAAAGTGATTACCAAACCTTGAATTATACTCATCGTTATTTCTTTTAAATTAAAAAAAGTGGATGTTAACGGTCTTGGTTTTTGCAACATTAAGTTTCGTTCCATTGGTTCATTTTCATAAATAATAGAACATGTTGGACCCATTATTATTTCTAAAAAAATGATATGAACAGGAGTAAAAATGTTTGGATAAATCCATCCTAAAGCCAATGGAATAAAGACAATGAGAATAATAGGAATGTGAATAGAAATAATATATTGAATGGCTTTCTTGAGGTTGATATAAATCTTTCTTCCCATAGCAATGGCATCAACCATTTTACTGAAATCATCGTCGATTAAAATTAAATTAGCAGCTTGTTTGGCAATTTCAGTCCCTTTTTTACCCATAGCAATACCAATATGCGCCGATTTTAATGCTGGACCATCATTTACACCATCGCCAGTCATCGCTACAATTTGGTTATTGTCTTTCAGTGCTTGAATAATTTTAAGTTTGGCTTCGGGAAACATTCTGGTAAAAATATTTGTTTCCATTACTTTCACTTTTAAAGTAGCTTCGTCCATTGCCATTAATTCGTCTCCATTCAACACTTTTTCGCTATCTTTAAAACCAATTTGTTTTGCAATAGTTGAAGTTGTTGCTGCGTTATCACCTGTAACAATTTTTACTTGAATTCCAGCTTTATAGAAAGTCTCAAAAACTTCATGAATGTTCGCTTTCGGTGGATCATAAAAGGCAACTAATCCTTTGAAATGAAATTTAAACTCCTGCTGTGTATAAGGAAAATCTTTTCCAGAAAAATCAGTTACTCCAATACCTAAAACTCGATAACCATCTGCTGCCATGGTTTCCATTGCAACTATAATTTTCTTTTTATCTTTTTCAGATAAGTTGCATACCTCAATTATTGCTTCAGGTGCGCCTTTGGCAGCTATAATTCTTTCTCCTTTAGAATTTTCAAAAATGTGTGTCATCATAGGAGGTTTTCCTCCTAGTGGATATTCGTAAACCAACTTATAATTTGGCCTTTCATCAACCCGTTCTAATTGGGTATACGCTTCATGAATTGCTACTTCCATAGCGTCAAACGGAATAGGTTCGCTTGACCACATAGCATAACTCAAAACATCTTCAGCTTCTGAATTTAATTTTTCATCAGTATTAATAATTGTATTTGAAGTAAATAGATATAGTTGCGCCAAACTCATTTTATTCTCAGTAATAGTTCCGGTTTTGTCGGTGCAAATTACTGTTGCACTACCAAGCGTTTCCACTGTTTTGGTTTGCTTGGTAATAATTCCCATTTTCATTAAACGCCAAGCACCAAGCGCCATAAATGTGGTAAAAGCTACTGGAATTTCCTCTGGAATTACGCTCATGGCAATAGTCAATGCTTTTAATAAACTATCTAAAATGCTTTTTGAATGAATAAAGTTCACAGCCCAAACTATTCCAAAAATAACCAATCCAATAATTGACATTTTCTTTACAAAATTGGTAATTTGAATCTGTAAGGGTGTTTTTTCTTCAAAAATTTCATCTAAACTTTTACCAATTTTACCCATATTAGTTTTATTGCCAATCGCTGTAACTTGACAAATTGCTAATCCAGTGGCTACAATAGTTCCTTGAAACACTTGTTTTTCTTCTGTAGTTTCACTTTTAAAAACAGATAAGGATTCGCCTGTCAAAATAGCTTCATTTACCGAAAAATCATTGGATTGAATTATCACAGCATCGGCAGGAATGAAACTACCTTCTTCTACTTGAATGAAATCGCCAATCACAATTTCTTCACTTGGTATCTCAATTAGTATACTATTTCGGATAACTTTACTATTAGGTTGGGATAATTTTTTCAAAGTTTCAATGGCATTTCTACTTCTAGCTTCTTGAAAAAGAGAAATACCCGCGACAAGAAAAATAGCAAGAGTCATAAAAATTCCATCACCATAATCACCTGTAATGTAATAGATACTAGCGGCAATGACTAATAGTATA
This sequence comes from Flavobacterium sp., assembly GCA_020403245.1. Taxonomy (GTDB): domain Bacteria; phylum Bacteroidota; class Bacteroidia; order Flavobacteriales; family Flavobacteriaceae; genus Flavobacterium. The sequence continues at coordinate 9,959 of JADBYA010000025.1, read as the reverse complement.
AACATAGGTTCTTTTGCCATTGCAAAAAGTGAAATTAAAAAGTGATTTTTCTTTTGATATTCCAAAGAATTTGAGCCATTCTCTTTCCGTGAGGCAATAACTTCATTATTTGTAAGTCCTTTAAAAGTTGTGTTTACATTAGTCATATAAAGAAATTAAGAAGTTTTACCAAGTTAGTAATTTTTATTGGATTTGCAATTTTTAAAAGAATTCTAATAGATATTTGTAAAAAACTTCCAACTTCCAACTTCTAACTTCCAACTTTTAATTATATTTGCTCGCAATTTAACTACAATACTGAACTAAGTTCAGCATAAACTACAAATTGCAATGAAAGCACATACTTCAAAAATCGTTGGCGAAGGTTTAACCTATGACGATGTTCTGATAATCCCAAACTATTCCGAAGTTTTACCGCGCGAAGTAAATATCCAATCGAAAATATCAAGAAATATTTCGTTGAATGTTCCTGTTGTTTCTGCTGCGATGGATACAGTTACCGAAAGTTCAATGGCAATTGCCATGGCACAAGAAGGCGGAATTGGTGTTTTGCATAAAAACATGACTATTGAGCAACAAGCTGCAAAAGTTAGAAAAGTAAAACGTGCCGAAGCTGGAATGATAATCGATCCGGTAACATTGCCTTTGAACTCGACTGTTGGCGATGCTAAAATGCTGATGAAAGAACATGGAATAGGCGGAATTCCCATAGTGGATAAAAACGGAACGTTAAAAGGAATTGTAACCAATAGAGATTTGCGTTTCGAGAAAATTAATTCACGTTCTATACTAGAAGTTATGACTTCGGAAAATTTAGTTACCGCTGCCGAAGGAACCACTTTGCAAGAAGCCGAAGGAATTTTGCAACAAAATAAAATTGAAAAATTACCTGTAGTTGATGCTAATTATAAATTAATTGGATTAATTACGTTTAGAGATATTACCAAACTAGCTCAAAAACCAGTTGCCAACAAAGATAAATTTGGTCGTTTGCGCGTTGCTGCTGCAATCGGAGTAACTGCCGATGCCTTAGAAAGAGCAACAGCACTTGTAAATGCTGGAGTTGATGCCGTAATTATCGATACCGCTCACGGACATACAAAAGGAGTGGTTGATGTTTTGAAAATTGTGAAAGCCAAATTTCCAAACTTGGATGTAATCGTTGGTAATATTGCTACTGCCGAAGCCGCTTTATATTTAGTAGAAAATGGTGCCGATGGCGTAAAAGTCGGAATTGGTCCTGGTTCAATTTGTACGACTAGAGTTGTAGCTGGCGTAGGATTTCCCCAATTTTCAGCTGTTTTAGAAGTAGCTGCTGCGTTACGAGGAACTGGAGTTCCAGTGATTGCTGATGGTGGAATTAGGTATACAGGAGATATTCCAAAAGCGATTGCTGCAGGAGCGGATTGCGTGATGTTGGGCTCACTTCTTGCTGGAACAAAAGAATCCCCGGGTGAAACTATTATTTTTGAAGGAAGAAAATTCAAATCCTATCGTGGAATGGGTTCTATAGAAGCTATGGAAGACGGTTCAAAAGATCGTTATTTTCAAGATGTGGAAGACGATATTAAAAAATTAGTTCCCGAAGGTATAGTGGGCAGAGTTCCATACAAAGGTGAATTAAACGAAAGCATGCAGCAATTCATTGGTGGACTTCGTGCCGGAATGGGTTATTGTGGAGCCAAAGATATTCAGACCCTTCAAGAAACTGGTCGTTTTGTTCTTATTACACAAAGCGGAATTGGAGAAAGTCATCCGCATAATGTGACTATAACTAAAGAAGCACCGAATTATTCGAGATAGCATTTTTGAATAAATAATTAAATCCCTGTAAAATTACTTGGGGTAATTTTTAACAATTCTTCTTTGATAGTATTTGAAATATCAAGGGTTTCTATAAAATTATGAATGGACTCTTTACTAATAACAGTATTAGTTCGTGTCAATCCTTTCAAAGCTTCATAGGGATTAGGATATCCTTCTCTTCTTAAAATAGTTTGAATAGCTTCAGCAACAACAGCCCAGTTTTTTTCTAAGTCTTCGGCAAATTTTGGTTCGTTTAATAATAATTTATTCAGTCCTTTTAAGGTAGCTTCAAAAGCAATTAAAGTATGTCCAAAAGGCACTCCAATGTTCCTTAAAACCGTACTATCCGTCAAGTCGCGTTGCAATCTTGAAATAGGTAATTTAGCTGAAAGATGTTCAAAAATAGCATTGGCAATGCCTAAATTTCCTTCGGAATTTTCAAAATCTATTGGGTTAACTTTGTGTGGCATAGCCGATGAACCTATTTCGCCTTCTTTAATTTTTTGTTTGAAATAATCCATTGATACATAAGTCCAAATGTCTCTATCCAAATCAATAACTATCGTATTTATTCTCTTCAAGGCATCAAAAAAAGCTGCAAAATGATCGTAATGTTCTATTTGAGTGGTTGGAAAAGAATGTTGTAAACCTAAAGTATTTTCCACGAAAGTGGTTCCAAATTGTTTCCAATCTACATTGGGATATGCCACATGATGGGCATTGAAATTTCCAGTTGCTCCGCCAAATTTTGCTGCAAAAGGAATATTAAATAACAATCGCATTTGTTCTTCTAGTCGTTCAACAAAAACCAAAATTTCTTTTCCCAATCTTGTTGGAGAAGCTGGCTGACCGTGTGTTCTAGCTAACATTGGAATAGCCGCCCATTCAATACTTAACTCTTTTAACTTAGCAATCAACCCAATCAAACTTGGCAAATACACTTGTTCAAAAGCTTCTTTGGTTGAAAGTGGTATCGCCGTATTGTTTATATCTTGAGATGTCAAACCAAAATGGATGAACTCTTTGAACTCGCTTAAACCAAGTCCTTCAAATTTATCTTTAATAAAATATTCCACCGCTTTTACATCGTGGTTGGTAGTTTTTTCGGTCTCTTTAATCAATAAAGCATCTTCTGTAGTAAAGTTGATATAGACATTCCTAAGAGAATCAAAAACATTTTTATTTACATTTTTTAATTGCGGTAAATTGCTCTCGCATAACGCAATAAAATATTCAACTTCAACTAAAATTCTATATTTAATTAATGCTTCTTCAGAGAAAAAAGCAGCTAATGATTTGGTGTTTTTTCTGTATCTGCCGTCTATGGGCGAAATAGCATTTAATGTTGTCAGTGACATCTTGTTGTGTTGTTGTTTTATTCCGCTGCGCTACATATAGTTCGCCTGCGGCTTGGGTTGTAAGTTGCAAATTTATGCAATCCTATTTAGAATAAAGAGTATAAAATATAGAAAATAGACTCATTTCTATTTAAATCTATATATGTAATTTTTTTTCTATTCTCTTTTCAATAATTTTTCTCTTAACAAAGGAACACCTTCTGTAGCATTCAAAGGGATAATTTCTAATGGATTTTGTAAATCATAAATAGTGGCTGGTTTTGGATCGATATAAAAAACTGGTACATTTTTATTACTGTAGTGCAATAATCCTGCAGCAGGATATACTTGCATTGAAGTACCAATAATTACTAAGTAATCAGCAGTTTGGGTAATTGCTATAGCTTCATCTAATGCAGAAACAGCTTCACCAAACCAAACAATGTATGGGCGTAATTGATTCCCATTTTCATCAACATCACCAAGGGTTAAATCACTTTTCCATTCTAAAATATACGTTTCATCAACCGTACTTCTCACCTTGAGCAATTCGCCATGCAAATGCAACACCTTTGAGCTTCCGGCTTGTTCGTGCAAATTATCTACATTCTGAGTGATGATATGAACATCAAAATCATTTTCCAATTCGGCTAAAACGATGTGACCTAAATTGGGTTTAACCTGATGCAATTGTCTTCGTCTTTGATTGTAAAAATCCAAAACCAATGCTTTGTTTTTATACCAACCTTCGGGCGAAGCAACATCCATTACATTGTGTCCTTCCCATAGTCCGTCAGCATCACGAAAAGTCTTGATACCGCTTTCGGCAGAAATTCCGGCACCAGTTAAAACGACTAATTTTTTTTTCATTACAGAACACAGATTTCAGAAATTTTCACAAATTATTTTTCAAAACTAGAATATAAAAATAGCAAATTAAGTGTTCAATTTCAATTCATCCTTATTTTTGTAAAAATGTTTTATTATGATTGACCTTGATTACCTCAATTACCTAGAAGATTTTTTGACGGAAAAGCGCAAAGAACGATTTCAAAAAGTATTGAACAATCGCACGAATCACTTTACCATTGCTGTTGAAGATGTGTTTCAGTTTCATAACACCAGTGCTGTAATGCGTAGTTGTGAAGTTTTTGGGATACAAGAAATTAATATTGTGGAACAACGCTTTGGCAAAAATATAGATAAAGAAATTGCGATGGGTGCCCAAAAATGGGTTGATATTAACAAATTTGAGAACATATCAAACTGTATTCAAACGCTAAAAAGTAAAGGGTATCATATCATTGCTACTACTCCACATAATGATTCTTGTTTGTTACAAGAATTTGATGTGACCAAGAAAAGTGCTTTGTTTTTTGGTACCGAAAAAGAAGGACTTTCACAGGAAGTGATGGAACAAGCGGATGGTTTTTTAAAAATCCCTATGGTAGGTTTTACTGAAAGTTTGAATATTTCCGTTTCGGCAGCCATAATTATTCAAGACATTACTACTCGGCTACGCCAAACGAATGTGAATTGGAAACTCTCTGAAGATGAAACATTGGAAAAACGTTTGCTTTGGGCAAAGAATTCAATTAAAGATATTAAACGGATTGAGGAAAGGTATTTTTCCGAAAAATAATTTTAATTTTTCTTCAAAATCTTATACTGCTCATAACATTCGCTAATGGCATCCATAATTTGCAAATCGTTGGCGGTTTGAATAAAGGATTCGGAATAGTTACAACGTTGCAAGATTTCGGCAATTTCTTTTTTATCAACACCAAGAAGTGCTGCAATAGTTTCTCTATCAAACTTTGATTCCAAAAGATTTCTAACGGTATCATCTTTTTTCATTGCTTTAAGTCGTTTAAGCTCCGTGGGTTTATTGCCAAAGAAATTATACAACATATCGGCAGGATTAAAAATGGAGCCTAACACACGAGTGAAGGCATTTGGCGAACTTTCACCAGCTTCATATGCTTGTGGTAAACCTGAAATACTATATCTGAAATTTTCTTTTTCGGGAATTAGTTTTGAGTCAATTTCAAGATACCCTGTTAAATCATATTTTTTAACAACAATTTCTTCAAGCGCAATGGCTTTTTCGGTTAAAAAAATCTTAGCCGTGCCGTTTTTTAACCAGTCATTCGTAACTCTAACTCTCAAAGATTGGTATCCTAATATTGAAATGTGAAGTGTATCACTGACACTAACTTCTAGTTCAAAAAAACCTTTGACATTGGTAACAACTCCTTTTACTTTGTTAATATTAATGACATTTGCATTGGCAATTGGTAGTAAATTATTATCGTTAACAATAGTTCCAGAAACTTTTTGAGCAATTTGATTGTCTTGTGCAAATGCACTTATAGAAAGTATAAATATATAAAAAACTGTAAAATATCTCATAGCCAATTTTGATGGTTTAAAAGTATGAAACTCTTTTAAGATATTTTACAGTTTGTATTTAGAATTAGAACAAAATTAACAAAATGTTGTTAACTTTTTCTTGGTCTTTTTGCTTTAGCATCATCAAATGAACGACCTACTGGTTTATCAGCGCTTCCTACTGAACGTCTAGGTGCTCGTTCTTCTCTTTGAAAAGAACCTGGTTCTCTTTTTGGAGCTGCACTTCTATCGCTTCTAAATCCACTTTCTCTAGCTGGTCTGTCAGATGAAAAACCACCTTCACGTCTTGGAGCAGATCCTCTGTCGCTTCTGAATCCGCCTTCTTTTCTAGGACCGAAACTTCCGCCACCACTTCTTGGTGCTGAACTTCTTCCTCCAAATCCGCCTGAGTTTCTTCTTTCTCCGCCACCACTTCTTCCGTTGTGGTCACGTCTCTCTCTGCTTCCACCGTCGTTTTTAGAAATCTCAACATTTATTCTTCTTCCGTTCATGTCATATCCGTTTAGAACAGACATTACTTTTTCAGTATGTTCTCCATCAGTATTGAAGAAAGAGAAACCTTCTTTTACATCAACTTTGAACACATCATCGCGACCTAGACCTAAAGTATCCTTCAAGAAGTCTTTGAGTTGCATCCAATCAAAATCATCTCTTGAACCAATATTTACAAAGTAACGAACTGGATCACCCGCTCTGATTTCTCTTGGCTCAGAACTTCTCTCGCTTCGTTCGCCTTTTTCACCAGATAAATCACGTTTCTTTTTGTAGTAATTGATAAATCTGTTGAACTCCACAGAAACCATTTTCTTGATCAATTCTTCTTTCGATAAACCATCAAGAACTTCGTTGATAGCTGGAAGATAGTTGTCAATCTCATGGTCAACTTCAGTATCTTTAATTTTATTGGCTAAGTGCAACAATTGGATTTCACAGATTTCCATTCCAGATGGAATCGTTTTTTCTTGAAATTTTTGTTGGATGATTCTTTCGATTGATGAAATTTTTCGCAACTCACTTTTGGTGATTATTACGATAGAAGTTCCCAATTTCCCAGCTCTACCAGTTCTACCTGAACGGTGTGTATAGGTTTCAATTTCATCTGGCAGTTGATAGTTTACTACGTGTGTGATATTATCAACGTCAATTCCACGTGCAGCAACATCAGTAGCAACCAACATTTGAATTTGACGACCTCTAAACGATTTCATCACACCATCACGTTGCGCTTGAGATAAATCGCCGTGCAAAGCCGCGGCATTGTAGCCGTCTTCAATTAACTTTTCAGCAACCGCTTGAGTATCTCTTTTAGTTCTACAAAAAACTACTGAAAATATATCGGGATTAGCATCGGCCAATCTTTTCAATGCCTCGTATCGGTCACGAGCATTTACACAATAAAATTCGTGAGAAACTGTTGCTGTTCCTGAATTTTTAGTTCCAACAGTAACTTCTGCTGGATTGTGCATAAATTTCTTTGCGATTCTTGCTACTTCTGCAGGCATGGTTGCAGAGAACAACCAAGTATTTTTCTCGTCTGGAGTGTCTGATAATATCGAAACGATATCTTCATAAAACCCCATGTTCAACATCTCATCAGCTTCATCAAGAATACAAAAATTTATGTTTTTGATGTTTACCAATCCACGATTAATCATGTCTTGCATTCTTCCTGGTGTTGCCACAATAATTTGTGCGCCACGTTTAATCTCTCGGGCTTGTTCTGTAATGCTAGCACCACCATAAACTGCCACTGTATGTAAACCCTTTACATATTTTGAGTATTGTTTAATTTCGTTGGTGATTTGTAAGCAAAGCTCACGCGTTGGTGATAAAATTAACGCTTGTGTACTTCTGTCTTCAGCATCAATTTTTTGTATTAGCGGGAAACCAAAAGCTGCCGTTTTCCCTGTACCTGTTTGTGCTAAAGCTACTAAGTCTGTGTTTTGTTCCAATAGTACTGGAATCGCTTTTTCTTGCACTTCTGACGGATTCTCAAATCCTAGATCTTTGATCGCCAGCAGTAACGATTCATTCAGACCTAATTGTTCAAATTTATTCATATTGTATTTTAAAATTTGGTGCAAAGGTATGTTTTATATACCGTAAAAACTAATTTGTTTGGTTTTGATAATCAGTGCATTATGTTTTGGTCAGAAGATGGAAGAATAGAAGATGGGAGATACCAAGGAAAAGAAGTTACTATTTTACACAAAAACTTCCTTCTTCCTACTACTATCTTCCATCTTTATTTTAAAAAATCAACCAATTGCTTCACAGCCATACCACGATGACTAATAACTGATTTTTCTTCTAAAGTCAACTCAGCAAAGGTTTTAGAGTACCCATCAGCTATAAATATTGGGTCGTAACCAAAACCGTTGGTTCCTATTTTTTCTTCGATAATTTTTCCGTTGATGATTCCTGTAAAAAGCTGTTGTTTTCCGTCAAGATTTAAACAGATAACTGTTTTGAAATTTGCTTTTCTATTGGTTTTACCTTCAAGATTAGCCAATAATTTGGCCATATTGTCATTAGCATCTCTTTGTTCTCCTGCATATATTGCCGAAAAAACTCCGGGCTCTCCATTCAAAGCATAGACTTCCAAACCGGTATCATCGGCAAAACAATTGTAGCCATAATTTTGGGTTACATAATTGGCTTTTAGTATAGCATTACCTTCAATAGTATCGGCAGTTTCAGGAATATCTTCTAAGCAGCCAATATCTTCCAAACTCAATAATTGAAACATTGACGGAAGCAAAATTTGAATTTCCTTGATTTTGTTCTTATTATTAGAAGCGAAAACGAGTTGCATATTTACCAATTTTAGTTAGCAAATATAAATGTTGTTTGAGTTTCAAAAACATAATTGATAATCTTTTATTTCAATATTTTTATTACTATTTTTGCACCGTTTTAAACCTATAGAAGATTATGGTAAAAGATTTATTCGAAAGAATACAAAACAATAAAGGTCCATTAGGAAAATGGGCATCACAAGCTGAAGGTTATTTTGTATTTCCTAAACTAGAAGGAGAGTTAGGACCTAGAATGCAATTTCAAGGAAAAGACATTTTGAATTGGAGTTTAAATGACTATTTAGGACTTGCCAACCATCCCGAAGTAAGAAAAGCAGATACTGATGCAGCCATTCAATATGGTGCAGCGTATCCAATGGGTGCTAGAATGATGAGTGGTCACACTGATGCTCACGAACAATTAGAAAATGAATTGGCTGCTTTTGTACAAAAAGAATCAGCTTATTTATTGAACTTTGGGTACCAAGGAATTATGTCTTGTATTGACGCTTTGGTTACCAAAAATGATATTATTGTTTATGATGTAGATGCGCACGCTTGTATTATTGATGGTGTTCGTCTTCATATGGGAAAACGTTTTACCTATCGTCATAATGACGTTGAAAGCATGGAGAAAAACCTGCAACGTGCTACTAAAATGGCTACCGAAACTGGTGGTGGAATTCTTTTCATCACCGAGGGTGTTTTTGGAATGAGAGGCCAACAAGGAAAATTGAAAGAAATTGTGGAAATGAAAAAGAAATACAATTTTCGCTTACTAGTAGACGATGCTCACGGTTTTGGCACACTAGGAAAAACTGGCGCTGGTGCTGGAGAAGAGCAAGGTGTTCAAGATGAAATTGATGTTTATTTCTCGACATTTGCAAAATCTATGGCGAGCATTGGTGCTTTTCTTGCTGCTGATAAGGATATTATCGATTATTTGAAATATAATTTACGTTCTCAAATGTTTGCCAAAGCTTTACCAATGATACAAACCGTTGGTGCTTTGAAAAGATTACAATTATTAAGAGATAATCCAGGATTGAAAGACAAACTTTGGGAAAATGTAAACGCATTACAAAATGGTTTGAGAGCTAGAAATTTCAACATAGGCGATACCAATACTTGTGTTACCCCAGTATATTTGGAAGGTAGCGTTCCCGAAGCTATGGTAATGGTTAATGATTTGCGAGAGAATTATGGAATTTTCCTTTCTATTGTTATTTATCCAGTTATTCCAAAAGGAATTATTTTGTTAAGAATGATTCCTACTGCATCTCATACATTAGCTGATATCAATGAAACATTAACTGCCTTTGAGTTCATTCGTGAAAAACTAGTTAATGGAACTTATAAAAAAATTGCTGATGAAACTAAAGTTGATTTAGATGCATAAGTAATTATTTGTGACTAGTCCTAAATAATCGATACAAATTATTTAGGACTAGTCAAAATTTATCTCTTCATTGCAAAATGGGCTTTAAATTGTTTCATCGTGCTTTGTTCGAGATAATCCACCGTAAACCAATAATCATCTGATGGCAATTGTTGGCCGTTGTATGTTCCATCCCACCCTTGTCCTGTGGAACTGAGCTGTTTGATT
>JADBYA010000024.1 GCA_020403245.1 Flavobacterium sp. | reverse complement strand
GAAAGGTCTTGTTTTTGATTAAAACGACCTATTTAAATCGGTTTTTAGATCGAATTATTTTGGGAACAAACCAAAACACTTCAAAATACACCTTGGCTTAAAACCTATTTATAAGCTTTTAATTAGGTGAAATTGTATTGAAAATGGAGTTTTTTCATAACCTGACGTTTTGGCGCTTGGCGCAGTGGCGGATTTCGGAGCACAAAACTGTCAATACACCACAAAAGTTGATGCGAGGTAGAATGTTCAATTAACCACTTCACCCGCCATTGAGCCAAACGCCTGTTACCACCAGTGCTTCCTTGTCTGCCATGGTTTGTCAGTCTATTTGTTGCTGCGTTTTTCATTGTCTTTTGTCGTGCGGTGGGGCATTTTTTAAAATTTCTTTTTCTCCTGCGTTGGCTTGGTGGCTCTTTTGCAACACTTGGCTTTAGTGTGGGCTTGTGCGGTTTTGCAAATGTGCCACCAAATGCGTTGGCTAAATGTCTTTGATGAGGTTTAAAAAATCTTCCAATTTATATGCTCCGTCAACTGTCCGTCTTTCGTAAACCATGAAGTAACGGTAATTATTTCCTGCTTTGTTTGCCCATTGGCTACCAAGTCTAATTTTCTGTTCTGCGTCTAAGTGGTCGCCTTTTGTTTCCAATAAAACAGTCTTACCGCTTTTTGTCTGAATGATGAAGTCAGGATAATGATTAACAAAGCCGTTAATTCTAAATCCTTTTCGTTCAATATTTCTTGTCCAGAAAGCAATGTTTGTCATGTTACCAATTTCATTGATTACACGTTCTTCAAAACCGTTCATGCTTCCTTCTTTCTCGTAAAGCGATTTTGTGATGTCCTTTGCTGTGTCGCCTGGTGAAATGCTTTTTGGTAGCGTGAATGATGGTTTTATAAATACTTTGTCGGTGTCTAAAAAGTCTTTGAATTTCTTCTCTGCAAACTGTTCTGAAAGTGCAATAATCTTATACTTGATTTTGTCTTTGTATGTGTATTCATTGGCTGCTAAGTCGCTGAATTGCTCATCTTTGAAATCTTCTAAAATTCGGTTGATATATTTTTCAATTTCCTTGTCAGGAATTGGGAACATATTACCGATTAAGTCCATCAGTCGTTTAGTGAAATTCTTTACTCGGCTGTCTTTGCGTGAAGGGTCAAGAATGTAAGTCATTACACTTTCTTTCACTTCTCCGTCAAGCCTTACAAATGTTGGCGTATGTTCTTTTTTGGTTTCGTCCAAGTCAACTTTGTAGAGTTCAGAAGTAATACTGTCAAATGCGATGTTGGTGTCGGCTTTACTCAAAGCAAAACCTTCTAAAAGATTTTCTTTTTCTAAAGGCAATTCTTCTTCTTTCTTGCCAAACAAGTCGTTGGCAGGAACTTTTAAATAAAATTGTGGCAAATTGATTTGTTTTGCCTGTTCTCTAAAAATGTCTTTAATACTGTATGTTTTCACAAGTTGTTGTATTTCGTTTGGCAATGCCGTTGAATTGTTTGCTTCCATTTCGGAAACCGTTTTTTCAAATGCTTCATTTTGCTGAATGGCAGTTTTTTCAATTTCCGAAACGGTTGTATTAGGCAATTCTGTTTCTGATGGAATTGAAATTCTTGTTGTGTCAATGTCTGAAGTAATATCTTCTGTTGGTGTTTCGGTTGTTGTGAAAACAGTAAGTTGTTGTAAAGGGTCTTGCTTTTTGGCTTCTTCCAACATGGCAGGGTCGGCAAGTTTGTAGTCCTTATCGCTAAAACCTGCTTTGTTCAGTCCTTTTACAATGTTGTCTAAGGTGTCAAGGAATTTTGAAGATGCCGTTAATACATAACTCAAATTGAGCAACGGAAAATTATGTTTCATTACATACGGCTGGCGTAAAACCCTGCCTAAAATCTGCTCCACATCAACGGCTGAACTCTTGTCTGCCAATGAAGCCAAGATGTAAGCAAACGGACAGTCCCAACCTTCTTTTAGTGCGTTTATGGTAATGATATAACGGACTTCACAGTCTTTACTCATTAAGTCAATGCCTTTTATTTCATTGATGTTTGCGGTTTTTATTTTGATTTGTTCGGCAGAAATTTTCAACTCAATGAGCTTTTCTTTCAGTTTCTGAACGTTTGATTTTTCTTCTTCTTCGTTCAAAAAGTCTTTTCCGTTTTTGGGTTGTGCCTGAAACAACACAATAGGACGAATGTATTTGCCGCCTTTCTTTTCTTCATCAATGGCTTGCAGCTCCAAGCGTTTTTGAAGTTGCAAGGCCGAATTGATTACTTCTGTTTTATCCTGATGATTGTAAACAATAACAGGCAGTTTCACCATGTTTTCCTTTTTCAACTCCAACGCATCAATAAAGCTGATGATGTTACTGTTTTTCCTTGGCGTTGCAGTCAAGTCAAGAATGAAACAAGGATTAAACTCCTTGAGCATATCTACACTTAAATCCGTTTCTGCGTTGTGGCTTTCGTCCACCACTATCATCGGGTTTAAGTATTGCATCACTTTCATCAACGAAATTTCTTCGTCTTTGCCCAACAAGGCTTCAAATGATTGCAATGAACCGTTTTGCTCAAATACTTTTCTGCCTTCTTTATTGGCGGTACGTATGCTGTCAAAACTCAATACAAAAATATTCAACTGCTCTTTTACCGAAGTGGCGTTAAATCCGCTTCCCTGCAATAGTTCTGCTTTGTCAAACACTTCAACCTTGTTGCCGAAATGAGAATTGATTTTTTGGCGGTAAGGGTGATTGGTGTCTTTAAGATTTTTAATGGTTTGGTCTAAAATCGTAATGGACGGAACCAACCAAACAACTGCTTTGGGTTTGTCATAGGCAAAGGCATCAAAAATGGTTTTAATGGCATTGCAGGCAATAAACGTTTTTCCGCCTGCCGTTGGCACTTTTACACAAATATGCGGAACACGGGGAACATTGTTTTTGTAGGGTTCAATGGCTGTGCCTGAATACGGAAATAGTGGTGTTCTTGGGTGCTTTGACCAAAAATTATAAAATGCGTCTTTCACGTCTTTGGTTTCCTGTATGTTTTCCAAAAACAGTGCAAGGTCGTTGATTACTTGTTGTTGATATGGTTTTAATTCCATCGCTTAAAATCTTGTTATATCTCTTGGTATTTTTTTGAAAATGATATTGTACTTCGTCATAAAATCCTTGGTGAGCAAACAGTTGTCTGCATAGATTACATATTGCTCGGCTTTGGTTTTCATGGTGGCTAAAAAAGCATGGTCTAAGGTGGTTACTTCATCTTGCTCGTAATGGAAGTAATACGCTGTATCATTGTACTTACCCAAGAAATGTTTATTGTCTTTGTGTTTGGTTTGGGTTAATGGTGTTTTGGTTTCGGTGTAGTAAACGTATTGGCGAATTTTCTCAACGCCTACCAACTCATTCAAATTGCCATCTTCCAAAAACATGGGTTGCCCCAACTCGTAAAAATCAAAACTTCCGCCTGTTCCTTCGGTTGTTCCGTAACCTTTGATTACTCGTTTTACTCTCTCGGCAGTAACCTTCTCGGAGTATTCATCCATTTCAACTAAAATGAATTTCCTGTTTCCGTTGTCATTTTTGTTAAGATTTAATACAACCTGTGCAGTTGTCCCTGAACCAGCAAATGAGTCTAAAATTATTGCGTTAGTCGTATCAAATGAACTCAGTAATATTTCAATTAAATCAATAGGTTTTGGGTAGTCAAATCTTTCGTCAGTTAACTCTTTTAACGAAACTCCGCCTTCGCTTTTTGTGCTTATGATTGAACGCAGTAGAAAGTCTGAAACTTCTTCTAAATATTTTATTGAGCTTGGCTGAGTATTTTCATCTTTAGCAAACCAAATTTTACCACAAACGAAACTACCATCATGAAGTTCTTTTATGTTCTCGTAATCTAATAGAGAATCGAAAGTGTCCTTTGTCCATCGCCAACCCCTTTCAGGAACTTTGCAAGGTTTTTTTGTTTTTGGGTGTAGCACATCGTAGCGTGGACCAAATGTTTGTCCATTAGGCCAACTGACATTTATTTTACCCCAAAGCTTATAATTTTCATCTAGTGAATTATACAATGTAATTCCCCTGTCATAAGCATTTTTCTTATAGAGATTTTTAACTTCAATTTCAGCTTTAGGAATTGGAACTTTCTTGCGTTTTAGATTTGCAACTAAATCGTTGATTTCTGGAATGCCTTCTTTTCTCTGGGTAAATTTGTGTCCAACACTTTTATTTTTTACAAAAAGCAACACATACTCGTGAATATTGCCAATGTATTTATCATTCTTCGGAACTCTTTTATTCCAAACTAACTGCTCAATAAAATTTCCAGCACCAAATATTTCATCCATTAAAAGTCGAAGGTTAGAAACTTCATTTTCATCAATTGAAACGAATATTACACCATCTTCTGAAAGTAATTTGTGAAGCAATTTTAATCGTGGATACATCATGCAAAGCCATTTGTCATGTCGGCTTAGGTCTTCGCTTTCTTTCCCTACCACTTGTCCGAGCCACTTTTTAATTTTCGGGTCGTTCACGTTGTCGTTATACACCCAAGCTTCGTTTCCTGTGTTGTATGGCGGGTCTATGTAAATGCACTTTACTTTTCCTTCGTATTCAGGCAAAAGGGCTTTCAGAGCTTCGAGGTTGTCGCCATGTATAATTTTGTTTCCGCTATTGGTTTCTTGGTCTGTCTGTGTTCCGTTGTCAAAGCCGTAGGAGTGTTCCAATACCTTAAACGGAACATCCATGTGATGATTGATAACTTTATCTTTTCCTATCCAGTGTAATGTTGGCATGTCTTAATTCAATCGTTTCTTAATTTCTTCAAACCAGTTATTTACTTCATCAAAGGCATTTCTTTGCTGTAAAACAGCTATTGTCATGCTTCCTGCCGTTTGGGTATTCAAATGCTTTTTAACGAAACCCATACACTTTTCTTTATAACGTGATGGTTGTGATGCCCAAGGATTAGCAGGATGCCTTTGATTGTGCCTTGCTTCGGCAATTAATTCTGGTATGTCAGAATTGTCATCTATTGTAATTGCTATTGTAAAACCATCATGAGTATTAAAACTTGGAATTACAATGCTTTCGTGAAAGTAGTTTTCTATTTCACGCTTTTGTGTAAGTGTCGCAAAATGGTCTAAGCCCCTGTTATTTACTTCGTCCACAAAAGGTTGATATTTTGCATCTACGTCACGGTCGTAAATGTGAACTTCTTGTTTGTTCAATTTCTTTAAGTAATTATTTGTTACCCATTGCCCCAGTGTTCCGCCACCTAAACTTACCGCTACAATACGGTTGTCATTTATCAAATCAATTCCAAATAGAGGTGATACTTTATTGAAAAACTCAATATCTGTGGGGCCTTCTAAACACAGAAATACCTTTACTTCTTCGGGTTCCTTCTGTAAAGATGGTAAAACACCTAAAGTATTGGCAATTGTATCAAGGTTGTCATTGTGACCGTTTTCAATTTTGTTAACTCCAGCTTCTCTATAAATGAAACGAATATTTTCTACTTCAACCAAACTTGCCAATGATGGGCTATGCGTAGTTGTAATAATTTGGGCAATTCCATTTTCAGCAAGCTCTTTCAATGCATCCATTAATTTCTTTTGCCAGTCAGGATGCTGTGAAGTTTCAGGCTCTTCAATTGCGTAAATTACATTTGGAATGTTTTTTTCAAGTCTTTTTCTTTCGGCTTCTGCTCTGAAAAAATTTATTAATAAAAGTCTTCTTACTCCGCTACCACGTTTGTTCATTGGAACATCATCACTCGTAAGTGTCGGTTTAAATAAGTCAGCCCATTTTAATTCAGGTGCGAAATGAGGTTTCAGTTGCTTTGCAACTTCTTCGTTCATTTCTTTGAGTTTGTCAATTGTCAAGTTGGCAATTTCAGCTATTTCATCTTCAACCTGTTTTTTGATGGCATTTAAAGCAACTAGATGTTTTTTTAAAGCTTGTTCGGCTGCAACTTTTAAAGGGTCTTGAATTTCTTTATCCTTTTCGTCATTCTTTCTGTCTGACTGGAATAATGCAAATAATGGAAGCAACGGAGTTAATTTGTCCCAAACATCTTTTACTCCTTCTTGACTTATTTCTAATTCGGTATTAGCAAATGTTAACGTAGCACCAAATGATTGCCAAATTGCTTTTCTAATTTCATTTTTTACACTTGCTTTAAAGTCGCCTTCAATTTTAAGTTCTTTAATTCGCCCTTGTAGTTCCTTGATTTTTAATGAAAGCAAGTCATTTGCATTTTCGTTTGATGGATGATTGCATATGATAAAAGTCTTGGGCTTTGTGAGGCTTGTAAAATCTTTCTTTATTTCTAAAAGTCCTTCCGCATTTAAAAGATATTCATCATTAAGGTTTGTCTTTGCACCAGCATCTAAATCTATTTCATCTGGAAGATTAGAAAATACAACTGTTAGTTTTGCTGTTTCTCCGATTGCTTTTGCTTCAATGTTAATATCATCCGAGTCAATTTTTCTATTCTCAAAAAATATATCAAGTGCTTCTAATACAGAAGATTTGCCAATATCATTTTTCCCAATCAAGACTGTAAGGTCATTGAATGAAATTGTCACAGGTGCTCTGTAGCTTCTAAAGTTTTCTAGTGTTAAGCTAACTATTTTCATAATTCAAATTCTGTCGGTTAAAATACGGCTTTTTGTTAGTGCGTTGGCAAAAAAACGGCTCTTTTGGTTTTGCGAAGCGTTGGCTTGTGTGTTGGGCAAAACCAAATGTGCCGTTTGTGCGGCTGGCTAAAAGAAATTTTAAAAAATGCGAAGGGTTGGCTTTTTCTTTCTTTTCTGTCACCTGTCCCAATAACAAAACACGGTCAGTTTGAAAGTCTGTCCGCTTGGTCGATATGGTCTGTATGTCGAGTCCATTTTTAGTCATTGTCTTGCTGTATCATATGTCTTTTTAGCATTGGTGGTAACTAGTAAATATACGCAAGGTTATGCAACTTTTTTAATATAAACAAGTCATTATTCAAGTTTTTTCTTATTCTTTAAATCCACCATGCGGTCCAGTGGGCTTTGAATTTTATCTACTGCCGCCTTGGTCAAATGAGTATAAACAGTTGTTGTCTTGATGCTGGAGTGACCCAAAAACTGCTGAATATAACGAATATCAGTGCCATTTTCAAGCAAATGGGTCGCAAATGAATGTCGCAAGGTGTGTACGGTTGCCTTTTTTTCCAACCCGCTTTTCTTTAATGCTTCCCGCATCACCTCTTGTACGCTCCTTGTACTATAGGGCTCACCAGCAAACTGCCCTTCAAAAACATAATGCTTCCCCTTATACAAATCCTTATATATTTTTAACGACTGCACAATAGAGTAGGGCAGCATCACCATTCGATCCTTCTTTCCTTTGGCATTTTTGATATGAATTTTATGCTCGTCAAACAACACATCTTGCCACTGCAAAGTCACAATTTCACTCACCCGCAACCCAGCACCATAACCCACCAAAAGTAATAACTTGTGTTTTGGATTATCCACCATCTGAAAAATTCGCAAACATTCATCCATGGTTAGCACCGTGGGTAGCTTCTTTTCCTTTTTTGGGCGAGGCAATTTAAACTCAAAACCGCGCAACTGCAATACCTGCTGATAATAAAACTGCAACCCATTCACCATGCTATGACCCGAACTTGCCGACAAACCACGCTCCATAAGCGAACCCAAATAGGCAACAATCTCCTGTTGTGAAATAGTATCAGGGTTTTTAAACTCAAAATAGCGCAAAAATTGAATAAAAGCACTAGCATAGCTTCGCATGGTACTGTGACTATAATTTAATGCCAACAAAGTATTCAGCATTTTGGTTAACGGCTCTTCTCCTTCCGCGGGCACCTGATCGAGCATACTTTGTTTGGTAGCACTCAAATCAAGACGCTTCTTATTGGGCAAATGTTTTGCTTGCAAATAGCCCTTGGGCAACGCATTCAATAGTAAAACCTCTAACGGTTCCATTTGCAATTGAACTGCTTCATATACCATGGGAGCTGCCGGAAGCAAGTAACAATGTTTAACTTTACTATAGCGCACCATCGAAAAACGTTTCAATTTTTCATGAATAGCTACTATCTTTGGAATATGAATTTCCATCCAGCTCATATCTTCCTCGTGAACTGTTATTCTTATTTGCTCCCCTTTATAGTTTGGCTCTTTTGATAGATAATCCTCCCCAAAAAACGGACTAGTTTCCAATAAAGCTTCTACAGCTTCCTTCACCTTTGGATGCCGCAACACCATATAGCACTTGTAATTACCATTCCAATATACCCCTTTGATGGCTAGCAATGATTTGCTAACTTGATAATGATAATTCATCTTAAAAACCCAATACTTTCCAATAGGATCAAGCAATATCAAACGCAATTTTTGTGCAAGCGGCAATACAGCCACTTTATGTTCAGGATTATTCGCAAGCAACGAATCTAACTGATTTTCGCTTTGAGCTATGGGTGAAAGGTCACGGCTATTGCCGGTCACCAAAGGCGTTTGTTGGAGTTCTTTTGGATTTTCAATGCTCAGGTCAGTAAAATGTTTTTTTAATTCTCTATAGGCATCAGCGGAATAATCAAAATACCAGCACGATTGTGTCTTGCTGTATTTGCCACCTATAGTTTTAACAATACGAATCTTTTCGGTATCATAACCAAAAAATAATGCTATTCTATAGGCATCTCGGTGCCATATTTTTTTTACTACAATGGACATAAAAACAAATATTTCACTAAAGTATTAAATTTTAGCTCACGTTGAATCAATTGGATTTTTTTTTATCAAAGTAACCTGATGAAAGCAATGAGTTTTAATGATAATTTTTTGTCACTTCAATTGATTGCCGCTGTGGATGCTAGGATAAGTAGCCGAAAGGAGTAAAGCTAATCGAAAAGCTTATACCATATTTACTCAATCTTTTTCAAATAAAAATCCACAACAATCCCTCCAATCCATAAAAATACTATTTTAAACTTTTAAACAATTTTAAACCATTTTAAACTTATAAACCACTTTAAACCTTTAAACAACTTTAAACCACATTAAACAATTTTAAACCACCTCAAACAATTTTCACTACTTTTATACGCTCAAATAAAAAGTGCTATGAGTTACTTCAAGATTAACAATCTAGAACATTACTTCAAAATGTATAACAAGTCCGTCCGCGAACCCCGAAAGTTTTGGGATAAAATAGCCGACGAAAACTTTACTTGGTACCAAAAATGGGATAAAGTATTTGAAATGAACTTTCAAGAAGCTAAATTCAAATGGTTTCTCGAAGCCAAAGTCAATATCACCAAAAACTGTATCGATCGTCACTTAGCCAGAAGAGGTGAAAAAACCGCCATCATCTTTGAACCTAATAATCCTGACGAACCATCTTTGCACATTTCGTATAATGAATTGTATGCCAGGGTTTCAAAAATGGCAAATGTACTCCGAAATCAAGGTGTTCAAAAAGGTGATAGAGTTTGTATTTATTTACCTATGATACCTGAACTAGCAGTTGCCGTTTTGGCTTGCGCTAGAATTGGTGCTATACATTCTGTTGTTTTTGCAGGTTTCTCAGCATCGGCGGTAGCTGCCAGGATTAACGATTGCCAATGCAAATGGGTGATTACTTCCGATGGAAGTTATAGAGGCAATAAATCCATTGATCTAAAAGGAATTATAGACGAAGCGTTAGAAAAAACACCAAGTGTAGAGAAAGTTTTGGTAGTCAAAAGAACCAACACAGCAGTAACCATGAAAGAAGGACGCGACCTTTGGTTACAACCATTATTAGAGGAAGCCATCCCCAATAACGTTGCCGAAATTATGGATGCCGAAGACCCATTATTCATACTCTATACATCGGGTTCTACAGGAAAACCAAAAGGAATGGTACACACCACAGCGGGTTATATGGTCTATACCGCTTATACTTTTAAAAATGTTTTTAACTATGAAGAAAACGATATTTTTTGGTGTACTGCCGATATCGGTTGGATAACAGGTCATTCCTATATCCTATACGGTCCATTATTAAATGGGGCAACAACAGTGCTTTTTGAAGGCATACCTTCTTATCCCAACCACAGCCGTTTTTGGGAAGTAATCGAAAAACACAAAGTAACACAGTTTTATACCGCACCCACAGCCATTCGTGCGTTGGCCAAAGAAAGCTTAGACTATGTGCAAAAATATCCATTACAATCATTGCGAGTAATTGGCTCGGTAGGTGAACCTATCAATGAAGAAGCTTGGCATTGGTACAATGACCACGTTGGCGGAAAGCGTTGTCCACTAGTCGATACGTGGTGGCAAACCGAAACGGGTGGCATAATGATTTCTCCGGTAGCTTTTGTTACGCCCACAAAACCAACGTATGCATCGTTGCCTTTACCAGGAATTCAACCCGTTTTGATGGATGAATTGCGCAACGAGATTGAAGGCAATCAAGTAACAGGAAGTTTGTGCATCAAGTTTCCATGGCCATCTATAGCCAGAACCATTTGGGGCGATCATCAGCGGTATAAAGAAACCTATTTTACGGCTTTCCCAGGAAAATATTTCACTGGCGATGGAGCACTTCGCGATGAAGTGGGTTATTACCGAATAACCGGTAGGGTAGATGATGTGATCATAGTTTCTGGACACAATCTTGGAACCGCACCCATAGAAGATGCCATCAACGAACATCCAGCGGTTGCCGAAAGCGCCATTGTAGGTTTCCCGCACGATGTAAAAGGCAACGCCTTGTATGGTTTTGTTATCTTAAAAGAAGTTGGAGAAACTCGAGACAAAGACAATTTGGCTAAAGAAATCAACCAATTAATCTCAGATCAAATTGGCCCTATCGCCAAACTCGATAAAATCCAATTTGTTTCTGGTTTACCTAAAACACGCTCCGGAAAAATCATGCGACGCATTTTAAGAAAAATAGCCGAAGGCGATTACTCCAATTTTGGCGATACATCCACACTCTTAAATCCTGAAATCGTGGACGAAATAAAGAATGCGAAAGTGTAGTGAATTAATACACCTCTTTTTTTTACCCAATATTTATAATGTATATGGACAGGTCGCTCCTCTGGAGCTAGTTTTTTGACTAACACCTTTTTTACAAACATACAGTTCCTAAAGGAGCTATTTTAGTTCGGGAGGAACTGTTTGTATAAAATGGAATTTTTTTGAAAGTATAGCTCCATCGGAGCGACCTGATGCTTATTTATAGGTTACAGATAATAAAAATTAAATTACTTTAACAGAATTATATAACACTACTTCCATTCCTTTTTCTAAATTTACGTAATTATGAAAGAAAAGGAAGTTTTTATTATTGGTGGAGGTTTAGCTGGATTGACTGCCGCTATTCATTTGCGCAAACTAAACATTCCGGTAACACTCATCGAAAAGAACGCCTACCCAAAACATAAAGTCTGTGGCGAATACATCTCCAACGAAGTGTTGCCTTATCTCAAGTGGTTAAACATTTCCATAGAAGAGTTACACCCGACACACATCAACAAACTTCAGTTCTCCACTTCTTCAGGCAAAACCATCAATACCACGTTGCCTTTAGGTGGATTTGGTATCAGTCGGTATACTTTAGATAATTATTTGTTTCAAAAAGCCATAGAAAACGGTTGTCAAGTAATTCAGGAAACAGTCGATACAATCTATTTTGAAAAAGATAAATTCACTATTACTACTGCTGAAGGAAATCGTTTAAAACCTACTATTGTTCTTGGTGCTTTTGGCAAACGTTCGAATATTGATATTAATTTAAACAGAAACTTTATCCAAAAAAAATCACCATGGTTAGCCGTTAAAGCGCATTATGAAGGAGAATTTCCTAACGATGTTGTGGGTTTGCATAATTTCAACGGTGGCTATTGTGGTGTTTCTAAAGTAGAAGACAACAAAATCAATATTTGTTATTTAGCCAGTTACGAAAGTTTTAAAGTATATAAAAACAGCACCGAATTTCAGAAACAAGTGTTAGAACAAAATCCATATTTAAAAGAGATTTTTACTACTTCAACTTTGTCATTCCAAGAGCAATTGAGGAGTCTAAAACCACTAACCATTAGCCAAATTTCTTTTGAGAAAAAAAGTCCCGTTGAAAATCATATTTTAATGATAGGCGACACCGCCGGACTAATTCATCCGTTATGCGGCAACGGAATGGCAATGGCAATTCACAGTGCTAAAATAGCTGCCGAAGTTGTAAATGACTTTATAAACCAACGCTTAAAGACAAGAGAATCATTGGAAGAAACCTATACCAAACAATGGAACAAAACCTTCAAATCCCGATTAAAAACAGGGAGAGTATTAGCAAACATTCTATTAAAACCAACACTTTCTGATTATTTATATCGTATAATCATCATAGCACCTTTTCTGTTAACGAGTATCATCAAGAAAACCCATGGGAAACCCATTATTATTGACAATTAAATGATGGTAAACACAAAACATAGAACAAACGAACCCGAAATTATGGATGATTTTGCCATGGAAGGAGAAGAATTGCGAAATGCTTTGGATAAAATTGCCAAAATAAACCAACTTTTAGGTGGTAACCAACTAACTTTACAAGGTGTTCAAAGTTTGCTGAAAGCAATTCCCAAAGCAACGGAAATAACGATAGTAGATGTAGGTTGTGGTAATGGCGATATGTTGAGAACGTTGGCAAAATATGGAAAACAAAAAGGTTATCATTTCCAGTTAATAGGCATTGATGCCAACTCTTTTACGATTAGCCATGCTGAACAATTGTCAAAAGAATATGATAACCTCAGTTACCGTTGTGAAGATATTTTTGGGGAATGGTTTCAATCGTTGAAATATGATATCGTACTTTGTACATTGACGTTACATCATTTTAAAGACGAGGAAATCGTAACTTTGATGCAATTGTTTTATAAGAATGCCAGTATCGGGATTGTGATTAATGATTTGCATAGAAATAGTATTGCGTATCGATTATTTCAAGCATTATGTTTTGTGTTTCGATTAAATGCTATGTCGAGAGAAGATGGATTAACCTCGATATTAAGAGGTTTTAAAAAAGATGAATTAGAACAGTTTTCAAAAAAAGCAAATTTTAAAAACTATAGCATCCAATGGAAATGGGCTTTTCGCTATCAATGGATTATTATAAAGGTTTAAAGGTTTAAGGTTTCGAGTTGTTTAAAAGTTTAAGGTTGTTTAAAAGTTTAAAGTTGTT
The DNA here is from genome assembly GCA_020403245.1 of Flavobacterium sp. Lineage (GTDB taxonomy): Bacteria > Bacteroidota > Bacteroidia > Flavobacteriales > Flavobacteriaceae > Flavobacterium. The sequence goes on along the minus strand of JADBYA010000024.1, from coordinate 130,584 downwards.
TATAAGTTTAAGGTTGTTTAAAGGTTTAAAGTTGTTTAAAAGTTTAAGGTTGTTTAAAGGTTTAAAGTTGTTTAAAGGTTTAAAGTTGTTTAAAAGTTTAAGGTTGTTTAAAGGTTTAAAGTTGTTTAAAAGTTTAAGGTTGATTGATATTGATATTGAATTTGCCATTGCCATTGCCATTGAATTTGCCATTGCCATTGAAATTGAAAAAATATGAGTGTAAAAATAAAAACAGTTGCCAAGCAATTACCCAAGTACTCTAGAAACACAGAAGAAATTCTCCCGTTTCTAGACACTTGGCTTCATGGGCAAGACGAGCGGTTTATTAGGAAAGTGAAAAAGATTTTTGAAGGCGCATTGGTGGACAAACGGTATTCCATTATGGATCCAATCGAAGTGTTTACCAATACTTCTTTTGAGTCACGCAATGACATTTATGTTCGGGAGATGATTGATTTAGGCGAAAAGGTTTTGGTGAAAGCATTAGCAAAAGCCAATTGGAAACCAACCGATTTGGATTTTATCATCACCGTGAGTTGCACCGGAATTATGATTCCGTCACTTGATGCGTATTTGATTAATAAAGTACAATTGTGCCAAGACATCGTTCGTTTACCCGTAACCGAAATGGGTTGCGCTGCAGGAATATCGGGTATTATCTATGCCAAAAACTTCCTAAAAGCCAATCCGGGTAAAAGAGCTGCCGTTATTGCGGTTGAAAGTCCCACGGCTACGTTTCAGTTGAATGATTATTCAATGGCTAATATTGTGAGTGCGGCAATTTTTGGCGATGGTGCTGCATGTGTTTTGCTTTCATCCTATGATGAGGACGAAGGTCCCGAAATTGTTGATGAAGCCATGTATCACTTTTATGACAACATTCACATGATGGGTTTCAAATTGACGAATATGGGATTGCAAATGGTCTTGGATATTGAAGTACCCGAAATTATAGCATCTCATTTTCCTGACATTATTCATCCTTTTTTGGAAAATAATAATTTAAGTATAAACGATATCGACCATTTAATTTTTCATCCAGGAGGAAAAAAAATAGTGCAAACCGTGGAAGATTTGTTTGGCGATTTAGGTAAAAATATTGATGATACAAAAGAAGTGCTACGATTGTATGGCAATATGTCGAGCGCGACAGTTCTTTATGTTCTAGAACGTATTATGGATAATCAACCAGCGAAAGGAGAAAAAGGATTGATGCTCAGTTTCGGTCCCGGATTTTCGGCTCAACGAGTATTGTTAGAATTTTGAGTTATGGAAAGTCACGAAATCATAACATTATTACCGTACTCCAAACCCTTTTTGTTTGTTGATGAAATAACGAGCATCAATGAAAATGGATTGGTTGGTCATTTTACATTTGATGAAAGTTTGGATTTTTATAAAGGACATTTCAAAGACAATCCTATTACTCCAGGTGTTATCTTGACGGAAACGATGGCGCAAATAGGTGTGGTTTGTTTGGGGATTTATCTATTAAATAAAACATGTACTAATGATACTGTAATTGCCTTAACATCAAGTGAAATAGAATTTTTACAACCAGTTTTCCCCAATGAAAAAGTAACAGTTATTTCAGAGAAAGTCTATTTTCGTTTTGGAAAATTAAAATGCAAAGTAACCATGAGAAATGAACGCGGTGATGAAGTCTGTAGCGGAAGCATTGCCGGAATAATAAAATAAACTTGAAATTGACATTGTAAATGCTATCGTATTTGATATTGACATTGATATTGACATTGATATTGACATTGAAATTGACATTGACATTGTAATTGAATTTGAAATGAAAAGAGTCGTCATAACTGGTCTTGGTATTGTTGCTCCCAATGGAGTGGGACTTGACGCGTTTACAAATGCTATTCAACAAGGCATTTCAGGAATAAAGCACGATGCTGAGTTGGAACGGCTTCAATTTTCGTGTCAAATTGCGGGTAAACCTGAAATCACAACCGAACTTTCATTACACTATTTCACCGAATTAGAACTGCGCAATTTCAATTCGTCTGGAATTCTATATGGCGTTATTGCAGGAATGGATGCTTGGCAAGATGCTGGCTTATCTTTAGCTATTCAAAACGAACCCGATTGGGCTAGTGGAACCATTTTTGGAACAGGAACTTCGGGGATTGATAAATTTCGCGAAAGCATATACAAGATTGATGAATTCCAAACACGAAGATTAGGCAGTACAGCTGTGGCCCAAACGATGAATAGTGGCGTGAGCGCTTATCTTGGTGGTAAATTGGGATTAGGCAATCAAGTCACCACCAATTCTTCTGCTTGCACAACTGGAGCAGAAAGTATTTTGATGGGATATGAAAGAATAAAATTGGGACAAGCCAAAAGAATGTTAGTGGGAAGCACTAGCGATTCGGGACCTTACATTTGGGGTGGATTTGACGCCATGAAAGTTTGTACGTTTAAACACAATCACGAGCCAGAAAAAGGTTCGCAACCCATGTCAGCATCAGCATCAGGATTTGTACCCGGAAGTGGTGCTGGTGCTTTGCTTTTAGAAGAGTTAGAAAGTGCTATAGCTCGTGGTGCCAAAATATATGGAGAAGTTATAGGTGGCAATATCAATTCGGGTGGACAACGTGGTGGCGGAACCATGACGGCACCCAATGCCACTGCAGTAAAAAGATGTATACACGATGCTTTAGCCAATGCCAATGTTGCTTCCAATGACATTGATACCATCAACGGCCATTTGACTGCAACATCCAAAGACGGTTTGGAAATACAAAATTGGAGCGAAGCTTTGAAGTTAAGTGGGAAAGACTTTCCTTATATCAATTCCTTGAAATCGATGGTAGGCCATTGTTTATCGGCTTCGGGAAGTGTGGAAAGTGTGGCTTCGGTGTTGCAATTGCATCATGGGTTTATTTTTCCCAACATTAATTGTGAAGATTTACACCCTGAGATTACCGCCATTATCGATGCAAACTGTATTCCACAACAAGTAATTAAAAAAGAACTGAATATAGTAGCCAAAGCCAGTTTTGGTTTTGGTGACGTTAATGCTTGTGTACTATTTAAAAAATACAATTAAAACTATGAACAAAGAAACGATAATTGAAAAATTAAAAACCATTGTAAAGCCATTCGTTAAAAACCAAGAAGCTTTTGATACGCTCACCGAAGACACTGATTTTATTACCGATTTGCAAATCAACTCAGCCAATTTAGTAGATGTAGTATTGGATGTTGAAGATGCTTTTGGTATAGTCATCGATAACGAATCGATGGAGAAAATGATCAATGTTAAAGCCACCTTGGAAATTATTGAAACCAAATTAGCCGAAAAATGATTGGGAACGATATAGTCGATTTGGAACTAGCACAACAGGATAGCAATTGGCAGCGGAAAGGTTTTCTGCATAAACTATTTACCGACAAAGAGCAACACCTTATTTTGAATTCCAATAATCCCGAACTCATGGTTTGGAACTTGTGGAGTAGGAAAGAAGCTTGCTATAAAATCTACAACCGTCAGAGTGCTATTCGCCTTTTTAATCCAATTCAGTTTGAATGTCAAGCTGACAGCGTAGTTTTTGGCAACAACATTTTTTACACTCAAACTGAAATCACTCCCGATTATGTATACACTATTGCGGTTACTACAAAAAAGAATTTTGCAGCAATTCAACACTTAGAAAATCAAAATAATATTCAAAAAGCCAATGGAATTCCAAATTGGCTCAATACCGAAAATGCTATTGTATTTCCAGCTTCCATTTCGCATCATGGAAGGTTTATGAGGGTAGTGGTTTTGAAATAGTTCCTTTATTTCACATTATTACAAGTTGTATTCTTATTCTTTTTTTGATTTAAAATTTGTTTTAAACTAGTACTATTTTGATATACTTAAAAATAAATTGCTTTATATAAAGTAACCATTAAGTTATAGTAAGTAAATGCTTTGTATGATATTTATCATGTTTTGTTTTTTGTAATATGGTTAACTTTATATCGTGAATAAATAATATGTTTAACCTTTAAATTCAAACAAAATGTCACTAGTTATTTCAAAAAAAAGAAATGGAAGAGCACTGCCAATTATGACAGAAGATTTCTTCAACTTAAACCCATTTTTTGGTTCCTCGCTATTGGATTTTAATGGCGCGTTGTTCAACGAAAAAGAGTTCAGTCTTGTTCCTGATGCCAACGTCATTGAAAATGAAAAAGAGTATAAAATTGAATTGGCTGTACCTGGACTAGAACGCAAAGATTTCAAAGTTGAAATTGAAGACAATGTGTTGTTGGTTAGCGCAGAAAAAGAACTTGAAACCAAACACGAAGATAAAAACTATCGTACCAGAGAGTTCTCTTATAATTCTTTTTACCGTTCGTTTGTTTTACCTAAAAATTTAGTCATCGATAAAATTGATGCCAAATATCATAATGGCGTTCTGGATATTGTACTTCCGAAAAAAGAAGTAGCCGTTGAAAAAGCGGTCAAAAAAATAAAAGTTGAGTAATTGATTGAATTTGTGACGAAAATCCCAGCTAATGATTTAGATGGGATTTTTTTTATCATTTCTGTTTTTTTATTGCCATTTCTACATTGACGACTTCTATCAGGATTATAATTTTATTTTTTTAATTCTAACAAAAAAGACAATCGTCCTGTAGTTTACACTTTTGAGACCTACTTTGATTTCTTTTTTCTTGGTATCAAACACTCACTTGTTTTTGTTGTTGAACATTGTTGCTAGTTGAATCATCATTTTTGATTGGTTGTTGGTAGTGAATGAAAAACTATGGACAGCATCGAAAGTATAAGTTGCATTTTTGAAAACCGTTTAATTGTTCTTTGGTTTCGGGTTTGTTTTGGTTTTTAAGAGTTATGGCTTTTTTAACCTTCCATTTGCCTGTGATAAAGTTTTTTCAAATTGATCAACTGGAATGGTTTTAAAAACTTTTCGGCCTCGAGTGGTCCACGCAAACATTTCCAGCCACAGAATGTAAAGGTGTAAAACGGCAATAAAACCGATGATGAGTTGAGAAAGTAGTGACATAATCTAGTTGTTTAAGTTGCCTAGTGTTTTATGAATTTTTCGTTTGTGATGTGTTTGTCTTAAGTTTTCATTTCCTGATATCACACTGATATTACCATCAATTTCAAACATGGCAAGCTTAACATCTTTAAAGAATTCTACACCGTGTTCTCTCATGGCTTCGCGTAATTCTTCTGAAGTAATCCCTAATCTAGCCAAGGTTTTAAATTCAATTTTTCCGTCATGAATTAAAATTTCGGGTTTATCTTGGACTAAACTTTTAATGAATTTTGAGTTCAGCATCACTTTTTTGAATATAAAATTAATAATAAAAAGCGCTAAAGCCGCTACCATTCCTCCATACAATGAAGTGTTATTACCAACCATTGCATTTTGGACTGAATTACTAATAAGCAAAATCAGGATAATATCGGCTGTATTGAGTTGTGATAATTCTTTTTTGCCAAATACTCGCAATGCAATTACCATAAAAAGGTATACACTAACACTTCTAATAACAATATCAAGATAAGGATTCATTTTTTAAGGAAACTTTTAACGATGTTTACAATAATAAAAAGAAATGAAACTATTAAAATTGGAGCTATCAAAACTGAAAATATAACACTAATAATAGGAAAATTTAAAAACCTAAATAATCCACTTAAAAATGATAAGATTATCACAGCTAAAAAAAAGTATAAAAAAGGTTTGAATTTTAGAGTTTTCATTTAGGATAAAGTTTAAAATTTTTCTCAATGGCTTTAATCATTTCTCCAGCTATGTCTTTATTCGTAGCTCCTTCAATACCTTCTAAACCAGGAGAAGAATTGACTTCAAGTAATAAAGGGCCTTTGGACGAGCGAATGATATCTACGCCAGCTACTTTCAAATCCATAGCTTTTGCCGCTTTGATGGCAATCTTTTTTTCATCACTTGTGGGTTTAATCACACTTGCTGTTCCGCCCATGTGAATATTGGCTCTAAATTCGCCTGGAGCAGCTTCACGTTGAATGGCAGCTACTACTTTTCCATCAACGACAAACAAACGTAAATCTTTTCCATTGGCTTCTTTTATAAATTCCTGCACCAATATATTAGCATTCAAACTTTTAAAAGCATTGATTACCGATTCGGCAGCTTTTTTGGTTTCGGCCAAAACCACACCTTTTCCTTGTGTTCCTTCCAATAATTTTACAATTAAAGGAGAACCGCCAACCATTTTGATCAAATCATCGGTATCCAAAGGCGAATTGGCAAATCCTGTCGTAGGAATATCAACACCGTGATGCAACAATAATTGAAGCGAAAACAATTTATCTCGTGATTGTGTAATGGCTGCAGCAGAGTTCAAACAATATACTTTCATTGCCTCAAATTGTCTTGTTAAAGCACAACCATAAAACGTAATACTCGGACGAATTCTGGGAATAACAGCATCAAAATTATCTAAAATTTTTCCGCCGCGATAATGAATTTCGGGTTTGTCGGCATCTAGTTTCATGTAACATTCTTTGATGTTCAAAAAATGCATTTCGTGCCCACGCATTTCTCCTGCTTCCATAATCCGTCTGTTACTATACAAATCAGGATTACTGGCCAAAACACCAATTCGTAGACCCGATTTGTTTACAATAGCATCACTATACAAATTCTTTAAATTTTCAGAAGTAGTTTGTCCTAGTAAATACTTTTGTTCAGGGTCCACTAATATTCTGCCACTCATAGCTTCTCTTCCCAATAACATTCGGAAACCCATAGAGTCACGATTGGTCAGTGTCATTTCAATTTCCCAACTATCGTTACCAATTTTCAAAGTTGTTTGAATTACATAGCGTTGTTCTCTGAAGCCACTCGAACTTTTGACAATGCGTTTGTCAACGAGTTTGGCTTGACAATGAATTACTGTTTTTAGATTGTTCTGAATGGGATTGATGTCAAATTTCACCCAATTTTCTTCCTCTTTTAAAAAAGGAGCAATATTAATAGCATGAAGTGCAGAAGTTTTTGCCCCTGAATCGACACGAGCTTTTATGGCAGGAATTCCTATTTCGGGAAAAGAACACCATTCTTCGGAACCTAAAATGATTTTGTTTAGTGGCATTTTATAAAATTTTAAACTAAGAACAAAACCATTAAGTTATTAAGTTTTATTAAGCAATACTGACTTAATTTTCTTAATTTCTTAATGGTTTTAAATATAGTGTGATTTATGTTTAACTCGTTGGTTTTTCCGCTTTATGAACTGTGACGGTTAACTCTTGAGCAGCTTCGTCTAAATCCATATAGATTTCATCGCCCGAAGCTATTTTGGAAGTAATAATTTCTTCCGCCAAAGCATCTTCGACATATTTTTGAATAGCTCTTTTTAATGGACGAGCACCAAATTGTTTGTCAAAACCTTTTTCGGCAATAAACGCTTTCGCAGTATCCGATAAATTGAGCTTGTATCCCAATTCTTCCACTCTTCCAAATAGTTTTTTCAATTCAATTTCGATAATCAAATCGATGTCATGTTTTTCTAATGGATTGAAGACGATAACGTCATCAATTCTGTTTAAAAACTCTGGAGCAAATGTTTTTTTCAAAGCATTCTCTACTACACTTTTTGAATGTTCATCAGCTTGTGCTACTTTGGCAGCAGTTCCAAAACCAACACCTTGTCCAAAGTCTTTCAATTGCCGTGCGCCAACATTAGATGTCATGATGATAATGGTGTTTTTGAAGTCAATTTTTCGTCCTAAACTATCAGTCAAATAACCATCATCCAAAACTTGTAGCAACATGTTAAAAACATCTGGATGTGCTTTTTCAATTTCGTCTAAAAGCACAACGCAGTAAGGCTTTCTTCTGACTTTTTCAGTTAATTGACCGCCTTCTTCATAGCCAACATATCCAGGAGGTGCTCCAATCAGTCTAGAAATTGCAAATTTTTCCATGTATTCGCTCATGTCAATTCTGATTAATGCTTCTTCTGAATCAAATAATTCTTTAGCCAAAACTTTAGCCAATTGTGTTTTTCCAACTCCTGTTTGTCCCAAGAAAATGAAGGAACCAATAGGTCGATTTGGATCTTTCAATCCAGCACGATTTCTTTGAATGGAACGCGATATTTTCATCACGGCTTCGTTTTGCCCTATTACTTTTCCATTTATCAATTCGGGAAGATGAGCCAATTTGTTGCTTTCTGTTTGTGCAATTCTGTTCACGGGAATTCCAGTCATCATTGAAACCACATCGGCAACATTGTCTTCGGTTACTTTAATACGATTACTTTTAGAATCTTCTTCCCATTGTTCTTGAGCAATTGCTAAGTCTTTTTCTAAACGTTTTTCATCATCACGTAGCTTGGCTGCTTCTTCATATTTCTGTTTTTTGACAACAGAATTTTTCAATTCGCGCACTTCTTCTAACTGACGTTCCAAATCCAAAATTTGTTTTGGTACATCTATATTGGTAATATGCACTCTTGAGCCAGCTTCGTCCAAAGCATCAATAGCTTTGTCTGGCAAGAAGCGTTCCGACATGTATCGGTTGGTCAACTTCACACATGCTTCAATGGCTTCGTCAGTATAAACTACGTTGTGATGGTCTTCGTATTTGTTTTTGATATTGTTTAATATTGTTATAGTTTCTTCAACAGATGTTGGTTCTACAATCACTTTTTGGAAACGTCTTTCAAGCGCACCATCTTTTTCAATATACTGTCGGTATTCGTCTAGTGTTGTAGCACCAATACATTGTATTTCGCCTCTTGCTAAAGCGGGTTTAAACATATTGGAAGCATCTAGAGAACCCGTTGCGCCTCCAGCTCCAACAATGGTGTGAATTTCATCAATAAAAAGAATGATGTCGTCGTTTTTCTCCAATTCATTCATGACTGCTTTCATTCTTTCTTCAAACTGCCCACGGTATTTTGTTCCAGCAACTAATGATGCTAAATCTAATGTCACCACTCTTTTATTAAAAAGAATACGTGAAACTTTCTTTTGAATAATGCGCAACGCTAGACCTTCGGCAATAGCAGATTTTCCAACTCCAGGCTCACCAATCAATAATGGATTGTTTTTCTTTCTACGGCTCAAAATTTGAGAAACGCGTTCTATTTCTTTTTCACGACCAACTACTGGATCGAGTTTTCCTTCTTCGGCCATCTCGGTCAAATCGCGACCAAAGTTATCCAAGACTGGAGTTTTCGATTTTTTATTGGTTTTATTTGCCGGATTGTTAAAACTACCTTCTTTTAAACTGTCATCTTGACCTGAGTCGTCATTATACGATTCATTTCTAGGCAAATTGTCTGTAAAATCTTCATCGCTAGGTGTCATATTTAAATATTGTTCTTTAACTACATTATAATCTATTTTTAGACGATGCAATAGTTTGGTTGTTGGATCATTTTCATTTCTTAAAATGCACAATAATAGATGTGCGGTACTAATTGAATTCGCTTGAAATACTTTTGCTTCCAAAAAAGTAGTTTTCAAAGCTCGCTCTGCTTGACGAGTCAAGTGTAAATTTTTCTTTTCATTGCTAATTTCTACATTTGGATTGGCAGGACTTAAAATCTCTACTTTTTTTCTCAAATGTTCCAAATCTATAGACAGGTTATTTAAAATTGCAATCGCTTTACCATTTCCATCTCTCAGGATACCAAGCATAAGATGTTCTGTACCAATAAAATCGTGCCCTAAACGAAGGGCTTCTTCTTTACTGTAAGTGATTACATCTTTTACTCTTGGTGAAAAATTATCATCCATATAAATATATTGTTGGTAACATAAATTTAGTTAATATCTATCATTCTAACAAAAATCGTTCCGTCTAAAAGTACTGTCAGCTAATTGACAAAAAAAAAGTCAATAATAAAAGTAGTAAGTCAACTATTTTATTAACCAAAAAAAGGGCCTATTTTGTTAATAAATCATTGAAATTTGTACCAAAAAATAGGTGCTGTTTTTTCTAAATAGTCTATATTAGCACGTTTTGAATTTAAACTAATTTTTATTAATAATTTATACAACTATGTCTGACGGAGAAAAGTTAATTCCTATAAACATTGAAGATGAAATGAAATCTGCCTACATCGATTATTCGATGTCGGTTATTGTCTCAAGAGCACTACCTGACGTGCGTGATGGTCTAAAACCAGTTCACAGAAGAGTATTATATGGAATGTATGATCTAGGTGTTTTTTCTAATAGAGCGCATAAAAAATCAGCAAGAATTGTTGGAGAGGTTTTGGGGAAGTATCATCCACACGGCGATACCTCAGTTTATGACGCCATGGTTCGTATGGCTCAAGAATGGAGTTTGCGTTATTTGTTAATTGACGGTCAAGGTAACTTTGGTTCGGTTGATGGCGATAGTCCAGCAGCTATGCGTTATACTGAAGCCAGAATGAAAAAGATGTCAGAAGACATTATGGCAGACATCGATAAAGAAACGGTTGACTTCCAATTGAACTTTGATGATACTTTGTATGAGCCAAAAGTAATGCCTACTAGAGTGCCTAATTTACTAATAAATGGTGCATCAGGTATTGCAGTAGGGATGGCTACCAATATGGCACCTCACAATTTAACAGAAGTTATCGATGGAACTTTGGCTTACATCGATAACAATGATATTGAAATTGACGAATTAATTACACATATCAAAGCACCCGATTTTCCTACTGGAGGAATAATTTATGGTATGGAAGGCGTGCGTGAAGCATTCAAAACGGGGAGAGGACGAATTGTAATTCGTGCCAAAATAAGTTTCGAAGAGTCAAACGGAAAAGATGCCATCATTGTTTCTGAAATTCCTTATCAAGTCAATAAAGCTGACATGATAAAGAAAACTGCCGATTTGATTAATGATAAAAAAATTGAAGGAATTTCTAATATTCGTGATGAATCGGATAGAAACGGAATGCGTATCGTTTATGAATTAAAACGTGATGCTGTTCCAAATGTAGTTTTAAATACGCTTTATAAATTTACACAATTGCAATCTTCTTTTAGCGTCAATAATATTGCGTTGGTCAATGGAAGACCACAGATGTTGAACGTTAAAGATTTGATACATTATTTTGTAGAACACCGTCATGATGTTGTAACTAGAAGAACTCAATTCGAATTACGCAAAGCAGAGGAAAGAGCACACATCTTAGAAGGTTTAATTATAGCATCTGATAATATAGATGAAGTAATTGCCCTAATTCGTTCGTCGAAAGATGGAGATGAAGCTAGAGCTAAATTGATTGAACGTTTTACTTTATCTGAAATTCAAGCTCGAGCTATTGTTGAAATGCGTTTACGTCAATTGACTGGTCTTGAACAAGACAAGTTAAGAGCGGAATATGAAGAAATCATGAAATTAATTCAACATTTGAAAGACTTATTGGCTAATAAAGAGTTGAGAATGCAATTAATTAAAGACGAATTAGTAGAAATTAGAGATAAATATGGCGATGAACGTCGTTCAGTTATTGAATATTCAGGCGGAGACGTAAGTATAGAAGATTTAATTGCCGATGAAAACGTGGTCATCACTATTTCGCATGCGGGTTATATTAAACGTACTAATTTATCTGAGTACAAAACACAAAATAGAGGTGGTGTTGGACAAAAAAGTGCAGGAACTAGAGATCAAGATTTCTTAGAGCATTTATTTGTTGCCACCAATCACCAGTATTTATTGTTTTTCACCCAAAAAGGGAAATGTTTCTGGATGCGTGTTTATGAAATTCCAGAAGGAAGCAAAACCAGTAAAGGGCGCGCTATTCAAAACCTAATCAACATTGAAAGTGATGATAAAGTAAAAGCATTTATTTGTACGCAAGACCTGAAAGATGAAGATTACATCAACAGTCATTATGTAATTATGGCGACCAAACAAGGTCAAGTGAAGAAAACACCATTGGAACAATATTCTCGACCACGTCAAAATGGTATTAATGCCATCACTATCAGAGAAGACGATGAACTAATGGAAGCCAAACTAACCAATGGTGAAAGCCAAGTGTTAATTGCAGTAAAATCAGGAAAATTAGTTCGTTTTGAAGAAGAGAAAACGCGTCCTATGGGAAGAACAGCTTCTGGTGTTCGTGGAATTACATTAGCAAATGATAAAGACGAAGTAATAGGAATGGTATCGGTGAACAAAGACGATATTAATGAAACCCAGCTTTTAGTAGTTACCGAAAACGGTTATGGAAAACGAACTAAATTGGTAGATGAAGATGGAGAAGATGTTTATAGAATTACCAATAGAGGAGGAAAAGGGGTAAAAACTTTGAATATTACAGAAAAAACAGGCGCTTTAATTTCTATCAATGCAGTAACTGATGAGGATGATTTAATGATTATCAACAAATCGGGATTGACAATTAGAATGGAAGTTTCTGATTTGAGAGTTATGGGTAGAGCTACTCAGGGTGTTCGTTTGATTAACATCAAAGAAAATGATTCCATTGCAGCAGTAACCAAAGTAATGAAAGAAGACGAAGTGGAAGAAGTAGTAGGAGAAATTGTTGATGGGGATGACATCAACGATGAAAGCGAAACAGAATCTTCGGATGACAATAATGAACCACAAGAATAATTTAAAATAATACAATATGAAAATTAAACACATCGTATTGACAGCATCAATACTAGTTTCTGTTTCAACTTTTGCTCAAAAAGAGGAGCTAAAAGCATTGAAGAAAATTTATGCTAAAGAGGAAATAAAAGGAAAAGATTTAGTAGAATACAAAGATTTAGTTTCAAAAGTAGAACCCTTAGCAGTTGAAGAAAGTGATAAAATTTATGCTAATTTCTATAAAGTTATGACACCTGTATTAGAGTCTTTAGCCGTAGATAAAACAATGACACCAGTTCAAATACAAGCGGCATTAATGAAATTGGCAAGTCCAAAGGCAATATCAGATTTAGCTACGGGTTTAAATGCAACGCTTGATTTTGAAAAGAAGACAGGTAAAAAGGTTTACACTGATGATATTAATGAAACTATTACTTCTTTCAAGCCACAACTTCTACAAGCCGCAATTGCCATGGGTAATTCAAAAAAATATAAAGAAGCTTCCGAAATTTTGTATTCCATTTATTTATTAGATAAAAAAGACCAAGAAAAATTGTATTTTGCTGCTAGTTATGCAGTTACCGCGTTAGATTATGATAAAGCATTGGATTATTACAATCAATTGAAAATACTTAACTATACGGGAGAAGGAACTGTTTTTTGGGCAACAAATAAAGCATCTGGTAAAGAAGAAACTTTCAACACTAAAAATGAAAGAGATATTTATGTTAAATCGGGTACTCATGAAAAATCACGAGACGAAAAAATAGAGTCCAAAAAAGGAGAAATTTATAAAAATATTGCTTTGATTTTAATTGAAAAAGGAAAAGTGGATGAGGCAAAAGCAGCAGTAGCTGAAGCTAGAAGAACAAATCCAAATGATAAATCTCTTATTTTATCCGAAGCCGAGTTGTATTATAAATTAAATGATTTTGATACCTATACCCGACTTGTAAATGAAGCTTTAGCAAATGATCCTAATAATGTTGACTTAGTTTATAACTTAGGTGTTATTAGCGGTAATGCTAATAAACTTGACGATGCTGAGAGATATTATAAAAGAGCTTTGGAAATTAATCCTAACTACTTCGATGCCAATTTGAATTTAGCGGAATTAAAACTAAGAGGTGATGAGAAATTTGTTACTGAAATGAATAAACTAGGAACTTCTGAAAAAGACAACAAACGCTATGAAGTATTGAAAGCAGAAAGAGAAAAGAATTTCAAATCAATTTTGCCTTATCTTGAAAAAGCTGTTGAAATAAAACCTGATAATGACGCCGCCAAAAAAACATTATTAAGTGTTTATAATGCTCTTGAAATGACAGATAAATATAAAGCACTAAAAGCAAAAATGTAAATCTCAATTTAGTTCATAAAAAAAATATCCCGATTAAAAATCGGGATATTTTTTTTGTTTTTATAAGTGAATTACTTCTCCATAAGCATCAGCAACCGCTTCCATAACAGCTTCACTCATCGTTGGGTGTGGATGAATTGCTTTGAGAATTTCATGCCCTGTTGTTTCTAGTTTTCTTGCTACAACTGCTTCGGCAATCATATCAGTAACTCCAGCGCCAATCATGTGGCAACCTAACCATTCTCCATATTTAGCATCAAAAATTACTTTTACAAAACCATCTGGTGTTCCCGCAGCTTTTGCTTTTCCAGAAGCCGAGAAAGGGAATTTACCAATTTTTAATTCATATCCTTTTTCTTTGGCTTGTTTTTCGGTTAAACCTACGGAAGCAATTTCAGGTGTAGCATAAGTACAACCCGGAACATTTCCATAATCAATAGGTTCTACGTGAAGCCCAGCAATTTTTTCGACACAATTTATTCCTTCTGCCGAAGCAACGTGTGCTAGAGCTTGTCCTGGAGTAACATCGCCAATAGCATAATAACCCGGAATATTGGTTTGGGAAAATGCATTTACTAAAATTTTATCTTTATCGGTTGTAATGCCAACTTCTTCTAATCCTATATTTTCAATATTGGTTTTAATTCCAACCGCCGAAAGTAAAATCTCTGCTTCCAAAATCTCTTCTCCTTTGGCAGTTTTTACAAAAGCTTTTACACCTTTTCCTGAAGTATCAATTTTTTCAACAGAAGATGAAGTCATGATTTTCACTCCTGCTTTTTTCATAGAACGTTCCATCTGTTTTGAAATATCTTCGTCCTCAACAGGAACTATATTGGGCATAAATTCTACAATAGTAACTTCAGTTCCCATGGCATTATAAAAATGCGCAAACTCCACTCCAATAGCACCAGAACCCACAATAATCATCGATTTTGGTTGTGTTGGTAATGTCATCGCCTGACGGTATCCAATTACTTTCACACCATCTTGAGGAAGATTTGGCAATTCTCGGGAACGAGCGCCAGTAGCAATGATAATATGGTCTGCTGAATATTCGGTTACTTTTTTACTAGCATCGGTTACATCAACTTTTTTACCAGCTTTTAGTTTACCAAAACCTTCAATAACATCGATTTTATTTTTTTTCATTAAAAACTGAACGCCTTTGCTCATCCCATCGGCAACGTCTCTTGAACGTTTTACCACTGCAGTAAAATCTTTGTCAAATTCTTTAATGGTTAATCCATAGTCGGAAGCATGTTTTAGGTAATCAAAAACTTGAGCCGATTTTAGTAATGCTTTTGTTGGGATACAGCCCCAATTTAGACATACACCACCTAAACTTTCTTTTTCAATAACGGCTACTTTAAAACCTAATTGTGAGCCACGAATAGCAGTAACATACCCGCCTGGACCACTACCTAGAACAATAATATCGTATTTCATTTTTTACTTGTTTATTTATTATTTGTAAAAAATGCAGTCGCAATCGCTCGTGTCATTTTTTACTTGTTTATTTATTATTTGTAAAAAATGCAGTCGCAATCGCTCGTGTCATTTTTTGCTTGTTTATTTATTATTTGTAAAAAATGCAGTCGCTATCGCTCGTGTCATTTTTTGCTTGTTTATTTATTATTTGTAAAAAAATGCAGTCGCTACTGCTTGTCATTTCATACAAATTTTGTAATTATTTAAGAATGCAAATTTAAGGATTTATTTTGAAAATTAACTTTCTAATATAAATTGAGAGTCATATAAATTTTTATAATACCCTTCTGTTTTTCCTAGCAATTCTTGATGCGTTCCTTCTTCTACTATATGACCTTTATCCATCACTATAATTTTATTGGCATTCATAATTGTTGCCAATCGATGTGCAATGATAATTGATGTTCTTCCTTGAGTAATTCTTTCGGTGGCTTTTTGAATTAATTCCTCACTATACGTATCAATAGAAGAAGTAGCTTCATCCAATATCAAAATACTAGGATTACTAACATAAGCGCGAAGAAAAGCAATTAACTGACGCTGACCCGAGGATAACATTACGCCGCGTTCTTTTACGTCATAATCATAACCTCCGGGAAGTGTTTTTATAAATTTGTGAACACCAATTTTCTTAGCCGCTTCGACAACTTCTTCTCGAGAAATAGCAGGATTGTTGAGTGTAATATTATTGTGAATGGAATCAGCAAAAAGGAATACATCTTGTAAAACAATAGCAATTTGAGAACGTAAACTTTCTAGTTGAAATTCGTTTATATTTTGGTCATCCACATAAATAACACCCGAATTGATTTCGTAAAAACGATTTAATAAATTAATTATAGTTGATTTTCCTGCACCAGTAGCACCGACAATAGCAATGGTTTCCCCTTCTTTTATCGAAAAATTGATTCCCTTCAACACTTCCTCGTTGTCAATATAACCGAAGCGAACATTTTCAAAACGAATGTTACCTTGGAAATGACTTGCCACTTTTGTGCCATCTATTTGAACATCAGCATTGCTATCTAAAATATCAAAAACGCGATTGGCGGCAATCATTCCCATTTGCATTTCATTGAATTTATCGGCAATTTGTCGCAACGGATTGAACAACATTCCTATAAACATAGTATAGGAAAACAAGTCTCCAAAAGTGGTAAACTTATCACCATCCAAAATATGAAAACCACCATACAATACAACTGCTCCGAGTGTTAGCGATGAAATAATATCAGCAATAGGGAAGAAGATAGAGTTATAAAAAATGGTCTTTATCCAAGCTTTATTGTGTTTTTGATTTATTTCTTTAAACTTTTCATATTCAATATCTTCACGGTTAAAAAGTTGTACAATTTTCATTCCGGTTACACGTTCTTGTACAAACGTATTCATATTGGCCACTTGATTTCGTACTTCTTCAAAAGCCAATTGCATTTTTCTTTGAAATATTCGAGTGATGTAAACTAATACTGGCATGGCAATAATTACAATCCAAGTCAATCGCCAGTTCATATAAAACATAACTAATAAACAAAAGAACATTTTGAGTAAATCACTAAAAATCATGAACAATCCTTGACTAAAAATACGGGCAATTTGTTCTATGTCAGATACTGAACGTGTCACTAACATTCCGACGGGTGAATTATCAAAATACTTCATTCTGAAACTCAGCATGTGCTTAAAAAGTTTTACTCTGATGTCTTTAATAATATCTTGCCCAAGCCAGTTTGCCCAATACACAAAATAAAATTGAAATAGTACTTCTAATAAAAGTACCAATCCCATAATTATGCTATAATTCAAAAGGCCTTCTTTACTCCCATTTTTTATGTACTTATCTACTGTAAATCCAAGAAATAGAGGCCTTAAGGATGCAAAAAAGGCAAGCGAAACAGCAAATAAAATCACACCATAATACCTAAATTTATAAGGTTTGGTGTATTTTAAAATACGTTTGAATAAATGAGTATCAAATGCTTTAGCTTTCACTTTTGAAATATTAGAATATAGTACCGTTAGCTATCGGGATAGATATTTGATTTAAATTATTCATTTTTTACTCTTCATTCTTTACTTTCAACCCGAAACTTTCAACCCGAAACTCCTATGTCAAATACGGATATTCAATTTGGGTCAAGTATAAACCATGAGCGGGTGCTGAAAAACCTGCCTGACTTCGGTCTTTGCTTTCAATTGTTTTTTCAAAATCAGTCAAATTAATTTTCCCCAAACCTATATTAATCATAGTTCCTACTATAGCCCGAACCATATTGCGTAAAAATCTATCGGCCGAAATGGTGAAAATTATTTTGTTGCAGCTTTTTTTCCAATATGCTTCAAAAATAACACAATTAAAGGTTCTAACATCAGAATTAGTTTTTGAAAAACATTCGAAATCATTGTGCTTGAAAAGAACTTTACACGCTTCGTTCATTTTGTCTATATCCAATGGCAATTGATGCAACCAACTGCTCTCGTTTTCAAATGCGTCTTTAAAGGTATGGATGTGGTATTCGTAGGTACGCTTGGTAGCGTCAAATCGAGCATGAGCTTCATCCGAAACTTTTATAATATTGAAAATTACTATGTCTTTGGGCAAAAAAGAATTGAGTTTACGAACTAATTGTTGGCTAACAATTTCAGTATCATAATCAAAATGAGCATACATTTGCTTGGCATGAACACCAGTATCTGTGCGACCAGCACCAACAACATCAATTTCTTTTTTTAGTAAAATAGTCAATGCTTTATTGAGCGTTTCTTGAACAGAGTTGGCATCAGGTTGGTATTGCCAACCGCAGTAATTTGTTCCTTTGTATGCTAATTCGATAAAATATCTCAAAGTGTTTCTTCCAAAATTTGAAGTCACAAAGTTATATAATTCAATAGCAATGACAATTTCAAAATTCAAATATTAATATACATTTGTGATATGAAAAAAATCTTGCTCCTTTCTGATTCTCATAGTCATATTGATGATACCATTTTAAAATATGTCAATCAAGCTGATGAAGTATGGCATGCTGGGGATATTGGCGATTTAAACGTTACAGATTCCATAGGGAAAATAAAACCATTGCGCGCTGTTTATGGCAATATTGATGATGATAAAGCACGCACAGAGTTTCCGTTGCACAACAGGTTTTTTTGTGAAAATGTTGCTGTTTGGATAACTCATATTGGTGGATATCCTGGTAAATACAATCAGGCAATTAGAACACAATTGCAAACCAATACGCCAAAACTATTTATTAGTGGACATTCTCATATTTTAAAAGTCCAGTTTGACAAGAAACTGAATTTATTACACATGAATCCTGGTGCTTGTGGTATTCATGGTTTTCATCAAGTGCGAACTATGCTTCGATTTGAAATTGATGGAGATAAAATTCAGAATTTGGAGATTATAGAACTGGCAAAAAAATAATTTGAATCTGAAACAAGTTCAGATTAAATAAAAAACCCAAACTTTCGCTTGGGTTTTTCGCAGCACTAAAAAAACTAAGTTTATAGGTTTATCGCAGTCGATCCACAGATTTTACGAGATCTTCATCCTTTTTAATGGCTTTGTTGGCCAAAACCAAAAGTACGATAGAAAAAATAGGTAAGAACATCCCAACACCTTTCTCAGAAATAGCTGTTTCTCCAGATGCAGTTAGTGTTCGATACACAAATAATCCTAATAAAATTAAATTCAATACTATATTCAATCTGCCCATGACAAATTGTTGTTGTCTTTTTTTGTGTGAAATAATGCTTAGTAACGATAATGTATTGCTCAATCCAAAAAGTATGACATAAACAATATCCATCATAAAATAGAATGATTTGCCGTTTGCATCTTTCCATAAAGGAAAAAGAAAAGGCAATACAGCAGAAATTAGTAAGCAACCAATCAAATAATACGTCTGTATTCTATACATAATTATGTAAAAATGTTTGACAAAAATATAGTTTCTTTTTAAAAAATACTATTGCATGATAAAATATTATTCGTATTATTGCATCACAAATCCGTAAGTACTTCATTCTTCGGACTATTCTTTACCAAAAATTTCTACCCACATTTGTAGTATTTCCAAAAAAAAATTAAATCAAAACAACATTCATGTTTGATATTTCTGCCTTAAAAGAAATGAAGCTTGCTGAGCTTCAAGAAATTGCTAAACTAGCAAAAACAATAAAAGTTACTGGCGCCAAAAAAGAGGTGCTTATTGCGCAAATTTTAGAGCATCAAAACAAAACAGTAGAACCTGAAAAATCTCAAGTTTCCGCTGATAATGTTGCTGAGAGCAAAGCCAAACGGGCACGAATTCTTCCCGAAACTAAAAAGTCGATTGAAACAACTCAAAGCGATTTATTTGATAATTATTCTCAAGTCCCAGAAAAAATGGAACAGAGTCCAATTGTCCCAATTAAAAACCTCAAATTTAAAAAGTCACTCTTTAATAAAAATAAAATAACTCCATCAGAAGAAATAGTTGCTGAACCAAGAGATGACAATTCTGAAAGTTTTGAAAATAATGCAACAGAGTCAGCTGTAAATCCAAACCAAAATTTAGATACTATTCCCGAACAAAGACCAAGACATCAAAATGGGAATGCAAACGCGAACCATAATAATCCTAATTTTAAAGGTAAAAAACCAAATAATTTCCGTGATTCTGATTATGAATTTGATGGGATTATTGAAAGTGAAGGCGTACTCGAAATGATGCCCGATGGTTATGGTTTCTTGCGATCTTCGGATTATAATTATCTTGCTTCGCCGGATGATATTTATCTCTCTACTTCCCAAATCAGATTGTTTGGTTTAAAAACCGGAGATACTGTAAAAGGAGTTGTTCGTCCACCAAAAGAAGGAGAGAAATTTTTCCCGTTAGTAAGAGTTTTGAAAATAAATGGTCATGATCCTCAAGTAGTGCGTGATAGAGTTTCGTTTGAACACTTAACTCCAATTTTCCCTCAAGAAAAATTTAATATAGCCGATAAACAAGCTAGCGTTTCGACACGTGTTATTGATTTGTTTTCACCCATAGGAAAAGGACAACGTGGTATGATTGTAGCGCAACCAAAAACAGGAAAGACAATGTTACTGAAAGACATTGCTAATGCCATTGCTGCCAATCATCCCGAAGTTTATTTGATAGTGCTATTAATTGACGAACGACCAGAAGAAGTTACCGATATGCAACGGAGTGTTCGTGGAGAAGTTATTGCTTCCACTTTTGACAGAGAGCCAATGGAACATGTCAAAATAGCCAATATCGTTCTCGAAAAATCAAAACGATTGGTAGAATGCGGGCATGATGTGGTTATTCTTTTGGATTCTATTACTCGATTAGCAAGAGCATACAATACAGTACAACCTGCTTCTGGAAAAGTACTTTCGGGTGGAGTGGATGCCAATGCCTTACAAAAACCAAAACGTTTCTTTGGTGCAGCTCGTAATGTAGAAAACGGCGGTTCACTAAGTATTATTGCAACAGCTTTAACCGAAACGGGTTCAAAAATGGACGAAGTAATCTTCGAGGAGTTTAAAGGAACAGGAAATATGGAATTACAATTGGATAGAAAAATTGCCAACCGAAGAATTTTCCCTGCTATCGATTTAACGTCTTCTAGTACACGAAGAGATGATTTATTGTTAGACGAAAAAACATTGCAACGAATGTGGATTTTGCGCAAGTTCCTTGCCGACATGAATCCAGTTGAAGCGATGGATACTATCAATGATAAGATTAAGAAAACTCGAAATAACGATGAGTTCTTGATTTCGATGAATGATTAGAGATAACATCCCGGCCGAAAGGTTGGGATTTTTCTTTTTAATAATGTCACTTTGTCATATTAGTTTAATTCAAACTGACAATTCATTCTCTTTTGTTCCTTGGCACAAAAGTTGACTTAATCCAATCAAGTTTTAAACAGTAAACACAATTAATATAAAATAAAATGGGAAAAATTATTGGTATCGACTTAGGTACAACCAATTCTTGTGTGGCAGTTATGGAAGGTGGAGAACCAGTTGTAATTGCAAACGCGGAAGGGAAAAGAACAACACCATCTGTAATTGCATTTGTAGAAGGTGGCGAAATTAAAGTAGGTGATCCAGCTAAAAGACAAGCAGTGACTAACCCAACAAAAACCATAGCGTCTATCAAACGTTTTATGGGAAACAAGTACACAGAAAGCGCTAAAGAGGCATCAACAGTAGCTTATAAAGTGGTAAAAGGCGATAATGACACGCCACGTGTTGATATTGACGGACGACTTTATACTCCACAAGAATTGTCAGCCATGACACTTCAAAAAATGAAGAAAACTGCCGAAGATTATTTAGGTCAATCCGTTACAGAAGCGGTAATTACGGTTCCTGCTTATTTTAATGATGCACAACGTCAAGCTACAAAAGAAGCTGGAGAAATTGCCGGTTTAAAAGTAATGCGTATCATTAATGAGCCAACAGCAGCAGCTTTAGCTTATGGATTGGATAAAAAAGGTAAAGATCAAAAAATTGCAGTTTACGATTTAGGTGGAGGAACTTTTGATATTTCAGTATTGGAATTAGGCGACGGAGTTTTTGAGGTGTTATCTACAAACGGAGATACTCATCTAGGTGGAGATGATTTTGATCAAGTAATCATTGATTGGATGGCTAACGAATTCAATACCGAAGAAGGAATTGATTTGCGCAAAGATCCAATGGCATTACAACGTTTAAAAGAAGCTGCTGAAAAAGCAAAAATCGAGTTGTCATCTTCTACACAAACAGAAATCAACTTGCCATATGTTACTGCTACAGCTACTGGACCAAAACACTTAGTGAAAAGTTTAACACGTTCAAAATTCGAACAATTAGCTGAAACTTTGGTCAAACGTTCAATGGAACCGGTTGCTAAAGCTTTAAAAGATGCAGGTTTATCAACATCTGATATTGATGAGGTAATCCTTGTTGGTGGTTCTACAAGAATTCCAATCATCCAAGAACAAGTAGAAAAATTCTTTGGTAAAAAACCATCAAAAGGAGTAAATCCTGATGAAGTAGTTGCTATTGGTGCTGCTATTCAAGGTGGCGTTTTATCTGGTGATGTAAAAGATGTATTGTTATTAGATGTTACACCTTTATCACTCGGGATTGAAACAATGGGTAATGTAATGACTAAATTAATCGAGTCAAACACTACTATTCCAACCAAAAAATCACAAGTATTTTCAACCGCTGCAGACAACCAACCTAGTGTTGAAATTCACGTAATTCAAGGAGAAAGAACCATGGCTGCAGATAATAAAACTATTGGTCGTTTCCATTTAGATGGAATTCCACCCGCACCAAGAGGAGTTCCTCAAATTGAAGTAACATTTGATATTGATGCTAATGGAATTATTAAAGTATCGGCTACAGATAAAGGTTCAGGAAAATCACATGATATTCGTATCGAAGCTTCCTCTGGTTTAACTCCAGAAGAAATCGAAAGAATGAAAAAAGATGCTGAAATGAATGCTGAAAGTGATAGAGTTGCCCGTGAGAAAGCAGATAAATTGAACGAAGCTGATGGAATGATTTTCCAGACCGAAAGTCAACTAAAAGAATTGGGAGATAAATTATCTGATGATCATAAAGTAGGTATCGAAGCAGCTTTAACAGAATTGAGAATGGCTCACCAATCTCAAGATTTAGAAGCTATTCAAAAAGGTCTTGATAATATTAATGCCGCTTGGAAAGTAGCTACAGAAGCTATGTATGCTCAAGGTGAAGCAGGTCAAGCTCAAGAAGCTCAACCACAACCAGAATCAAATGGCGATAATACACAAGATGTAGAATTTGAAGAAGTTAAGTAAGCTGAGAACCAATTTTTCAAAAAAAATGTGGACTCGCTTATCCCATATTTTTGAGGGATCTGACTAGTCCTAAATTATCGATACAGATTGTTAGATAAAAATAGATAATTTAAACAGCATCAAAAACGTTTTTGATGCTGTTTTTAGTTCTATAGGTTTTCATTTTAAGTTCACATTGCTCATGCATTTGATTTGGAGTAAGCATATGGTTTGATAAATGAGGTCTTTTTGATGATAAATATTAATTGTTTCTATTACTATTTGTTTCATAACAGGCAGGTCTTTATTGTACTTGTCAATGAAAAATTACTACTTAAATATGCCTTTTATTCTTTCTTCCAAAGCATTTTCATATGGATCAGAGTTTTGATTCATACTGGGTTGAATTTCATTTATGTTAAGCATTTATTGGTAGTCATTGAGACAATATTGTAACCCTCTATTAGAATGGTATATCAATATTTCCTTCTTTTTACTTTTGTTTTACAGCTAACCGCAATGCAATCAAACTACTTTCAGTATTTAAATTGTCAGACACATTATTAACTACTATTTTTTTTTGAATAAGCATCTGTTATTAAACTTAAATGACAAGGATTTTCTCTTTTTACGATGTAAGTTATGTCAGATATCCAGTTTTCTTCTGGACGGTTTATTTTCAAATTCAGCAACTGATTTTTATATTTTCTAAAGCAATGATGTGAGTTAGTAGTAATATGATAAGAACGTTTAGGAAGTATTAATAATTGATTAGCTCTTAGAATATCGATAAATTTATCTCTTCCTATTTTTAGTGTTTTTAAATCGTTATTTAATAAATAATAGCGCTTTTTGAAGCCAATTCTTGGTATTTGTGCTCTGATTTCAAAACCATTTTAACAACCAATGCGGCTTAGTCTTGTTTGACAATGCGACGTTTTATCTTTCTATAATAAACCTTTGTATCTATCCCGAACAAAGTACAGGCAAACATAACTGTTAGTTTTTGTTGTTCTTTAAAATGGTCGATTGTTCGGGTGATGCGTTTTTTCGGATATCAATTTTATACTCTTTTTCTGCAATATCAATCATCATATCAAAAATGATGACTTTTTTATCCGCAACAAAGGCTTGTTGTTCTATAAAAGTTTATTGTTTTTCTAATAACTTGACTTAAGCTTCAAGTTCAATTATTTTTTGCTCTGGAGATTTTGGCATATTTGATGGTGTTTGATTTTCCCAATCAAAGTTACCAAATTTCCTAAGCCATTGTACAATTGTGGATCGAGCTTGTACACCATATTTACGACAAGCTAAGTGAGTTGAAATTTCGCCTCATTATATTTCTTGTACAACTTGTAATATAAAAGACATAGTGTAGTCTTTTTGAGTGCGCTTTACATAGCGACTTTGTAAATGTTTTACCATAAGGATACTTTTTGTGTATCATTATTTCAGGACAAGACATTAAAACAAATAATAAAGACAAAGATTGCTATTAGTATTTTTTTTAATATTAAAAATAATAACTACTTTTAACTCGCTAAATATAAAATGAATATGAAGAAAATTACGTTACTACTTTGTTTTTTTACCACTGCTGGTTTTGCTCAAATAAGTTACCTTTCCTCAGATTACGCACTTCAAAACGAATCATTTTTGGTTAGTACAGCTACTGCGCCCGGTTTAACGCTAGATTTTGTGCAAACAGGTACCAATTTCAATTGGAATTACAGCACGCTAGCACCAGCTACTCAGGAAACTATTACCTATCAGAACCCTAATAATGCAGGGTATAAAAATATTTGGTGTTTATTAAATGGCTTTATATTTAATTGCAATACGCAGTTTAATAACAATTTTAATTTGGCAACTAAATTGACTAATGGTCTTCAAATTCAAGGATTTGGTGTTAGTAACGTAATTGACCATTTAAAGATATCACCAACATTACTAGAAGACAAAATGATTGGTGCTTCAATTACTGTAAATGGCACCTCTGTCCCTTTTGTAGCTTCCTATCAAACTTCCGATAAAATTTATCAATTCCCAATAAATTACAATGATAATTACACGAATAATTTTGCTTTAAATGTCGATTTAACTAGTTTTGGAGCGGCTGTTCAATATGCTTCTACAGGACAACGAACCAATTTGGTTGAAGGTTGGGGCTCCTTGACAACGTCTTTTGGTACTTTTCCTAATGTATTGAAAATGAAAACTACAGTTGTAAACAATGTTACTGTTACAGCAAATGGAACTCCAACACAAAATACAGTTACCACAGTTTCCTATAAATGGTTTGATAAAGATTATGGCATTCCTGTATTGCAAGTAGATGGAAATGTAGTTGCCAATCAATTTGTTGCAAATACAGTTACCTATTTTGACATTCAGCGTTGTTTAACTCCCAATGCAGCTTTTGCTTTCTTTCCATTGGCAAGCGATTTTAATTCAACCAATAATAATGCTTCGGTTTCTTTTATAAATGCCAGTTCTAATTATGATACCCTAAGTTGGAATTTTGGGGATGGAAGCGCCGCAAGTACTGCTGTCAATCCAACCCATAATTATAGTTGTCCAGGTGTAAAACAAGTTACGCTTACTGTTACTAATGCTTTTTGTAACCCAGACCAAATAGATACCATTACTATTCCTGTTACGATTACCGATACACAAAATGCTTTTACAACCAATGTTACCGTTGGGAATGCCTCATTACTTGCAGATAGAACTTTAACGGGAACAACCTATCAATGGTTGGATTGTGATAATAACAATCAACCCATTCCCAACGCTACGAGTCAAATATTCACACCACCATTGGTAAACGGAAATTATGCGGTGCAACTCACCACCAATGGTTGTGTAAGTGTTTCAAGTTGTTATTCGCTAATACCATTAGCAACCGTAACATTAGATGAAAATTCAAGTGTTATTTTATTTCCTAACCCAACAAAAGGAAAGATTTTTATATCCAATGATGAATTGGTCATCAATGAAGTAAGTGTTTACAATGTTTTGGGTGGCCTAGTGACAAAAACATTGGATTTAACAGGTCAAGCCAAAGGTCTTTATATTGTAAAAATCACTACGGATAGGGGAAGTATAATCCGAAAAATTAGTAAAGAATAATTAAAAAAGAAGAGAATAGTATTTGATAATCAAAACTATTCTTTAGTTTCATTGAACTTTTTCAAAATAGCTTTGCGCAATTCTTCGCGAGCTCTTTTTTTTGCTTTTGCTTTAACTTGCGCTTTGTGCAGTTTGTCGTTATGTGCTTTGATATTTTTTTCGTTATTTCGTCCCATGGGTCAAAAGTACAAATTTTAAATAAAATGAAACTTTGGCATCAATATTGGTTACATTTAAACATCATTAACCTTCCTGTCGGCAGACAGGTCTTAAAAAAAAATATTATGAAAAAAATTACTTTAGTATTAGCATTTATCGGGATGATAACGCTACAAAGTTGTACGGTAAACGAAGACAACAATGGTATTGATAACGATACGATTAGTCAAGTATTTGAATACAGCAATGTGAATTTTGTGCCCAATAATTACTCAGTAGTATTGACTTTTCCTCGTCCAATTTTTAATTCGGATATGGCTTTAGTTTATCGTTTATCAGGAGTTTTTCAAGGGGAAGATGTGTGGAAATTATTGCCCGAGACTTATTTCTTTCCAGATGGAACCTTAGACTTAAGATATGATTTTGATTTTACACGTTTCGATACTCAAGTTTTTTTAGAAGGGTTTAATCTTCCAAGTGTAAATCCAAATTTTAGATTAAATCAAGTATTTAGAGTAGTAGTTATTCCAGTATTTTTTGGTAATAAAAAACCAATAAATCATGAAGATTACAACGCTGTTATTGAAGGATATGGAATTGATGAAAGTAAGATTGTCAAAATGAAGTTATAATGTTGATTGATGATAAAAACCTAAATTTTGCAGAGTAAAAAAAAGCGAATAAAAAAACCTCGTTTGCCTTTGGTAACGAGGTTTTTATTTTTGTGGAGTCGGAGAGAATGCGTCCAAATTTGTTAACTCCCATTATCAAAGGTGTTCCAAAGGGTGACTTGTTTAGGGTAACCGATTTTAGCACCTTTTTTATCTATTCAAATTAGTATAAATCGTATGATGTAAATTTAATGATTTATACTAAGATTTAAAAATATTTAGTTTAAAAAATGAACTAGTTTCTGAACTGCTTAGAAATACCTTTAGGATAATTTTTATCAATTATGGATTCAAAATTTATCCTATTATTAAATGGGTAACTTGTTCATATTTGATTCCTGTGTAGGTACAGAATTCTTCGATTGTTAGGAACTCATTATCCAGTTTGTTTAGTTCTTTCTTTATCTTTTGCATCAATCTGGTACTTTGACGATAACTTTTACCGGTTATGCGTTGTATGTCTTTTGGATAGATGCAGACTCTATGACTATTCGTTTTCATACTTTATCCATGCCTTTGATTGGGCTTTGACTTTCTTCTGACTTGCAGAAAATCTTTTGCAATTTACTTATAATTTTTTAACTGAATTCGTTTGTTTTTATGCTTGTTTTGGACACTTGTGTCTATTTCGGACATATGGTACACTTGTGGTTTTTTTTTGGCAAAATGAGTTGTAATCTTTGTGATGATCATTTGAAACTGTTGCAACAAAATTTGGAATGATGGAGTCGTGAGCGGTTTGTTTAGGCAAACCAAATGTTTAACAAAATTTTGAAGTTATGGCTAGACAGAAGGGCATAATTAAGTTGAAAGGTACTATCGGGGATATTACCTTTTATAAAACTCAAGATGGCCATTTAGCGAGAGAAAAGGGTGGTATTGATGCCAGTAGAATTGCGAGTGATCCTGCGTTTCAAAGAACTCGGGAGAATGGTGCTGAGTTTGGAAGGGCAGGCAAGGCCGGAAAGATTCTCAGAACTGCTTTGAGAGCCTTGCTTTTAAACTCTGCTGATAGCAGAATGGTGAGTCGATTGACGCAGCAAATGGTTAAAGTCATTCAGGCGGATGCGGTAAATGAAAGAGGTTTGCGTAATGTGATTGATGGAGAAGCGGAATTATTGGCCGGATTCGAATTTAATATTCGAGGAAAGCTTGGAACGAGCTTGTTTGCACCGTTTGTTGGAGCTATTGACCGAGTAACGGGAGAAATCTCTGTTACGTTGGCTCCGTTTGTTCCATCAAACATGATTGCAGCACCTTCCGGAACTACTCATTTTAAAATCATTTCTGCAGGAGCTGAGGTTGATTTTGAGGAAGAGACATTTGTGGTTCAAAACTCTGAAACAGCTATTTTGCCATGGAATGCTGTTCCAACGGTGGCTATTAACCAGGTAAATACTGTTACGCCTAACAGTACTAAACCTTTGTTTTTAGCACTTGGATTAGAGTTTTATCAGGAAGTGAATGGGCAAATGTATTCGTTGAAAAACGGAGCGTTTAACCCTCTTTCATTGGTACAAGTAAGCGGCTTGTAATCTTAAGTTAGAAATTTGAAATCAAAATTTAGTATGGTTTTATTTTTAACTAGAACTTATTTCCCTGAAGGAACAAATGGTAAACTCGAATGCGAAGGCAAATTTATTTGTTACACTATTGAATTGCCTTGGAAAATGAACGAAACGAAGGTTTCCTGTATTCCTGAGGGGAAATATTTTATTAGAAAGCGATACAGTGCAAAGTACAAATGGCATTTGGAAGTAATGGATGTACCGAGTAGAAAGTTTATTCTTTTTCATCCTGCTAACAATGCCCAAAAGGAATTGCAAGGGTGTATTGCTCCTGTTACTAAACTTTCCGGACCCGGACTTGGTTTGATGTCTCGAATAGCATTTACTAAGTTAAGAGATATTGTTTATAAAGCCCTTGACAGTAAGGAAAGTATCGAATTAATTGTACAATAGTTCCTGAAAAGGACAAAAAGGATTGGATTATGAATAAAATTGTAGAGCGAGCGAAAGCTCCCACACCAAAGTTTTTTAAAGTGCTTCGAACTATTGGATTGGCATTGGCCACAGTTGGTACAGCAGTTGTGACTGCTCCGGTTGCTTTACCGGTAATCATCACCACAGTCGGAGGTTATGTGGCTGTTGCTGGTGGGGTTATCTCGGCTGTAAGTCAGTTGACTGTTGAGAACAATGAGCAGCCACACTAATTCAACGATAGTTGGCACTGCCGGAGGTACTTTTTTGAGTATCGTGCCGAATTTGAACTCAGAAGATTTGATAAAAACAGTTGTTTTAGCTGCTGTTGGAGCTGTGGTGAGTTTCTCAATTTCGGTATTTCTCAAGTACCTTTGCAAGAAGCACAAAAAATAAGTTTAACTCTAGTTGTGGTGACCTTTGAGTTAAACAAAACGAAAGCCCAAACCGAAAGGAATGGGCTTTTTTATTCTACTTTAACTTTAATAGAGAAATCAAGTGTTTTTTTGTGGCAAGATGGGCAAAAGTTGCCGGTTGGATTAATGGTGAAATTTCCAGATTTGAATTTTTTCAAGTATTCAGGTAGCTCTGATTGCAGTTCAGCGTCTGTGTAAATTTTGTAAACCATTGGGTCAAACATTTTATAATTTATGGTTTCCAACTTCCCGGTTTTGGTATTAATCGCCGGACCTAAACACACATTTTGAAATTTAAGGCGACCTCCTCCAAATTTAAATCTTTTGGAGTAACTGCATGTGTTGCAAGTGCCTATCATTTCGTGTTCCATACCTTCGCGTTTAAGCTTTACTTTTTTTCAAAAATACTTTTTTAAATCAATTTTGATGGATTTTGTGCGGATAGAATATTAACAAAATTTACGGTTATCAACAAAATAAAACAGCCTATTCTCTCGATTAGGCTGTTTTTTTGGGTGAAATTTACCTTTTATAGTACCGGTATAAAATAACCCTTCTGAGGTCATTTATGAGGTTGATGTTTTTGTGAAATTGGTCCTCTTTTTGCTCCAACAATTTGAGGGTTGCGATATCTTTTTTGTGTTGCTCAAAATCTTGCATTATTTCATTGGATTTTAGCATCAGGTTTTTTGTAAAATCATGGATTCTGATGTAAGGTATCACGGAACCGATTAAAAACTGATGCCAAAATTTTATTCTCCAAAGTGATGAAATAATGGCTTTCATGTGTTCGCAATCTTCGGAGCAATACAAAAGAATTACAAAGCAGTTTGGGCATGGTTCATTGAGAGGTTTCCCTGTGTTCATTCCCTTGTTGAGAATGAAAAAATGAGGGCTTGAGTAGGTTTCCCCAGTTCGGTGGTGTTTCATTTTAAAATTTATCATAACGTGGCGTTTAAAGAATTACTGACTAGACACACTTTTCCCATAAAATTTTTTGAAAAGAAAAAAAGAAAAAAAAAGAAAGCACTGACGTCAAGTGGAGGGTTTCAAAAAAGCAAGTTTTTTTTAAAAAATACTACCACCCCTAAACGTCTTATGAAAAGCAGAGATAGATAAATCGTGATTCGGAGATGGATGGGTGGTGGAGATTTTTTAAAAAACCCTCAGGGCTTGAACTTGCTTTTTTGATAACCCGGAACTTAACTTTGCTCTCTTTTTTTTTATTTTATTTTTTTTGATTCGGAGTGGAAAGTTTAACGTTTCTTTATTGGAACGCGGATTGAACGGATTAGCTAAAGCTAAACGCGGATTTTCACTGATTTTGATAGCTTCGCTATTGTTTGATTTTCACGGATTTATTTCTGCTATCATTTTTTATCTAACACCGCTTTGTATAAAATAGATTTTGTTTCGAAGGACGGTTTACTCTCGTTCGGAGTTGGGTTCGTCTTGCAAGGGTTTCCAATTTTGGGGGCGGATAAAAAAAACCAAAAAAATATTAACGCTTTTTTATCCGAACACGAAATTTGAAACTCTTGCTGGCACTTTTTGATTTTAGAGGGTGCTAAGGATAGTTTAAAAGTTTAAAGGTTTAAGAGTTTAAAAGTTGTTATGAAATGCCACAAGCACCTTCAAAAAACAATGCAAATACTTCCGATTTTATAAGATGTTAGAGAAAATTTCAATCGAAGACCGGTTTGCTCTCGTTCGGAGTTGGGATTTTCTTGTAAGTGTTTCAAATTTTGGGGGCGGATGAAAAAACCAAAAAAAACAATATAAACGCTTTTTATCCGAACACGAAATTTGAAACTCTTACGGGCACATCGTCTTGATTTTTGAGGGTGCTTGAAAGTGAATTGAAATAGAGTGTTAGTTGATTTTGATTCGGAGATGGATAGCACCTTCAAAAAACAATGCAAATGCTACCGCTTTTTTATTGGAACACGGATTGAACAGATTAGCTGAAGCTAAACGCGGATTTTCACTGATTTTGATAGCTTCGCTATTGATTGATTTTCACTGATTTTGATAGCTTCGCTATTGATTGATTTTCACGGATTTGATTCTGCTATCTATTGAATGGAGAAGGTTTTATCTCTAGTACAAAGTTGGAGAAGTCTTTCAAGTATTGAGGAAGAATTTGATGCGGAGGTTGAGCAAGTGTATCGTTTTGATTTGCTGGGCAGTTTATTTTCTGATTGCTTTTAAGGCTTGCTGATGCCAGAAAAAGGTTTAAAAGTTTAAAGGTTTAGAAGTTTAAAAGTTCTTGATAGCAATAAGGCATCGGCAAGACTAAAAGCAATTACTATTAGTCTCTTGAGCAAATCAAAACTATACACTTGCGGATGATTTTTATTTTGAGGTTGCTTGGAAGGTTTAAATGTTTAAGGGTTTAAAAGTTTAAAAGGTGTTGTGAAATGGTATTAGCAACTTCAAAATATAATGCAAACACTACCGATTTGTGCGGTTAGCTGATAAAGACCAAAGAAATAACATCCTTTGAAGTAAGGCTTTTAAGCAAAGGACAAAAGTTCTTATGAAAACACGAAGTAAGACCCGCGAAGCCACGTGTTTTTGGTAGCTTGGGTGATGCGAGGAAAGCTACCAAAAATGTGTGGCTAGAGCGGGGCTTTTGAGCGTTGGCCGTGCGGCTTTTTTACATAATGTTATTATGGGGCAATCACTACTCTATTTTCGGAGGAATACACTTCTTTATTGCCCTATAATGCCACATTATGTAAAGAAGCTTTGGGAAAAGTTTTTGTTGCCTATAACAATTTTGTTCGGAGGCATGAATGTCTGGCATACAAAAACTTTTTGGAGCGGTGGCAAGGAGTGGCAATTGAAATGTTGATAATTATTTTTAAAATACTTGTTGACAAATATTATTTTTTTTGTAATTTTGTCAACAAACAGATAGTTTAAATCTTTAATTATGGAAAATGTATTTGCAAATAGACTACAATCAGCCAGAAAGATGGCTGGTTTGTCACTTCAAGGACTTGCCGACAAACTAGATAACGTTGTTAGTAAGCAGTCTTTGAATAAATATGAGCAAGGTATCATGAAGCCGGATAGTGAAGTTTTAATTGCATTGGCTAACTCCTTAAATGTTTCTGTAGATTATTTTTATTCTGTGCCAAGTGTTAAAGTTGAGTTTGAAAATATTGATTTTAGAAAATACAGTTCAAAGCTATCTAAGACTGAAGAGGCTTCTGTTATTGAAAAAGCTAAAGACTGTTTTGAAAGGTATTTTGAATTGGAGGATATTCTTCAGTTAAATGAGAAGTATGACTATTTTACTTTTGACAAAGAAATAAAGACAGCCGAAGATGCCGAAGATGCTGCAAAAAAACTGCGAGAAGAGTGGAATTTAGGATATGATCCTATACCAGATGTTGTTGAAATGCTAGAGGATAAAGGTTATAAAGTTGTTGATCTTTTAGTTAATGATGCTTTTGATGGTATGAAAGCTACAGTTGGAGACAAAAAAATCATTGTATTGAAAAAGAGTGTTAATACCAATGATGATGTAGTTAGAAAACGATTTACTGCATTGCATGAATTGGCACATCATGCATTGACTTTCTCAAATGACTTGAAGCATGCAGAAGAGGAAAAATTATGTCATGTCTTCGCTTGTGCTGTATTGTATCCAGAAGAAATGGCAAAAAAAGAGTTGCACAAACAACGATTTCACTTCTATCAAAAAGAGTTGGAAATTATAAAAGAGCGTTGGGGAATATCGTTTACTGCTATTTTTCATAGAGCACATCGATTAGGAATATTGAACGATTTTATTTTAAGAAAGTTTCATGCGGGCTATAAAAAGAGAGGTTATCATATTCCAAATAATGAACCAGGAAGATATAGGAGTAAAGAAGAACCAACACGAATGAAACGATTGGTGTATTTAGGTTTAGCAAAAGAAGTTCTTACTATTAATGAAGCGGCTTATTTTTCGGGCATTACAGCTTGGGAATTACAAGGTAAAATGAAATTATTGGTATGAGATTAATTATTACAGACGTAAGTGTTTTATTTGATCTCTTTCAATTAGAGATTTTACCTGAGTTTTTTGCATTGAAAGCAGAAATCTCTACCACTTCGTTTGTATATAATGAAATTGTAATAGCTAATCAGGTAGTTGAATTTGAGGTTTATAAAAGGTCACAAAAATTAAATGTAATTGTATTGACTGAAGAGGAACAAGATGCTGTAAACGAATTTAAAACAAAGAGAAACCTTAAATCATTGCCTGATAAAACAATGCTTTGGAAGTCAATTCAACTTAATTGTGCCTTGCTAACCTGTGATAGAAAATTGAAATTGGAAGCTAAAGAACATGGTGTTGAAGTTCACGGAAGTATTTGGGTTATAGAGAAATTGGTAGAAGAAAATATATTGGATAAGATTAAAGCTATTGCTTTGCTAGAACAACTTAAATCAGTAAATGACCGATTACCAATTGATGAAATTGATAAATTGATTAAGAAATTTAAAACTTAATTTTTTATAAAAAAACCGAAGCTTATGGAATAATGCTTCGGTCAGTTGAAATTTAAAAGTTGGTAGCTTGATTATTTCTTCTGCAAAAGTAATAGAATTCTATTTATTACCTAATTATTCCTTGGGTTTTTAATCAAACGCCTCAGTTTTAAATTGTTTGATTGTATTAAATCTGATAGCCATGGCAAAAAATGGAACACCCGGAGATGGGCATCGTAATG
This sequence comes from Flavobacterium sp., assembly GCA_020403245.1. Classification (GTDB taxonomy): domain Bacteria; phylum Bacteroidota; class Bacteroidia; order Flavobacteriales; family Flavobacteriaceae; genus Flavobacterium. The sequence goes on along the minus strand of JADBYA010000024.1, from coordinate 96,229 downwards.
GTGCCGTGAAAGGAAGAAGTCAGACTTATAATCCTAAGACTGAACAGTATGTTAAACGCAATACTAGTACTGGACGTTTTATGGATGTTAAGCAAGACGGAACACCTTTTAAAGGAGTAAGAAAAGAGAAGTGATTTTCTTTCTGGTACGCTGATATGACACAGCTTGGCGTTGTCTGAATTCTATTAACATCTAATTAAAACACATGAGAAGTTTAACTAAGTACCCTTCGAGGGAACAAACTACGCTTTGCTATAAAAATACCTGTACTACAGTTTATGGTGAAACGGCTCAATTTGTGAATGCTGTTATTGTAACTTTCACTGTAGTTGCAGCAATAGGTTTGATTGCCAAAGCATTGAAGTAATTGAATTAAAAGAGTTTTACTCATGTAAAACTCTTTTAAATTTTTTTTTAAAAACATATATGGAAAAGAAAACGTTTAAAATACTGTCTATAGATGGTGGAGGAATAAAAGGACTTTACAGTGCTTCTATTTTAGCTTCTTTTGAAGCAAAAACAGGAAAAAAAATTACTGATCATTTTGATATGATATGCGGTACTTCAACCGGTGGATTAATTGCTATTGGACTTGCTAGTGGAATGAGTGCTCAATCTTTGGTTGATTTGTATGTAAAAAAAGGTTCAGAAATATTTCCTACTTCAAACAATGCATTAATTAGGCGTTTCCAAAATTCATATAAAACTATTAAACAAATTTTATTTTCTAATAAACATTCGGTTAGACCATTGAAAGGAATATTAGAAGAGTTGTTTGAAGAAAAAACAATGAAGTATGCCAATAATTTACTTTGTATCCCAAGTTTTAATTTAACCAATGGTCAACCTAAAGTTTTTAAAAAATCCGGCGTTCAGACCGAACATTTTGTTGATGATTCAATTAAACTTGTAGATATTGCTTTGGCTACTTCTGCAGCACCAAGTTATTTTCCTATTCATGAGCATAATGGATTTTTATATACTGATGGTGGTGTTTGGGCTAACAATCCTTCGCTTTGTGGTTTACTTGAAGCTATTGACTATTATGTTGGTGAGGGTAAAGACTATGATGCTTATAGTATTTTATCAATATCAAGTATTACGACACCTAATGGTTGGGTTTCAACCAATAATAAATCAAAATCTATAATTGGATGGAATAAAAAATTGTTTGAAACTGCTATGGATGGGCAATCTTATTTTACTGATTATTTTTTAAAGAAAATAATACCTAAAATACAACCAAAAGGGAATTATATTAGAATTGATTCGCCTAAGTTGTCTCCTACGCAAATGAATATAATTACTATGGATAGAACTGATAAAAAGACTCTAGCAACTATACATGCCCTGGGAAAACAAACTGGAAATACCTACGCTACAAATCCTGAGATTTTAACTTTTTTTAAATCAATTAAAAACTATAAAAACATATAAATACTATGGCAAACTGTCACCACTTATTCGGAGGATTTAATACAGAAATTTCTCTGACCTCTGGCAAAAAAACAAAGATGACCAACTCTAAAGATGGGTTGAGAGAACGCATTAGAAAACATTTTAAGGAACACCATCCAGCTTATGTACCAAAGTTTTATATACAGGGTTCATACAAAATGAAAACCGGTATAAGAACTAAAGATGATATTTGTGATTTGGATGATGGTGTTTACTTTTTCAGAAATCCTGACGTTAGTGCAACGACGTTACAAAATTGGGTTTGGGATGCAGTAAATGGTTATACCTCTACTTCTCCAGAACACAGGAAAAAATGTATTCGTAATATTTTTTCAGGAGATTATGAAATTGACATTCCTGTTTACTATAAAACAGATGGGAAAGAATATCAACTAGCCGTAAAGAACAATGGATGGGAAGATAGTGATCCTAAAGCACTAATTGATTGGTTTAACGATAACAAAGATGCCAATGGTAAGATAATAAAAGTAATTAAAGAACTAAAAGCATGGTGTGACCATAAGCGAAACAAAATGCCAAGTGGACTAGCTATGACCATTTTAGCTATGAAAGCTAAAGATAAAATTGTTCTTAACGATCGTGATGATATTTTGTTGACTGATGTTTTAAGAGAAATTAAAAAAGCATTAGCTCAAAAATTTGAATGTATTGTACCCGTAACACCGAAGGATGATTTGTTTGCGGATTATGATTCCACACGAAAAAATAATTTTCTAACTAATTTAGACAGCTTTCTTGCTGATGCTGAAGCAGCTTTAAAAGAGCCAAATCAACTAAAAGCAAGCAGATTATGGCAAAAACATTTGGGTACACGATTTCCAGATGGAGAAGATAAAAATGAACAAACGAATAGTAGTGCTGCTACAACAAGTGGAGCTGCTTTATCTAGACCTTGGGGAAAATAAAATATGAATGGCTATACTCTTTTTAAAGAACAAGCAACAGCAGTTACAGAAAAATACAAGGAGTTATCCCTTAAAAATGAAGGTGGGATTCCTTGTATTTTTGGTTCTTTAGTTTTGATGAACGATGGAGGTGGCGTAGAAGATACCTTTCAAATTGAAATTAAGGCTGTGGCTGATTTTCCTAATCGTTTTCCTGAAGTTTATGAAACTGGTGGTCGTATTCCTAGAAATGTAGATTGGCATATCTTTGAACAGACAGGCAATTGTTGTCTCGCTTCGCCACCGGAAGAAATCATTATTTGTAACAGTGGTATAGCTTTACTTTCTTTTATAGATAATCAAGTTAAAAATTATTTCTATAGCCAAATTTTCAGAAATCAAAATGGCTACTTCTTAAAAGAGCGTTCTCATGGTAGTAAAGGCTGGATTGAGTTTTTTGAAGAAACTTTTATGACCAATAACATCTTTAATATTGAATTTGGATTGAACCAAATTATTGAAGGAAAAAAAATAGATAGAGTTTCCATGTGCTTTTGTGGAAGTGGTAAGAAGTATAGAAAATGTCATAAGAAAAGTTATGACATTTTATCTAAACTAAGTTTGGAACATATCCATTATTTTCTTCATTCTCTAAGAGAAACAAATGAGTATAAGATTGCGGTTCATCATAGAAATCAATTAAAAGTCAGATAGATTTTTCACTAATGTAGATCACAGGTTCTAATCCTGATTGGATGCTATCCCTTATTTGATAAGGAAAGTTCTTGACACACAAAAAAACTAGGTGTCAAAAAAAATTAAAAAAAGGTTTTTTTAAAAAGGGAAAGAATGGGTGTATCATTTTTAGCGGCTACTAAAATTGCCACACTATTTGCCAGGATTGCTATGATACTTTCTATGTTCATGTTGTAAAAATAAACATTTATATAGAATATTTTACTAAAAACTTATATCTCTTCGAAATAGTCTTCTTTAGCATCTTTATTGAAGAATTTAGCATGATTAATTACATATCCACTATATCCACTATTTTTTAAAATTAGTTTACTTATCAGAGTGTAAAGTTTTGCACTTGCATATAGCATTTTATTGTCTATTTCTTTGCTAGTTTTTGTTGTTTCATTATTCATTAAGATATTGCCGTGTAATAAATCGTTTCTAAAATCAATTGCTGATTCATCTTCACTAGAGAGTTTGATTTGTAATTGATCAAATGGTTGTCTTAATTTTTCTGCATTGGTTAGACGTTTGTGATTTATGGAGTTACTTAATCCATTTATTTTTCTTCGGAATTTTATTTCTGCATTTTCATCTATTGCATTAGCATAGTTATCCAAGACAGCGTTTAAATCACTTTTTATCTTATTAAAGAGTGTTTCGTCAGCTATTAATTTTTCAATTGTATTCTGTTTTGTGATGATAATATTTGCCAGTGATTCTAAAATAACAGAAAACACACCAGGCATGGACACCACAGATTTCAGATGGGTTACTTCCATCAAAAAAATAATAGCTACTGCATACTCTTCATTGTTTCGTAGTTGTGTAATGAAATTTGAGATTACTTCAATAGGTATGACTTTTAACTTTCCGTAATAGCTATCTGCTATATTCTTTTCTTTATGCAGTTTTGAATATGGATTTGAAGTTACCGGATGAAAAATTGATTTTAATGATTTTCTGGCTAATCTTTGATAAATGAAATTTTCTCCAGAAAAAATATAGTTTTCTCCACCAGGCATGTAACCAATTAAAAAACCAATACCTTTTTGTATAGCATACGAATATTCATTGAACTCTTTTAAAGAGGTTGGCTCTAAATTTTCGATTACGAAATAACTTTTGTTCTTATTCTTATATTTGGTTATGTCGAAAGTATTTTTGTTTACACACAATCTTACACATTCAATAGCCCAAGTATTGACACCATCGTTTTTTGCAGTTTCTAATTTGTCATTAAAATCACGTTTATTTTTTGAATTGTCAAAAAAGAATATTTTGAATAGATCTTCTTTATTGAAACACCCTTTACAAACACTATCTATATCAAAAGTATGCTGACCTGAAACACCTGTAAAAGCATCATTAATAGGTTCTTTAAAATCATTTGATTTTAATACAAACTCTTCACCTTCAATATTTACCTTTATTTCCTTATCTGATTGATACTTAAAAACACCATCGAATGAAAGTTTAAAGTCTCTTTTTGATTTTGTAATAAATGCAACACCATCACAATTTTGGATGGTGATTTTTAGTTTTTTAAAATTTTCAAATTGCTCTATTGTTTCTAATTCTGGTGTGAAATTTTTTATTTTGCGATCTTTCATTTATATTATAATAAAGCTTTGTATATTTTGACTAAAGTTTCCTCTGAAAGTTTCATATCACAATTATTATTATAAATGAAAAGTGATTCTCGACAAAGATTTTCAATTGTTTTTCTTGAAAAAAAATGATTGTTTCCTAAATTTACTAGAATAGGTTCTTTTGGTGCCACAATTTCAGAGAAAAGAATTATACCAAGTAAATTTTTATATTTTGTTATGTTAGCTTCTAATCTTTTAGCAGCAGTAACAATATCAGTAGTTAAGAAATAAATAGGACTAATTTCTATAAATAATAAGCCATTTTCACCCTCAGGGATTTGATTTGCTTTTACTATTTTATTATTAATTCGGCTGGTTTCATCAACCTCAATTGGTAATCCGTTAAAACGAATTGACCGAATATTATTTCTTTCACATATTTCGTTAAAATCATAATTATAACTAGGAGGAGCTAACATAAAATTAAATCTTCGGTCGGAATAATAAATAATCTGATCATTCTCTTTTACCCTTTTTTTTGCATCTGCAATTATTTTACTTATCCCAGGATATTCTTTTTTATCTACTACTTGAAATTGTTTTCCGAAAAAAGAAAATAATGGTTGGACATTATTGAATTGATTGTGAAAAAAATTATAGTTATCACTTATTTCCTTTTGGTAATCACTGTTATTAAGTTTTGTAATTTCAATAAAAAAAACATCCTCATTGTTGGGATTGGTTATTTTTACATCCGGAGTTTTTTTATATTTTAATTCGTCAATAAATGAAACTATTAGCTCTTCTTTTAAAAACATTCTTGCCACGTTAACAAGAGAAATTCCTTCTGTTTGGGCATTGTCTTTACTAAGGAGCTTTTGAATTAATCGGTTGTAATTATTTTTTTCTTTTTTTAAAATCTTTAATGTTTCTGCAAATTCAATTAAATCTTTTATCTGGAAAGGTGCTTTGTTAGAAATCATCTGACGAATTGGATGATTGATTGAGGACGTTTTTAAAAACTGTGCTCCAAATTCTACTTCAAAAAAAGTAAGTGCATCAATGGCTTTGATTTTTGTATTTTCATCAATAGTGTCAAGATGGCTAATGTATTCTTTTTGTTTACTCCATTTAAAATGATCTCTATCGTTTATAAAAACATCTTTCATAAAGAGTTTATTTTGATAGATATCAAAATATAATTTTATCACAAAATTTTACAGCTTCTGGGCATCGAACAATTAATGAGCTTTTTATTTCCTCATTTGAAAACCAAGCTAGCCTATATTCATTTTGATGCTGATATTTGTCCAATTTTAGAAACAACTCCCTTCCTCTAGTAATTTCTTGAAATATTAAATGACTTGATGGACTATCAAAATCTAGAGAATTTAATAATTTACCTTCTTCACCCTCTAAAAACTCAACTCTAGAAGATTTATAATTGCAAAAACCCTCAACACCTGAATCAACAAAAGGAAGCTTTTTTGCGATCTCAAAAGCAAACATTGATGGGTTATTAATTTTTATCGCACCAACAGCATTAAAGTCTTTAATAACTACTTCATTAATTTTACTAGTGGTTGACATTATAAAAGCATTTAATCCTGATTCGTAAATCACATGGCTATTTCGAGGACCATTGCCAAATTCTCCAACTATTGCATGGCCTTCTTCTTTGTCACCTTGCATTTCATCTGGATTTTTTTTAAAATTGTTGAAACAACTTAACATTATTTCGCCATTTTCGAAAAAATTATTGATGTAATTTACATTGTCAAGTAGTCTATAAATGGGTTCGATTTTGATGTTCCATCTTATACCGAAGGATCTTGTATGTGAACTGTAGTTTATCATTTTTAATTTAAAATAAAGGTGTATCAGAATTCGGTTTGATTAAAGGCATTTCAACTTTTAACATAACTGGCATAGGAAAATCAACACCCATTAAAATTGCTTCACCAGAACCTAAAACAGGTAAAAATGCTAGTGTATCACGATTTGCAGAAGAACAAGCATTTGCTATAGCTTCTTTGTCTTGGTGATTTATTAATCTATGAGTGATAAAAGTTCCTATTTGACTTAATGTTCCATTTGGAATGTCTCTAGGCATTTGTGTAGCAATGCAAAGAAATAATCCATATTTTCTGCACTCTTTGGCTATACTGTCAAATGAACTTAGCTCTGTAGTTTCAAAATATTCATCTTTTACTTTCTTGTTTAAAAATTGATGTGCTTCGTCAATAAATAACACTAAAGGTTTCTCTTTAAAAGTGCCAATTCTAGATTTGTTTAGTAAATATTTACCAATCGCATTTGCTAAAATCTCTCTTGACTGAAAATTAAACGGAACATTCTCAAATCCAATTCTTAAAATACATTTAGTTTCATCTTTTATGAAACTCTCAATCATTTCTATTATATCAACTTCATCAGAAATAGAATTGAAGCCAAACATTTTTTTAAAATCATTATCATTTATTGTATTGTTAATTCTCATGATTAGGCTTGTACTATTACCGAAATTTCTACCGTCTTGAAAAGTTTGCCAGCGGTCACCATTTATTTGATAACATTCATTTATAATCTGTTGAGACAATTTGTTTATGTCAAAAAAGCTTGAATTATCGTCTTCAATTTCAGTTCTATAAATGTAATGTGCATTATTATACGGTCTTGTTTCGTTTCCGCATTTAACAACACAACCATTCTCAATTACTAAGTCTTTATCTTTTATTTTAAATGTAATTTTTTCTTCAGCTATCGAATGCGGATACTTATCTTTATCTCTAAGCATACAATGTGCAATTTTCAAAGATTTTATAGCTTCAAGTAAAATAGGTTGTTGTACTTGTCCAGATGGTCTAAACAAAACAAATAAGTCACCTATAGTTAACTTTGCATAAGGAAAAAAAGATGAGGTAGCAATAACTGTTTTTGAAACTTTAGGATCTTCATCTAAGCTTGAATATTCTCCTGTTGCATCAATTAAAATAGACTTGCTATTATTAATTTTTAGTGCTTCCAATAATTTACTAACCGTATAACTTTTACCACCACCTGTTGTTCCAACTACCGCACAATGTCTTCCAAATATTGCTTGCTGTGATAATTCGACAATTGTTGATTTATCATAAGTAAGTCTTCCTAACTCAATTACTGGAGCAGTATCTTTATATTCTTTTTTAACTCCAAAACCTTTGAAATATCCTTTTATAAATTCAGAAGAACAAATAAATACTTTTGCACCAATCATTGGTAAGGAATTTAAACCTTTATCGATATTTGATGGTTCAAAAAGTTCAAAAGACAATAAAATTTCTATCTTTCCAGTTGGATGAAATTCTTTTGTATTAAATGATTTCTCACTTAGTTCAAGTCGTTCTTTCTCAGGTAAACTCAATTCAAGGATTTTGCCCAAAAAACCATATTTTTCTCCTTCGATTACTACATAATTTCCAACTAAACCACCCTTTAATTCTTCTCCATAAAAAGTAAAAGATTTCATCAACACAGAAGAAGGGAAATGAACTTTTACATATTGAGGTGTAACTTGATTTATGTATCCAATAAAATGGCTATGATTAAACGGATTATTACTCATGCTGTGAATTGTTTATGTTGAGAATAATCTTTTTTGCATCTTCTTGATTATACGATTTTAAATCAGGATAATATCTAGCAAAGTCCTCAAAAACTTCGTCAACTAATACTATGTTATTATGAATTTTAGCTGCTTCAAAAATTGGATTAAATGACTTTGACCAATTATCAATTCCTTTGTTTACAACCATTAATTGAAATCCCGGGTTTTGTTCTAAAGCCTCAACAATAGCCGTTACAATATGTTTATCGTTAAAACTAAAGCCAATACAAATCAATAATGTATTTTCATTTCTTACATTTTGTTGAAAACGTGACATCATTTCAAAATATGGCTGCTCATAAGAACTTTCATATTTACTATCTTTTGGATAAATCATTAATGATTTGTCAGGTTCATCTTTTTGAATAATTTGGTTTTCTTCATTAGTCCAATCAACTGAGCCATGTGGCTTATATAGATGAAACACTTTTTGAATAAAGTTGTCTTCCTCTTTTACACGACTTGAATTTCTTGAAACTATATCCAATTCAAAATTTCGACCGCTGAAAGTTCTTGGATGTGAAAATGAGAAACCATCTATAATAGTAAAATTCTTTTTCCTACCAGCTTGCTCAAATAAAGTGTCATAGTTTAATGTGAAAATTTTAGCTCTAGGAAGCGTTACTTTACGTTTTGTTATTTTTTCTATGAAGAGTGTATGAGGAGCATTTTCAGGTAATTTTAGAGTACAGTTTGTTTTTATAACTTCTTCTATTTTTTTTATTATATCTTCAATGATAATTTTTTGTTTACCATCGACTGGAATATGCTCAACATAATTTTTAGAAATATTCGCTAAAGAAAGTAGTTTTTCCAAGTTTTTGACATATTGTTCATCTTCACCTTCATTTTTAAACTTATCTTCATACTTTACTAGCTTACAAAATTCATGAAGTGTTTCTTCTGAAATAACTTCTTTGACATCATCCCAAAGCTCAGCTAATAATCTTCCTTTTCTTTCTTTAGTTTCTTCTCCAATTTTAATATCTTTTCCAATACCAACAGAAGATCCAGCACCGGTAAGAATAATCAAATTTTCGAATTGATTATTTAAAAATTCGGAATATTTTTTTCTTTTGGTAGCTAAAGCATATTCTAACTTATTTGGATTATTTTCATCAAACTGATGTGCAACACCATCAATATATACTTCAACAATTGCATCTTCAGCACCATATTGAACTTCTACAGATTTTTTTCCATTTAAATAAATCAATTTTTTACTCATGATTTCTAGTTTTAACTATTCTCTACAATCTTAATTTCCACATCACTCAACCCATACAACTCATAAACCATTTGGTCTATTTCCTTATCTGTTTTATCAATTTGATCTTTTAAATCTTGTGCTTTTGCCTTGTTTTCTTCAAATAACTCTATCCAATCAAATTCATCTTTTTTCGTTAATGGGGTTTGTCCTGTTGCTTTTATGGCTTTGTTGAGCTCTGCAATAAATTCTGCAAAAGTTAATTCGTGCCAATTTTCTAACTTTTTAGATAGTTTTGTTAGTTTGTATTGGCCAGAAAAGTAGTTGAAAAACTTGTAATTTATTTGTTGACTTTGTTTTTTTAACATCATCATTTTATCTGCCAATTCTTCAAATGGAATTTGTTTTTCTTTTGATAAAATTTGAATTGGTAGAGGGTCAATATATATGATTTTGACTTGGGCAAAAACTTTACCTCCTTCATTTATTTGACTTTCATAAAGGAATCTCAACAGTTTACTATTCAATAGTACTAATAGATATTTTAATGAGTATTCAGGATTAATCAATAATCCGTTATGTACAGTATCTAATGTGAAAAACTGTTCATAATCAATTGTACATATTGGATAAGAACCTGTCTGCCTCAATAAAATTTTTTCTTTTGCTTCAAAAACTTCTCTTTTTCTTGGTCTGTGCAAGAGCTTGGTATCGTATATAATAAATTGATTTGAATTATTAAATGAGTATCTGTTAAAGTCACTACCTGTAATTACTTTTTCAGTTAATTCAGATTTTTCACTAGTAATGTATTTACTATTACCTCCTGTAATGATTCCTTGATTGAAGTTTAATATTTCTTTTAATGGTTTGGAATTTTTATATATTTTTTTGATTAATTTATCGTTTGAATTTACAAGCATTGATAAATCATCGTTCTGCTTTATTTCGGAAATATTATATAATTCTGTTGTGTATAATTGATTTTCAAAAGAAACAATATTTGAAATTTGTTTAAAACTATATTTATCAAATTTACCTTTTTCTAAAGTTAATATTATTGAATCAACAGCCGCATCCTGAAAAACAATTATCCCTTTGAAATCTATCAGTTCAAGAATTTTTGAATTATCAATTATATATTTTCTTGCCTCTTTATAATATTGGTTTTTCAAAATTGTGTAAGGAGTGATAAAGCCAAGAATTCCCTTTGTCTTAAGAATTTGAATTCCTTTTTCATAAAAAATTGGATATAAATTCATCCTACCGAAAGCTGATTGATAATGTTTCTCTAAATATGTTTTATCAATTTCAGAAATATATTCTGTAGGAACATATGGCGGATTCCCAATAACAATATCAAAACCTCCTTTTTCAAATACTTCAGGAAACTGTTCTTTCCAATTGAACGCTTTGTCACCGGCAATAGTTTTACTTTCTATAAGTGAGTTGCCACATTTGATATTGTTATTTAAACTGGTCAGTTTTCTTTTTGGTTGTGCTGTCCTTAACCACAAAGAAAGTTTTGCAATTTCTACACTTTCGTCATTGAGGTCAACTCCGTAGATATTGTTTTCAAGAATTTGGTTTTCAATATCTGGGAAGACGAAAAAGCCGCCAAAGAGTTGCTTGTTGAGTTCGTCAATATAATTGTGTTCTTTTATTAGGAAGTCTAATGCTTGATTCAGGAATGCTCCAGAACCACAGGCAGGGTCACAAATGGTCAAATCTAAAAGCCAAGCTCGGTAGTCTTTGAGTTGTTGGTCTAATTTTTTTATGGTTGCTTCGTGGCGGTTTTTACGGCCTTTGGCATACTCTTCATCAACAATTCCTATTTCTTGTTTTTTCTCGGCACATAGTTTTCCAATAGTGTTATCGACTATGTATTTTGTAATGTATTTTGGTGTGTAGAAAACACCATCTTTTTTTCGTTTGGTTTTTTGTTTATCAAATGTTGTTCCTTCGATTTCGGCATTGATGCTTTCAATTTCGTTTAACGAATGCTCAAAAATATGTCCAAGGATATTTACATCTACTTGGCTTTCGAAATGATAAGTTGTTAAGTGTTTTGTATGACGATATAGTAAATCATCATCAATAGTAATGGCATCCAAAATTGCATCGGGCTGAAATAAACCACCGTTATAGGCAAAGATTTCTTCTTTTTTATCGGTTCCTTTTCGACCCGTATCGAGGTAGTTGAAATACAGTTTATATCTATCATATAACGGCACTTCCATATCCATATCTTTGAGTGCTTTCCACTCATTATTGATGGTGGTGATAGTATTTGGGGCTAATAATCCTCGGTCTTCGGCAAATAAAACAAATAGAAAACGGTCTAATAGTTTTTGTGATTTTTTGAATAAGGTTAGTTTGAAATTCTTTTCGGTAAGCCCGCGAAGTACATCGTTGTTTTGATTTCGCTTTACTAAATCACGAAATAACTCTCTTTTGAAAAGTGAATAATCAATATATAACCGGTTGGTGATGTCTTTTTCCTCTAAAATAGAAGCTTCCTTAATCTTTACAGGTTTGTCAGTTAGAATACTTTCTTTAGAAATACACAAGTATAACAATTCAAACTGTTGTTGATTGATTGTGAAAAGATTGAATTCCTCGTACTCAACCGCATCGTTGATATAAAATCTTATTTTTTCGTAATTTGAAGTGATTACATATTTACAATTGCTATGATTTGCTTTGTAATCAAATGCTTGTTGTCGAATGCTTTCTAAGTCTTTGGTATCTGTTCCTTTTAACTCAATTACTCCGATTGCTTTTCCCTCTTTAAGGATTGCACCATCAGCTTTTTTGGCTCCTTTAAGATTTTTGAATTCTGTAGTTAGGTTGAATTTAGGGTTTGGATTTAATGTATATCCGAATACCTCCACAAAAAGTTCACGAAGAAAACCTTCTTGAAATTGCTCTTCTTTACTATTGCGAATATTTTCTTGTATTGTAGGATTGTGAAAATATTTAGTGAATTTTTTATATGCTTTCTCTACAAGATTTTTATCTTGCTGTGAAAGGAATTTTTTTAAAACGGATTGTTGGAATAAGGGCATTGAGTACTAAAATTTAGACCTCTAAAATAGTAAATTACCCTAAAGTAAACTAAAATATATTGCTGCTTTTTTCTTTACTTTGAATAAAATGCTTTTTCCATCAATTCTTGTTCGCTTCGTGAAATTCCGATTTCATTTGCCATTGTTTTCCATTTGGTTGTAACTCCTAAGACTTGCCGGATAATTTCCTCCATTTGATTCTTGTTTAAGCGAAAATATTCCCCCACACTTTTTGCCAAATCGAAATCAAGTGCATTGTTATCAGTGTCGATGTTTAAGGCTAGACCGTCTTTATCTATGGAAGGATTGAGGTCATAAGCCGGAGATAATATCCAACCTTCTTTGGTTAGTATAAATCCATGGTTTCTTAAATGATCATCTGTATTGGAAATGGCAATGTTAAAGATGATTCTTCGCCATAGTTGATGTAGGTTGGCTTCGATGTTTGCTCCGTGATTACTGATGAATTCTGCAATATCTAAGTAGCTTGCTTGGTTGTCTCGAATGGTATCTTCGTTGTTTCCGGTCATGGTCATAGCCGATGCAAAGTGGATTCGTTCTCCGTTTTCACGGTCGAAGCGTTTTGTGAAAAAAGTATGGTGTTTTCCTAAAATTCTATCCATACGACAAGGTGCCATTTCAATTCCAGCCTTAGTTGCCAATTGATAGGCTAAAAATTCCCAAGCTGCTTTGTCAATGGTATCTGTTTTGGATGGAAATTTGGCAATCCAAAGACTTTTATCTGCATCTAAAATATTGGCTTTGGGACGTGCACCCCCTAATGATGAGCCGGGTGCCATCAATACAGATAGCCATCTATTTACTTCTTCATTATCCGTATCATTTTCAAAGATATGTGCTGCGTTCTGTAATTCTCTAATGGATGACCAAGGAGGTGTAGGAGCTGTTTTGTTATTGTCTAAGAAGTCTCCATCCGGATCTGTTTTAAAACGCAAAGCTCCCAAACGACTTTCATCGTAAACTCCTAACAAGTATTCAATGTCATAGAGTGTTTTAGGTTTTTCGTTTTTCTCTTTTGCCTGTTGTGCTTCTCTACGTTTCATTAGTGTTCGTCCCCAAGTATCGGGCATACTGTCGAGAAAAATCCCAAAATTTTCTTTTTGATTTGGATATTGTGGTCCACCATACAATTGTATATCGGGGTCGAGTAAGAATTGTTGTCCTGATTTGAGCCAGTCCTTATCATACTCAAAGCTAAAAGTTTTCTTAGCTTTGGCTTGTTGTGCAGACAAAATTCCAATCAATTTTGGTTCTTGCATTCCAGTCCAATGAGCGTAAACGTATATATCGGTTTTTGTAGACATTTTGGGATTGTTTTTGTTTGAAAGTTTAAAAGTTTAAAGGTTTAAAAGTTTAAAAGGGATGACTTTTGATTTTTTAAGTGCTTTATTTCAACTTTTGGAGTATTCTATTTGAGTAGTTCTAAGTCTTGAAGTTTTCTACCTAGTTCATCATCTGCAGCTAGTTTTAGAAAATCATCTTGAAGACCTAATACTCTCAATACATTAAAATAAGCACCAATTGCTACACTTGGATTTCCTTTTTCAATTTGGTATAAAGTAGTTCTAACAATATCTGCTCTTTCAGCTACTTGTATCGCTGTTAATTTTCTTCTTTTTCTAGCTAACTTTATATTTTCTCCCATCTGTTCTAATAACATTAGATGCTTAGGAAATACTATTTGTTTTTTTCTAGTCATTTTTAATAATGTTCATTAATATGAACAAAAATAGTTTTTTTGTTCATAATAACAAACATTTTGTTCAATGTTTTTATCTAAGCTATTACCCTCTGTTTTATTTGCTATTAATTCATTATATAGTTTCATCCAATTAAAATGTCCCAATTATTGACAAAATTTGGGACAACTATCTCATATCATGGTATACAATATAATTCTTATCATTTATAGTTACTTTATCAGGTTAAACCTGATTGTTTTACTACGAAATATCATTTTTGTAATTCGTTTTCGATTTATTACAAATAGAGTAGTCGAACGTTAATAGAATATTAATTAAACTTTGTCAATAAATTCGTTTTATTGCCAAAAGTTAATCTATTTTTTTGTCCCAAATTTGGTCTATAATTGGGACAAAATGCAATATTTTTTTTTAAGTATTTACTAGATTAATTCTTTGCATTAAAAATCGAGATCAGTTCGTTTAAGTATATGAAAGTTTATGATTATTTCAGTAAAGAGGACTTTTACTACGTTCAAAAGTAAAAGAAAGGCTTTTGATTAAAAACCAAAAGCCTTAATTGAAAAAAACGTTCGCTTTTGAATGTTGTTATTCTTTTATAAATTTTTGATTAATGTTACCTAAATTAAAAATGTATAATCCCTTTGCTAAACTTTCAACATTAATTTGGTTTAATCCGTTTGATACCTTTCCGTTCAAAATAGTTCTCCCATTTATGTCAAAAATTTTAAAATCTTCTTGATCAGAAAGGTTGTTTTGTAAGTCTATGTTTACTACCTCTTTAGTTGGATTTGGGTATAATGTAATTTTGTAATTTAAATCGAACTCACCTGTTGATAAAGTATTTCCATTGTATCTGGCTAATGCAATATCATTACCGGTGTAACCTACTGCAATAATTTTATCATCAGCTTGTATAACCATATCAAATGCTTCATTTCTAACGTTTGTTCCGAATGTTGTAGTTACTTTTCCGGAAGTTCCAAATGTATTGTCTACGGTATAGTTTGCATTCACTCTCGCCACACCAAAAGTAGAATTTAAATTTGTCGCAACACTTGAGCCTGCTAAAACAACTTTACCGGTACTGTCAATTCCCATACCGTAAGCTATATCTCGCAAAAGCGAACCATAATCAAAAAATGCCTGTCCGGCTGCTGTTGAACCGGAAGAATTATACAGTCCTAAAAAATAATCATACTGAAGCGTAGTTAAATGACCACCACCACTGTATAAAATACTGTCATCAGCATTTAAAATCATTGAAAAAGCTTTATCATCTCCATTAAATCCTCCATTGGTAACGATGTAACCGTCAGATGAGAAAGATGTATCCATTGTTCCATTACTATTCACTCTGCACCCATAATAATTAGAACTCCATTGTAATCCTTGTTGATTTATCCAGCCAATAGCTGAAATTCTTCCATTTGATCGTATTGCTAAATCTTCTATCACATTAAAATATGTACCAGAACCGGAAGCATCATCAAGTAATAAAATACCTGTTGTGTTAAACGTAGTATCTAATATACCGGCGGGAGTATATCTTGCAATAATAGCACGTGAGTTGGTTGAAGTTTGAGCCGAAGTTCCACCTACAACAATATTACCGGTTAATGCATGAATTTTAACCGTTTTAATCTCATCAGCTCTATTTGTCATAAAATCGGTTAAAACTTTCCCTGACGTTCCGAACGAAGAATCCAGAGAACCATCTGTGTTTAGTCTGATTAGAGCTGCATTTTTATTACTGCCATCATCGGAGTATCCGGCTAAAATAATTTTTCCATCACTTTGAATAGCCATTGAATGGGCAACATCATCACTACCGATTTGTACATCATTGGTAACTATTCCATTTGTTCCAAAGGAAGTATCTAAAGTTCCATCTGAATTGTATCGTAAACAAGCAAAATCTTTACCTGTTGATGAATTTGTAGTCATTCCTGCCACAACAATTTTACCGTCATTTTGAAGTGCCACTGCATACGCTATATCAGCACCGCTGTTGATTGAGGTAACAACTTTTCCTCCTGTTCCAAAACTTGAGTCTAAACTTCCATCTTGAGAATAGCCATAATTTGCGGTAATAAGAATAATTCCTACTTGTAATAGTTTTTTCATAATTTTCTTGTTTAATTTAATTTTTCAAATGTAATATTTTTTTTATTTTTTTTGTGTAATTAGTTTTTTCTATAATGTTTTTCTTTTTTTCGTCTAACGTTTTCGGGCTTTGCGTTCGGGCGGGTTTTGAAGCACAAAACTGTCAACCTGCACTGAACTTATAAAGTAGCACAACGCTCCAAATTTACACGTCACCCCACCTGACGCAATACCTGTGTTGGCGGATGCCCTTCTGTCTTTTGTAAATATTACGAATGTCATATTAAGACCCAATTACTTTTAGTTGCTCGTAGCCATTTGTTACCAATGAATCATCTGTTGCTGCCAATATATAACTAATTCTATCTGAAATTGAATCGGCTGAAATTCCAGGTTGAACAACCACAAATGAAAAGGAAAGCAACTTTTGCTTATTCATAAGTTGTAAGAATAGATGTTTGTTACCAACAAGATATTTATTCGGTTTATCTCCTGTTCTGTCAAGAACTTTTTTTGCAAACGCATTTTTGTTTGGTGTCCATGATTGAGATTTTACAACCTGCATACATACCTCATAAACATCGCCAACTCTATCACCTGCATTTTCTCCTCCAGAACCTTTGACATGGTAAAGAGTTATTACAATACGGTCTGTAAATTCAATAATAGAAATGAAGTCAGCAATTTCCCCTGTCCCATGGTCGTAAATTAAAACGGGATAATTGTCAGCTATTAATTTTGTTTGCAATGTTTCATGGATAGAATTTCTATTTCCGTTAGCTGCTTTGTCAGTAACAGGATTAGAGTAAAACTCTCTTTCAATATCTGTATTTTCGGCAGTCCAGTCAAAGGCAATTATTCTTGTCGTATCAAAACGAAATTCACTTTCTTTTGGGGGTTCAAAATATTCATGGTTGCTAATCATTGCAAAGTTGTCCAAAAATATTGAGAAGGGGTTTTCGTTTAAGTAAGCAATTAAATCATTTGTATGGCTGCTTTCTTCTACTTGGTAATTATATTTAGGAGTAATTCTATACTGAAAATGATTTTGGAAGTCGTATATAAGAGAAATTATTTCATCGTCTAAAACCAAATTAATCCAAACTTGACTCAGTGAACTGTTAGCTGTGTCAATTAAAATGTCATAGTCCAAAAGTTCAGTTCTTGAAATTATTTCATCGCCATTGAGAGAAACTAAAAATGGTGTCTGATGAAAAACATCTTTGTGCCATACTGCGAGTAATGCAGCATAAGGAAGCACATCTACTACTTGACCGATTGCAAGATTGTCAAATCCGGTATTTGTCTTAACAACTTTGTTGCTGACAATTTTAGACCCAATGTGTTGACACCATTTAATATAGTTTGGAATTTTATCGTAAGCATTACTCCAAACTTTTGAACCTGTGCTGTAACCAATTGTAATGTTGTCGCCTTGGTCAACACCCTTTAAGAATACATGTCCATTTGCATAGTTCTTCCCGTGACTTTTGGTGATTACCTTTTCAGCATTAGGACCAGCACTTGTTCTGTATGATTCACCGCTGTTTGCCGACCTATTTTGCATTCCAATATTGAAGAACTCCGGATTTGAAACATCTGCTAAAACTTTGTTCAATTCAAATTTTGAAATTCTCTTTGGAGTTCCAACTACAAACAGGTCTATCATTAAATCGTAAAACTGAATTGTTTTGATTGAAGAATGAATGAAAATGAGTTTTGTGTTTTCATCGTAGAAAACCAAAAGAAAAAAATGATTGATGTTCACTAGATCATCTGATGCAATCCACTTTGGTTTCTCTGTTTCCCGAAAAATAAAAACTACCGCATTGTGTTCTCTACTTACTGCATTATAAATTATGTGTAAGCCTCTAAGCTCCACTTTTGCATCTAAATTTACTCCGTCTGCCTTATAAATCTTTACATGTCGGTAAGGATTCAGATTGTAAAATGAGATATTGTCTTTAAATGTTGTGGCCACTTTCTTTTCAAATGAATCAACTACATTTTTTATCTCATCTTCCTCTTCAATTTTTTCTTCACTGAGATTTTTAATAATCTCATCCCAAATTGCACCTTCTTCATACAACCTTTTCTTACCAATTATTATGTCGTTCGGTATAGCTAAGAATTTTGCCTCACCAATGTTCTCAGCATTTGTTCTTGCAAATCTGCCAATAAATTGTAGTGTGTTCGCAAGTGATTTTTTAGGGCTGTGAATAGCTGCAATTTTTAGGTTTGGAAAATCAAACCCCTCTCCAAGCATATCAACGCAAATGATTCCATCTAATTCACCTGCTTTTAGTTTCCCAATTGTTTTCTTAATTGTTGTATAGGAAAGTGTGCTGTCAACCTTTTTCAATTTCAAACTTGTTCTCTCTGAATAGAGTTTGCTGAGGTTTTCGGCTTCCTCCTTTGTTTCTGTCCGCACCATCATATAGTGCTTTAACCCAGCTTCTTTATCCTGAATAAAAGTCTTTTCGGCTTGTAACGCAATTGCTAAGTCAGTATCATGACTATCAGTAATTACAGGGTAATATCCAATCTTACCAAAGATTTTATCCTCAAACGCTTTTGTCAAAGGATAATTAAAGGTAACCCTGCCTTCAATTTCTTTTTTATCCCTTCTAAATGGTGTTGCAGTAAAGAAAATCTTGTTTGCGTTGGTAAATCTTTTTACAACATTAGTCCAAGTGAAGGCAGGAACATGATGGGCTTCGTCTACTAATATAAGGTCAAATAAATCAACCTCTGGAGAGAACGCATCATTTATCCCTACATTGATACTATTCGGAATACCAACTACAACGTCAAATTCTTTTAATGCTTCCCATTCATACAAGGATTTTATAGGTGATTTTATTTCCTTGACTTTCGGAAGTGGTAAATCGGCATGAAAAACATTTGATGTTTTCAATGTTCTCAATTGAGAAAACTCCTCAACAATTTGTCCTCTTACCATTACGCTTGAACTAATTACAAGGACTCTTTTTACTCTTAATAAATATGCAGCTAAGTTTAATACAGCCGTTTTGCCTGAACCTGTTGGCATTATTACTATCGCTGCTTCATCTTTGAACAAAGTAAAGTGTGAGCCAATTGCATGAATAGCTCCTATTTGGGCATTTCGCAACCCCTTCACTGTTTCAGTCGCAATTGGATAGTTAATCCTATTATAATTTGAAGAAAAATATGTCATTATAAACTTGCTCTGTTTCAGATTATGTCATTGTCTCTTTGGCTTGTCATAGTTCTTTTTACGCTGCTTGTTAATAGGGTTTACGCCAACTAATTTGTTTGTACAATCTGATTTTTTAAAAAGTATGTTATATATATTCATATTGCAATTTTTTTGTTTACTATAAGATAATTTTTTTAAAAGATTTTTTCAAAATCTAGTTAATAAAAAAAAGTAATTTTTGTTTATTACTTATTTTCAGGTTCTAAGTTTCTGATGTAAAATACTTTCATGTCATTATTTACTTTTAATTGATAAATTATTTCTCTTGGTTGTTTAAGGCTGTCTACGAAATACAATGTATTTACAAATGCTTCAAAATAATTATTTTCTTTTTCTGTTATTGTTATATCACTTAAATCAAACATAAGTTTAGATCTAGGATTATCTTGTAAATGCCATTTTTTTTCTTGTTTAATTTGATCAAGTCTTACATTTTTTCGTAAGTAATATCTTTCTACTTTTGGTGAGTAATATTTATCTAAATTGTTTTCATCTTTTACAGTTGAAAGAAACTCGTTTATAAAATGTTTAACACTATCACTCTTTGTAAATTTTTCATTTAATTGATTTGAAATATTTTCTAAAGAGTCTACCAAGATCTCTTTATGTTGAATCGTCTCTAAAACTTCTACTTGCTTTTTGGACAAGTTAACCGTATATACTATTGAGTACACAAGTCCCACTAAAGTTGCAATTATACCTAGCAATGAAATTATTCGAGCATCTTTTCTTCTCTTATTAGCGATTTCAGCCAGCTTTTTAAGTTCATTTTTATCAAATTTTTGTTCTTCTGAATTCATTTGTACTTATTTAGTTATGTATATCTTTATTAATTCAATGCAATCACTCCACATTTTTAATACTCTTGAAAATACTAACGTAATAAGACCTGTTGGACCTAACATTATAAAAATGCTTTTGTAGTCCTTACTTAAAAATAAAATGACAGCAATAATTAAAAGCAATATGATTGATAACAATGTTACAGATAGGTAAACATATCGCTCTACTTTGAAATTATTCAAAAGAAATTCAATAGATTCCTTTAGATTAAATGTTTGGTTTTGGTTTTGCATTTTTTTGATCTGGATTTAATATTATATTATCTTTCTTGAATTTAAGTTAACTGTATTTTTAGTCCAAGTAAGAGAATTCCATTTGTGAAAATTAGTCATTCTAATTTTATACATAGATTTTTAATTAAATTAAAATATTTGATTTATTATTCAAATTATTTTTGGTTTTAAGTACTCAATTGATGAATCTAATTGTATTTTCTTAATTCAATTAAAAAATTCGCCATTTTTATAAGGTCCTTTCTTTGTTCTTTTGTAATTCCTTCTGGATCGAAGTGCATTATATCATTTCTAATTACTCTAATTTTGTCAAGATGTTTGATAAAATAAGATCTTTCAATTTTTAAATTTATTTTATCCCAATTTTGAGGGTTACTCAATATGAATATGTAATCACCAAATGACAAATCATCTATGAATTCTATATCTTTTTCGTTGTTCTGACAAAAAGATTTCAATTCTTCAATTAAAAATTTTTTGTCCAGTAACTGTCTGATATGATTCTCAATTTGTTCAAGCAGTAAAAAGGGTTCTGTAACTAATAAAAACTGATTACTAATGTCTGCAATTGTTACAATACCTGAAATTGATTTATCATTTTTTGATACTAAAACAAATTCTTTTTCAATTACGATTGAAATTGCCTCAAGAATTGGAGTATCATAATTTAGTATTGTAATATCAGTTTTTATATATTCTTTAAGATCTTCAGAATTTATTCCATTTGAAAGGGCACAACCAATTGTATCCCAACTTACATAACCAATGACATTTCTAATACCATTCATTACAGGCAACTGAGAATAGTTATTTAACATCATTAAAGTTATGGCATCTTTCAATTTGGCTTCTTTATGTATTGAAATTGGTTCGTTGTTTGAAGATGGCAATAACTTTATTCTTTGAATTGGGTCTATACCATTTTTAGTTGTTGCTTTCTTTTTATGTTTTAAAATAATTGTACCATCTATCCACCCATTTACATAGTTTGGCTCTGTTTCTAATTGATTTTCATCTAGAAATCTATTTATGTACCAAACATTTCCAGATGTTCTTTTTTCACAATGAAAATAATAAAGTAACTCTCTTGGAGTTATTTCAAATTCTTTATCATTTTCTTTAATTTCTTTTACTAATTCTAAAAATTCATCTTTAGGCATAATGTTTTTTTTTGTTTTATATTCTCTCCACAATATCTGTTGAACTCAAATAAAAATAATTGGTATAGATATCGTGTCGCATTCTGTTTTTTACTCTTCTTTCGTCTTCACCTTTGAGAATTGCAATGATATCATTTACTTGTTGCGTGCTGGTCATGTATCCCCAATGGTCAATGAGATTATCTTTAAGTCCGGATAAGAAACCAGTTCTTTTCCGTTTATCATATTTTACTCCGGTTACATCTACGATGAAAGTAGATTGGCTAAGTTCTTTAACATTTGACGGACCGGCTTTGCCCAATCGTTTAGAAAAGTTTTTGGTGGTGGTAGAAATGGTTAGGGCATCATCACTTTTATGAATGTAGATGTGTGTTCTTTGTCCTAGTTTATGAAGTTTAGTTAATGGTTGTTCGTTCTCAAAAGAATTAGAAGAGACATCGGCATGGGCTAAAATTATTTCGCCTATGAACGGTACTATGTATTTTTCGTTCAGATTGCCCATCATTTGTTTGAGTACTTGATTTCCCATGGAGTGAGCCATGATGTGGATTTTTTGTTTACAATTATCCTGTTCATATTTTTTGAACATCGTGTAAAAAAACTTGTTCATTTTTACATAAATTCTAGCTAATGTTTGGCCTGTCACTATTGAATCTTCTTTGTCACTCCAATAAGTTAATGCATACGAATTGGATGTTGGCCAACTCAAATAAATAAGGTTTTCAATTGGCGAATCACTATCGATGTATAGTTCTTTCAGTTTGAGAATATGTTGCAGTTCATCTTCATGACTGGTGGCAAATCCATGGATAAAAAAAAGCACATCTGAATTGGGTTTCGTGTCATTGCTCATTGTTTTATACAAATCATAAAACATATATTCTGTGCCACCCAGTTCTTTTATTTTGGTCTTGTCGTTCAAAGCGGCATAAATTTTATTGTAGTCAGGGTCTTCAATGTCTTTAATAATATCATACGTTATTTTTTTGTTATCGGCTGATACCTTGCATTCTGCTACTCTAAAGGTTGGCAATGCATTTTGTTTGCTGTCATTACTGAATTGTTCTTTTCCTTTTACGGTTGTGATGTGTCTGTTACTAATGATAAAAATGCCCATACTCTTATTTTTTAATTGATTAATTTTTTTTAGATTTAATTCAGGAGTCCAAGTAAGAACTTTGAATTTCCATTATAACTATCATATTCTGTACACGTTATGAAGTACTTTTTCTTGTTCAAATAAAAAGTCTTGATACCACGTGGTTGAATGATTTGTCCATCTGTTCCTTCATATTTGGCTTCTACATCGTTGAGGTTTTTTATTTTAAAGAAAAGTGTACCCGGCTTTTGAATGCAAAAACCAAATTTTAGCGATAACTCATAAATCTTGTTTTCTACTTCAAAATGGGGAACCGGTGCCGGTTCAATGTATTCGGTTGTTGAAAAGTGGCAAACTTTCTCTTGCGAAGTGTTTTTAGGAATTTTTAAAACCCCCAATTTTAGATTACCATCGGTTACTACATTATTTTCTGCATCAATGTTTAGTCTCAGGTTTAATTCATTATTATTTGGATTAATTTTTCCGCAAATGGTGGTGTCTTGTTTTAAATCGATAAAATTTATTGGACTACCATTTTTACGGTCAATAGCAATCCAATTGTCTTCCGATGGAAAAGCCTTTACACTTGATAGTTTTCCATGGTCTTGAATCAGGTTACTCAAAAGATAAAGCACGATGCTAAATATAGCTACACTTCCGCCAATTTTCATTCCGTTTAGGGTTAATGAGCTCCCTTCGGAAATACCGCCAAGAATTCTGTAAAAAACAATAGTGGCAGCAAATGCAATAAGTACAATTACGATCCAAGAATTAGGGTTTTTTGGGTATAAATAGAAAAGAATCCCTACTATCATTAGTAAGATGGTGTAGGATGCAATTAAATCTATTTTTTCTTTTAGGTTAATCATATTACTATTTTATCTTTTATTACCAAAACCAAAGACAGTGCCCAACGCAGCGACTAAGTTGCCATCTTTTGTTGTTGAGCCATCGTAGTTTTTACCGAATGAGAAAGTAATTTTTTGGTTTTTGAGAATGGCATAGTCTAAATTGAGCATCAGTCTCCAGGAATTATCCGCTTCAAAATCGGAGAGGTAGCTTCTGTACACTGCTTCAATACTTGCATTGAATTTGGATTGAGTGCCACCGACAATATATCGAAAGCCCATATCGAATGTGGAGACACTATTCAATTCGTTAATCGTATTATCTAGTGCAAATATTCTCTCTGGATTATGAAGGTATCTTATTAAGCCTAAGAAGGCTCCTGCCTTTTCAGTGGTATAACCTAACGTTGTCCAAATACCGGCATTGTATATTTTGCCTTGGTTAAAACTTTTATTTTGAAATTCTCCGCTGATTCCTCCGGCAAAATCCCACGTAAAACCAATTCGGGTTAATTGAAAATCAGCTGCAAATGCTTTTATTTTTTCATCAAGATTAGAAACCTCTTCGGTTGATTTATTTTGCTCTAGTAGAATTTCAATTTTTTCTTCAATTTCGGCATTAATTTTTTCTGCTCTTAAGGTAAGAAGTTCAATTAATTGAATATTCTCGGGTGAATCGTCTTCTGTATCAATTCCTTGGAACAATTGTTCTCTTTTTTCTTTAAGTTCTATAATTTCGGAAGAAAGATTCTCATACACTTGGTCGGCATTATTTTTCATCAGTTCCAATTTCTTTTGTTGGAGCTTCGCAATTTGATTTAGTTTTTCCTGCGTATTGGTGTCATAATTTCCTCTGTAGAGATAAAATTTAAAACCAAAACCGGCATATGTGCTATTTGCGTTGTAGTTTATGGTGGTAGAATCAACATTTTTTACAGCAAATGATAGCACTAACGTTTGTGGTATGACATTTCCACCATACGAATTTGCTAATCCGGTTGTTGAAATATCATTAAGTGAGTTACTTTTTGTAAGCCAAAAAGGAGCAATATCTATTGCAAAGTTGGAAGGTAGTTTACTAAAATTATCAGAAGCCGATTGAATGGTAGCCATGAAATCGGATACATCTGTAGGTTTATCAATCTCACTTTGAGCGAATCCCAAGAGACTGGAAGCCGGAGAAACCGGAGCTTTTAATAAATCAAGTTCTACCTCTTGTGCTCTAGTAGTTGATATGAACACCATTAGAAATGAAGTAAACCATAGTATCTTTTTCATGCTAAAGCGATTTAAGGTTTAAAAAATTTAATATGGCAATAGTAATCTGCCGAGTCACCTTCCTTGCTAACTGTTTTATAGAGTGGGTAATTTCGGGTTAGTACACCACCGCTAAGTTTTATATTTACAAAAGTGAGGTTTGTTTTTCTTGACGTATCAGCAATGGTTACCTCAATTTTTAAAATAGTATCATTCAGCTCATTGTTTTTACCAATAGTGCATTTTGTTAGGTTGCCTGAATGATTTTCTTCTACAATCTCTTTATTCAATCTGACAGTAAGTACAGCAGTTTGTCCTTCATCGCCCACCGTAATATCAAGATACACTTTTCTGGTAGACGAATTAATGAGGTACAACGTATCTAAAGTTGTTTTTGAAGACATAAAATAGTTGAATTTGGTTAGATGTTAAATTTATGTAAAAGAATAATTTAACAGTTTCAGTAAAAACACGTAATTTATATGGGTGTAATTGTGTAATTTGCTTTGTAGGGTATTTGCCTTTTACTACTACACTCGCTACTAATCTCTGACTTTTATATAAGTTACGTTTGAATGAATAACAATTTATTACGTATTTCTACTACCTAAACCCTTTTTATTTCTTTCTTTTTTCTAAGTATTTTAATTATTTCAGATTAACACAAGGTTAATTTCACTTTAATTTGAGTGAAAATACGTATCTAATTACGTAAAAATACTTATTTTTAACAGTTTGTAGGAATATTATCTTGTTGACATAATTTATAAAACTTATACTTATGAGACTAGATGAAAACTCCGGCGGAGTAATTACACTGAAAGAAGCACAGGATTTGGTAAAATCATTTCAAACCAAAAATCCTAATGAAATGAAGGCCTATTTTGTTGGGGCCAATCATTTGAGAGCCATTATAAATCAAAATGATTGTATTGGGGTTAGAATTTACAATGCTTTTGATGAAATTAGTAAATCCCATACAGTTGTTTTAATTGGTGTAGATAGAAATGAAAATGATATGAAAGAAGGCATGATTGTAGACAGGACGGCACCTTGTCCACCCTCATGTCCGAAAGTAGGTATACTTGACTAAATAAATTTATAATTTGATTTTAAGCCTTTTTTACTTTGTCAATATAATTGGAATTATTTCAATCATAATTTATTTCATTATACCTAAAACAAATGTTATCAAAAGTATACTTCCAATTGTACTTTTGGTAGCATTTTCATCTGTAGTAGATGTTGTGTTGATTAATCATTTAAAATTTGATTCTGAAAAATGGTCTACAATTTATCTAATTTTAGAATTTATTTCATTAATGTTAGTATTTATAGCTAATTTGGGAAAGTACTTTAAACGATTGTCATTATTCTTTCTAGTTCTTTTTTTTCTTGCTGTAATTTATTTCAATTATTTTAACTTAAACTATAGTTCAATTAAATCTGATGGATTTTTATCAATTTTCATTTTTATTTACATAATTGTATTTTCAATTCAATGGTTTATTTCAGAATTCAAAAAGTTTGATACTGATTCTTTACTCAGGTTACCTTTTTTTTACTTGATTACAGGATTGATATTATATCATTCGGGTAGTTTATTTTTATTTTTAATGCGAGAGGAAATAAAAAATTCTGAATTAAGTTTATATGAATATTGGGTTGTAAACCTTATTTTAGTTTTGTTTTTCAGAATACTTTTAATTGTATCCATTTGGAAGGGACGAGCGACATAAAATCTGTTTTTTGGTTAGGTACTTCTGTGATGCTTTTTTTGGCGTTTGCTTTGGTTTTTTTGGTTTTGTTTTATCAGAATCATTTCATCAAAATGAAACGAAAAGAAGCCGAGACACTTTTAAAAACTGCGTTAGACAGTGAGAAAGAGGAGCGACAACGCATTGCTAAAGATTTGCATGACAGTGTTCAAGGCGATTTGAGTGCGATTCGAAATTTCTTAGTTATTCTGGATAAACAAACAAAAGATCAGCCTACTCATTCTCTTGTTTTGGAGACAAAAAATGCATTAGAAAAAGCAATTGAAAATACAAGAACAATATCAAGTAAGTTAATGCCTCCTTTACTGGAAACATCCGGTTTTAGTGCTGCTTTAAAGGATTATTTAGCACAATTAAGCGTACTTAGTGGAAAAGAATTTGTTTTTAAAACAGATTTAGCAGCAGTTCAACTACCTGTCACCTTTTCATATGAGCTTTTTAGGGTTGCTCAGGAATTTTGCCAGAATATGGTGAAACATGGTCACATCACGCAAGCTCTCTTTGCTTTGTATGTGACTACTGAGGGAATAAGTTTAGAGATTATTGATGATGGGGTACCATTTGATTTTAAAAGTGCTTATCAACAATCTAAAGGGAGTGGGTTACATAATATACAATCCAGGATTAAGAGTATGAAAGCTGAGTTAGTGCAACGAGAAGTAACGGTTGGCAATCATTTTGTTATTTATTTAAAATTGAGTTTATGATACGAATCGCCTTGGTGGATGATCATCAATTGTTTCGAAAGAGTTTAACTTTATTACTTTCAACTTTTGAAGGGGTAGAAGTTGTTTTTGATACTGATGATGGTACAATTTTATTAGAAAAATTAGACAGTGGCGAGCCCATTGATGTTGTATTATTGGACATTCAAATGCCTATTTTGGATGGTTTTGAGATTTGTAAATTATTGAAGAAAAATTATCCGGATGTCAAGATATTAATTGTTTCACAATTGACTACTAAAGAGGCGGTTCATAAAATTATGGATTGTGGTGCAAATGGTTTTTTTACCAAAAATTCTCCTCCTGAACTGTTAGAACAAGCTATCAAAAATGTTATCAATAAAGACTATTATTTTGATATGGAGTTGGCTGCTGTTGTCAGGGAGGCTATTTTGTGGGAGAAAAAGGTATACACCAATTTTAATTTTACACAAAAAGTAAGTTTAACCAGTTGTGAAGTAGAAATTATTTTGATGGCTTGTAAAGAATTAAGCAGTATTGAAATAGGGGATAAGCTTTGCATTAGTACCCGAACCGTTGAGAAACACCGCAAAAGGATTATGGAAAAAACAGAATCTAAAAATTTTATTGGTGTTGTTTTGTATGCTTTGAAATGTAATGCCATTTATTTAGAGGATATTTAGTTATTTATATACGATTACGATATCTTTGGATTATGCTATAAGGAACGATTGAAAACTGTAAATATTTTTTTATAAATTGTAATTTTTTTTTATCTTTGATCACTTGCATTAGTAAACCACATAAAAACAAATTATACCTCACTAACCGCCTTCATTGGCGGTTTTTACTTATTAAACTAAGTGTTTTTACGTATTGTTATTGCGTTTTGCACCAGTTATTTTTGTCATGATTTTTAAACCGCCAAAGAAGCATAAAATTTTTTAGAATGAAAAAGATTTCGATTTTTATTTTGTTGGCTTTTCTAAGTTTTTCATGTTCCGATGATTCCGATGAGAATTCAAATGATGGAGCCATCACGAACAATCCAGTTAGTGGTGAATTATATGGTACACCATTTACTATTGGTGGAGGAAAAGGTGTTTTTGATGAAGTTTTTGGAGTTGACAGCGTAGAACTTTATTTAACTACTGAGGATTTAGGTTGTGAAACATTAGGATTCTCTGATTTTCCTATTACGATTATTGCTCCAAGAATTGTTGGTGTGCATACTACCGATGTTTACGCCACTTTTAATGATCCGGATTCTTCCGATTTTATTAGTCTTTCAGGAGGAATAACTGTGGAGATTATTTCTATTACAGATGATTTGGTTGTGGGAAAAGTTAGAGCAGTATCAACTTCAACTGATAATTCGATTGAAGGCAAATTTGAACTTCCCATTTGTGAATAAATTACATTAAAATTTATTGTAAAACCGCTAATGCGGTTTTTTTTATGCCTTATTGGTATCAAATTACGTGTTTTCACGTATTGTTTGGCTTTAAGGTGCTGACTATATTTACAAATATTAAAATGTAATTTAAACAAAAATGAAAAAGTATTTAACCTTAGTAGTATTATTTGCAGTTTTAACATCAAGTTATGCACAAAAAAAGAAAGTAGCCGTGGTTACGTTTTATGCCAATAAAATGGTAGAATTTAGAGAGCTTGGAATTGGAAGTGAAGAATTAATAAAGGATGTTTTAGACTTGCGTGATAATCCTGATTTTAATTTATCTCCACTTTTAGAAAAGTTCCATTCTAATTTTTTTAAAGAGTATGCTACTGCTTTACCATTTGACTTGTTACCTGAGTCGTCTGTTGTAGAAACTGAGAAATATCAAACTTTCCAACCTAAGTATGAGATGAGCACTTATGAAGCTAATAATTATCTGAATTATGGGAAGTATAAGTACATCTATGAAGGTTTTGCCGGAAAATATAATGAAGTAGGTATGGCGAAATTATTTGCTGAAGAAGCGGATGGAGTTATGTTTGTTTACATTGATTTTGCTTTAGAAAAAGGATTTGGTATTGGTGGCACAGCATCTGTTAAAATGAGAGCTACTGCCCGAATGGCTTTGTACAACAAAAAAGGAGAAAAGGTTTTTGCTTTTTCTGAAAGTGAGCGATCTAAAAAAACAGGTGTTATGGTAGGCGGAATACCAGTTGTTAAGCCCGAAAAGATATTGCCGATGTGTGAGAGTGCATTAGAAGAATTGATGGGGGATTTAAAGAAACGCTTGTCTAAAATAGCCTCCAAAACCGATAAAAAATTATAAATATTAAATTTTACAGACCATGAAAAAATTATCTTTTCTATTTTTCGTTTTACTTTCAATTGGCATTATAGGTTGCTCTTCTGATGATGATTCTTCCGGTGGAGGTAATCAAGATAATTCAGTTTATATCCGCTTTACTTTAAATGGAGAGGAATACGATTTTGACCCTGAAACACTCACATCTCTGCGGACATTAATTTTGGGAGATGAAGAAGTTAACAATGTTTACACCAGAATATCCTTATGGATGCCTGAAGAACCCTCGCTAGGAACACATACCATTTCTGATGATTTTCCTTCGGATGCTAATTTAGCAACGCTTTACTCGGCTAATGTTTGGATTGGTGAAGAAGTGATTGATGCTTCATCAGGAGTATTGGTTATCACTGAATTAGGCGATGAGTATGTAAAAGGGACTTTTAGTTTTACTGGTACCAATGATGAAGGCACAACGGCTACTGTGACTAATGGTAGTTTTAGGGCCGGTAGGTAATAACTGAATCAAAAGAACTTATTTTAACAAAACTATCACCTATGCCAGATTTACAAGACAACACAATTACTCAAACTGAAACTACCTCGGATAGTGGCAATAATACAATGCCCAAATTTCGAGGTGATTCATATTTTTTTATTGAAAACGGTGATTTTACTCAAAGTGATTTACAACGTTTTGGTGTGATTGATGAGTTTGGTTTTAGGACAACTTCATTGGTTACTTTAACGAATAAAAAACTGATAAGTATTTGTTCCGGTCAGGTTTTTATTCAACCTCAAACAGGATTTGAGGATACTAAAGTAAATTTAATTTTAAAGCCCTATCGTCAACCCATCAACGGTTTGTCTGTAAAGTATTTTATTTATCGCGGATTACCCAAGTCTAGTTTTGTTGCTGGTTCACTTGTTGCAGATGCATCTGCTTCCGGATTTATGGCTCATATCCATAGTGAATTTAACAGCTTATATGGTACACTTAATCCTGTGCCTCAATTTTTGGCTAAGTATATTGGTTATCCTGACGAAACGATGAATCAAGATTCCGCTGATTTAATAGATGCCTATTTTTATAAATTATCACAGACCTACACAAATGAAACAGGTGATATTACCAATTCTGCTTTTCAGTTTGAGTGTCCGATGATTCCTGCTGGGATTCATTTGGCGACTGTTACCGGTGAGGTTGGATTGGATATAGTTTTAAATGCGGGTGATTTTTATTTAGAGAATGATTCAAACCCTTTTCAATTGAATTTGGCTTATGCTCGTGCTCAATCTTTCACGTTAAGTGTTACTAATCCAACAGAACTTTATCCAACAAAATTGATTAAAGAAAACTGTGTTCGGTTTTTAGATGCAGCTGCTTTTTATGGTTTACATGCTCATGGTGGAAGTATTCGTCTATTTCAGCAGAATACGATTGAAAGTGCAGATGATATTTATTTAGTTATAGATGGCTTTCATACCAAAACTAAACAATATATCTATATTCAGGGAGAAAGACAACGTACGTATAATTTTTATGATTATTATTTGCATCCAGACAGTGGTCATTCCATTAAGAAAGGGAGTGTTGCTGATAATTTAACTGCGACTGGTTTTGGCACTTCCAGTTGGCCATTACTTGAATCAACCAATAGTGCTAATTTTTATTTACAATTAATTACCGACTCTAATGCCGGAGCAGTAGCTTTTGTGAAAATGGGGAATTTAGTATCAAAAAATGAATTGGGCTTTGTTAGAGATACAAATTTGATTCAACCACCCTCTGAGGATGAAAATGAACCGATTGACCAAAACTACAGCAAGTTACTTCATTTCAGTTTTCCTGCCAGTGGAAGCAATGCCTTGTCATCTTTTGTTCAGATGATTTATGAGGGCAAAGAATACGTTTTGACGACCAACACACCGTCGGTAGATCCAGAGGAAGAGCCTACAGAACCCCAACCAGTTTTTTTAAAGGATTTAGATGATGTTTTTGGTTTGATTAATGCTAAATCGTTTTATAGTGTAGGTTCTGATTTACATTTTCCAACTATTGAAGACCAAAACTTGCAACTGATTCATTTTCCGTTGTCGAATGGAAGGACAGATGTGGGCACAGTAGTGAGTAAGCGTACAGAAGATGCTATTATGGCTACAGAAGATGAAATTGTACGAAGAGTGACTTACGAAACTTTACTTAATACATTAAACAGGAAAACCATTCAATTTGTTAAATCATCAAACTCGACTAAGGATGTTAGTAGTAGCTCAATAAAAGAATTTGATCCTAAAACCAATAATTTTTATCAACCAGAAGAACCTTATTATTTTAAAACAACCCTTTTTACCGATAATGGACAAACTATTACAGGCTTGACGCTCGAAACCCTTGACGGTACTATTCCTACTAAAAAAATTCTTGGCATTACTAAGGAAGAGAATCAACAATTGGTTGACTTGATTGCAAATGAGGGATTGAATAATGTGAGGGTGTATTTTGAAAATATTCTTTATGATGAGAAATATTTTTATTCAAATCAAACTTTGAGATATAAAATATACTCTTTGAAATTAATAGGAGAAATTAACTCTGGAAATAATTTTATTTACTCACCCAACGAGCAAATTTTAGTTAGAACTATTGATGAATTAGTTTTTACTTCAAAAAAATATTCAGAAGTAATACCAAAATTAAATGATAAAGATAAATTAGAATTTGTAATACCTTATTTAGAAGTAGATTTAAATTCATGAGTATATGGCAGAAGCAGTAATTTTAGCAAATGGTAAGGCAATAAGAAAGAATTATTTTGATGTTGATTCAACATTTGAGTATCATAACAATGGATTTGTAAAAGGCTTTTGGAAGAATGGCACTTACTATATCGCACTATATAATAATGGGGAATTAAAAAGTTTCGCTTTCTATTGTAAACGGGCAGAGTATTATAAAATTGTTAAAGAGTATGATAATAATAAAGTGGATAGACCGAAGGGAATATTGGTTCCTCATAAATTTGATGAAGCTTATTTTTTAAATAATTATGCTACGTTAGGTCAAGATAAAGTTGTTGTTCAGGTAAGAGGCTTGAATTCTAATCAATTATGTCTTTTTTTAAAAAGATTTACTCATTTTCAAGACAAATATGATATAACATCTTTACTCGTTGGAACAGATGAAGAGATTATAGATCAAGATTGTAATCCATTAGAGCAGGAATCTCAATTAATATACAATTCGGCAATTAATAGAGACTCTAGTTATCCACAATGGGATATGCAAGTAGTAGCAGATATTGCAGAAATTATTTCTTCAATGGAATCTGATGTAAAGTCAGTACTGCAAGCTCAGGGAATGTTACCAATCTATCAACAGAATATTGAATATTGGACATCTGACGATAATTCTGACTCCTATTATTTATATTCTAACACTATGTTAATTAGATATAGAGATTATTTAATTAAGTATAAAGCATGGTTTTTGAGTATAAAAGGCTATCTAAATGATTTGTCACCAAATGATAATGAAAGGCTTTATTCTGTTATTGGTCATATGTCTGCAAGTGCTTTACAGGCTTTAGATGTAGATAAGAAGATATCAATTCTCGATATATTCTGCACAAATAGTATTATGGGTTATTACTTGAGTAAAGGAGAGTTTAATGAAGAACATATTGTACTAAAAGTAGTAAGAAGTGTCACAGATTTGCAAGCTAATGAATTTTTAACAAAACTTTCATTGCCAGGTAGATATGCTTCTGTAGGTGGAAATGGTGAAACTCTTTTTGAGAAGCTTTATGAAAAAATAGGAGACGAATGGGTAATTGGACTTGATGATCAGAACAGATTTGCATTAATGCACAGACTGTTTCTATTATGGTATCTATCTGACTACAATCCTTACGAAAAATATAATTTAAATAGTAATACATCGGATACAGATGAGTTGTATGATAGTTTGAAAGATAAAATTATCACTTTACCTTATGAATCTAATAAAACTTGGGGTTTTTATGTAGATAATATGGACTTTTTATTTTCTAAAGGAAAAATTGAGGTAGAATTTGATTATGGGAATTGGTTAACGTCACCATTGAAAGCTATTATTGATTTACTTTTAGATAGTAATAAATATAGTTTTTACCAAGCAGTAACCTTTAAATATACTGGGAATGAATATGCAGTACAAATACCAAGTATTGCCTTAGTTGATAAAATTCCGGGGACTAGTAATACAATTAATGTTGAAGTGGTTAATCTACCTCTCTTTTATCTCAAGTATATGGATGATTACGGAGATAATGAAGATTTATGGACAGGCATAGCGTTAGCTTTTGATATAGTTTTAACCTTTACAGGTATTGGGAATTTGGCTAAATTGAGACATTTAAGACATGTTACTAAATTAGGTAGAATAGCCATTGGGAAAACAGTTCCCGCTGCAGAAAGGATTTTAGCTACGCAAGCATTGAGAGGTATTACAGGTGCATTAGAACTTACCTCGTCTATCGCTTCATTAATTTTAAATTATTACTCAAATGGATGTCAAATTTACATTAACAACGTAAATAGTAATTTTAATGAAACTAATTCAAATATAGAAATACCACCACAAACAGATAATCCAGATTATAATTGGTGTAGAAATTTGGATCGTTGGTTAATGGCAGTTCAATTATTATCAGGCGGTGTTGATTTAGTATCACAAAGGATTTTAAGTAAGTCTTCAAAGAAGCTTATTGATGACGGTGTACCTTTAAATTTTCCTGACGAAGCTTTGACTGTTATTGCATCTTATACTGATGAAGGGGAACTTTTTTTAACTGCTTTTAGAGCTAAAAGAAGGCTTCACATAACAAGTGATATTAATAACAAAATGTGGAGGGCTAATTTAGATAAGTTTGGAAATATTAAAAACCCAAAAGATTTCGAATTAATTTATAATAACAATCAAATTGAAGAACTTATACAATATTCAACAAATAAAAATTTAGACATTGATGAAATTGTTGGATTTATATTCATCAGTGGAAGAAGAAATAAGAATATTGAATTTAATGAGCTTAAAAATCAAATAGATAATTGGTACAACATAAAAAATAATTTAAAATATCCATATAAATTCAATAATTTAGCAGAATATAATACATTTAAAAATAAAGTCAAGCAACAATTAGAGCATTGGGATATTCCTTCTGGTGATGTAAGGATTCAAGGTTCATCACTAAGAACTCCAAATGCTAAAGATTTAGATGTAGCGATCATGATATCTGAATCCCAACTGCAAAATTTAAGAAATAAGATTATTGAAAGGTATCGTCGATCATTTACTAAAGCAAATGGAAAGCTTGTAAAGGATAAATTTGATGAAGCTGTATCAAATTTAGATGAGCAGATAGCCAAAGGATATATTAAAAATCGGCAGTTTGGGTTATTAGAAGGGCAAAAGGAATCTTTTATGACCGAATTGTACGATATAAGAAATACTTATCCACAAGGAAACTCCTTGGATATTTCAATAATAATTAAAGAAAGGAACTTTAACACACCCCCGTATTTAATTTTTTAAAAATATAATTATGAGTACTATAATAAAATTTCAAAATGAGTTTGGTCACGAAATTACTGAACAGCAAATAAACAATGGTTTAGAATATTATTCAAAAGTTTTTTACGAAAATGGTGAGCCTAAGATTGAGGAAACCTATAATAATGGAGTTTTAGTTAATACTTCAAAATATGTATCAAATGAAATGGAAATAGTTGATGAATTATCTATAAATCCTAATTCAACATTTGATTATATTTATAATGAAAATGGATTTAAAATACATGAAATTCGGTCTTATCAAAATAATGTTTTAATAGACAAAGTCATCAAAGTGTATGATTTAAATGATAAAATAATTTGTTATAGAGATTATGAAATTGAAGACGGTAATATTCTTTCATATGTTACTGAAAAAAAATATTATGATGAAAATGAAAACTTACTTTATAGTTTTGATTATAATGAAGATGGCACTTGTTTCTTGATATCTAATGAGCAAGAAGATCAGGCAGATATTTATGCATGGAGTGTTGGTGAACCTGATGTAAGTTTTACTTGGGTGGGATTTGAATATTATCAAAATGCAGAACCGTTGATTCCAGAATAGTAAATTCCATTTAAGTTTGACTTAAAACTAATAATCATTTAATTATTTTTTGAACAGTAAAACCACCAATTAAAGGTGGTTTTTTGCATTTAAAATTACGTATTTTCACGTATTGTTTGATGTTGAAGTAAGGATTAATTTTAAAAAGCAGAAAATAGATGTTTTTTTAATAGAAGTAAATTCAGTTTATCGGACTATTTTTAAGAAATTTTATAAAAGTCAAACCGAATTATTTTTTTGATTATTCGTCTTTTTATTTGTAATAACAAAAAAAATAGTTTGTCGTTATGCCTTTACCAAACAGTACTCCACCGGTTGTTCGTCGATATTATCCAAAACTTTCATCAGTTGTTTCTTTAGATGATTTTCCTGAGTCTTTAGGTTTTATTAAGCAAGCCATTCAGCAGCTTTTTGATAAAATTCATTACAAGGATTTACAGTATAATAAGAGCCCCTCAGGTGATGCTGCTTTTTACAGTCTTAGTATTGTTTCAGACAAGTTAGCAATAGACTTATTTGGTTCAGGAGTAAAATTTGTATTAAACCCTGATGGTAGCGAAGATCCAGACTTCAATATCTCAACTTTTCCAATTACAGTGGAGTATCAATGGAAAATATTGGGTTATTTAAGAAGGTTTAATCTTCAGAATTTTTCTTTCACACCTCAAGAGTTTTTTGAGTTAGGGTTAATCGTGTTGAATATTACAGAAGAGCAAGCTGTTGCCAAATTTATTAACACATTTACTGTACCAATTAATGATTTAACTAGCCCTTTACAACAATTTTTAGATGATTTAAATGAGTATAATAATGATCATGGAATTCAAACCATTGGAATAGATTTAAATGAAAACTCACAATTAGAACAAGTTGTTAGAGAAATTCATTCGCAAACTTCTAAAAATGCTACTTTGCTCTCTTTTGCAGCTTATTTGTTGAAGGAGGATTTAGATGTAACAAAACAAAAGTTAGCCGAGTATTTCAAAAGTTTTATACCTTCCGATATTGAAGAATACATCAAAGATATTTTGGTTCCAAAAGCCAGAGTAACTTTAACTGTTTCATCAGCAATAGAATTTTCACGAACTATTTTATATCCATATAAAGATGATGGTAACGGAGTTTGGGTTCGCGAAGATGAAAATAGCGAAATACTTACACGTTTTTATTTTGGTAAAGTTTTACTTTATGCAGATACTCAGGCAGGTTTGGGCTATCAAATGGATTTAGTAGGTAATCTTGCCCCAACTTATTCAGAAATTGGAAAAACAGGTTTGTTGATTCAATTGGAAAAGATGAAGTTGGATTTGAGTGACAAAACCAATATACCGGAAGCCGATGCAGATGGTCGACCATTGGATTTTAGGGGTGTTTATGTAGATGCATTGTCTGTTACGTTACCCTCTAAGTGGTTTAAAACTCCTGAAAATGATAATGGTGCTACTTTACGCTTAGGTGGTTATAATTTATTAATAGGAACAGGAGGATTATCCGGCACATTTGCATTGGAGGCGATTCCGACCAGAAGTGCCAGTGATGATCAAATTATTGATTTTTTTAGTACAGCATTTTCATTTGTTTATCCAATAACCGGAATTAAAGTTGTGACCGCATCTTCTGAAGAGCAGATGGTCACGATTAATAATTATAACGAATTGCTTGATTATCTTAATGAATTAGAAAATAAAAATTTATATCGTTTTACTTTCCCATTAAAATTAACTCCAGCTGGGCAAACAACGATTGAAATACCCAATCAGCAAGTTTTTCGGGATTATATAACCAATATGGTTTTAAGTGAGAATGGAACTTTATGGTTTGGGATTGGAAAAAGTAATGGCTTTTTAGTTGGCTTTAATAAGTTCGACATCACTTTCAAACAAAACAAAGTTATCTCCTCGAATATAAAAGGAGCTTTAGAAATTAAGAAGTTTGTTTATCCAGTGGGTGCCGTTGATTCAGAAGGAGAATCAATAGCAGGACAACAAGTAAGGGTCAATATTGATGGTCATTTAAGTGATAATGGTGATTTCAATTTAACCGCCTCAGCCCAACCACCTTTTCCTATCGTTTTGAAAGATGTTTTTACTTATAACATCAAGAGTTTAGAATTAGGTAAGGAAGGAGAAGATTTTTACATTGGTACAGCGGGAACACTTCAATTTGAAGGTTTCTTAAAAGACACTATGGGATTAGGTCCTGTTGAAATTGAACGTTTACGCATTTACAGCGATGGTTCAATTGAATTGGTTGGTGGATCCATCAATTTAATTAAACCCATTGTTTTAAAACTTGGCCCCGTAGAAATTACGGTTTCTGCCATTCATTATGGATCACATCAAAAAGAGGTGAACGGCGATATGCGGAAATTTAACTATTTTGGTTTTGATGGAGGAGTTAGTGTTGATCCACTAGGAGTTGAAATTAGAGGAGATGGCGTTAAGTTTTATTATTGTGTTGATGATTTACCGAACAAACCGAAATCTTATTTGCATATTCAGACCCTCTATCTTGATTTAACGATACCTTCCAGCTCACCAGCAGCAATAATCAATGGATGGTTATCCATTCCTGAGCCGGGAGTTTCTAAAGAATATGCCGGAGGAATTAAAATACAACTTCCTAAAGCTAAAATAGCTGGAAAGGCAGATATGAAACTTATGCCCAAATATCCGGCATTCATCATAGATGCTGAGATTGAATTTCCTGCACCTATTCCTTTGGGAACGTTTGCTATTTATGGATTTAGAGGACTTTTAGGCTATCGATATGTTGCTGAGAAAGAAGCTGCGGGATTAATATCCGGTGTAGATACTTGGTATGATTATTACAAGGCACCCCCAAGAGGTATTCATATTACCAAATTTAACGGACCTGATAAAACCAAGGTAAGTACTAAACCCTTTTCGATTGGAGCGGGAGCTTCGTTAGGAACATCTTTTGATAATGGAACCGTGCTTAATATTAAAGCGATGGTGTTGCTTTCTATTCCATCCTTATTTATGATTGACGGAAGGGCTGCCATTATTTCAGCACGATTGGGATTAGAAGATACCGGTGATCCACCGTTTTTTGCCTTTGTTGCTATGGGAGATGACTCATTAGAGTTTGGCTTTGGTGCCGATTTTAAACTTCCCACCAGCAATGGCTTTATTTTAAAACTTTACGCTGACATTCAAGCCGGTTTCTTCTTTAAAAATCAACGCCCTTGGTATGTGAATATTGGTACAAAGACAAATCCTATTACAGCCGAAATTTTAACATTGATAAACCTAAAAAGTTTTGTGATGTTATCGGCAAAAGGAATTGAGGCCGGTAGTAGGGGAGATTTTGCTTTTAATAGGAAATATGGTATCATTAAAGTAAGTGCTTGGGCTTATATTGAAGTAGGAGGAAAAGTTAGTTTTGAACGACCTCAGTTTGGTGCTTATTTGCAAGCCGGAGTTGGAGCCGATATAGACATCAAGTTCATTAGTTTATACTTAGCTGTGGACATTATGTTTGGTGTAGAATCACCAAAACCATTCTTAATTTATGGTAAGTTTTATTATAAAGTACGAATACGCATTTTATGGGTATTTAAGTTTAGTTTTAGTGGCTATTTGGAGGTTTTCTGGGATATTAACAAAACAGTAGATCGAACAAGAGTTAATCCGTTGATTAGTGACACTAATTTTACTAATGAAATTGTAAAAGAACTCGTTAAAGGTGTTAACATGCTTTCTAGCGAAACATTTGAATTGGCTTATTTGGGAAGTAATGTTCCTTCTAATTTACCCGATTCAATAAAAAATAAGATAATACCCTTAGATACTTATATTGACATTAAGACCGAAAAAGGATTATTGCCGGGAGGTATTACCAATAAAATTGGAGGCTATACAAATCCGGCTCAACGGTATACTGATTTAGTACCCCCTGATAAAATAGTAAAAGGAAGAGAATTAAGGCAAGTTAAACACCAATATTCCATAGAAAGCATCTCCATTAAATCTTGGGATGATAGTACTAATCCGGGAAGTTGGAAAGAATACCATCCTTACAAAGCGTTGTATCCAGATGACCCATCTGATCCGTCTTATAACCAAATGTTGAATAATTTAAAAATCGGTCAATTTCAAAAGACCGATGGACAGTATAATACGGTTAGGTTATTGGCCACAACACCTTTTTCATTTACAGAACAAGGACAGCCGGGATGGTATATACCGGAACAATATGGTTTAACTGCTTCTACCTTGTTTTGTGAAGGGGAGCAAATAGAACATCAATGTGCTAATTTTTTAACCAAACCCTTGAATAGAAAGTATTTTTGTAGTAATCCTAATCATCAGATGTATTCTAATGGAGTAGCATTTTTGTTATTGGATTTTAATTTTTCTGATTATGCTCATATTAGCGATATCGAAAATTCTTTTGGATTTAGTAAGTCATTGGCCTTTGATGATTATAATAGAATGCAAATTATGCTACCTGCTCCTTCGGTTCAAGTTGGGTTAAAAGTATCTAATTTTAATGCTGGGGTAAAAGTTAAATATTATGCTACGATAGTCAATGATTTAACCGATTTATCGTTTAATGTAACATATGGACATCCTGACCCGAATGCTTTAAATCCTAATCAACCTTTTGAAGTAATTGTTGATTTGGTCTCGTTGAATGAACGAATAGAATATGATCATCCTGAGTGGAATGCAGTCACACGAATAATTATTGAGCCGCTTTTTGATGGTTCAATTTCTCAACAGATTTCATTATTAACTGAACAAATTGAAGCGATTACACACAATAATAATTTAATTAATCTTGAATTAATTGACGGTGAAATTGTTGATACTGAAATCTTAGAGGAAGAATTACATTCTCTTTTATGTAATGGTGCTGGATTACAAACTGTTGGATTTGTTAATCGCTATACCAAAGAGGATTCATTAAATTATAACTATTCCCGTGAATTCAAAGAGGGTCAACTATCATTTATTTACAGCGTTGGAAAAACTAAAGGTAAAGCTTTGATTAGTAAACTCAAACCAAACGGTTCCATTGTTTGGGAAAAAATATATACAATTCCCTCGGAGAAAGAGCCGATAGAAGTAAAATCAATTATTCAACTAAAAACTGAATCAGCTGAATTTTTTCAGTACGTAGTTTATATCACTTCCAGGTTAAATCATTATTTACTTAGTATCGACTCAAAAACAGGTGATGAAGTGTGGTTGAGAATAATAGATTGGAAGAGTGATGTTGCAAAACTTTTGATTGAGGAGTCTAAATTAAATTCAGATTTTACTGTTACTGTATCTGAGGGCAAAAAAATAGTAGATCATGTAAATACTATTGTTTTAAAGTTTAATAATCTAGGTAATATCCTAAAAAGTGGTCAATTTGATGATCAATTTAAGCAACTTATTATAAATTCAACTACTTCAATTAGTGAAGGAAATGTTTTAGCCGGTAACTATTTGTTTAATGGAGAACAAAGAGGTGTTTCGATAAAAATGAATCATGATTTCAAGATATTAAATTCATTTTGTGTAACGGATATACCTACTCTGTTTTATGATAGTAAAGAAGCTAATAATAGTAGTTATTTTGTAACAGGCTATGATATTGAAAATAAATCGGTTTTTGTTAGCAATGTAACAGGCGATGGTGAAACAAAGTACTTAGGTTTTTCTAAAACCGAAGAACATTTCGCACAATTACAATTGAATTCTACGGGATGTTATGTTTTGATTTATAATGATAAGAATGGTGTTATTTACAACTTAGACTATCATTTACAAATTATTTGGTGTAAAGAAATTTATTTTAAAGATGCTACAAACGGAATAAAAAGTTTTAGGTACAATGAGTTAACACAAAAAATAACGCTCAACACTTTTGATAAAATTACTGAGTCTTTAGTTGTCTATACTGATAAAGAACTCCGCACATGTAAAACAAGGTCATTGGATTATGCTGTTTTTGAAAAGAATTTTATCATCAAAAAAAATGACTTAAAGTTAAATGAAATTAATTTTCCGCTAAAAAC
This sequence comes from Flavobacterium sp., assembly GCA_020403245.1. Lineage (GTDB taxonomy): Bacteria > Bacteroidota > Bacteroidia > Flavobacteriales > Flavobacteriaceae > Flavobacterium. The sequence goes on along the minus strand of JADBYA010000024.1, from coordinate 54,178 downwards.
AGATCGTTCCTCTTTTGCAAATTTGAATTCACAAGTTATTGAAATTTGTAAGAAAGAATCTAGTGGATGTGGAGATCTAGATGAGCGAATTTGTACAGTTTATGAACAGATTAAATTGATTTATTTAAGTTATTTTGTTAATCAACCCTCCAGTGATTTTTCTTATTACCTTTCATATGCAGAAGAAATAGTTCAGATTTTAAAAGCTCAAACTGAACTTATGCAGGTTGTAGAGGTAAAAAATTATTATGATATTATTTATGGTTTTGCTACTATTGATCCAATTCAAGTTAACCAATCAGATTATGATGTAGTTTATCAAGCTATTGAAGATTTATTAGAATTTTTAGATGAGTTGGGCAACTGTAGCTGTGCTTGTGATCCTAAGAAATTTACTTTGATTCATGAGGTTTGTTGGATGACTTTAGAAGATTATGAATATAATTTGAATATTCCAAGTCAGGAAGCAATTGCTTTAGACACTCAAGCAACTATTGATGGGATAACAAAGTTCATACAGCCTGTGTGGAGGCCAAACACCAATTATGTTGTTCATTTTGTTTTAAAAGACACTGTTGATAATAATCAGTCAACTTTACCATTTTCTTATGTTTATGGATTTACCACAGCTGGTCCAGTTGGTTTTTTCCATAATCATGAAAAGGCAACTTATGGTGATCTTTTATTACCTAATGGAAATATATTGGAAGATGCCAATGGAATAATACGCGAACCTAACGGTACAATTGTTCCTCAGGATCCTAATAACCCTTTAACTCCTTATCCTGACAAATATCCTTTAACAAGTTTAAAACAATATATCGACTACAATCGATCTTATCCGAATGCTGATGGTAATTTATTGAGTGCTAAACCATTGTTCTACAATGATGAAACTACTCAAATTTATATGTTTTTTAATAAATCGTATGCTACCCATTTTTTTAACAATTGGGAAGTGTATAATGGAAAACAAGCGTTGGATGGTAGATTAAAAATAGTCATCAAAGATCCGGTAGAAGATATATCCATAGAGAATCCACCTTATTTGGATTATGATGAAAATGATGTTGTTCATGTAAATATTCCACAAACCGTTCAAGAGTGGAATTCAGATGATAACCCTCAAGTACCTTTTGTGCTAAGTCAATATTCCAATCTCTTAAATGCTCAAAATTGTGTTATTAACGCTGAGATTTTAGTACCCGCCTCTGAATATTTGCTTGTTACTCCAAAACATCTTAAACCTAACAAGCTTTATACAGCTATTGTAAATAATTTGTTTAAAGAGCATGAAAATGGGGTGTCTGAATTTAACAGGTACCAAACTAAAGAAGTACATCGTTTCGTTTTTAAAACCTCACGTTATGAAAGTTTTAAAAATCAAATTAATAGCTACTATTTAAATGCTACTTTTGATGGAAATCCTATTGAAAAAGAATCAAAATTTGATTTATTAGGAGAGTTCTCAACTGATCAAGTAAATGCTGTTCTTGCGACTGTAAAAAATCAACCAATTGTTGGTTTTGACAGTGAAATTTTAGATAATCTTGAAAATAATTATCAGCATTCTTTTGATAAAGTTATAGAGGGTATTTTAGGTTTTAAGCCTGTTAATGAGGCTATTTCAACCGAAATTAATGTAATCAGAAATACGCTTGATGATACCATTATTGCCTTATTGGTTAAAAATCCTGAACCATTTAACAACCCAAGAATGCCTTTAGCGGATGTTAAAAATACCATTGAGGTTTTTACAAATGGTACAATTAATGGAGATTATGAAGTTTTATTTTCAAAAGACTACTCTCAGGCAATCATTATGAACGAGCAGAAATCTATTAATGAGAATATTGATCTCAGATTTAAGTATAAAATTTGGAATGGTACTTCGTATGTTGTTCCTAATGAGCCTGATCCACAAGAACCGAAATACACAATTTCTCTATCAATAACATTATTTTAAAAAAAAGAGTATGTCATTTTTAAATAAATATAATAAATCCGATAACAATTATTATTTGAATTCATTGTGTGTGAACGATGCAATTTATGCTATAGGTTGTTTGGTAGAAGCTGATGAAACGCATACAAGTTTAATCACTAAATTAGATCTTGATGGAAATGTTATTTGGGAAAAGCGTTATCATTACGCCGGTAAAGAAATTGAATTTTCAAAAATAGTTGAGTGTTCAAACTTTGATATACTTTTATTAGGAGTAGATAGCCAAGATTCAAATAGAGTTATATTGTCTAGAATCAACCCTAATGGAGATGTAATTTGGACTAAATCATTAAATCAGAAGTTTAGGTTATACAACGAGTTAAGTACATCAAATTTAGTTAAAGTAGGTAATGAAAATTATTTTCTTGCCTTACAAATTGAAGATTCAATTGATCAGGATGTTGTGGTATTTAAATTCGATCACTCTGGTACTATTCTAGTTCAGAAGCGAATTCATTTTAGTCAACAATCTTTTTATTTTTCAAGCATTGTATCAAATGAAGATAAGTTAGGTTTATACGGAAATTTACAATACTCTGATTATAGTATTCATGGTTTTATTATTGAGTTAGATTTGCAGCTTAATCAACTCGTCTCACAATACCAAAATGATGGACCATATTCTATTTTGGATGTAATTTATCAAGATAATTATGCCTACATTAGGACTGATGGGGGTGTGAATCATTCCAATTTTTTAGTAAAAGTAAAGTTTGATACTCCTTCAATTCTAAACTTAAGTTCTAAATTCATAGTTGGTAATTCTTATAATTTTAATAATCTCAAATATAATAATAATCATTTATATCTTGAGAGCTATGGAAGGGTAGAATCTTTTATAACTAAGCTAGACTTTGATTACAACTTAGTGTGGAATAAGCGATATGATCATTTTGAATTACATCCTGCAAATGGAATATTGTGTGATGTTACACCCGAGAGAGTTGTTATTGTAGATGGTGGTAGGACCAAATATCCATCTATAAACGCACCAATAGGCAATTTAGATTTAGACCTTAATAGTTGCCGTACATTTGATGAAGATTTACTCAGTATTGTTGACAAATATCTAAATTTTGAATATTCAGATATTAGTGTAGCTTTACTAAATTCTTCCATTATTAATTCAAATGTATCTTCTCCGATAATTAAAAATATTATTTCAGTAAAAGAATCAGTTTGTTCGTTTGAAAATACTTGTGAAAAAGATTTAGTCATTTGTGAATTATATCAAAATATTTTGGATGAGAACACCAAATGTTTGATCAAACCTCAAGATGCTGATAATAACACAAATTTTATAGATTTTGTTAAATGTTTTAATCATGTTTTGACTTTAATATATGATTTTCACAAACTTTTTCCTCAATATGAATTATATTCCTTTCATTTTGTCAATCAATTTCAAACTATTCAAGAATTTAAAGACAAACCAACTTTTGAAAATTATGTGATTTCATGGGATGCTGTTCAATATATATTAAATTATTTAACTGTATTAGGTAATTGTAATTGTGAAAACACACTACAAGTTAAAGATAATTCCTCCATACAATCCGGGCATTTGTACTTACAATCGGCCGGTTCAACAGGAGTTGATAGTACAAAAGGAATTCACTTACGATGGGCATTAAAAGGAGCCTTGTCTAAGCATTTGCCAAAAGCAAATTATGCTACTACTAATTTTAACTTTAACAAACCAGATGATTTTGTCAAAATATATCGAGCTAAGTACACAGAAAAAAAGATAATTCTAGACTTTGCTACTGCACCAAGTTTGATTGAAGATAGTCCATTTTCAAAAGTCTGGATTTATAGTATTAATGGGAAAGTATTTTATGTTAGTTTTAAAAACTTGGTTAAATATAATCAAGTAAGAGCTAATATAGATCCAGCTACGGATTCAGTTCTCTTTATCAAAAGCTATGGAAATTCTTTAATTGAAGTTGAAAATAGAACAGAATTGAGCTTTGCTGTATCGCCATTTTTTCAAATTACTAACAGTACAAATTCAGTTAGAATAGAACTTTTGTCAGTTGAGGAGAATAAAATTTCTGCACCCAAAGGAGCTTCTTTGCGAAAACGTTATCCGATTAGTGAGGTTAATGAAACCAAGCTAATTAGTGAAAATATCAGAACCATTCGTTTTATTTCTGAAAATTCATTTATTGAGCGGTTGGAATTTGAGTTTTATTCTGATTTTATTTTAGATGCACAAAAAAACAATCGTTGGAGTTTTCTAGGAAAATTTGCCCTTACAAAAGAGACAAATGTTGCTTATTCAAGATTAGAGCCTGTACAAAATTGTCTAGCTACCTGGTTACGTTATAATGATGATGCCTATGTGAATGTGGATAATTATAAGGATAAATGGGCAGGACCAATTATGGAAGAGGAAAACCGGATAAAATCTGTTGTTGAAAAATACATTGATATGAGTAATGACTTTGACAATCCGGATGCCATAGAAATAGTAAGTTTACATGATTCCTCTGCTATTCAAGCCTGTATGTTAGAGAATGAAGACTTTGATCCACTTTTAACAGGGGATGAAGAAGAAAATGAAAATGGTTTTGAGTTGTCCAATTTGCATTTGCTACAAATGGGAGGGTTGGACTATCATATTGCCCGAATGCTAGGATTGGGAGTATTGGATTTGAATGAATCAATTTTTGATGGAGAATATTTGTATTTGGCCGAGTATGTAACTTATGGCAATTTGAATGATGGATTAGGGGCAAGAGAGGTACAGCATTTATATTGTTCATTACCAACGAAGCTAACCGATCAACGATTACCTATTGCAATAGATTTAAAAGAACCAGTAGATGGAATTTTTTACAATTATAATGCAGAAGAAATTGAACAGGAGTATGACAGTGAACAAGATACAAATTTACAATTAACCGATGATGGTTATTCACATGATGGAAAGACCAAATTCTATACCTTACTTCATGAAGAATCGCCCGAGGAAATTTTGAACGCAAATTTTTATTATCGCAATGATGAGTTTGTATCTTCTGAGGTAACTATTCCTGTTTTTGCGGGATTAGAATACCGTAATTCTACTAACGAACAATGGGATAAACCTGAGTTATCGTATAGTAGGGAGTATTATAATATTGATAACACAGTAAATCAAGATTTTGCGAATGAAACCAGAGAAATAATTATTCCAGAGCCAGGAAAAGCTCTTTATGTACACAAAGTAAAGGTTTCAGGTACTCATATTTATTCATCCTATGGAATCAACTGGTTTAGTCGTGCTAAATCAAGTGAAGTCATTCGACCAGTTACAACTGTTTTGAAACCGTCTAATAAGTTATTACCACCAACTAATATTACTACCACTTTAATTCAAAAAGAAAATCCTTTGGTGTTAACTTCTTCGTTAGAACAGATGATGTTCACTGAAAATGAAAATGAAGATAAAACATTAGTTCGTTTAACATTTGAGTACAATCACCAACAAGAGTTAATAGATTATCACCAAAAAATTAATGGTGAAATTATAAAAGATTATGTTGAGACACATGATTCAAAAGAGCTTTTTGCTGAAGAAATTCAAATTTTCTTTAGAAATCATTTGCCCCAAACTGTTTCGGGAAAAGTAGTTCAACCTGTTGATCATCCAACAAATCCTTTGTTGTGTATTTTTAATACAGATGTTTATGGCTTCGTAAGCGGTGGATTAGATTTTAATGGTGAATACAATGAATTAGTAGAGCCATTACTTCCACTGGGGTCGGAACAAAATTTTGTAGGTAGTTTGTTATTAGCCGATGGGAAAGAATTTGTGGTGCAACACGTTGAAATATCATCTGTTACAGGGTATCCAACTTTTACCGTTTTTAAGCGAGACGCTACTGACGCTTTAACAGAGAATAGTTCAAATGTTAATTTGTCTGAATTGCAAGATCCAGAAAACAACTCTTTATTTGTAGTTGTAGAAAATATGTTGAATTTAGATTCATGGGCAAGTACTAATGAGCCTCTATTTTCATTAGCCATTCCTCACACAGAAATTCATAGAGAAGAAGGAATTATAGTTTCTGATGCAACATGTAATGTACGTACCCATGTTCATAAATTCAGAGGTTTATATAAAACCGCGACAATTGAAAAATTTTACGAGCGAGTTGATGATGACAACGATGGATTTTATGATGTTAATTCAGAGGGGGAATATATAGAAAGGCATCTTGGAATTTATAAGGTTAGTTTTAACGAACCTATGGCCCAGTATCCATTGATTCAAAATTCTTTAAATACTGTTGAATTCTATAATGGTGTTGTTCGTATCCACACAATAGATGATCCAACCGGACCCAGAAAGAATTTTAGAGTTGTGCGAACAGAAAATATTGGCACTAATGAAAATTTAGTTCTTTATATAAGTGATTTAACCTTTCCTACTGATCCTGATTATTTGACTACCTATAAAGGTAAGTTAATGCCTGATAATCAAGAATTAGTTAGTCAGGTAATAAACTACTATCCGGGTTACAAAGTGTATCTCTATGAAAATCAAGAAAAGGGATTTGATGAATTAAATACTTTGCCACTTGATGGAGAAGATTATCGTTATACTATTTTTGGACTGCGAAGTACGGATTATCCTTTTGAGCACGATCATGATAATATTGAAAATCAGCATTCCAGTTTATCTGTACCGAGTATAATGTTTGCACAAGCAATAGTAGAACCCAAAACACCTCAAAAACCGATGGGAGGTTGGTATGCAACCCGACCCGATTTTTTCGGTAAGTCGACTTATACTTTTAAAACGAAATATGATCATAAGCCTCATTCTGTTCAATTTAATAGAGCAAGTGATGTTCAGTTTCTTTCTGCGATATATAATAACGAAGTTGTTTACGATGCAAATCATCAAGCGGTACAAAATACAGTACAATATATTTTAGAAGAACTATTTTTAAATGGTGAAGAGCTTTATTATGTTGACCGATGGAAAAATTTATTAAGTTTTGACTATGATTATGAAAACTCACCTTCTGACTATGGGTTATTTAAACTTTATGACGATGTACGATTACCAATGCCTGATAGTCCAAGTTTTATAGCAAGCATAAATGAATTTATTGCAGCTCATAATCAATTTTATAACAATTTACCCAGTCCGGTAGCATTATTAACCACTCCTATTGTTAACTTGTATACTGAAGTAATACCTGAGGTTATTTTACCAAATGGTGATAAACGAAATGGAAAACTGACCATACGAGATTTTCTTAAAGATATTCTTTTAAATTGTTTCATTCCTTTAACGGAAGTGCCTGTCATTTATAATTATATCAAGCCTAGTGATTATAAGCCCATCCCGAAAAAGCAGGTAGTGAGAGACAGAAATGGTGATTTATTAAAACCAGATGATCCACGTTTTGATATGGCACCCATGGCAAAACGTTTGGATGCTAATGGAAATTTTGAAACACAGTTTACGGATTTTGGTTTGGATGGAGCATCAAATGCTCGCTATTTCTATGCGGTTAGAGAAATTAATACTCAGATGAAAACTAGTGACTATAGTGAAGTTTTAGGGCCTATTACTCTGGTAAATACAGCTCCACCCATAGCACCGGAGATTATTAAGATTGTACCTGTTTTAGAGAATAAAGTGTTAGGAATCAAACCTTCCATACAATTGCAAATTAATTCATATCCAATTGCACACAAAATTAGAAAGATAACTATTTATAGAACTTTTGAAGCAAATAATGCACTGTCTATCAGAACAATGGATTTAATCAAGACAATTGACTTGGGAACAGAATCTATGTTGGAAGATAGTAAATGGATATTCTCGGATGATTTTTTAGATTTGGATGAAGTACCCTTTGGAGATCCTTTATTTTACAAATTATCAGTTTCAAGACTTATAAAATACACCAATGTTGAAGATGAATTAGTCTTTGATTATGCACCTTCAGAGGCATCTAAACTCATTATTACCAATATTGTAGAGAATTATAGCCCACAGTCACCCAAGCTTGATTATTATTCAGAACCTTTAAATTCAAATCATGAATTGACCACCGTTGTCTTGCATTGGCAAAAGACATGTTATAAAGCGAAGTATCATCTTTATAAAATGACTTCACAAGGAAACTGGGCGAAAATTCATGAAATACAAACCAATGATGCTGATATTTATCTCCCTTTGTCTCAAGTTAATTCGGAAACAGGCACACTTTTAACCAAAGATTTAAACGGCAATATTATCTATCATCATTTTAAAGTTATTACAGAAAACACTGCAGGGATGATGAGTAGAGAGGAGCACATACTTACCGTTCACAACGAAACAAATTGGCAGGATCTTGGAGGAATTGGTAATATGATAATTGAAGGAACATTTTACATACGATAAATTAAAAATAAAAAAAGATAACACATGGCAACAAAAAATAGAACTGAATTAAAAGAATATTTTGAAACTGGTAAAAGACCTACGCAAGAAGAATTTGAAAACTTGATTGATAGTAATCTGAATATAGAAGAAGATAAAGCATCGTTAGCTGATGCTCAAAATGATCAAGTTGATAATAAATATTTGACACCTCAGACAGGCAAGCAAACCGTACTCGCTTTTGCACCTGTTAAAAAAGTTAATAACGTATCACCAGATTCTAATGGAAATGTTTCAATTACCAACGTAACAGGATCAGCTTCTACCATAACCGGTTCAATATCTAAAAGTCAAGTTACCGGTTTAGAGAATGATTTGAATGGGAAACAAGCTACTTTAGTAAGTGGAACCAATATTAAAACTATCAATGGTCAGCCTATTATTGGAGTAGGTGATTTACCCATTGCTGGTTCATCTCCTATAAAGTTGATTGCAGTTCCTTCATTTGATTTTACTCTTAGTAATTCAAATTCACCACAAAATGCATTTCCATCCGGATGTAATCAATTTTCTTTATCTGCCAATAAGACCTATTTTTTTAAAGGAAAGTATTTAATTTCAAATGGAACTATGAGTCATACAACTGCAATTAGTTGGGTTTTATCTTTAGGATTAAATATCTCTACAATGGAGTATGTTGCAAGAATATTTTCATCTTCTCTTAACGGAACATCAACAACTTCCACCCAGATTCAAATTAGCGGTCCTACCAGTAAAGTATTAAATGCAGCCAGTACAGCTCAGACTACAACTATTGAATTTGAAGGTGTTTTACGTTGTACTTCTGCTGGTATTCTTACACCACGATTAACATTTTCACAAGCACCGGGAGATAGTAACCTCATAAAAGTTGGCAGTTTTATAGAATTTACAGAGATTGGTAGTAATTCTATCCAAACAGTAGGAGCAGTATCTTAGTTTTCAATTAAGCAATTTATAAGTATTAGAGCTTATATCTCGTCTAGATAAAACATTAAATTTTATTTAGACGAGTTTTTTTATCCGAATAATTCTTAATGATTTATATTTTAGGCACATTAGGTCTGAAAATTACGTGTTTTCACGTATTGACTTGTAATTGATAAAGGAAATACTTTTACATTATTCTAATTCTTTACTAATGAAAAAATTGTCAATCTATTTTCTATTTTGTATTTCATTAACCTTTGTATGTTGTTCTTCAGATGATTCATCAGACAATCAAGAAATCTATTTACGATTTACAGTTAATGGTCAGGCTCAATATTCTTATCAACCTGAAACAATAACTTCTTCACAAGTTCTTATTAAAGGTAACGAAGGAAGTAATGACACTTTTAAATCCATTGCTTTATGGTTGCCCATAACTTTTAATGAGGGTAGTCATTTGATTAATGATGCCCCAACAACAGATGAAGAGGCTTATACTGCCTATTATGTCTCTGCTTTAGACGATATAGATATACAAGCTGCATCGGGAACAATGATTATTACAAATATTTCAGATGATTTTATACAGGGTACATTTGAGTTTGTTGGTAACAATAACGGTGAGACGATAACTATTTCTGACGGAGAATTTAAAGCTTACAGGTAATTTAAAGTTAATTCATTTAATTATAGAGTTGAATTATTAGATAATAAGTATTGATAAAAATAAATATTAAAACATGGCTACAACACATTACACCCCAATTGAAAAAAAAGCTGAAGGTAAATCAAGCTTATTTAAGTTTGTATCGCTTCGGTCACCTGATTCAATTTCAGATGAAAATAATGGAAGACTTTTTATAAATAATTTTAATACATCTGAAAGTATTTTTCTAAGAGATATTGAAGATGTGAACAAATTTGGTGATTTTCAAAAGTTGAAGTCTATTTCAGACAACTTTAGTTCAGTTAAATCAATCAATGATATTAAAAATATTAATTCTAAACTTTTTGAATTTTCAGATTGGCTATCTAGAAATAGAAATGCTATAGAATTGGAAGGTTTGCTTATTGAAGCAACTCCATTGAAAAAAGAAGAATTACTAATTATTTGGGATAATTTATTTTATTTTTTATTTACAAAAAAGTCTAGATTTATTAGAGAGTCATTAATAATTTTTTTGATTGGTAATAATTTTTTGGAAAAATATTCAAAAAAAGATATAATCAAGAACAATAATGACTTAAGAAAACTTGCTTCAGCAAAGATAGTTGTGCCTAGAGTAATTTTAACACAGCCTCCTAAAAAGAATAGTATTGATATTTTAAGAGAAAAAAAATCCGAACTAAATTATAATCCCATCAATGAAGATTATAAGGTAACACAATTGGATAAATATCAAAAAGCAATTTCTGAACTTTTAATAGTCAATGAAAATTATATAGAAGCATTATCAAACTTTGATTCATCTGAGTTAAGAAAAGAGTCAGGTAATACTACTGTTGATCAAGATGATGAGCCTTTAACAATTAAATTAGAAGATGTAATTAGTGTTATTGGAAACCCATTGGATGAAAAGAATTTAAAAGATATTGTATCCATTGATACTTTGACAATAGTTAAAGAGTTAAATGTAGAAAAATTGATAGATCCTTTAAAAGCTATTAACAAAATAGAGACTGAAATTAAATTGATTAACAAAAGTTTATTTAAACTAAAGAAATTATTTAACAAAACAATTGTAGCTGGGTCAAGTATAATTCAAAGAACAAATGAAAGCAGTCATTTGTCCAAATATACAGATGGATGTTTTCCTAAGATAATTGATGAAGAAAAAATTATAGTTGATGAAAATTTAAAGTCAATTCTTTGTATATCAGAAAATCAGGGGTCTTCAGGTGGTGCTTCAGAAAATTTTTTTACCGGCGTTGGCTCTGTTTCATTTGAAATGTTAAAAATGCCACCAGTTGGTACTAGTTTTTATATTGGTCTTTCAAATCAAAACATTGACAATAATTCTTCAAGCATTAAATATTCTATTTGTATAAGAAGTTTTTATGGAATCGACGGGACAATTCAATGCAAGGCATTTCCAGTGAAGTTTGGTTCCATTATAGCAGATGTATTTGTTAATTCAGGTGATTCATTCAAAATATCGAGAGCAACAAATTTGGATGGAGATATGGTAATTTTGTGGCAAAGAATAAATAATCAAACAGGGCATCAAAGTATTTTAGCTACACAAGTTTTAAACGGTACAGAAATTACAGAAAAATTATATTTAGATTTTTCCTTTTCATTTAGAGGCCAATCTATACATAATGTGTTAATGAGTCCTTGTAATAAAGATAACGAAAGTATTGAGAATTGTTCAGGAATAACAAATTTAGGAATTTCAGATTATATGAGAGTAGAACAGGAGGTGTGTTGTTATGTTCCTGGGGAAGTTTCTCATATTGAAAATATAATGCAGGGAGAATATAAAGAACGTTCTACAAGAAGATTGAGAAGAGAGGAGAATACTTTAACAATCGAAAGTGAAACAATAACTGAAAAACTTAGGGACACTACAACTACTGATCGTTATGAAATGGAGCAGGAGACTTCTCAGGTGATACAAGAAGATTCTGCATTTCAAATTGGTGTCAATTTGTCAACTAAATTTGGACCCACCCAGTTAACTGTAGATACAGGTTTTGCTTCTTCAACTTCATCAATTGACTCTAGTTTACAGGCAGTCTCCTATGCACAAGAGATAAGTAGTCGAGCATTGGAAAGAGTTGTTAATAGAGTTCGAGAAGAGAGAATCAATAAAGTTATTGAAGAATTTGAAGAAAACAATTTACATGGTCTAGATAATAGGAATAATCCTGACGGTCATGTAACGGGAATTTATAGATGGGTAGATAAAATTTATAAAAATCAGGTTGTTAATTACGGAAAGCGTTTAACATTTGAGTTTATGATTCCTGAACCAGCAAAATTTCATTTATGGTCTATGGAAAAAGATGATACTTCAATAGGACTAGATGAACCATTGGATCCGAGAGATAATGGATTGGCAAATCATTCAGCATTAAATGAATTCAACTATTCAGAGTGGGCAGCAAGTTATGGTATTGAAGTAACCCCACCGCCACCACTATACAGGACAGTATCTAAAGCATATCATTTACCAAAATCTGAATTGGATCTAAATGTTTTCTCCAAATCTTATAATGATTTTCAAATACCTGACGGTTATGTTGGAAGTTCAGCTTCTGTTTATCAATATTGGATTTATGTAAATAATAATAATTATAAACTAGAAATTACGGTAGGTAACCAATCAAGACAAAATCCTCACCCCACAACTAATCAAGCTTCATTTAGTCTTGGTAATATTGAAGGTGTGATTCCAATTTCTATAGCCGGAGATGAAATCTATGTTCTTAAGTTGAATGTAGTAGCGACTTGTATTAGAAAAGCTGAACTTTTAGAAAAATGGAAAATTGATGTATTTACAAAAATAGTTGATGCATACAAGCAGCAAAAAGCAGAATATGATAATGCAATAGCCGAAGCCAAAGCCCAGTCTTCATTAGGAATTCAAATATTAGGAAACAATCCACTTTATAATAGAACTTTGGAACAGCAAGAATTGAAAAGAGGTTGTTTAAGTTGGTTAGAGGTAGAATATGGAAAAGGATTTTATGATGAAATCACTCCTTGCCCAACCGCTGAAGATATGCCCAACATGAATATAAAGGAAGACCTTGCTTGTTATACGCAATCAGCCAAATTTTTTGAACAGGCATTTGACTGGGAAATTATGTCTTATCTTTTTTATCCTTATTTTTGGGGTAAGAAATGTAGTTGGAAGGAGATTTATAAACTTGATGATAACGACCCGATCTTCCGTGGTTTTTTGCAGGCAGGAATGGCAAGGGTAGTAGTTCCTGTTAAACCCAACTACGAAGAAGCAGTTTTATATTATCTTGAAACAAAAGAAGTATGGAATGGTGGAGCAGCTCCAGTTATTAGTGATCCATTGTATGAGGGAATTATTGGAGACCTTGAGCCTCAAGAACCTTCTCTCGTGGGTGAACCATGGGAAACCCGAGTTCCGACATCGCTCAATATTTTGCAAAAAGATTCTGCTGCCGTTACCGGAGATGGATTGCCATGTAATTGTGATAATTATGAAGCTGATGGAACCGGAGGAAGTTCGTTGGAAGGTGAAGATGAACCAACCGAATAATTTATTATGAGTAAAATCGATTTGAATAAAATCAAGTATTTATCTTTTGAAGGTGGAGGTGGTAAAGGAATCGTCTATCTTGGTGCAGTTAGAGCTCTTGAAAAGAAGTTTGGGAAGAAGATTGCACACAACATGGCGGTTAAACCAATAATAGATATTAATTCTCGATTAAACGACGACTTAAATAGGCCTATTAAAGGAATTTCGGGAGCTTCTGCGGGAGCAATTACTGCATTTATGCTTTCTCTTGGAATGTCTTCAAGAGAAATTGAAAATGAGATAAATAAAACTCAAATTGTGTCATTTAAAAGAACTTTTTTAAATGGAATATTGAGATACACACCTTGGGGTCTGTTTTTTGGAAATAAAAAGATTAAAGTTTCCCAGTTTGAACTTTTTTTTGACAAGCCCAATGGGAAACTTATGAAGGTAGTTAAAGAAGGAGCAAGTACGATTGAATATGATAATTATTATAAGACAGGTATAACTGCGTTAAGCTTAAGTTTATTGTTGTTTTTTAAAACCATTTTCATCAATATTTTAAGTATAATTCTTAAGGTCACAAAAGCGTTTACTAATCAATCCATTGTTTTTGAAAGATTTTTTGATTCTGATCCAGATTCTATTGAATATACTTATAGTATTATTTTCAACAGAGGTATGTTTGTTGGCACAACCACTAAAACTTATTTTGCGAGTTTAATAGAAAATTATCTTTATAAAAAAGTAGATTGGGAAAGTATTTTAAAGCCTTATTTTCCAAGAAGAGAGCTTAATCCGGAAACTGGATTTGTTACAACAATACCCTCTTTGGTATTACTTGCTCAAGATGACATATTGAGAAATATTATAATAAATATAGATTCAATAATAGAAAATCCAGATTTAAGACCAGTTTTCAAATCAGGAGAGAAATTAACCTTTAAAGAATTGTTATATTTAACTGGTGTGGATTTAGTAATTACGGGTACAAATTTAACAACCAATAGGTCATTATATTTATCGACCTACCATACGCCTGATTTTCCCGTTGTAGATGCAATAAGTATTTCGATGAACTTACCTATAATTTTTAAACCTGTGTATGTTGATTATTCTGTTCATAGTGGAAAAGAAAATTCATATAATAAGCTTTATAAAGGATTGTGGGTTGATGGTGGTATGCTTAACAATTTTCCAATTCATGCTTTTGATGACTTAGATAGAGTGCCATTTAATTTTAGAGGGATAGAATATACGGATTTTAAAATATCTAAAACTAAAGCTAATTCTACTGAATCCTTTTGTGATTGTGTTTTGGGTTTTAGATTAAAATCTGCTCCAGAGTTAAAAGATCCTATAAAAGAAGATTTATTTGTTCTATCTTCCTATCTTGGCTCAATTTTGAATACTTTTATGTTTCCGGGAGGTGATGGACAAATTAGAACACCATTGGAGGAAGCATCAACTATTTACCTTAATTGTTTTACTAAAATAGACAAAGAAAATGATAAAAAAAGAGAAAAAATTGATGATATTTATTTTGAAATTAGCGTTACCGATTTTGCCTCTCCTGACTTAGATGAAGAGAGAAATCCTGATGACAGGTATAAAGCAATCTATAAAAGAGATTTAATTAATTTAGCAGAAAAAGTTGTAGCAAATAATTTACAATAGGTATGAGGTATTTTTTTACAATATTATCAATAATATTAGTAATAGGTGGAATATTTTTCTATACTTTAATTGAAATTTTTAAGTTCATTTTTTTAGATTTGACAGGCGAAAGTTTTAGTTATTTTTTATACCTATTAATTAAGAACAACTTATTGATAAGTACTTTTATTAGCTGTATAGGAATCATACTTTTTTTTAGAAAAACTAAAATATTGTATTACTTAATATTTTGTTTTGTTTCTATATTTTTTTATTTGTTCTATAACAATAATAAACTTCCATCACCAGATATAAATTTTGATCCGTTACATATTAATTTCAGTGATAAAATACTGGTTAAAGATGTTTACGATTTGATGAAAAATAAAGGTTTCAATATGGTAGGAGTACAGATTGAAAAATATGATGAAGGCAAAAATGAAACATATATTTTAAGTTATGAACAATTATTGGAAGAGAGAGAATTTCCATATAGATTTATCAGGTATTCTAACATGGGTTATAAAGAAGAGGTTTATATTAAAATTGATTTTTTTAAATACTTTAGAGAAGAGAGTGATATTCCTTTAGAAGAAATTGAAATAACAGGAATAGCTCACTATATAAAGTATTGTCAATATGGAGAATATTGCGGAAAGAAAGATTATATAATATTAAAAGATATTTTCGAAAAGCATATTCTATATTTTAAAAAGTATTTTCAATCGAATCCTGATTATGTTGGATATACAGAATTTAACAAGAATAGAATGGTAGTTAATTTCGGTGAAAATTCTAAATTAATCAATGTACATAAAGAAGACTTTATTTGGTATAGTTGGGAAAAAGGAAGAGATGAAAAAATGGGAAAAAATATGAAATTTAGTTATTCCGTTAGTCTAAGAGGAGAATCAGATAAAGAAACGAGTAATTTGATACACAATAATATAACGGTTACTGTAAATCCCGTTGTTTTAATTTCGTATTCGAAATTTTAATATTAATTCGACAATTTAGCAATTGTAAAAAAAGTATTAGATATTGACATTTTAGATTTTTTCCATTACGTCAAGATTTCATTTTTGAACCCAAAAATCCGAAGTAAAGGTTTGTTAATAAAACAGTTTTGATAAAGAAGATTTCAAATATTAAAATAGCTTATCACTCTGTATTTACTATAGTAGTTTTTGCATTATATGTTGTTTTTTATTTGGTTGTGTTTTTTTCAGAAAATAATTTTTATGATAAATTCTACTATAATTCTACAGTTTTAATTTTTTTGCTTTACTTTATACAGTCCATTTTTTTATTTTTAACGGCTTTTTATTTTTTTATTTTCAAAAAGTATTTAGAAGGATTTTTAAGAATTTTATTTCTTTTATTATTAATAATGTTATCATATTTTATTTTTGGTTTATTTCTTACTTTAAATACTTTTTCTATAAATGGGTAGTCTAAAAACAATTTCTCAAATTTTCTTATTATCATTTTGTATTGTAACTAGCTATGATGTCCATTATTAAAGTAAGATTTTTCAATATGTAATATTTAGATTATGTAAAGCTAAAGAAATTACGTATTTCTACGTATTGTCTCCTTAAAATTTAGTATTTATATTTATAAATCTTATCAGATTTAAAATCAATACTATGGAAACAAAATATGGGTTTACAAAAATGTCTCTAGTTGAATTTGAAAATTGGATATCCCGTTTACGAGTTGGCCGAACTATTTTAAAAATTCAACAGCATCATACTTATATTCCGAGTTATATTCATTTTACGGGGTCTAATCATTTTGAAAGACAATTGGCCATGAAAAATCATCATGTGAATGAAAATGGATGGCGAGATATTGGGCAACACTTTACCATTTTTCCAGATGGAACAGTTTTGACAGGAAGGAGTTTGGAATTATCACCCGCTTGTATCACCAATCAAAATGCGAATTCCATTTGTATTGAAAACTTTGGAAATTTTGATTTGAATGGCGATGTGATGACTACGCTACAAAAAGAATCTATTATCACAGTAACAGCTGTTTTATGTAAAAAATTTA
The DNA here is from genome assembly GCA_020403245.1 of Flavobacterium sp. Classification (GTDB taxonomy): domain Bacteria; phylum Bacteroidota; class Bacteroidia; order Flavobacteriales; family Flavobacteriaceae; genus Flavobacterium. The sequence continues at coordinate 36,897 of JADBYA010000024.1, read as the reverse complement.
ATTTACTTGTACATTCTAATACGATTGTTTATCATCATTGGTTTCGATTGGACAATGGATTTAGAAATAATGGAGCAGGTGGAAATAAATCCTGTCCGGGCACCAATTTTTTTGGTGGTAATAAAGTCAGTGATTTTGTAAATAATTTTGCTCCTTTGGTTACTGCCAAGTTACTTGGACATCCCATAAAAACGGATACTACCTCTGTTTTAAAATACGTTTGTGTAACCGCAAGTGTGTTGAATATACGAACTGCACCTAAGGCAAGCAGTGCCAGAGCAAAAGAGCGTTCAAGTATTGAGATGGGAGCTGTTTTAAGGGTTTATGCGGAAAAAGATAATTGGTACAAAATATCCCATTCTATGGAACATTGGGTTTCCGGTAGGTTTACTCAAGAGGTAAAACGAGCAACTGTGAATACAACCGTTTTGAATGTAAGAACCGGACCCGGAACTCATTTTCCAAAAACATCCAGTGTGTTGAAAGACGAGCAAATTTTTGTTCATGAGGAGAGTAATGGCTGGTGTAAGATTGGTTTGGATGACAAATGGGTGAGTAAATTGTATCTTACTTTTTGATTTAAATATGCATAAAGTAGGTATTTACATATCCGGATTAGGTCAATCTTTTCACAACGAAAATGTAGAAAAGTATGCTGAGCGTTTTAAAAATGAACTTCATGTAAACGAGAAAGGAACAACTTATGCTTTAAAAAGTGAAATTATCACCTACACTGATAATCAATCAGCAAAAGTGGTGCGATTAGTTAAGGAGGGTTCTACCAATACCGATCAAGTTGCCTACACATTTTATGAATTTGCCTACCATGAACTCTTGACTGAACGATTTAAGAAGCAAAATATTTTAGTTAAAAATTTAATTTTATGTGGATTAGTTTTAAAAAAATCACCTCAGTTAATTAAACGTCTTTTTATACCTGATCATTATAGCCGACCCTATTTATCTTTTTATGCTTTTTTTATTCTCATTATCATATCTCTCGCAATTATTTTTCTAATTCCGGCCACGTTAGATATGGTAAGTGGTTTTACCGGAGGAAAGGCTATTTTGAATGGCCTTCATTTAGACTTTTTAAAAAAATGTACTTTTTTAGTCAGTCTATATAAGTTATCTGTTCCTCTGACAACTTTTATTCTATTATTGGTTCCTGAATCTAAAACTATTGTGACTTCAATTGCCACAGAGTTTGCCAGTGCTGACCGTTATTTGAATGATGGTATTCAGAGTCAAGTAATCATAGGTAATTTGGATTTATTGGTTGATTATATCACAGAACATGAACCCGATTCGAAGATTCATTATCATTGCTATAGTTTTGGTTCACTCATTGCGATGGATTATTTATTTCCTTTAGGAACTATACCCTCTAACAATTCGCAACAGTATTCAGAAATTTTGATTACAATAGGTAATCCATATGAATTTGTTAATTCCTATTACAGCAAGTATTTTTTAAATCGAAATTTATTGATGGAGGATAAGATTCAATGGCTAAATGTATATTCACTTTCAGATGCTTTGTCTTCCAACTTTAGAAAAGATGCTACACGCGGTGAGTCTGAGTATGGTTTTAAAGATTCTTCAATTAAGCCAGAAAACATTAATTATGAAATAACTTCGGATAAATCGCAGCATTTTTACAATTTTATTACGATGGATGGAATCAGAATGCATAAGCTTTACTGGGATTTTGACACGAATGGACATAGCTGTATTCGATTGATTCTTTTTAAATTAAAAACTATATAACAGCATGAAGATGAGAAAACCAATCTATAATATCCACACGCATATTTTTACTATTGACCATGTGCCCAATACGTTTGGGAGACGCTTGATGCCTTTGGGTCTTCATCATCTGATTACGATGCGGTTTGTTAAGTGGTATTATCACACTTTCACCTCCAGAGGCAATTATAAATTCAAAGTTTTTAAAAATAGGATTACTGCCTTACGATATAAGCTACTTGATTTCATGAAGTGGACTGTTGTGCTTCAGTTGATTAATAAGTTGGTGCTTTTTTTGTTTCGTTGGGTATTCAAGATTTTGACTAATTTTTTTAGGGTTGATTTTGTTTTTAGTAAAGCTACTCGCGAAACCGTGAAACGTTTTTTGACTTTAGGTCGCTATTCTTTGTACCAGAATCAATCTAAAATTTTTGACTTGTTGACTAAGAGTTATGATGCCAACACCCGTTTTGTGGTACTCTCCATGGATATGGATTTTATGGAAGCCGGAAAGCCAACGGTTCCTTATTTAGAGCAGTTGGAAGAATTGCGAATTATCAAGCAACGTAAAAAAGATACGTTTCTACCTTTTTTATTTCTAGACCCGAGAAGGATAGAAGCCACACAAAATCATCTTAAAAATCAAAATTATGAAAATTATGCTAAACATTTGTTGCACACGCAACAGTTTGATGGTATAAAGCTTTACCCCGCTTTGGGTTATTATCCTTTTGACAAGCACCTCATCGAAATGTATAAATTTGCTCAGGAAAACGAAATTCCTATCATCACTCATTGTATAGAAGGTACTGTTTTTTACAGAGGAGATAAGAAGCCAGAGTGGTCGAGTCATCCCATTTTGAAATACAATAAAAAAGGTGGACAATTAGAACCCATTCCTCTACCTCAAAAGAATGGTTTTCAATTCACCACCAATTTTACGCATCCTTTGAATTATCATTGTTTGATGAATCGGGAATTGCTTAAAGATTATCTTGGTACAGCTATAGAAAATACTCCGGATTTGAGTAAATTGAAAATTTGTTTAGCTCACTTTGGTGGGGAAGAAGAATGGAAAAAATATATGAAAGATGGTTGGAATACTTATAATAAAAATATTAATCACGATAGCAAGGATGCTTACTTAAGGTATAAAAACACCCTCACTCACGGAAACCCCAGAACTATTTGGTGGAATGCCAGTTGGTTGTCTGTTATTTATGATTTGATGATTGCTTATGAAAATGTATATGCGGATATCTCATTTATTTTGCATGATCAAGATTTATTTCCTTTGTTACGGTTTTTATTAGAGGATGAAAAAGTAAGGCACAAAATTTTATTTGGTTCGGATTACTATGTTGTGAGCCAGAAAAACACTGAAAAGGATTTGCATTTGAACTTACGCGGTTACTTAGGTAATGAGTTATTTGAACTGATTGCGAGTGATAATCCAAGACGATTTTTGAGCACGAAGTTTAAGCAGTATTGATTACCGGGAATTAACTAGATTAAAGTTATAAATTTATTACCTTTCTAATGTATCGATGAAAAATTTTAAATAATATAGTTCAATGATGCAGTCATCTTCCAATAGTTCCGCTGTTAATTGGTTAATTTCGATAAAGGTTAAGTCATTCGCAAATGATTTTTCGCCAATTAAGTGCTCGATGTGAATGTAAACAGCTTCGCGTAGTCTTGGGTTGTCTTTGTGGACGATGTAGTTTTTGAGTAGTACTTTTATTCCTAAATCGGTTGGTTTGTTTGGGTTTTCTAGTGGGATGAAATACATTTCGCTTATTCGCAAAGTAATGCCGTAATATTTCAATGGTTTGTCGGTTCCGTTTTCGTATTTTTCTATATTCATTTCGGGTTGAAGGAATGCTGTTATTTTCCAACGTTCTACGAGTGGGGCATGACGGACTAGTAATTCAACTTCTTTGAAAAGGTAAGGGTTACCATTTGCGGTGATGATTAATTCTGCACCGTTTTTTTTGTTTTTGATGATGAGGTCCAGGTCTTTGTTGTATTTATGGAGAACTTCGATTAGTTTGTCGAAATGGGTTTTTAGTTCTTCTTGAGGGATTTCGTTTAGGAGTAGGAAAACGAAGTTGTTTTGTTGGAAGTGGTGCCAGAAGTTGGATATATTTTTCATTTTGTTTCAAGTTTCAGGTTTTAGGTTTGCTTCGCCAGTTCGCTATCGCTCGTGTCAGGTTGTTAGAACGCGGATGAAAAGGATTCGTTATGGCGAAACGCTGATTTATACGGATTTTATTTTTTAACCGCAAAGAGCACAAAGAAGGCACGAAGAACGCAAAGCTTTTTTATCTCTTGTCTGGTGTTGATTTATCATAAGCTATCAAGTTTACCATCTCTCTTAATCTGGAGCGAACTCGGTTGCCGTAATGTTTTTCTATTTCTGTGGCTGATAGGTTTGTGGTGATGTGGGTTTGAACTTTTTTAGAAATGAATAGATCATATCGGCTTAATAGAATTTCAGCCATTACGTTGCATTCGTTGCCGAAGTATTTTAGGTTGTTTTCTGTTCCTAAATCGTCAAAGCAATAGGTTCTTGGTTCTGATTGGTAGAGTTTGCCGATGCTGTATTTGTGGATGATTTGGTAACCGTCTTGGATGAATTCAAAGCTGATATCTCGGCAGGGCTTTACGGAGAATTTGTGTTCGGTGGGGGTTAGGTATTTCATAAGGTTCATGAGTGATGTTTTGCCGCAGCCGATAGGGCCGGTTAGTAGTATTCCTTTGTTTAAATTTATGTTATATTGAAAACAAGTTGGCTCGTCTCTCAGGAAATACGCGATTAGCTTGCACACGATTGGATGATCGGTTTCAAGGATTTTGAAATGATTGCCGTATATTTCGATGCCTTTTTGTTGGAGCCATATTATGACTTCTGAATAGCTGTAATGTGATTTTATTTCGTTTTGCATATTTTTATTTTTAACCACATAGGAACTAGGTTTGATAATTTTTGGGATTATGACGCTTCGCTTTTTTTATTGGAACACGGATTACACAGATTACACAGATTTACACGGATTTGATAGCTTCGCTATAATGGATTTACACGGATTTAATTTGTGCTATTTATAGCGTTTTATATTTAACCGCAAAGTCCTTCGACAAGCTTAGGATGACAACGCATGGTTTGCAAACGTTTAGATGCTGAAACAAGTCCAGCATGACAAAATAATTATAATGGTTCGGCATAGTTTTTATCGGTTGAAGTGTTGAGGTGCTTAGGTCGGTTTGTTTGTGTTGTTTCGGTGTTATTATTGAAATTTACGCTGTTGATTATCCAATTTTGTGCTGCTGCTTGCCAGTTTATCATTGGAGTTTTGCCACCGACTAACCAACCGACACTGGTGAAATAATTGAAGAATTTTTGGGCTTCGAGTTTGGGGAAGTTATTTTCTTTGAAATAGGATTTGATTTCATCGATTGTTGGTTGTATCTTTTCTTCTTTTTTCGCGGAACTTTTTTCTTCTTTTGAATTTTGATTTTTTAATTGAATATCATTTTCATCTTCAAATTTTTTTGTTTGCTCGTTCAAGTTTGCAACGTTTTGATTGTTTGATAAGTTTGTATTGTTTCTATCGTTTATAGAAGGTACTACTGCTTGTTCAGTACTTGTTTCATTACCGGTACACAACTTGTTTAGAGCTTGCCCAATAACAGGTTTAGTAGGTGGTTCATTTTTTGATTTTCTCTCGCTTTTTAGTTCCGGTTTTAATTCTTCTGAAAAGTTGAACATGATGACATGGCTGCCCTTGAATGGATTGTAAGATGGTTCGTAGTTGATGTACCCCAAACTGTGCAAGTTCTTTAGGCATTTGTGGTAGGTTGCTTTTGAACTGATTTTGCTTATACGCATTACCTCATCGCGGTTGATGCTAATTGGGTTTTTGAAACGGTTGCAGTTCCAAAATTGAAATAAGGCCATGTAGAGACTGACATGGGTGGGGTTGAGGGTTTTATCGAGGACTACTTTTTCGAAAAAGCCGGTGAGGTGTTTGATGTAGTTCATTTTTTTGAGGTGCTGAGTTACTGAGGTTCTGAGTTGCTGAGGTTTTTCCTCACCCCAACCCTCTACATCCGCCTAGGCGAGACAGGAAGGAGAGGGAGACGAGGTGTTGAGGGTTTGGTGGAACATTTGGGTTTTTAATTTGTTTTTTTTAGTTGCTGAGTTAATGAGGTTCTGAGATGTTGAGGTTTTGCCTACTTCGTAGGAGGTACCTCGGCAAGCTCGGTATGACAATTACTTCCTTATTTGAAAAGGGTAGGGATTGCGTTTGTTTTGTTGGTGTTCAGGAGTTTGTCGATGTCGGCGTTGTCATAGTAGAGGGTGCCGCCGATTTTGGTGTAAGTTAGGGTTCCGTTGATGCGGAGGTTTTGGAGGGTGCCGGGGGAGATGTTGAGGAGGTTTCGGACTTCAATTGATTTGAGCCATTTTTTGGTTTGTGTCGGTTTGGAGTGGATTAATTCTTGCAGGTCTTTTAGTAGTAGTGTTCTAAATTCATTTAGATCTTCACGGGTAATAACTTCGATTGCCATAACATTACATTTATTGGGTTATGGTGCAAAATTGTAGTTTTTGTTTTGTTTTAATTAACAACCCTCACACAAGTTGTGTATGATTTTAATAGAAATATTAAGAATACTCATAATAAATGGGTAGTTTAACACAAACATATAAAGATAAAAATCTATTCTGAAAATTTATTTTTTTACAAAGTTCATAAAAAGTAACTAATTATGATATATCAGTATCATAAACTCTACCTTAACACAAGTTGTGCATTTGGATGTTAAATTATTCTTCTTGGAGTAAATGATTTTCTAGTCCTTCTGAAAGTTGATTTATAAATTTGGAGCGAACTGTTTTTCGGTTTTTAATATCAATATACCATCGATATATATTATCTTCTAAATCAAGATTAAACATTTTTCCCAAATTAGTAGCTAGTTCCTTTATATCTGTATAACCATTATTGATTTTTTTTGATAAATGCAATGCATAAATTAATTCGACTAAATCTATTTTATTACCAGTCCAGTTCAAAGTTTGATTAGTTGTTCTGTTAGCATTACTACCGTTTCTTTCTAATTCTTCAATTTTATTTTCTAAATAATTTGTCAGAATATCATTTGCTATCATGGTCGCCATACTATAATCATGTGTAGTACATAATCTTAAATCATAATTTATTAAAGAACAATCCCTTTTTAATATATTCTTTTCAACACTTCTTAAAAAATAGACACTGTCTTTATATGAAGCTCTAGCTCTATAATATTCATAGAATTTTTTGTTTTTGATAGTATATTCTTGAATTGCATTTAACTCCTCTTCATAGAACTTTATTTTGTTTTTTCGTGAAGTGGGTAGATTAGTTTCAATATTTAGAATTGCTTTGTAATAAATTAATTTGGAAATAAATATTGGTTTTAAATCTTTGAAGAAATAAATTTCTTCATCTGGAGAATTAAATTTATGTTTTTTGAGCCATTTAAAAAGTTTTTTACTTTCTCTTTCGATTAATGAAATTACTTTTGAAGCAATTAATATATCATCGGAATTAATACTTTTTATATTTTGATATTCTTTTTCAAATTCGCTGAAAAAATTTAAACAATATTCATTCATTTTAGCATAATTTGTGTTATAATATTTTGAATATTACAAAACTTGATTTTACTAAAAATATTGTTAATAAAAAGATTAAGAGAGATTTTTTGTTTTCGTAACTGTATCTATTGCAAATTTTTCTCTCAAAACTTTCATGTCCTCACTCACTTTCTTATCCAATACTTTTGCATATTGTTGTGTAGTTCTCAGATTTTTATGACCAAGCATCTTGCTTACACTTTCAATAGGAACACCATTTGTGAGTGTTACAGTTGTTGCAAATGTATGACGTGCAATATGAAAAGTGAGTTCTTTATCTATTTCGCATAAATCAGCTAACTCTTTTAAATAAGCATTCATTTTTTGATTAGATAGAATAGGAAGTAGTTTTCCCTCATTCATACATTGGGGATGGTTTTCATATTTATCAATAATCATTTGGCTAACCTGCAGCATTGGTATCCTTGAAGGACTATCCGTCTTTTGACGTTTGATTGATATCCATTTTTCTCCATCAATGCCGATGATTATATTTAATTTGGTTAGATTATATACATCAATGTAAGCTAAGCCTGTAAAACAACTGAAAAGAAACATATCTCTCACCAATTCAAGTCGCTTGATTTTAAACTCTTTATTTAAGAGTGTTTCGATTTCTTCTTGCGTTAAATAGACTCTTTCTATTTCTTTTATTTTACCCTTGTAGTTGAGCAAGGGGTCTCTAGCTAACCAACCGTTTACATAACATTGTTTAATTATTTTTCCAAAATTCCGGATGTATTTTATAGTAGAATTGTTATTGCATTTCTTTGTATTTCGTAAGAAGAAATCAAAGTCATTTATAAATGCGATATCAACCTGTTTAAGTGAAATATCATTAACATTATACTGGATTTTTAGAAATTCTTTTACATGGCTCAATGTAGTTTCATATTTTTTATATGTATTATTTGCAAAGTTGGAACCAATTAATTCTTTCATTCGTTTGTTATGATCTTCAAAGATTAATATAAGTTGTCGCTGCTTTTCCTCAATACCTAGAAATTTGTTTTTAAAGGTTAGTGCGTTAATCTCTTCATTATTATTGACCATCCATTTCTCTGTTTCGTATGCTTTAGTTAGTAAGACATCAAGGTAACTGTTTATTAGTCTTGCTTCTTCTGAATTACCCTTGATTTTTCCTGCTGAAGCATTCCACTTTGATTTTTCTATGAATTTTGAAGTACTCAATTCAATACGAGTACCATTGATTGTTATTCTCTGATAAATAGGAAGTAGTCCATTTTTTGTAGCTTTAGAGCTTTTCACGTAGAAAAGTATTGACATTTTGTGTTTCATTTTGTGGTGACTTTATAGTTATTCAAATTAGTTATTTAATTCTTTTCCATCAAGATGTTCATCTTTTGAACTGCTTGCTATTACTGGCTTTACAAGAAATTCGGTTACCCTAAATTTGCTTTTTTTAGGGTAACCGATTTTACCACCAATGGCTTGAGATTTATTGATTAATTTGAATAGTATCAAAAACAAAAAACCCTTTAAATCATACGATTTACAGGGTTTTAATTTGAGATGAAAGTAATAATGTGGAGTCGCCGAGAATCGAACTCGGGTCCAAACAAGCAACTAAAGAGCTTTCTACACGTTTATTTCCTGATTGGGTTTTCGTCATCTTGCTAGGCCAGAAACAGCCACAAAATGCTTAGCTTCTTTAATTTTCGTAACAGCTTCGAAGCATCACTGTTCTTAGGTTCGTATTTACGATTTACCTATGCCGACCGCCACAAACCAAAGCTTTCGAGGTAAATCCTGCTTTCCTACCTTGTAGGACGAGGCCAATCTTACTTTAATTCAGATTATGCAGCAAGAGCGTAGTTTCCTTCGCCGTTTGTGTTTTTGTACCTTTGGATTTACGAGCAAAAAAGTACAATGCTCGACGTGCTTACTGTTCAATTCGACTTGCTGTCAAAACCAGTCGACCCCATGTTTTTTTTCTTTTCAGTTTTCAGTGGCCAGTTTTCAGCCCCGAAATTCCAAAATAATGTTCTACTCAAAAAAGTGTACAAATATACTCTATTTTAGATGCGAATGCAAGTCATAGCAGGAGTATTATTCGTCCGTTCCATCATTCAATTTGAATGGATAATCACCAAACAGACTGGAAAGTTTCTTGGTTTGGTATGTTTTTTTGGTAAATTTGTTGGATAAGACCACCATGGTTACTTTTTCTTTTCTTAGAGTGATTAGAGTAGAAGTGTTTCCATGCCACCAACCGTTATGAAAATAAAAAGGTTCGCCTTTTTCAAACTCAATCATTCGAATTCCTAACCCATAGTTTTTTAGTCCCTTGCTTTCATAGCTGTATCCTTGATAGACTTTTTTGAGTAATTCAGGATTGAGAAAAAAGGGCGCATAACTTGCTTTATCAAATTTTAAAATATCTCTAGGAGTGGAGTAAATATTTTTATCGCCATAGATTCCGTCTAGATAATCAGTTCCTATTTCGACATTATTTCCTTTGTAGGAAGGAACAATGTTATGGCTGTCTTTTTCAAAATCACACACAAAGGTATTTGTCATGCCCAAGGGATCAAAAATCATTTCCTTCATGGCTTTTGGATATTTTAATCCTGTTATCTTTTCAATAATCAATGCCAAAACCGCATAGTTTGTATTACAATAACTAAAATGGGTATTTGTTTTTGTTTCTAGTGATATTCCTTTTTCTACCATTACATTTATGATATCTTCATTGGTAAGTAGTTTTTTCTTATCCCAATTATTGTTCTCATAGGTGAAATAGGCGTAGTTTCTCATGCCGCTTCTATGGTTTAATAATGTTTGAATGGTTACATCAGGATAGGGGAAGTTTTTGATTAGGGTAGTTACTTTTTGATCCAGCTGTATTTTTTTTGCATCTATTAACATCAAAATAGCAGTTGCTGTAAGCACTTTACTCACCGATGCTATATGAAGTGGTGTGTCTTTGGTGATTTTCTCCTCAGTACTTTTATTGCCAAATCCCATATAGTTTTCATAAATTATATGCCCATTTTGGGCAACAAGAAAACTAACATTATCGTTTTTTTTAGACCATGTTTTTTCAAAATACTTTGAAATACTATATTTTTTGTCATTTATAAAAGCGGTAGAATGTAATGGCAATGGTTCTTGCAAGGGTTGCATGATGGGAATACCATTTTTATTAATCTTAACAATTCCTTCTTCATTTTTTTCTTGTTTTGAACAAGATACAGTTATAATTAGTACTAATAGAAAGAGAATTTTATAATGGGAAATTTTTAATATCATTTTTAAAATAGTTGAATTACAAATATAAATATACATGTAAAAGGTAAAGCAACATTTGCATAAAGCTATCAACAGTTTTTTCACAATTTTATTTTTGATAAAAGCTTTGAAATCGATTTCGTTACTGCTACTTTTGGTGCGATAAAAAATGGTATAATGAAATTTGGAATAGTAAAAGAAAGAAAAAATCCGCCAGACAGAAGAGTAGTTTTCACTCCCGATGAGTTGGTGCGTTTGCAACAACAGCATCCTGAGGTAACTGTGCAAGTGGAAAGTTCGGATATTAGAGTTTTTAGTGATGCCGATTATGAATCTCTGGGAATAGCAGTAGCGAATGATATTTCGGATTGTGACGTTTTTTTTGGGGTAAAGGAATTTCCAGTTGATGCTTTACTACCCAATAAAAAATATTTCTTCTTTTCGCATACCATCAAAAAACAATCCCACAATAGAAAACTATTGCAAGCTGTTTTGGCAAAAAACATTGAGTTGTATGACCATGAAACGATAGTGGATGTCAATAATAAACGATTGATAGGTTTTGGTCGGTATGCTGGCATTGTGGGTGCTTATAATGGTTTTAGAGCTTTTGGTATTAAATATGATTTATTCAATTTACCCAAAGCGGAAACACTTAAAAGCAAAGAAGATTTAGTTGTTCGATTGAAAAGACATACCTTGCCCAATATCAAGATTGTTTTAACAGGTCACGGAAAAGTGGGAATGGGAGCAAAGGAGATTTTGGATGGAATGAAAATAAAACAAGTTTCTACAAATGATTTTTTGACTAAAATATATTCTCAAGCTGTATATACCCAAATTGATGTTTTGGATTACAACAAACGATTGGACGGACAAGTTTTAGACAAAACAGACTTTTATAGAAACCCACAAGAATACACTTCAAATTTTGAGCGTTATACCAAAGTGGCTGATATTTTTATAGCAGGACATTTTCATTCCAATGGTTCTCCCGATATCTTAACTCTAGAAATGCTTAAAAAATCCGATTTCAAAATTAAAGTGGTAGCCGATATCTCTTGTGATGTTGAAGGTCCAATTGCTTCTACTTTAAGAGCTTCAACCATAGCTGAGCCATTTTATGGGTTTTTGCCAAGCGAAAATAAAGAAGTTCCCTATACACATCCTGGTTCAATAATGGTCATGGCTGTAGACAATTTGCCTTGTGAATTACCCAAAGACTCCAGTGAAGGTTTTGGCGAAATGTTTATGGAACACGTAATTCCCGCTTTTTTCAATGGTGATAAAGACGGAATTCTAGCTAGAGCCAAGATGACTGAAAACGGAAAATTAACACCAAGATTTGCTTATTTGCAGGACTATGTAGATGGAGAATAGCCGTTTTTACTAGTTGTTTTTTTTTGTTTTTAACAAAAAGCAGCATTTGTTCAATATCTTTTTTACATTTGAAATATTAATTTTGAATTGGTGAAGAAGGTATTTTTTTATTTACAATTATTGGTTTCAACAGTTGCGGTTCAATCTCAAGAACTACTTCCTTTTGTTGAGAATTTTACCAAGTCTAATTATTCTGGGGATAATCAGGTGTGGAGTGTTGCACAAGGCAATGACAATGCGTTATATTTTGCCAACAATCATTATTTTTTGCGTTATAACGGTGTTAGATGGGAAAAATATGAATTGCCTAACAAAACCATATTGCGCTCTGTATTTGTTGATGGAGATAAGGTTTATTGTGGTTCGTATAATGAATTTGGTTATTGGAAAAGGGTAGATGGCATTATGATTTACACCTCTTTGACTAAAAACAAAAATCTCTTTACCGGAGTTTCAATTAATGAAGAGATTTGGAAAATATTTAAGCATCATGGTGTCATTTATTTTCAATCCTTCAACGAACTTTTTGTTTTTGCGAATGATACTATACAGAAGGTTAGAATTCCGTTTCAAATTTCCTATTGCTTTGTAGTTGATAATACAATTTATGCAGCTTCTGTTAAAAATGGGGTATATCGATACGATAATAAGACTTTTACCAAAGTGCATCAATGGCAAGGACTAGAAAATAATATTGTACATGCTATTGCTAAAAACAAAGGTCAAGCGTATATTTTTACCCAAAAGAATGGCGTTTTTGTAGAAGAGAATAATAGGTTAGTCCCTTGGAATAATGCCTTAAATGAAGCGTTAAAAAAAGAAATTATAATTACTGCCAAGTTTATTGACTCTAACCGATTGGCAATAGGTACTGCTTTCAAAGGATTGTATGTTATTGATTTAAAGACAAATAGTTATAAAAACATCAACCGAAATAATTCGTTGAAGAATAACTCGGTTTTGTGTATTGGTTTTGACAAAGAAAATGATTTATGGTTGGGCTTAGACAATGGAATTTCGCACATAGAAATCAATTCACCTTTTGGTATTTTTTCAGACAACTCTGGTGTATTGGGTTCGGTTTATACTATGGCTTCCTTGGAAAACGGATATTTACTAGGTTCTAATCATGGCATATTTAAATACCAAAACAAACAGTTACAGTTGCTTCCTAATTCGCAAGGACAGGTTTGGGATATTCATAAAATTGGGTCTAAGTATATCATTGGTCACAATGACGGTACTTTTATCTATGAAAATGGTGTATTGGAAAAGGTAAACTTGATTAGTGGTGGTTGGAAGTTTTTGAAAAGTGATTTTGATAACAACTATTTACAAGCCAATTATTCAGGGATTATTGTATATGATTCACCTATTGATTTAACGAAGTATAAAATCATAAGTAATTTGACTAAACCTATAAAAAATATTGCTCAAAATAAACCAAGAGAACTATGGGCAGTTGACAATTACAAAAGTTTATACCGCATTACGTTTAATAGTGCGTATGAACTGGAAAACGTTGAAAATATTACACAGAAAAACAAAATCCTGAATGACTATGGTGTAAAGATTTTTGATTTTAAGAACGAAATTTTGTTTTTTATTAATGGTATTTGGTATAACTTTAACAGTATATCAAATAAACTTGAACGCAATGCCATATTTAATGCCAACTTTGCGAATATCTCTGAAATTATACCCGTTAATAGCTCCAATTTTATTGTACTGAAAGACAAACTACTCTATATTATTCATCAGGTAGATAATAAATTCATTTGGGAACTACTTCCTGAAAAATATTATGAAGGTAAAATAATCAATCAAGATACTAAAGTTTTTACCAATGGCAATCAGCTGTTAATGAACCTTGACGATGGCTTCTTTTCATTTTATTTGAACAATAAAGAAGTAAAACCACAAAAAATAACTATTGAGGGTTATTACCAGGGTAAAATCATTGACGATGATACTTATGTAGATTATAATCAATCAGTAATTCTGGATATTATCTCTGAATTTTATGGTTATAATCGCATAGGGTTGTTTTATACATTGAACGATTCTAAAAATCTCGTGCCCGTCAAAAGAGAGAATATTATTTTGAACAATCTTTCAAGTGGTTTGCAGGAATTAAAGGTATATTTTAATAATGGTGAGCGTTATATATTGCTTACTAACTATCAATTTAAGGTTAATAAACCTTGGTACTTTTCATCTTTGATGGTGTTATTATACATTGTTTTGATTTCGGGAATTTTCTATTTGTATTATAAATGGAATAAAATCAGGTATCTAGAGAAGTTAAAATTAAAAGAAGAAGAACTGAAGCACCAAAAAGAGATTATTCAACTGGAAATGGATGCAAAGAATAAATTAAAACTGCAAGAATTTGAAAAGCACATCCTAGAAGTTCAAATACAAGCTAAGGCTTCAGAGGTTGCTGGTAAATCGTTGTCTATTGCCAAACAGTCAGAAATGATAGAAAATATTTTAAATGTTTTGGAAGGTGAAAACGATATTAGTAAACTTAAAAGCAGTATTAAAAAAGCAGTAAAAACAAATGCCATTAATAAAAATGAATGGGCAAGTTTTGAAAAGAACTTACTTCAAAGTAATGAAGAATTTGTTCAACGATTGTCAAAAAAGTATCCAGTTTTAACTTCTAAAGATATAAAGCTTTGTATTTATTTAAAAATGAACCTTTCTTCTAAAGAAATTGCTCCCTTGATGAATATTTCTTATCGAGGTGTGGAGCTTCATAGGTATCGCTTGCGCAAAAAAATTGGATTATCATCAGTTGATAGTTTGTCAAAGTTTATGATTAACACATAATTTTACGACTTTTTTTGACTATATAATAATTTTACACCTAAGTTTTTAATAATTATTAACTCATCAATACTACATCATATATGATATGTGTCGATGAGTTTTTATTGCATTATAATCATTTTAAAATTTTGATAATAAGTATTTTATGTATCTTTTAAATTAAAAAGATGTAGTTGTGTAGTGAAATGACTATTGTCACTATAACGATATAGTTTTCTATATTAGCTGAAACAATATCATAATCATTTTGATGAAATTCATTTTTGCTATCTTATTATTTATCACTACATTTTGTTTTTCCCATGCTCAAGAAATTAAAGGAAAAGTAGTAGATGTTAACGGTTTGCCAATTCCTGAAACAAATATTATAGTCAAGAACAAAGCTATCAGTGCTAAAACTGACTTTGATGGTAATTTTACTTTAAAAGCAGTTGAAGGCGATATGATAGAGTTTTCTATGATTGGTTTTGATAGAGTTACTTTAAAAGCGAAGCCCAATATGGTTGTTGTTTTGAATGAAAGTAATTTTTTGTTGAAAGAGTTAGTAGTAGTAGGTTATGGAACAAAAAAAGCTGGTTCAATTACAGGTTCTGTAGCTCAAGTAAAAGCTAATGATATTATGAAAACTCCCTCGCAATCGGCTATTCAAGCCATACAAGGTAAAGCGGCTGGTGTTAATATTGTAACCAATGATGAACCAGGTGCCAATCCTTCGATTAGAATAAGAGGTTTGGGAACCGTTTTAGGTGGTAGAGATCCACTCTATATTATTGATGGTTTGGAAGCTTCCAGTTTAAATGGTTTGAGCCCGAATGAAATTGAAACTATTGATATCTTGAAAGACGCCTCTTCACTTGCTATATATGGGCAGAAAGGTTCTAATGGTGTAGTTGTAGTTTCTACTAAAAAGGGTAAACTAGGAAAACTCAGAATAAATTATGATACCTATATAGGTAGAAGATCAATTCAAAGAGAAATAAAAATGTCTGAAGCTTATCGGTATGTGTATTATAATAACTCTGCTTTAGGTTCATCATCATATTTTAACTTCACTCAACCTTATAACACTAATTGGTTGGACGAAATTACTGGTAAAGGAGAAGTTTATAGTAATTATATCTCCATGTCTGGTGGTTCAGAAAACATTAATTTTTATTTTGGTGTTACTAATTTGAAAGATAAAGGAATTTTAAATGGAACACAATTTGAAAGAACTAATGTAAATTCTCGTAATGAATTTACCTTTCTTGAAAAACGATTAAAAATTTCACAATCCTTCAATTTGTCAATTGTTAATAATACACCCAAACCTTTAAGTGCTTTTACCAATGCTTATAAACAAGCACCTATAGTTCCTGTAAAATTTGATAATGGACGTTGGGGTGTACCGCTACGAAATCCAGAAACTGGACAAGTGGATATAAATGGAAGTGATAGATTTAATAATGTTGGAAATCCAGCGGCTCAATTGTATTTTACCAATGAAAAAAACAAGAATGTTGTTTTATTTGGAAATATTGGTGCTGAGTTGCAACTTTTGAAAGAGCTTAAATTCAATTCTAATTTCGGCGGAACTTACGATACTTCAAAAGGATATACTTTTACGCCTAGCAGGGATATTTGGCTGTCTCAAAATCCAACAGAAGATATAGCTGATTATCCGGCAGCAAACCCAATTAACATATTAGAACAACGACGAGGTGATAATTACCGATGGAATTGGGATAATTTTTTCACATATAATAAAGGATTTGGTCAGCATGACATAAAAGCAACATTAGGTATGAACCGAAGTACATCCAATGTTACTGAAAACCTTTCAGGCACACGATGGAATGTTCCGGAACAATCTAATTATTGGTCTTTGGATTTATCAACCTATAATACTGAAGTTGCTCCAGGATCAGTGGTGAGTAATAGAATAGAAACACCACTTGTGTCTTTAGCCTATTTTGGGAGAGTGGATTATGAATACAACGATAAATATTTGGTCAGTGCTTCCCTAAGAAGAGAAGGAATAAGTACGTTTCTAGAGTCGAAACGATGGGCATTGTTTCCTGCTTTTTCAGCAGGTTGGATTGCTAGTAACGAAGAGTTTTTACAAGGAGTTACCTTCCTAAATTATTTAAAAGTGAGAGGTGGTTATGGAGAAGTGGGTAATGGTAATAGTTTGAATGCTTTGAACATTCCCGTTTTTGCATCGGGATATAATTATACTTTTGGAGCTAACGAAACTATTTTTCCAGGAAATAATCAACCCTATCAAGTTGACCCTAATTTGACATGGGAAACTATGAAAGAATTTGATTTTGGTATTGATTTTAAAATTTTAAATAACAAATTATCAGGTTCGATTGATGTTTACGATAGAAAATCGGAAAATGTGATTTTACCAGTAGAATTACCCGATGTTTTGTCTCCAGATGCAGTAACTTTAAATACAGGAAACGTTTCCAACAGAGGATTGGAATTGACTTTGAGATGGACCAAAGAAATAAATGATAACTGGAGCTACTTTGTTAATGGAAATATTTCATTTAATAAAAATGAATTGACTGGCGTGAACAATGCCTATTTTGCTGATTATATTGGCGGGAGTATTAATAATGGACAATGGACCAAACAAGTATTAGTTGGCGAAGCTTTAGGAAGTTTCTATGTTTATCAGGTTACTGGCATCGATGGAGATGGTAATTTTACCTACAGTGACGAAAGAGTAGTTGCTGGTTCCTATCTTCCTACTTATACTTACGGACTAAGTTTTGGATTAAATTACAAAACGTTTGATTTCTCTGTTGATACTTATGGTGTTGGCGGAAATAAACTATACAACGGAAAAAAAGCACAACGTTTTGGAGGTGAAAATGTTGAATTTGATGTACTAGAAGACTTTTGGACACCATCAAATCCGAATGCCTCAAATCCAAAACCATTTAATGAAGTGCCACGTTCTTCCACTTATTATATTGAAGATGGTTCCTATTTGAGAATTAATAACATAACACTAGGGTATACTTTCCCAAAAATTTATAATAAAATTGATAAGGTGAGAATATATGCTACAGCAATCAATCCATTTATTTTTACAAAATTCTCAGGGTATTCTCCAGAGTTGTCCGGTAACAACAATGCTGATCCGCTGGGAAGTGCCGGTATTGAATTGGATGCCTATCCAACAAATAAAACATTTTTAATGGGTTTGAATGTTAGTTTCTAAAAAGTTCATTATGAAAAGTATTTTAAAATATAACTATTTGTTTTTACTCACTTTGTTTTTTTCGTTTTCCGCGTGTGAAGATGATTTAAATATAGAACCTAATACTGCATTATCTGAATTTGATTTCTTAAACAATCCAGAGAATGCTATTAATTTGGTTAATGGTGTTTACAACAAACAATTGGATTACAATATGTATTCATTCTCATGGATAGGGATTACTAGCATAACTTCTGATGATGCTGATAAAGGTTCTACCACAACCGATACTGGAACTGACAAGCATAAAATGGATAATTTGACTTTTGATGCTACCGATATTTCATTTAATGATGTATGGGAAGGACGATATGCGGGGATTTACAGAGCCAATAACGCTTTGTTTTATTTAGAGCAATTAACTATTGAAGCCAATTTAAAAAATAGATTGATTGGTGAAGTTAAATTTTTGAGAGCATTATATTATTTTGATTTAGTGCGATGTTTCGGTGGTGTTCCACTAGTAACCTCTAAAATTGATATCAATGACACTGAAACTATTAACCAAGTTGTGTTTAACCGAAAATCAAAAGAAGAAACCTATACTGTAATAGAAACGGATTTATTGGATGCTATAGAACGACTTCCTCTAAAATCGCAGTATAGCCCAAATGATTTGGGTAGAGCTACAAAAGGAGCAGCGCAAGCCTTACTAGCAAAAGCATATTTATACCAAACTAAATGGCAATTAGCCTATGAAATGTCGGGTAATGTAATCAATTCTGGGCAATACTTCTTGTTAGCTGATTATGCTAAAGTTTGGCGTGAAGCCGGAGAGAATGGGTCAGAGTCTATTTATGAAGTGCAAGCCTCACTTACTAATGGTTTGAGAGATTATACTAATGTACAAGGACCAAGAGGTACACCTGATTTGGGTTGGGGATTTAACACACCATCATTAAATTTGGTTAATTCCTATCCAGCAGGTGATTTGAGAAGAGCAGGAACAGTTATGTTTGTTCCTTCGACACTTTGGGATGGTTTTCTAGCCCCAATATCGTGGAATAATCCAAGATATAACTACAAAGCGTATCAAAGTCAAATAGCAGAATCCTGGAATGGCGATAAAGGAAATACAGCCAAAAATTTACGAATTTTAAAATACAGCGATATTTTGCTTATACGAGCAGAGTCTGCTTTTCAGCTGGGTTTTTCGGGAGAAGCAAAAGACAGACTAAACGAGCTTAGAACACGCGCAGGATTACCTTTATACACCAATGTTGATTTATCTATCGTTCTCAACGAAAGAAGATGGGAAATGGCCATGGAACATGATAGATGGTTTGATTTAGTAAGAACAGGTCAAGCACAGTCAAAAATGGCATTAGATGGAAAAACATTTATAACAGGAAAACACGAATTTTTTCCTATACCAAGTGATCAAATTGTTGCAAGTGGTGGAAGATTAATTCAAAATCCCGGTTATTAGAAATCAGTAAACAACCTTAAATAGTAACATTAAACAAATTTTTATTAAACATTAAACACTTTTATTATGAAAACGAACAAAATTTTTATTTCGGCAATTGCCCTAACTTTTGGACTTGCAGCATTGAACAGCTGTAGCAATGATGATTCAAGTCCTTTGCCACCAATTGGTGGTTACAACAATGCTAATGAGGTAGCAGCAACTTCATTAAAAGCATATTGGCCTTTAAATGGAAATGGAAAAGAGTCTATCTCTAATACATCGCCATCATCAACTGTTGCCACAACATATGTTGCGGGAATTAAAGGAGAAGCGGCAAGCTTCAATTCAGGTTATATGGCTTATCCAGCCATTACAGCATTAAATACGACTTCTGGAAGTGCTTCAATTAGTTGTTGGGCAAAAGTTACAAACACAAAATTGGTAGCTGGTGGTCCAAGTAATATTTCACCAATTTTCTCTTTAACAAGAACTGGTGAAACTTTTGGAAATCTTAATTTATTAGCAGAAACTCACGGTCTTACAACAAGTGATTCTATTCAAATGAAAGGGGTTTTTAGAATTAAAAACACTGATGGATCAGAATTTGGTGGAGATGCTGTAAACATGATTAAACAAGAGTCTTGGATGGATAATACACACACTTGGGCAGCCAACAAAATTGGTGGTAAATGGGCGCATGTAGTTTATATTTTTGATGGACCAACAGGGACAAACAAACTTTATGTAAATGGTGTGAAAATTTCTAATTCAGCTTGGGAAGTTAGAAATGGTGGAGCTGCTAAGCCTTTGAATCATTTCTTACCAACAAGACCAGTAATTGGTGCACTTGAAACAGTTGTAAATGGAACAAATACTGACGCATGGAATGCTGCATTGAAAGGTCAAGTAGATGAATTAAGAGTGTATGACAAAGCATTAACTCCTTCAGAAATTGGCGCTTTATATGAACTTGAATTAGCAGGAAGGTAGACTAATCTGATAATTTTAAAAAGTCTGGCGGTTTAACCGTCAGACTTTTTAATTCTGAATAAAACATAATTCATACTCATGAAATTCATTTTCAAAACACTCTTCATTTTCCTATTTTTGCTTATCTATTGTTCTTGTACTGACAAGTCGACAACTGTGGCAGACAATCCTGTTCCGCTTTCGGATCAGGAATTACTTGATAAAGTACAAAAAGATGTTTTTAGATATTTTTGGGATTACGCAGAATTTAATTCAAAATTAGCTCGCGAAAGATACCATACAGACGAAACGTATGTTGATGCAAATCTTGTTACCACAGGGGGTTCGGGATTTGGTTTAATGACGATACTTGTGGGTATAGAACGAGGTTTTGTTAGCAGAGGTGAAGCGGTTGCTCGATTTAACACAGCACTTAGTTTCCTTGAAAATGCCGATAGGTTTCACGGAGCATGGCCACATTGGATGAATGGTACCAATGGCAATGTTGTCCCTTTTGGAACTACAGATAATGGTGGTGATATTGTGGAAACTTCATTTTTATGCCAGGGATTGATTTGTATTAGAGAATATTTTAAAAATGGAAATCCCGAAGAACAAGCTCTTGCTCAAAAGGCAGATGATTTGTGGAAAGGTGTGGAATGGAATTGGTATACTAAAGGCGAAAATGCCATGTATTGGCATTGGTCTCCTAATTATGGTTGGCAAATGAATTTTAAACTCGAAGGTTATAATGAATGTTTGATAACCTATATTATGGGGGCAGCTTCTCCTACGCATCCAATTCCCTCAGCGGCTTATCATCAAGCTTGGGCAAGAAATGGCGCTATTGTTAATCCGGGATCTAGCTATAATATTCCTTTAATCTTAAAATATAACGGAACGACTTCTGTTGGTCCTATGTTTTGGGCTCATTATTCCTATCTAGGACTTGATCCAAGGGGTTTGTCAGATCAGTATGCTAATTATTGGGAATTAACAAAAAACCATGCCCAAATCATGTATACCTATTGTTCAACTAATCCAGTGGGTTGGATAGGTTACAGTCAAGATTGTTGGGGTTTAACAGCTAGTTATACTAGAAATTCAAATGGTACTGTGGGTTATACAGATCATCGCCCAGGAAATGACAAAGGAGTAATTACACCTACTGCAGCATTATCGTCTTTTCCTTATACGCCTTCAGAGTCAATGAGGGCATTGCGCTTTTTCTATGAAAATGCCGATTGGAAAAGTAGACTAATTGGCGTTGCTGGTCCGTATGATGCTTTTTCGCCTCATCACGATTGGGTAACCAAACGTTATTTAGCCATCGATCAAGGAACAATAGTACCCATGATTGAAAATTACAGAACAGGTTTTCTTTGGAACTTATTTATGCAAGCTCCTGAAGTACAAACCTGTTTAGAAAATTTAGGATTTTCATCTACACAACACGGATTTTAATAATAATTCGTAATTTTCATTACTTTTTTTAGAACACAAACCTTATACAAGAGATGAAAATTAAAATAACCTTATTCTTATTGCTATTCACTAGTTTTGTTTTTGCCCAAAAACAAAAAAATATAGCTATTGCTCCAAAAGAAATTTTTGTATCCGAATTGATGTCAAAAATGACGTTGGAAGAAAAAATTGGTCAGTTAAATTTACCAACCTCTGGCGATATTACTACTGGCCAAGCCAATAGTTCCAATGTGGCTAAAAATATCGAACAAGGTAAAGTGGGTGGTTTATTCAACATTAAATCCATTCATAAAATTAAAGAAGTACAAAAAATTGCTGTCGAAAAAAGCCGATTAAAAATCCCATTACTTTTCGGAATGGATGTCATTCACGGGTATGAAACGACATTTCCAATTCCGCTCGGCTTATCGTGCACTTGGGACATGAACTTAATAAAGCGAAGTGCTCAAATCGCCGCCCAAGAAGCAAGCGCTGATGGAATTAATTGGACATTTTCGCCCATGGTTGATATTTCTCGTGACCCTCGCTGGGGAAGAGTTTCAGAAGGTTCAGGTGAGGATCCTTACCTTGGAAGTCAAATTGCCAAAGCTATGGTAACGGGTTATCAAGGTGATGATTTATCAAAAAATAACACACTACTTTCTTGCGTTAAACATTTTGCCCTATATGGCGCTCCAGAAGGTGGACGCGAATACAATACCGTAGACATGAGCCGCATAAGAATGTATAACGAATACTTTCCACCTTATAAAGCGGCCATCGATGCAGGCGTAGGTTCAGTAATGGCGTCATTTAACGAAATCGACGGAATTCCCGCCACAGCCAACAAATGGCTTATGACGGATGTGTTGCGAAAACAATGGGGTTTTAAAGGTTTTGTGGTGACCGATTATACCGCCATCATGGAAATGGAATATCATGGTATTGGCAATATGCAAACGGTTTCGGCTTTGGCACTTAAAGCTGGAATAGAAATGGATATGGTAAGCGATGGTTTCCTTGGTACGCTAAAAAAATCGCTTGACGAAGGTAAAGTTACTATACAAGAAATTGATAATGCAGTTCGTTTAATTCTTAATGCCAAATACGATTTAGGATTGTTTCACGATCCCTATCGATATTGTGATGAAAAAAGAGCCAAAACTGAAATATTTACTACTTCCAATAGAAATGAAGCTCGAAAAATTGCCTCCCAATCCTTAGTTTTACTAAAAAACGCTCCCTCTCCCTTAGGGAGGGCTGGGGAGGGGATTTTGCCGCTAAAAAAATCAGGGACTATTGCTGTAATTGGACCATTAGCTGATGCTAAAGAAAATATGGCTGGAACATGGAGTGTAGCTACTAAGCAAGAAAATTCTATTTCATTAGTAACAGGAATACAATCAGTGGTTGGGACTTCTGCCAAAGTGTTATATGCCAAGGGAAGTAATTTAGATTATAATGAACAACTGGAAGAACGTGCCACCATGTTTGGAAAAACACTGCGCCGAGACAAGAGAACAAAAGAGGAATTACTTTCTGAAGCGCTCAAAATAGCCAACCAATCGGATGTTATTATTGCTGCTTTGGGTGAGTCAGCAGAATTCAGTGGCGAATGTAGTAGCCGAACATCTATCAAGATTCCTCAAGCCCAAAAAGATTTGTTAAATGAGTTACTTAAGACAGGAAAACCAATTGTGTTAACACTTTTCAACGGTCGTCCATTAGATTTAACCGACGAAAATGCAACCGTTCCAGCGATTTTAGATGTGTGGTTTGCCGGTAGCGAAGCAGGTTATGCTATTGCCGACGTGTTATTTGGTAACGAAAATCCATCAGGCAAATTAACTATGACTTTTCCTAGAACTATTGGACAAATCCCCATTTATTACAATGCCAAAAACACAGGAAGACCTTTGGGTAATTCTGAAGGAAAATTTGAAAAATTCAAAACCAACTATATCGATGAGAGAAATGAACCCTTATTTCCTTTTGGGTTTGGGTTGAGCTATACTACTTTTACCTATGGAAATCTTTTCATTTCATCCAATAAAATGACCGCATCGGAAACCATTAATGTATCCGTTCCTGTAACCAATTCGGGTAATTATGACGGAAAAGAAGTGGTTCAATTATACATTCGCGATGTCATAGGTTCGGTAACGCGTCCTTTAAAAGAACTAAAAGGTTTTCAAAAAATAGAAATTAATAAAGGAGAAACTAAAACTGTCACCTTTGAAATTTCAATAGAAGAATTAAAATTTTATAATTCTGATTTACAATTTGTTGCTGAACCAGGAAAATTTGAAGTATTTATTGGGTCAAATTCCGATACTACTAGCAGAGTAGTATTTGATTTGGTTAATTAAGTTATTTGTGCACTTCTATAAAAACCCTTTGGCAAGTGCTAAAGGGTTTTTTAAAAATGGCAAGTTTTTCTATCTTTAGCAAAATTATGATTATATGAAAAAAATACTTTCTATCGCTTTGCTTTTGTTTGTTTTTTGTGTTTCTGCACAAAGTGTTCAATCGCCTTCCAAGCAAATCTTGCTCGATTTTGGATTGACAGAAAACGGCAGACCTACTTATTCGGTTACCTTTAATAATAAACCAGTTATACTTCAAAGTGCATTGGGAATTTATTTGAAAGATGGTTCTAATCTTGCTACTAATTTTTCTAGTAATGGGATAAAAAATATAACGTTTAACGAAACTTGGCAGCCCGTTTTGGGTGAACAAGCAAGCATCGTTAATCACTATAACGAAATGACAGTTGCCTTGTCACAAGCCGATACGAATAGAAAAATGAATATTATTTTCAAAGTATATGATGAAGGAGTAGCTTTTCGTTATGAATTTCCAAAACAAAAAGACTTGAATTATTTCATCATCAAAGAGGAGAAAACCGAGTTTAACCTAGCGGGAAACCACAAAACTTTTTGGATACCAGGCGATTATGATAGTCAAGAATATCCTTATGAAGAAACCAAATTTTCTGAAATTAATACCGATAATGTCAACTTAAAAAATGGTATTGGTTTAAAAACCATTTTTAGTAAATATGCGGTGCAATCCCCATTGATGATGAAATCGGAAGATGGAATTTATATAAATATTTTTGAAGCAGCCGTTGTCAATTATCCGGTCATGCATTTGGATGTCAGCCCAAAAACGTATGCTTTAACATCTCATTTGGTTCCCAACTCTATTGGCGATAAGGCCTATTTACAAACTCCTTGTGTTTCGCCTTGGCGTACTATTATGATTAGTGATGATGCGCGAACTATTGTAGGTTCCAAAATGATTTTAAATCTCAATGAACCTTGCAAACTTGAAGATACTTCATGGATAAAACCAATGAAATATGTAGGTGTTTGGTGGGAAATGCACGTTGGAAAATCGACTTGGGATTATGCAGGAAGTCAAAATGCACAAAACGTACTTACGCAAGATTTAATTCCATCGGGAAAACACGGAGCAAACACAGCTAATACAAAACGCTACATCGATTTTGCGGCTAAACATCGTTTTGACGGCGTTTTGGTCGAAGGTTGGAATGTGGGTTGGGAAGATTGGTTTGGCAATTGGAAAGAAGATGTTTTCGATTTTGTAACTCCTTATCCCGATTTTGATTTGAAAGAAGTTAACGATTATGCTAAATCAAAAGGAGTTCAACTAATCATGCACCACGAAACTTCGGGTTCAGTGGCTAATTATGAAAGACACTTAGACAGAGCTTTAGATTTGATGAAAAAATACGGTTATCCTGCCGCAAAATCAGGTTATGTAGGTAAAATTATTCCTCGTGGCGAATTCCACGATGGGCAAACCATGGTCAATCACTACAACTTTGTTGCACGCCGTTTTGCCGATTATAAAATGATGGTCAACTCACACGAAAGTTCTCGCCCAACAGGTTATCACAGAACCTATCCAAATTACATTGCAGCCGAAGCAGCTCGCGGAAACGAATTCAACGCTTGGAGCAACGGAAATCCACCCATGCATGAAACTATTTTACCGTTTACAAGACTTCTTGGCGGACCAATGGATTATACACCAGGAATTTTTGAAATCAAAATGAATTATTACGACAAGTCAAAAAAAGAACAAGTGCATACCACTTTAGCTAAACAATTGGCGCTCTATATAACCATGTATTCGCCTCTACAAATGGCAGCCGATTTACCTGAAAATTATGAAAAATACCTTGATGCTTTTCAGTTCATCAAAGACGTTGCGGTTGATTGGCAAGACAGTAAGTATCTCGAGGCCGAACCAGGCGATTATTTGACCGTTGCTAGAAAAGATAAACAATCCGAAAATTGGTTTCTTGGAGCTATCACCGATGAAAATGCTAGAAATTCCGAAATTAAACTGGATTTTCTTTCGCCAAATACAAAATACAAAGCCACCATTTATCAAGATGGGAAGACAGCCCATTGGGAGAAAAACCCTGTAAACTACGAGATTAAAACGATGACCGTTACTTCAAAGTCAAAATTAAAATTGGTTTTGGCAGCTGGTGGTGGAACGGCGGTTAGCTTTACTCCGATTAATTAATTAATTCAATTTCAATATCAATTTCAATATCAAATTAAATATCAATATCAAAAATCAACTTCAAGAATTGAAAAGTTATTTTAAATATAGTAGGTCTAAGATGATGCAGAAAAACTTATTTTTGATGTTTTTATTTTTTTCGATTTTTTCGTTTGAAGTTGAAGCACAAAACAAAACTTATTGCAACCCCATCAATATTGACTATGGCTATTGTCCCATTCCCGATTTTGTAAAACAAGGAAAACATCGAGCTACTGCCGATCCTGTAATCACTTTTTTCAAAGGCGAATATTACCTTTTTTCTACTAATCAATGGGGTTATTGGCACAGTAAGGACATGTCTGATTGGAATTATATATCAAAAAAATTTCTTCGCCCTGAGCATAAAGTCTATGACGAACTTTGCGCACCATCGTTGTCTTTTGTCAATGATACCTTACTAGTGGTTGGTTCAACTCACGGAAAGAATTTCCCACTATGGATGAGCACCAATCCGTCAAAAGGCGAATGGAAAGAACTCATCCACAAATCGGAAGCTGCTGCTTGGGATCCGCAACTATTTTGGGATGAAGACACCGATGAAATTTATGAATATTATGGTTCGAGTAATTTATATCCGCTTTACGGAATGAAACTCAACCGCAAAACCTTTCAACCAGAAGGCGAACGCATTCCTGTTTTAGCATTGAATGACCACGAACACGGTTGGGAACGCTTTGGCGAACACAACGATAATACCTTTTTACAACCGTTTACTGAAGGTGCTTTTATGACCAAACATAAAGATAAATATTATTTGCAATATGGTGCGCCGGGAACGGAATTCAGCGGGTATGCTGATGGCGTTTATGTTGGGAAACATCCTCTTGGACCATTTGAATACCAATCGCACAATCCGTTTTCCTATAAACCTGGCGGATTTGCTCGCGGTGCTGGACATGGTGCGACTTTCACAGATGCGAATAATCACTATTGGCATGTTTCCACGATTGGCATTTGTGTGAAAAATAACTTTGAACGCCGATTAGGCATTTGGCCTGCAGGTTTTGATAAAGACGATATTCTTTATTCCAATACAGCTTACGGCGATTATCCAACGTTTTTACCATCGGGAAACAAGGGTCATTTAAGCGAAAGTTTTGCGGGATGGATGTTACTCAATTACAACAAACCCGTTCAGGTTTCGTCAACTTTAGGTGGCTTTCAACCCAATCTTGCTGTTGATGAAGATATTAAAACCTATTGGTCGGCAAAAACGGCTAATAAAGGAGAATATTTAATTACGGATTTGGGCGAAAAAAGTACCATAAACGCGATACAAATCAACTACGCTGACCAAGATGCGGACATCATGGGCAAACCTGATACCACAACTGGACACAAATACATCATTTACACCTCTGATGATAACAAGAATTGGAAAGTAGCCATTGATAAAAGCAAAAGCACCAAAGATGTGCCGCACGAATACATCGAACTGCAAAAGCCACTCGTTGCTCATTATTTGAAGCTAGAAAATATCAGCATGCCAACAGGTAAATTTGCGATTAGTGGTTTTCGTATTTTTGGAAAAGGAAGTGGCGAAAAACCAGCCGAAGTAAAAGGATTTGTTCCGCTACGTTCTGGACCACGAGTGAAAGGCGAACGCAGAAACGTTTGGTTCAAATGGCAACAAGAACCCAATGCCGATGGTTACGTAATTTACTTCGGCAAATCGGCGGACAAATTATACGGTTCGATTATGGTCTATGGTAAAACCGAATACTATTTCAACGGACTTGACCGTTCGGATGCCTATTATTTCCAAATTGAAGCGTTTAATAATAACGGAATAGGAGTGAAGAGTGAAGTAGTGAAGAGTGAATAGTTGGGAATTGGGAGTTGGGACTTGGGATTAAAAAGTAAAAAGTAAAAAGTAATTGTATAATCAATTCTATATTTTAAGTTACTTAGTGAACTTTGCGCAAAACTTAGTGAACTTTGTGGTTAAAATTTATAGCAATATCAATTTCAATATCAATTTCAATATCAATTTCAATATCAATTTCAATATCAATTTCAATATCAATAACAAATTCAATTGCACATCATACAACAATACAATATACAACAATACAATATACAACAATACATTACACAAAATTAACCATTAACCAATAACAAAAAAATCATGAGTACAACAAACGTAAAAACCAATTGGGCACAATTTATTCCATTAGTAACCGTCTTCTTCTTTTGGGGATTTGTTGCTGCCAGTAACGATATCTTAATCCCTGTTTTTAAAAAAGCATTTCATTTAACTCAAGGAGAAAGTCAATTGGTATCTGTAGCGTTTTATGTTGCTTATACCGTTGGTTCAATTATTTATATGATTATTTCTTATTTAACAAAGGGCGATTTAATTAATAGAATAGGTTATAAAAATTCCTTGGCGCTTGGCCTGGTTATTTCTGCACTTGGAACGTTGTTGTTTTATCCTGCGGCAAATATGGGTTCCTTTCCATTGATGCTTTCAGGTTTATTTATTGTGGCACTTGGATTTTCACTACAACAAACGGTTGCTAATCCATTAGCAATTGCACTCGGACCAATTACAACAGGTTCTCAACGATTAACATTGGCAGGAGGAATTAATAATTTAGGAACAACCATAGGTCCATTAATTGTGAGTTTTGCCATCTTTGGTTCAGCTATTTCAGGAAATACAGAAATGAGCATTGAAAGTGTTAAAACCCCTTATTTGGTTCTAGGAGCTGCTTTTTTATTGGTAGCAGTTTTGTTAAAATTTTCCTCATTACCAGATAAACCAGCTGCTGTAGTTGAAGTAGAAGGTGAAATAAACACAAGCAGAAGTTCTGCATTAAAATATCCACAATTGGTTTTGGGTATGATTGGGATTTTTGTATACGTTGGAGTTGAAGTCTCAACAGCGAGTAATTTGCCAGCTTATATGGAAGGCGATTTAGGATTTGAAACCAAAGATATTGCTCCGTTTATATCTTTATATTGGGCTAGTTTGATGATTGGTCGATGGACTGGTGCCGTTGAAGCTTTTACAGATGATATGAATTTGCAAAAAATCTTGCGTTTTATTGCGCCTTATTTGGCATTTGGAGTATTCTTAGCAGTCAATAAATTTATGAATCACGATTTAACACCCTTCTATGTTTATGGATTAATTATTTTAGTTTTAATAGTAGCTGATATGGCAAGTAAAGGAAATCCTGCCAGAATGTTATTGATATTCTCCGTTTTGGGAATTGTCGCATTATTAACCGGAATGGCTACCAAAGGCATGGTGAGTGTTTATGCTTTCACTAGTGTTGGGTTATTCTGTAGTACGCTTTGGCCTTGTATTTTTACATTAGCTATCAGTGGTTTGGGTAAACACACCAGTCAAGGCAGTAGTTTTTTGATTATGATGATTATGGGTGGAGGAATTGTAAGTTGGTTGCAGGGTTATATTGCCGATATCTCTAACATTCATATAAGCTATATTGTAGGTGTAATATGTTTTGCGTATCTAGCTTTTTATGCATGGAAGGTAACTGGAATTTTAAAAGCTCAAGGAATTGATTTTGATAATAAAGTGAGCAACTCACATTAATCTCTTTTGGTTTATAAAATCAAAAATCCCGCATCGTTTTCACTTTGCGGGATTTTTTTCAACAAAATCAAACCATTCAATTTAACCTAACTTATTTTTTTTCTTCAATTTTAGCTTTGGTGCCATCTGCTCTATAATAGTAATAATCATTGTCAGTATAGTTTGAAGCCGAATAGTAATTAGTGCTTACGTCGCAATTAGTATGGTTGTAGGCATAACCAGAGTTATAATACCTTTTGATCGCACCAAAGGTGTCCACTATTTCGCCTCTGTAGTTGTATATAATTCTCATTCCACCAATTTGAGTTAGACCAACTCTGTTGTATCTCATATATACACTTCCAATGCGACTTACTCTATCGTTAGTATCGTAATTGATAAACGTGTTACCAACGCGTCTAACCCTACCAAAACCATCATGTTCTATTCGAGTACCATAGTTAAATGTTCTTCTTTCTTGAATTGAAGCACCACGTTTTCCGGCAGCTTTATAAAAATAGTCTCCTTGGCTATCCTGTGGACGCGTATTAAAATCAAAATCTCCATTTGGAAAAACAAAAAACTCAATGCCTCTTTCTACAAATGAAATTGGTTCTTCAAAGCTGAATCTTGTGCTGCTTTCTGATGCGTTTATAAATCCACTTGTCATTAAAACGCTTGCTACTAAAAAGGTAATTTTTTTCATGATCTTTACATTTATACGTTAGTAATTGGCTTTTCCACCCGAAGTTTCGGGATTTGGCTTCTTCAAACAGAAATTATTTCCGTTACACACACTATTTCAATTGGTGTGCCAGAAAAGGGTAATGAATTCTTAAGTTTTGATTAAGATGTTTTAAAAGCTATGTTTTTAAGGGCTTGTGAATGGTTTTTTGTATCAATAAAATAAATATCCACTATGAAATTTATTTTTTTATTGATTACATTTGCTAATGATTTTTCAATTTAAACGAATGTATAGTATCAAATTAGCAATGAAAAAACTATTATTTTCATTTTTCTTTTTGTTTTTTATTACTAAAGGACATACTCAAATTTTTATTCCCTATTATGGTAGCGTTGCAGACCAAGTATCAGCTTCCAATATTCTTAATAACCTAACTGAATTTGAAAATTTAGGAGTTAAAAGAAGAGGCACAGCTTCATTACAAAATACTCTTAATTGGTTAAAAGCAGAATATTTAAGCTACGGTTACACTGCTGCACAAATGCAAGAATATAGTTTTACAAATGGTTCAGCAACCTGTAAAAACTTGGTGGTTACAAAAGTGGGAACGCTATATCCAAATACATATATCATTTTGTGTGGACATTATGATACCATAACGGGTAAAGGAACTAATGATAACGGAAGTGGAATTGTTACCATTTTTGAAGTGGCTCGTTTATTAAAAAACATACCAACAGAATATTCCATTAAATTTATCAATTTCAGTGGTGAAGAAGATGGATTAATAGGAAGCCAACACTTCGTTTCTACAGTAGTAAACGGAACTACTCCTAAAATGGACATACGCTTGGTTTTTAATATAGACGAAGTAGGAGGAAGAGCAGATATGATTAATGATACCATTACTTGCGAGAGAGACACTGGTAGTCCAACTTCAAACAATGCTGCTTCAAATATGTTTACGAATCAGTTAATTACTTGTGTTGATTTATACTCGCCATTAAATACTTTTTTGTCTTATGCTTATGCATCCGATTATATGCCGTTTGAAGATAATAACGAAATCATTACTGGTTTTTTTGAAAAAAATGAAACGCCACACCGGCATACCGCAACTGATTTATTAATCAATATGGATCCAGTCTATGTATACAATATTGCCAAAGCAGCTACTGGAGCGATGTTACATTTTGCCAAAGCGTCTACAACATTAACAAACGCTAGTTATAATGATAATCAAATTAGTTTTTTTCCAAGTCCAGCAAAAGACATTTTGAATATTAGTTTAGGGTCACTTGAAGCTAGTGATTATACTTTTTCTCTAATGGATATGCAAGGAAAGGTCGTATTGAATAAACAATTTCAAAACGCACAGTTACTAGAAACTGTTTCATTAATGGGATTAGCTAAAGGAATGTATTTGGCTGTTTTTGAAGCGAATAAAGTAAGAATTACTAAGAAAATAGTAGTTGAATAAACCGGGCAGTCGGGGTTTAATTAAAACTCCAATTGAAAACCAATACCATTGGCATTGGCGATAACTTTTAATGCTGATTTATCAAAATAGGAAATATTTTTGTTGGGCATAGAATTATACCCCTCTATGGCTTCCTTAATATTCTTAATTCCGCCTAATCTTACTGGAATTCCAACAACAGCTGTAGCCAAACCAACAATGAGGAAAGCTGACGAACCTTTTTTTCCATTATTGGCAAGTGATACATTACTTAATCCGCTACCAATGAAAAAACCTATTCCTCCCCCTATTAAAATACTGCCAAGCATGGCTCCATTTTTCCCTTTTTTATATTGATTGTAAATACTTGGTTCTACTTTTAAAACTGATGCTAATTGATCATCGGTAAGGATTTCATCATTCAAAGTTATTTTGGATGCTGATTTATAAATAAGTTTTTCACTCTTCTTTTTAAGAACTACAGTTTCTTTTTTTGAGGTTTGCTCATTAGTAACATTTTTGACTTTTATTTTGTTTTCAGACTCATAGACTATAGTACCATTAATATCCATGATCTTTTTTATGGAGGTTAACGGATACGTTGTTTCTGTTTGAGAAACTTCATTAAAATAAGTTGCATTTCCATTTTCAATAGTTAGATTTTTAAATTCAAGTATTGAATTGCTATTGAAAGTAATATAACCTGCTTTTACAACTTTCTTCTCTTGGGAAAATGAAATTAAACTAAAAATGAGGCATAAAAGGATACTAATTTTTTTCATAGTTTTATATGTTAACTATTTTAATAGTTTTAATTAAATCTAAAATTTACATTTTAATTGATTTACAATAATTAATTAATCTTTATTAAACTAACTTTGAAACAATACCTTTATTTTTCGCTTGGTCAATATAGAAATCCTTTCCGGTGCTCGTCTATGACGAGTACCTATTTACCTTTATTTGACAAATAAAGCGTTTGTAACGCGGGTTTTAAAACATTTTATCAAATATAGTATTTTTGAGAAAACAATAATATAAAAACAGAAGCTTCATTATTACTTCTGTATTGGTTAACCGCATTGCAAATGCTACGATTTTTGTTTTAATTTAAGTAGGTACTCTTCATAGACGAGCACCAGTTTGGTGTTTTGATTGTTTCTCGCAAACACACAATGGCGCAAAGAAAATTTTCTGTATATAGCGTCTTAGCGCCTTTGCGAGTTAAATAATTTTTATGTAAAAAGTCTTAAATTGAATTTTTATCGGATAGCAATGATTGAAAATAAAAACTATTTATAAAAAAAACCACCCAAAAAAATGGATGGTTTTCCAAACAATTAACTTAACTTAAAACTAAAAACAATAACTATTTTCTGCCACTAACTTGGTGGTAATGGTTTCTCTTAATCCAACGATGTTTGGCATGTTGGTGTATTTGGTAAAACGGCGCAATCCCATCAACATCATGCGTTGTTCATCGCCCTCGGCAAATGATATAATGCTTTCTTTTCCTTTTTGATTGATAATATCTACTGCTTTGTATAAGTATAACTTAGCCATAGCTATTTGTTCTTTTACTTTATCTTCGCCCTGCGCTTTTGCCATCTTCTCAGTGCGTAATAAGGTGCTTTCTGCCATGTAAATTTCAATCAACATATCGGCTGCTGCCATCAATAATTGTTGGTGTTCATCTAAATCCATTCCGTATTTTTGAACTGCTCCACCGGCAACCATCAGGAATGCTTTTTTCAATTTGCCAATCAATTCTTTTTCTTCAGCAAACAATTCGGAATAGTCCGGAGTATCAAATGATGGAATGCCCATCAATTCTTCTTGCACTTTTGATGCTGGTCCAAGCAAATCAACATGGCCTTTCATGGCTTTTTTGATTAGCATGCCCACCGATAACATTCGGTTAATTTCGTTTGTTCCTTCATAGATACGAGCAATACGAGCATCGCGCCAAGCACTTTCCATTGGTGTATCTTCTGAAAATCCCATGCCACCATAAATCTGAATGCCTTCGTCAGCACAGTTTTGAACATCTTCAGAAACCGCCACTTTTAAAATAGAACACTCGATTGCAAATTCTTCCACGCCTTTCAATTCGGCTTCCTGATGGGAAGTACCTTCGGCTTCACGTAATTTGATACGGGTTTCGATATCTTTAGCAGCACGATAGGTAGCACTTTCTCCCGCATAGGCAGAAGTGGCCATTTCGGCTAATTTATAACGGATAGCTCCAAATTGTGCAATTGGCGTATTGAATTGAATTCTTTCATTCGCATAATTCACCGCATTGGAAGTCACACGGCGTTGGGCATCTAGACAAGCAGCAGCCAATTTGATCCGTCCAACATTCAAAGCATTCATCGCAATTTTAAACCCTTCACCACGACCAGCCAACATATTTTCGACCGGAACTTTAGTCTCATTAAAGAATACTTGTCGGGTAGAAGAAGCGCGAATTCCTAGTTTGTGTTCTTCTTCGTTCATGGTAATGCCATTGGCAGCATCATTTTCGATAATGAATCCTGTAATATTTTTATCGTCTTCAATTCGAGCAAATACTATAAATACGGAACAGAAACCGGCATTGGATATCCACATTTTTTGACCTGTAATGGAATAGGATTTGCCATCAGCTGATAAAACGGCCTTAGTTTTTCCAGAATTGGCATCAGAGCCAGCGCCTGGTTCGGTTAAACAATACGCTCCAAACCATTCGCCAGAAGCTAGTTTAGGTACGTATTTTTG
Organism: Flavobacterium sp.; assembly: GCA_020403245.1. Taxonomy (GTDB): domain Bacteria; phylum Bacteroidota; class Bacteroidia; order Flavobacteriales; family Flavobacteriaceae; genus Flavobacterium. The sequence continues at coordinate 1,839 of JADBYA010000024.1, read as the reverse complement.
TTTTTGTTCTTCGGTTCCGTATAGTGTAATTGGCATTGTTCCAATTCCGGTATGCGCACCAAAAGCTGTTGAAAACGAACCTGTAGCGCCTGAAATGTAGTCACATACCAAGCACGTATCTACAAAACCCATACCCAGGCCGCCATATGCTTCAGGAACGGCAACGCTTAAAAATCCCATTTCTCCTGCTTTACGCATCATTTCTTCCGTAAAAGCATAGTCTTTGTGTTCAAAACGGTCTTTGTTTGGCCAGATTTCTTTATCTACAAATTCTTTAACGCTGTCACGCATCATGATTTGTTCTTCCGAAAAATCTTCGGGTGTAAAGATGTCTTCACATTGTGTTTCTTTTACCAAAAACTGTCCACCTCTTGTTATATCTTCCATTTCTTTATTATTTTAAAATTTTATTTTTTGTTTACCATTAAGAAGTTAAGTTTCTAAATTAAGAATAATTAAGCTTAATGGAATCCTTAATTTTTCTTAACTTCTTAATGTTTAAAATTAGAGTAGTTCATAAACCCCAGCAGCACCTTGTCCGGTTCCTACACACATACTCACAATTCCGTATTTATCCCCTCGACGTTTCATTTCATCAAATAATTGGACTGATAATTTGGCTCCCGTGCAACCCAAAGGATGACCTAACGCAATCGCTCCACCATTGACATTGATGCTATTTGGATTTAAATTTAATTCGCGAGTTACGGCCAATGCTTGTGAGGCAAAGGCCTCGTTTAATTCGATTAATCCAATATCATTTAAAGTCAAACCTGCTTGTTTTAAGGCCTTTGGAATGGCTTTCACGGGTCCAATCCCCATAATTCGTGGTTCTACACCAGCCGCGGCGTAGCTTACCATACGGGCAATAGGGGTGAGCCCTAATTCTTTGACCATGTCTTCACTCATAATTAATACAAATGCTGCACCATCACTCATTTGAGAAGAATTACCAGCGGTTACGCTTCCGTCGGCTGCAAAAACGGGTTTTAAGTTTCCTAAAGCAATCGTATTGGTATCGGCTCTTGGGCCTTCGTCTTTGGTAACGGTATACGATTTGGTTTCCTTTTTACCATTTTCGTTAATGAACGTTTGTTCCACAGTAATCGGAACTATTTGTTTATCAAACTTGCCTTCAGCTTGTGCTTGCAAAGCTTTTTTGTGGGAATGGAAGGCAAATTCATCTTGGTCTTCACGAGAGATGTTGAATTGCTTGGCAACAGCTTCTGCCGTTAATCCCATTCCCCAATAATAATCTTCGTTTCCAGCTTTTGCCACGGCGTAATCGGGTGTGGGTTTGTACCCCCCCATCGGAATAAAACTCATGCTTTCTGCACCACCGGCTATAATGCAATCGGCCATCCCACTTTGGATTTTTGCGGTTGCCATGGCAATGGTTTCCAATCCCGAAGCGCAATAACGATTAACAGTTACCCCAGGAACATCGGTTACTTTTAATCCCATTAAGGAAATCAAACGCGCTACGTTCAAACCTTGTTCGGCTTCAGGCATGGCGTTACCCACCATAACATCGTCAATTCGTTTTTTATCGAAATCGGGCAATTCATTCATCATAAATTGAATGGTTTCGGCTGCCAACTCATCGGGACGTTTAAATCGAAATAGACCTTTTGGTGCTTTTCCAACCGCGGTTCTGTATGCGGATACTATGTAGGCTGTTTTCATAATTTTTTTAAGTATTAAGATTGGAGTATTAAGTATTAAGACCTATGTATTAAGTATTAAGTATTAAGACTTCCAATATTTTGTTTTTTTATTGTATTAAGACCTATGTATTAAGTATTAAGTATTAAGTATTAAGTATTAAGTATTAAGTAT